>CAZSYX010000030.1:0-33960 GCA_964610575.1 uncultured Burkholderiaceae bacterium
TCGACTGGCCGCTGCAGGGCGAGCCCATCCTGGCGGCGAAGGACGCGGCGGCGCCGTTGCTCGACGCGGCGGAGACATTCGCGTGAGCAGCCGGGCCGGCATGCCGCAGGTTCATCCGATGAAAGAGGGTTGCCGATGATCCGACTCGATGCGATCAACGATCTGCGCCGGCACACGGCGTCGCAGGGCGACGCGCTGAAGGCCGCCGTCGCCCGAGTGGTCGACAGCGGCTGGTTCGTCCTCGGCCGGGAACTGGAGGCCTTTGAGGCCGAGTTCGCGGCGTACTGCGGCGGCGGGCACTGCATCGGTGTCGCCAACGGCACCGATGCCCTCGAACTGGCGCTGCGCGCCTGCGGCGTCGGCTCGGGCGGGCGGGTGCTGACGGTTGCCAACGCCGGCGCCTACAGCACCACCGCGATCCGGGCGGCGGGCGCCGAACCGGTGTACGTCGACGTCGACGACGACACGCTGCTCGTCGACGCGGCCGAGGTCCGGCGCCGGCTCGATGCCGCCCCGGCGGCGGCGCTGATCGTCACCCACCTGTACGGGCGCCTGGTGCCGGGCATTGCTGCCATCGCGCGCGCGGCGAAGGAGGCCGGCGTGTCCCTGATCGAGGACTGCGCGCAGGCGCACGGCGCGCGCCTCGGGGGAACGATGGCGGGGACCTTCGGCGACGTCGGCTGTTTCTCCTTCTATCCGACCAAGAACCTCGGCGCGCTGGGCGACGGCGGCGCACTGGTCACCGGCAGCGCTGAACTCGGGGACCGGCTCCGCATGCTTCGCCAGTACGGCTGGGCCGGCAAGTACCGGAACGAACTGGCGGGGGGGCGGAATAGCCGGCTGGACGAAATGCAGGCGGCCGTCCTGCGCGCCAAGCTGCCGATGCTCGACGGCTGGAACGAGCGCCGGCGCGACATCGCGCGGCGGCTGAGCGGCGGCATCCGCCATCCGAAGGTGAGGTGCCCGCGGCACTTCGGCGAGGATTACGTGGCCCATCTGTACGTGGTGCGGACGGCCGACCGGCAGTCGCTGCAGGCGCATCTTCGCTCGCGGGGGATCGCCTCCGACGTGCACTACCCGCTGCTCGACTACCAGCAGCCGGCCTTCGGTGCGGGCGGCGGTGAGCCGCGCAGCCCAGTCGCCGAGGCGGCCTGCCGGGAAGTCCTGACGCTGCCTTGCTTCCCGGAAATGACTGACGGTGAAGTGGCGGCGGTCGCCGATGCGGTCAACGCCTGGTAGCCGGCCGTGTTCTCCGCCGTCATCCCGGTCTACCGCAACGAGCAGTCGCTGCCGGAGCTCATCGCGGAGCTCGGTGAGGTCGCCGCCGAGATGCGGCGGCGCACCGGCGAGCCGCTCGAGGTGGTGTTCGTCGTCGACGGCAGCCCGGACCGCAGCTACCAGGTCCTGGCGGAGCTGCTGCCCTCGGCGCCGTTCCGTTCGCAGCTGCTGCTGCATTCGCGCAACTTCGGTTCGTTTGCGGCGATCCGCAGCGGGCTGGCCGCTGCGTCGGGAAGCGCCTTCGGCGTGATCGCCGCCGACCTGCAGGAACCGACCGAGCTGCTGATCGAGTTCAGCGCCGGCCTGCAGGGCGACGCCTGCGACGTGGTCATTGGCTGCCGCGAGAAGCGCGAGGATCCGCTCGCCACCCGGCTCGCCTCGACGGCCTTCTGGCGGCTGTACAAGCGGTTCGTCATCCCCGACATCCCGAAGGGGGGCGTCGACGTCTTCGGCTGCAACGAGCGCTTCCGCGACGAACTGCTGCACCTGCAGGAATCGAACAGCTCGCTGGTCGGGCTGATCTTCTGGCTGGGCTTCCGGCGCAGCGAGATCAGCTACGGCCGGCGCGAGCGCCGGCACGGCAAGAGCGCGTGGTCTTTCGGCCGCAAGCTCAACTACCTGTTCGACAGCGTCTTTTCCTTCACCGACCTGCCGATCCGGCTGCTGCTGTTCTTCGGCCTCGGCGGACTAATCATCTCGCTGGTCCTCGGGCTGATGGTGATCGCGGCGAAGCTGGTCGGCGAGATCCCGGTGCCGGGCTATGCGGCGACCGCGCTGACCGTGCTGTTCTTCGGCGGTCTGAACGCGCTCGGCCTGGGCATCGTCGGCACCTACGCCTGGCGGGGCTTCGAGAACACCAAGGGGCGGCCGCTGGCGATCGTGCGCCTGCGCCGCAGCTTCGGCGGCGCGCCGCCGGTCGCGGCGGGCGGCGCGAAGGCGCCACAGCTTGCTGCCGAGCCTGCCGCCACACGAGAGGATCGCCATGGCTGATTTCTTCCTGCACCCGAACGGCATCTGCGAGAGCGCCTCGGTCGGGCCGCGCACGCGCATCTGGGCCTTCGCCCACGTGCTGCCGGGGGCGCGGATCGGCGCCGACTGCAACCTCTGCGACGGCGTGTTCGTCGAGAACGACGTCGTCGTCGGCGACCGGGTGACGGTTAAGTGCGGCGTGCAGCTGTGGGACGGCGTGTCGCTGGAGGACGACGTGTTCGTCGGCCCGAACGCGACCTTTACCAACGACCCGCGCCCGCGCAGCCGGCAGCGGCCGGAACGGTTCGCACGGACGATCGTTCGCCGCGGCGCGTCGATCGGCGCCAATGCGACCATTCTGCCCGGCCTGGAGATCGGACAGCAGGCGATGGTCGGCGCCGGCGCCGTGGTCACCCGCTCGGTGCCGCCGTTCGCCATCGCTGTCGGCAACCCGGCGCGCATCGTCGGCTACGTCGGCTCGGAAGACCCCGAGGAAGGCAAGGAGGCGACGACGGCCGAGGCGCAGCCTGCCGCCGGACCGGTGGGCGTCGGCGCGGCGGCGCTGTACAAGCTGCCGCTCGTCAAGGACCTGCGCGGCAACCTGAGCGTGGGCGAGTTCGAGCGCAGCGTTCCGTTCCGGCCGAAGCGCTACTTCTTGGTGTTCGACGTGCCCAGCAAGGAAGTTCGCGGCGAGCACGCCCACAAGCAGTGCGACCAGTTCCTGATCTGCATCCGGGGTTCGTGCGCGGTTGTGGTCGACGACGGCGCGCGGCGGCGGCAGGTGACCCTCGACCGGCCGAACCTCGGCCTGCACATCCCGGCCGGCATCTGGGGCATCCAATACAAGTACACCGCCGACGCGGTCCTGCTGGTCTTCGCCTCCGACTACTACGACCCCGCCGACTACATCCGGAGCTACCCGGAGTTCCAGCGCTGGCTCGGCCAGCGGGGCGGATAGGGCTTGCAGTTCATCCGCTTCCTGGTCTCCGGCGGTATCAACACCGGCATCACTTACGGCCTGTACCTGCTGCTGTTGCCGCTGCTCGGCTACCTCGCCGCGTATTCGACAGCGTACGTGGTCGGCATCGTGCTGTCCTACGCGCTGAACTCGGTCTTCGTGTTCCGCCAGCCGATGAACTGGCGCTCGCTGCTCCGCTTCCCGCTGGTCTACGTCGTCCAGTTCACGCTGACCGGGGCGTTGCTCTGGCTGTTCGTCGACGTGCTGGGCACCGGCGAGCGGATCGCCCTGCTCGCCGCCATCGCGGTGACCGTCCCCGTGACATTCCTCGCCGCGCGCCTGGCCATACTGCCGGGACGCAGCGGGTAGGCCGGCTGGCGTTTCCCCGAGAGGCGACTACGCCTGCGTGCCCGCGCCGGCGCGGCTGAGAAGCGCCATTAGTTTGGGCTTGACGCGCTCGACATCCGCCTTGGTTAAGCGCATGTGGACATTGTCGCTGTCTTCGGAAGTGACCTGGGCGCCGGCCTTCCGGTGAACGGCGATGACCTTCGTGCTTCCCTTGCGCACCTCGCAGCGGCCCGCCGAGAAGCCCAGCCGCACGAAGCCCATTTCGTAGACGAGCAACGCCGAGTCGACAGCGGCGTACCGGGTCTTTGACTTGTCGCGAATCCAGTTGCCCCAGGAAAAGGAGTCCGGGTGCGCGGGCGGGCTGAAGTCGTACAGGCGCGCCGTCCCGCAGGGGCGGGCCCTCACACCGCTCGACAACGAAATAGAACTCGTTGCCAGCGGACTCGCGCTCCGTGTAGCCGCGGATCCAACGCGCCTGTGCTGCCGCCTGCGGCTGGCGAACGGGTACGTACGGTTAAGGGGCTAGTTTACGATTACGCCCACGATGGCCACGACGGTGGATGTGAGAACGGGGCCGGCAACGCCCGCCTGCGCCGGCGCGAAGAGCAGCCCGCAGCGGGCCGCCGTGCCGGCGGCGCCGACGAGCGAATGGCGCAGGAACCTCACGCCCGACCTTGACCGGCGGCGGCGTTTCGTCTGCGGCGCCCGCCTGCTGCGGGGTGCTCCCTGACGCAGCCCCTTTCCGCCATTGTGCCAACCAGAAATCGACGCCCGGATGAATTCAGCCCACCGACTGCGCCCGGTCCTCCTCGGCCTGGCCGGCATCGCCCTTGTCTGGGGCGTCTATGCAGTGTCGCTCTATGGCTGGCGCGACCTGTACGCGGACCAGTGGCGCAGCTACGGGGTCCTGCTTTCGCTGCCGTTTCCCGACAGCGTGCTGTTCCTCGACAACGGGCACCGGCCCATCATCACCAACCTGCTGCGCGTGGCGGAGATCGCCTGGTTCAGGGGCAATCTGTGGCTGCAGTGGGCGGTGGGCCTCGCGTTCGCCATCGGCACCGTGCTGGTGGGCTGGCGCATCGTGCTGCGCGACCGCGCGATCAGCGGCCTCGCGCAGGCGGCGGGTGCGGTGGCGATCGCCGTGGCGGTGTTCTGGCTCGCCAACGGCCGCATGCTGATGCATCCGAACGAATCGGTCGCGGCCTACCTGATTACCCTGCTGGCAGCGGTGACGGCGGCCGTCGGCGCCCGTCTCGCTGGCGGCGAGCGCGGCATCGGCCGCGAGATCGTCGTCGCCTGCGCCTGCTGCTTCGCGGCGACGTTCTCGTTCGGCGCCGGCATCGCCCTGTTCGTCGCGCTCGCCCTGTCTCTCGCCATCGCGCGCGCCCGCTGGGCGCACATCGTCTTCGTCTTCGCCGCGCTCGGCGTGACCCTCGCCGCGTACTTCGCGCTGCCCGGCGGGCAGGGCGTCTCGGGCGTGCTGCAGGTCCGGCCGCTTGCCAACGCCCGCATAGCCGCGCAGTGGCTCGCCTCGCCGCTGATGTACGTGCTGCTGCCTCTCCTCGATGCGAGCCAGACGGGGGCGCTGCCCTTCGACTGGCTCCGCCGCCTGGCCGGCTGGACCTCGGGTGCCTACGCTGCGTTGTTCGGCGATGTCTGGAGCAGTGCAGGCCCGCAGGCGGCGGTCGGCGCCGCAGGCGTGGCGGCGCTCTTCGTGCAGAGCATCAACGCCTGGCGCCGGCGGGCGATGACCCGCACCCGCTTCGCCGGGTTGGTGTTCGCCTGGTTCGGGCTCGGCGTGGCCGGCGTCGTCGCGCTCAGCCGGCTCACGTACTTCGAAGTCCATCCGGCGCAGGTCTATGCGAATCGCTACCTGCCTTGGCCCTGCCTGTTCTGGGCGGGGTTGGCCCTGATCGCCCTCGGCCGCCCGCCTCGCGACGAGGCCGCCGCGCGCGAGGCGGCAAGTCGGTGGGTCGTGGCGTCAGTGACGCTGTTCGCTGCCGCGGCGCTGGCCGGCAACCTCGGCTGGATGCAGTGGGCCCGCTACACCCAGGCGCTGATCCGGCACCAGGCCAGCGCCGTGCTGACGGACGTCTACTCGGCGTCGCTGTTCCAGGGCGAGACGGTGCCTGAGGAGGTGAAGGCTGGCCTGCCGCGCGTGCGCGAGGCGCGCATCGCCATGTTCGCCCACCCGGCCGCCGGCAGGCTCGGAAGCCGGCCTGCCGATTTACCGTCGGAAGTCTTTCCGGCGGAGGGCGTGGCCACTGCCCGGCGCTTCACGAGCGACGCCGGGGTGGCGGCGCTCGAGATCGAGGCCGGCCTGCCGCCTTCCTTTCCGCGCGTACGCGCGGCGTTCTGGGTATTCACCGACGACGCCGGCGTGGTGATCGGCTACGGTCATGCCAACCCGCTCGACGCCCACGCCGCGATCGCCGGCTTCGTCCGCGCCGAGCCCCCCCGTGCGGCGGTGCGGGCCTATCCCTGGCCAGACGCCGGCGGGTTCGTTCCTGGTCTCGTGCTGCGGATCGTCGAAGCCAAGCCCGGCTGAGCAGCGCTCGAATCGCCAGCGACCTCTGCAGATGAGCGGCCGCGACTACGACGGACTACGTGCAGCCTCCCCCTCGTCGCAACGTCCCGGACGAATGACCAGCCGATGCAAGGCGAGCCCCAGCTTTCTGGGGTCGGAGTTCGAAGCGTCCCATTCTCGCGGTCGAGCGGGCGCGCTCGCCACGATGTCCAGAACGTCCGACGGCTTGTCCAACGAGAAGTCGAGCTGGTACTGCACTGCCGAATCCTCGCTTGTGACAAAGCGCCTATCCTGCCCGCCGAAACGGACAATCACCTCCCTGCCCAACTGTTTGCCGGCCGGTCTTGCCACCAGTGACACACAGACGGTGCCGGCGAACTTCGAGTTGAAGACTATTCGCGCGAAAGGGAAGAGACGGGCATCCGTCCATCTGCCCCAGCCCTCGTGGCCGCTGATGCCGGCGGTGTAGCGAACGAACGCGGGATAGCCCGGCCGAGAAAGGTCGAAGCCTTCATGCGGTTGGGCCGGATACCGAACCGGGCGCCATTCCGGCGTGGCCCTGTCGACGTAATAGGCGCGATACTCGTCGCCAACCCGTGGCGAAAGGGCGAGATAGGCCACCACGCCATAGAACACGACAAGGAGCGCAATGATTGCAGTCTGGATTGCGCGCAACGTCGCTCCTTCACCAGACGAACGGCTTGTTGGTGAACCAAGCCACCACCATGAGACCGGCCGTGGCCGAGGAAAACACCACGTAGCCCAGTGCGGTGAGTTTGCTTTTCGACACTATTTCCAGCACCCCGAACAGAAAGGGAAACTGCCAGAAGACATACCGAGGCAGCGAAATGAGGCCGGTGCTGAGCGGAACGAGAATCGCGCCGAGAAGAAATGCCGCATGGCCGTAGCGTCCGCGCCAGGCGAGCGAGGCCGACACGCCGATCGCTGCTGCCGCACAAAGCGTGAAGTAGACAGACCAGCCGCCCAACCTGAGCGCCAAACCGTCGGCGAGGTTCTGCAGCGGATTGGATATCTCGCGGCCCCAGGCGACCTGCACATGCTTGAAGGCGAGCGCGTCGCCCAGGTGGACATGCAAGTAGGCCATGAACAGCGCCAGGCCCAGAGGGCAGAGCAACAGCGCGAGCAACAGTGTCGGCCATGATCGCCGATTGGCAAGGGCGCCACTCCTCCAGATCTCGATCAGCAGCGCAATGCCGAAAAGTGCGCCCACCAACCTTGTGGCCGAAAGCGCGCCGGCCGCCAGTCCGGCCATGACCCATCGCCGGCTTCCCGCGGCAACAAAGGCCATCGCCGTCAGAAGGAAGTACAAGGGCTCCGAGTAGCCTGCGTGTGCGTAGACCAAGTAGGGGTTGAAGGCGACCAGGATGCCGGCCGGGTACCGTGCCTCCAAGCCGAGTTCCCTCCGGGCAGCAACCAAGAAGACGAAGATGCAACCGAGGAAAAACAGCTTGCCTGTGATTACCAGCGCGGCGTCGGGGGAGTACCCGCCCAGCGTGGATATGAGCTTGGCGGCAAGGGGGAAGGCAGGGAAAAATGCCCAGTTCGCAGCGTCGCGCTTCGGGTGGGCAACTGGCTCCAGGTGATATCCGTCCTGGATGATCGTGGCGTACCAGTCGCAGTCCTTGGTGCAGGCACCGGCAAGGGATACGTCCGATCCACCGTACTCGATCGAGAGCCTTGCGAACAGATAAAAGAAGATCGAACTTGCGACAAACAGCGCAATCGCAAGCAGGAAGTCGGCGCCATGATCGGACAGCCGCTCCTGCACGCTTCTATGCAGCCGCCTGAGCAAGTCGAAACGGATGGAACGAGTGGTGCCCACGCTTGGCCCAGTTTCGGAGAAAGCGAGCGACGATCGGACGACGCGCAACTCAGGATCCTGTCGCGCAGCCTGGCCCGACAGGAAGCGAGATCGAGAAGTCCGAGAGCCGCGGCCGGCTGGAATTATGCCCACTGCCCGCCACGAGTTCGAGGCAGCGGATGAACGGTGCCGCGCCGCCAGCGCCTCTTGATTCGTCACGCAGTGGCGCTGCGTCCGACAACGTATTGGCTCCCGTTGCCGGACACTGACTGGTCCGACTTGCTTGGCAGGCAGCGAGCGCCTCTGGCCGGCAAGGCGAGAAGGTGGCCAACGTTAGAATCACGCCCCTTGCCACTTGCGCACGTCAACTTGGCGCATTGGGAACGTGGCAGCGCCGCCCGACACTTCTCCGAGGAGACCGGCACCTTGAGCATGGACGCCACACGTGCAGTCGCTGCGACGGGGCGGCCGGCGCTGGTGTTCGTCGTGCACGGCTGGGGCGGCGGCGTGCGGCGCCACGTCGACGATCTCGCGGCGCTGGTCGCCGCGCAGTCGAGCGTGCTGTTCATCGAGCCGGCGGCCGGCGATACGGTGTGCCTGCGCGCCCGCGACTCGGGCGAGCGGCTGTACTTCGAACTGGCGTCCGATCTGCCGCTGCTGGCGCGGGTGCTGCGCTCGCTCGGCGCCGTGCGATTGCATTTCCACCACGTGCATGGCCTGCCGCGCGCGGTGCTCGATCTGCCGCGTGCGACCGCGCTGCCTTACGACGTCACGCTGCACGACTACGTCGCGATCTGTCCGCAGTATCAGCTGGTGACAGAGGCCGGGCGCTACTGCGGCGAGCCCGGCGAGAGCGGCTGTGCGGCGTGCCTGGCGAAGCGCCCGCCGCAGTGGCCGCTCGACATCATGGGCTGGCGGGACGCGTTCGCGACGCTGCTGCTCAGCGCGGCGCGGGTGATCGCGCCGTCGAACGATGTCGCCGCAAGGATCGGGCGCTACGTGCCGGGCATGCGGGCCGAGGTCTGGCAACACCCCGAGGCACCGCCGCCGACGCGCCCGGTGACGCGCGTGGCGACCGTGGGCATGCTCTCGCGCGAGAAGGGCTTCGACCGGGTGCTGGCGTGCGCCCAGGATGCGCACGCCCGTGACTTGCCGCTTTCGTTCCGCATCATCGGCGCGACGGCCGCACCGCTGCCGCCGCTGCCGCTGTCGCGGCTGTCGATGACCGGCGAGTACCAGGAAGGAGACCTCGCCGCGCTGCTGGCCGCAGAGCACCCGGACGTGCTCTGGTTTCCGGTCCAGTGGCCGGAGACCTACACCTACGCGCTGTCCGCTGCTCTGACGACCGGCAGTCCGATCGTCGCCTCGGACGTGGGGGCGTTGCCGGAGCGGCTGTCGGCGCACCCCACCTTCCGACTCCTGCCGTGGGATGCCCCCGCTGCTGCCTGGAACGAGGCTCTCCTCGCGTCTGTATCGCCGCAGCCGGCGCGCGATGTACCCGCGGCGGTGGCCGCTTCACCCAGTGCCTACGCGGAGCGATACCTCGCGCCGCTGTCGGGGACGGCGCCGCCTGCCGCCGGCGAGTGGCCTTCCTTGCTGCCGCGGCATCTGCAGGTCCCCGAGGCCGCGCGCGCTGCCGAGCTGTCGCTGGGCGAATTGGCTGTCGCGGGAGCGCTCTGCGGACGCATGGAAGCTCGAACTCACCTGATGCACCGAACGTCGCGAGCCGATGCCGAGCTCGATTCAAACAAGGCGGCGCTTGCCCGGGCCAGGGACGAAGCCGGCCAGGCTCGGCTGCGCATGTCGGAGCTCGAGCAACGTGCCGCCGTGCTCGAGACGTCGCTCGCGCAGGCGAAGGGCGAGGATGGCGTGGTTCAGCGGCGTCTGCTGGCACTCGCCCAGCGTGCCGATGGGCTCGAGGCGGATCTCGCGCGGGCCAGGGACGAGGCTGAACAGGCGCAGTCCCGTTTCCTGGAACTCGCGCAGCGGGCAGATTCGCTCGAGTCGGCGCTCGTCAAGGCGAGGGAAGAGGCCGGGCAGGCGCAGTCTCAGGTGGCCGAACTCGAGCGCCGCGCTGAGGGGCTCGAAGCGGGGCTCGCGCATGCCCGGGAAGAGGCCGGGCAGGCGCGGTCGCGTGCGGACGAACTGGACTGGCGCATGGATGTGGTCAAGGCGGCGCTTGCGCAGGTCGAGCACGAGGCTGTCGAGGCGTACTCGCGCGCGGAGGGCCTCGAGCGGCGCCGAGGCGTCCTCGAGGCGGCGCTGACGCGGGCGGAGCGCGAGACCGAGGAGGCGCGGGCGCGGGTCATCGACCTCGAGCACTCCAGGAGCTGGCGGGTGACGGCCCCGCTCCGACAAATGGGCCAGCGTGCGCGGGTGGCGCGGGCGCGCGCCCGCGCCGGGCTGCACAGCCTGCGCCAACTGCCGCGGCGGGCCGCACTGGCAATGGCCATCCTGCGTGAGGAGGGCGCAGGCGCCCTGGCCGCGCGGATCGCGCACAAGCTCAAGGGAGGTTCTCGCTTTCGTCCGCTGGAGCCGGTCGAATACGCGCAGGCGACCGAGATTCACCCGATCGCGTTCCCGCCGGTCGATTCGCCGCGCGTTTCGATCGTCATCCCGGTCTACGGCAAGCCCCAGCTGACCTTCACCTGCCTGGCGAGCGTGCTGGCGGAATCGCCGCTGGACAGCTGCGAAGTCATCGTCGTCGACGACGCTTCGCCGGAGCCCGCCGCCGAGGCGCTGGCGGCGATCAGCGGCGTGCGTTTCGAGCGCAACCCGGAAAACCTCGGCTTCATCGGCAGTTGCAACCGAGGCGCCGAACTGGCGCGTGGCGAGTTCCTGGTCTTCCTGAATAACGACACCGTTGTCACCAAGGGCTGGCTCGAGGCGCTGCTTGCGGTCTTCGAGCGCCGCCCCGAAGCGGGCCTCGTCGGCGCGAAGCTCGTGTACCCCGACGGCCGGCTGCAGGAGGCCGGCGGCATTGTCTGGCGCGATGGTTCGGCGTGGAACGTCGGCCGCAACGACGACCCCGACCGGCCCGAGTACAACTACCTGCGCCAGGCCGACTACTGCTCAGGCGCCTGCCTGGCGATTCCGGCGACCCTGTTCGGCGCGCTCGGCGGATTCGACAAGCGCTACGCGCCGGCCTATTACGAGGACACCGACCTCGCCTTCGCGGTGCGCGCCGCCGGGCGCGAGGTCTACTACCAGCCAGCCGCGAAGGTCGTTCACTTCGAGGGGCAGACCTCCGGCACTGACCTGGCTTCCGGTGTCAAGCGGCATCAGGAACTGAACCGCCACACCTTCCACGAGAAGTGGGCTGCGGTGCTGGCCGCTCACCGCAACAACGGCGTGCACCCGGAACTGGAGCGCGACCGCTCGGCGGTGCGTCGTGTGCTGCTGATCGAGGCATGCATGCTGACGCCCGATCAGGATTCCGGCTCGGTGCGCACGCAGGCGATGCTCGAGCTGGCGGTCGAGATGGGGTCGAAGGTGACGTTCGTCGCCGACAACCTGGAGCACCGGCAGCCCTACGTGGCCGACCTGCAGGCGCGCGGCGTCGAGGTGCTCTTCCACCCCTACGTCAAGTCGATCGCCGAGCTGCTCGACGCGCGCGGGCGCGAGTTCGACGTGGTGATCATTGCCCGCCACTACATCGCGTCGAAGCACCTCGATGCGATCAGGCAGTTCGCGCCGCAGGCCGTCGTCGCATTCGACACGGTCGACCTGCATTTCCTCCGCGGCGAGCGCCTCGCCGAACTGGAAGGCAGCGTGGCGGCGAAGGCGGCGGCGCGCGCCAGCCGCGAGGAGGAACTGGCCGTGATCAGGCGCGCCGACGTGACGATCGTCGTCTCGCCGATCGAGGTCGAGGTGCTGCGGCAGATCGTGCCGGAAGCGAAGGTGCTGCAACTGTCCAACATCCACGAGCCGATGGGCGGGGGCAAGCCGCTCGCCGCACGCGAAGGGATCGTCTTCATCGGCGGCTTCCAGCATCCGCCCAACGTCGACGCCGTGCTCTGGTACGCGCGCGAAGTGCTGCCGTGGGTCAGGCAGCGACTGCCGGGGGTGAAGACGTACATCGTCGGCAGCAAGGTGCCGTCGACGATCCGCACGCTCGCCGCGCCCGACATCGTGGTGACCGGCTACGTCCCCGATGTCGCGCCTTTCTTCACCGACTGCCGGGTGTCGATCGCCCCGCTGCGCTACGGCGCCGGCGTCAAGGGCAAGATCAACCTGGCGATGAGCTACGGCGTGCCGGTGGTCGCCACGCCCGCGGCAGTCGAGGGCATGCATCTGGCGCCAGGCGAGGACGTGATGGTCGCCGAGGACGCGGAACAGTTCGCTCTTGCCATCGAGCGTGTCTATCGCGACGAGTCGCTGTGGCAGCGGCTGTCGGCCGCGGGCGCGGAGAACATCCGTCGCCACTTCTCGCGCGCCGTGGCGAAGACCGCGCTGCAGGAACTCTTCGGCATGGGCAAGGTGGCCGGGCCGGGCGACGGCGGCCCGGGCTGATCGCGGCTTGCAGCGCGATCGGGACCGCTGGGCGCGGCTGCGCGGGCAAGGCCGGCCAAAGCAAGCAGGATCCAGAAGCTCAGCACCATCGTAAAGACGAGGTGCATCTGCTTGGCAGAGTCCTCGTAGCCGTTGCCGAACGTGACCGTGACGATCACGGCGAAGGGCAGAACGGCAAGCGCCGCCAGCACGGCCGCGAAGCCCGGCTCCCGGAGTCGCCCGGAAGCGAGCGCGGCAGCCAGCACGGCGGCCGGCGCGATCACGATGACGTAGATCAGCCACAGCGGCAGCCGGTCGAGGACCCGGCTCCAGGTGAACCACCCTTCGGGCAAGGACGCCCAGTGCTGCCCCGCGACGACCCCGAGGTGCGGTTTGCCCCGGTACGTGCTCGGGATCCAGGGCCGGATGTAGCCGAGACTGCCGCCGACGAAGCGGCCGAAGACCCTCGGCTCGACGAACGCCAGTCCCAGCAGGCGCAGATAGGAGGTATCGGCGACCTCCCGGCAGGGATGATTGGCGGGGTCTTCGCGCACTGGCGGCAGGTACCAGTTCAGGCCGGCATGTTCGCCGCAGCGGCGCGGAATGCCGATCTTCTCGGCAGTTCGAAACGGATCGTCAGACAGCGGCAGCAGCGTCGTCAGCACGGTGCTGGTCAGGTTGGCGAGCCGCATCACGTCGTTCTCGGACTTGCCGAGGTTGGCGGTCTGCAGCGCCAGGCCCGCCACGCCGCCTGCGGCAACCGCAGCGATGATGCGGCCGCCGACCTTCACGCGCGCGATCGCCGGCAGGGCCATGGCGAAGGCGAGCAGCAGTCCGAGCCCGATGTGCTGGATCTTGGTCCCGACGAAGCCGGCGACAGCAAGCACAAGCAGCGCCAGCGAGACGAAGCCCGGCGGCCGCGGCCCACCAATCAACAGCGCGGCGCCGGCAATGCTCGCGTAGCCGAACAGCACGGTCGAGTACTCGGCATAGAAGCCGTTGAGGTACAGCGTGATCGCCGGATCGGTCAGCACGACGGCCGCGACGGCCGCGTTGGCGACGGCCGCGCCGATCTGGCCGCGCCGCCACCAGGCGACGGTGAACCCGACCGCGACAGCGAAGAACACCGCGAACTTGACCGTGCCCAGCCAGCGGATCGAGAAGCTGCCGTCGCCGCTGCGCAGCGACTCGGCCATGAACAGCGGTCGCGCGAGCCGGGCAAAGAGGACTTCGGTCGAGCGCAGGCAGGGGGCGTCGACGTCGTGCCGGAAGCGATAGCGCTCGATCGGGGCATCGCCGCTTCCGGCCCAGGGCGGGATGCCCGGCGCCCGCAGCGGATAGACCTTGATGCACGCCTGCACGCGGATCATGTCGTAGTTGTTGGCCACCGCAAGCAGAGGTTTGCTCGTCAGGATCGCGATGCCGCGATAAAGCACGATGGCCAGCAGGGCCAGGGTCAGCGCCAGCATCACCGGCCGCTGCAGGCCGCTCGAGGCAATGCTCATTACGCCGGGCCGTCGGTCGAGGCGGCGGATCTTGGCGGCCGGCGGTCGAGGAACACGAAGGCGCGGCTGGCCAGGAAGAAGAGGATCGTGTACGGGACCACGCCGGCGGCCTGGGCCAGGTAGGAGTCGACGTGCGCGAGGTCGCGCAGGGCGAACACGGTCGCCAGGTTGGCGAGGTAGGCCACGGCGAAGGCGGCCAGGAACCGCAGCAGTGCGGGGCTAATCCTGCCGCGATCGCGGAAAGTCCAGGCCCTGTTCAGCGCAAAGCTCGTGACCAGCCCGATTGCGTAGCCGCTCGCATTTGCGGCGAGGTCGCCCCAGCCGAGCAGCGCCTTGGCGGCAAAGATGAACGTCAGTCCGACAGCCGTGTTCAGGACTCCGACGGCGACGAACTTGGCGAACTGGAACGTCAGTCCCGCGGCCGCTCTCATCTAACGTCGAACACGTAGTACTGCGCGCCCAGCGGCAGCAACTTCAGCCACTGCTCGAGGGGGCGCAGCAGGCCCAGCGCGCGCGGGAAGAACAGGCGGTAGCGCGCCGTTGCGCCGGTGAAGCCAGCGTCGACCAGCCGCCTTTTCAAAGTGCCGGCGCGCATCAGGATCGCGTTCTCGTCGAACGGGCAGGTCCGCACCGCCTGAACGGTCAGCGGGTTCAGCGGGTTGTGCTCGTAGATCATGATCAGTCCGCCCGGCCGCAGAACACGCCGCAGCTCCGCCAGCAAGCCGACGTGCAGTGCCGGCTCGATATGGTGGAACACGCAGGCGGAAAAGACGCAGTCGAAGCTGCCGTCGGCGAACGGCAGGCGGCTGCCGTCGAAGGCGACGAACTCGGCGGCGCCGGGAACCCGCTGTGCGGCGATGCGCAGCGAAGCGACGGATACGTCGACGCAGGTCAGCTGCGCGGCGGGGAAGTAGCGGCGGATGTGCTCGATCGAGGCGCCGATGCCGGCGCCGAAGTCGAGGATGCGGCCGGGCAACCCGCCGTGCCCCGCCGTTGCGCACAGATCCCTGAGATCGCGGATCTTGTACTCTGCGAAGTACTCGGGGCCCTCGCCGGAAGCGGCGATGTTGGCCCGGTGAAGTTCGGCATACTCGTGCGCGAACTTGTCGAACTCGGACTGCTTCATCGGGACCGCAGTTGCGACGCGGTTGCGACGATGCTGCTTGCGCACCCCGCATTCGCGCTTCGGAACACTCGCCTATCACTGACCTTGCTCAAATGATTGTCCTTTCCATCGTCGTTCCCTGCTACAACGAACAGGAAGCGTTGCCCGAAACGGCGCGGCAGCTGTTGGCACTACGCAGCCGGCTCGTCGCGGCCGGCAAGATCACGGACGACAGCCGGCTGGTTTTCGTCGACGACGGCAGCCGCGACCGGACGTGGGCGATGATAGAAGAGTACGCAGCGTCGGGCCTGCCGGTGGTCGGCGTGAAGCTGTCACGCAACCGCGGCCACCAGAATGCGCTGCTCGCGGGGCTGTTCGCGGCGCGGGGAGACGCGATCGTCAGCGTCGACGCCGACCTGCAGGACGACATCAACGCCATCGAGGCGATGGTCGATCACCACCGGCAGGGCTGCGACGTCGTCTATGGGGTGCGGTCCTCCCGCGACACCGACACGGTGTTCAAGCGGCAGACCGCCCGCGGCTTTTACTGGCTGATGGAACGGCTCGGTGCGCAGACCGTCCGCGATCACGCCGACTACCGCCTGATGAGCCGGCGCGCGATCGAGGCGTTGCGCGAGTACGGCGAGACCAACCTGTACCTGCGCGGCATCATTCCGCTGCTCGGCTTCCGCTCGGCCACCGTCGAATACGCGCGACAGGCGCGCATCGCCGGCGAATCGAAGTACCCGCTGCGCCGCATGCTCTCGCTGGCCCTCAATGCGGTCACGTCGTTTTCGATCGTGCCGCTGCGGCTGATCAGCGCGATCGGGTTCGTCGTATTCCTGGCCTCGCTGATCGTGCTGGGTTGGACGCTGTGGGTGGCCATCTTCACCAGCCGCGCGGTGCCCGGCTGGGCGTCGATCACGCTGCCGATCTACTTCCTCGGCGGCATCCAGTTGCTTTCGCTCGGCGTGATCGGCGAGTACCTGGGCAAGCTGTATGTGGAGGCCAAACGCCGGCCTCGCTACTTCATCGAGCGGATCGTCGAAGCAAACCCGGCCGGAACTGACCTGTCGGGGCGAAACGAGGGCGCGCTCAGCCGGAGAAGCTGACTTCTTCCGGGTCGCCCGCGCGGCGCGGCGGCAGCAGCCCTTCCTTGCGCGCAAAGGCGATGTTCGCCGCCAGGAAACCGTCCTTGTTGCCGCAGTCGTAGCGGGTGCCGTTGAAGCGGAGCGCCAGCACCTCGCCGTGGCGGATGCGGCGGGCAATTGCGTCGGTCAGCTGGATCTCGCCGCCGCTGCCGCGCTCGGTGGTCGCGAGTTCGTCGAAGATCTCGGGCCGCAGCACGTAGCGGCCGACCACCGCGAGCGTCGAAGGCGCGGCTCCGGGATCCGGCTTCTCGACCATGCCGGTCACGCGCTCGATGCGAGCGTCCAGCGGCGTGGAAGCGACGATGCCGTAGCGCCGGGTCTCCGAGCGCGGCACGTCCTGCACGGCCAGCACCGATGCGCCGTACTGCTCGTAGGCCTTGACCAGCTGGCTGGTCACCCCGGGCGAGGCATCGATCAGGTCGTCGGCCAGGATCACCGCGAAGGGTTCGTCTCCCACGACCGGCTGCGCGCACAGCACCGCATGGCCGAGGCCGAGCTGCTCGGACTGGCGGATGAAGATGAAGCTGACGCCCTCCGGCGTGGCCGAGTGCAGCGCTTCGTACAGGTCGTGCTTGCCCTTGGCCAGCAGCTCCTGCTCCAGCTCCGGCACGCGGTCGAAATGGTCCTCGATCGCCCGCTTGTTGCGGCCGGTGATGATGATCATCTGCTCGATGCCGGCCTCGGCCGCTTCCTCGACCGCATACTGGATCAGCGGCTTGTCGAGCACCGGCATCATTTCCTTCGGCATCGCCTTGGTTGCGGGCAGGAAGCGCGTGCCGAAACCGGCCGCGGGGAACACTGCCTTGCGCACTCTCTTCGTAGACATTGCGTTCGTCCCGTCCGGCGCGTTCAGTCGGCCAGGCGCTGCTTGAGCAGCTGCTTGCCGATCTCCACGCCCCACTGATCGAAACTGTTGATCTGCCACAGCACGCCCTGGACGAACGTGCGGTGCTCGTAAAGGGCCAGCAGGGCGCCGACCGAGAAAGCGTCGACGCGCGGCAGCGTGATGAACGTGCTCGGCCGGTTGCCGGGCACGATGGCGTAGGCGGCCTTGGCGCTGCCCGAGGGTTTCAGCGCCGCCTCGCCCAGCGCCAGCGCATCGGCCTGTGCCAGCGCGTTGGCATGGAGCAGCCGCTCGCGCTGCTCCGCGGAACTCTCGAAGCAGGCAGCGGTGACGAAATCCACCGGCGAGAAGAACGTGCCCTGGTGCAGGAACTGGAAGACGCTGTGCTGGGCGGTGGTGCCGGCTTCGCCCCAGACCACCGGCGAGGTGTCGTACGCCAGCGTCCGGCCGTCGCGATCGACGCGCTTGCCGTTGCTTTCCATCTCCAGTTGCTGCAGGTAGGCCGGCAGGTGGCGCAGCCGCTGCGCATAGGGCATCACCGCGCGCGAGCCGCAGCCCCAGAAGTTGACGTACCAGACACCGAGTGCGCCGAGCAGCAGCGGCAGGTTGTGCGCCTGTGGCGCTTCGACGAAGTGTCGATCGAGCGCGCTCGCTCCGCGCAGCAGTTCGTTGAACGCGGCGGCGCCGTGGGCGATGGCGATCGGCAGCCCGCAGGCCGACCAGAGCGAGTAGCGGCCGCCGACCCAATCGGCGAAGGTGAACACGAGGCTTGCATCGGCGCCGAAGGCCTGCGCGCGTTCGGGCTGGCTGGTGATCGCCGCCAGGTGCCGGCGGGTGTCGATTCCGGGCACGCGCTCCTTCAGCCAGGCCAGCGCGGCGCGGGCGTTCTCCAGCGTCTCCAGCGTAGTGAAGCTCTTGGAGATGGCGACGATCAGCGTCGATTCCGGTGCGGCCTGCGCCAGCGCAATGTCGAGTTCGACCGGGTCGATGTTGCTGACGAAGTGCAGGCGAATCGGACCGGACGCTTCACCGAGCGCAGTGGTCACCAGCCGCGGGCCAAGATCCGAGCCGCCGATGCCGATGCAGATCACCGTCTCGATCGGTTTGCCGCTCGCGCCCTTGACCTGTCCGGTGCGCAGCCGCTCGGCGAAATCGAGCATGCGCACCCGCTCCTCGCCGACCTTGCGGGCGACCGCGCCGTCGGCCGGCGCGGTGCGCAGCGCCGTGTGCCACGCCGGCCGGCCTTCGGTGTTGTTGATCGGCTCGCCAGCGAACAGCCGCTCGCGCCAGCGCGGAAGCTCCGCCGCATCGGCCAGCGCCAGCAGCAGCGGCCAGGTCTCGGCGGTGGCCAGGTTGCGCGACAGGTCGGCTTCGATGCCGGCGGCCTCGAAGTGCCACGAGCGCGTCCGCGCCGCATCGTCGCGCAGCGCAGTGTCGAGACGGAAAGATGAAAGCGCCTGGCGATGCCGCAGCAGGGCCTGCCAGGCCGGGGTCGAGGTGATGCTCATGATGGGTCAGCCGGTCCGTCCGTACTTGTCGTCAAAGCGCACGATGTCGTCCTCGCCGACGTAGTCGCCGCACTGCACTTCGATCAGCGTCAGCGGCACCCGGCCGGGGTTCTCCAGCCGATGCTGGCTGCCGACCGGAACGTAGGTCGACTCGTTCGGCGCCAGCAGGACGTCCCTGTCGCCCACCGTCACTCTCGCGGTGCCGCTGACCACCACCCAGTGCTCGCTGCGGTGATGGTGCATCTGCAGCGACAGCGACGCGCCGGGCTTCACCTCGATCCGCTTGATCTTGAAGCGCGGCCCTTCCTGCAGCGTCGTGTAGGTGCCCCAGGGGCGGGCCACCGTGCGGTGCAGCCGGTGCGACTCGTGATCGCGCCGCTTCAGCTCGACCACCACGTCCTTGACCTTCTGCGTCGAGTTGCGATCGCACACCAGCAGCGCGTCCGGCGTGTCCACGACCACCACGTCGCGCAGGCCGACGGCGGCCACCAGCCGGTCCTCGCTCTGGATGTGCGTGTTCCTGCAGTCGGCCATGACCACCTCGCCGCTGACGGTGTTGCCGGCGGCGTCGGCCGGCAGTTCCTGCGCCACCGCCTTCCACGAGCCGATGTCGCTCCAGCCGAAGTCGCCCGGCAGCGCGACCACGTTCTCCGCCCGCTCCATCACCGCGTAGTCGATCGAGACGTTCGGCGCCTGCTCGAAGGTCGCGCCGTCGAGCTCGAGCCGATGCGTGAACTTGGCGTCGACCTTGGCGTAGGCGAGCGCAGCACGCGCCGCCTCGATCACCTCCGGCGCAAGCTGCTCGAGCGCGGTGACGATGGTCGCCGGAGTGAAGCAGAACATGCCGCTGTTCCAGAGGAAGTGGCCCGAGGCAAGGTACTCGGTCGCCTTGTCGGCGTCGGGCTTCTCGACGAAGCGCTTCACCACCGCGGCGCCGTCCGCGTCGGGCGGCCCGCACTCCAGGTAGCCGAAGCCCGTCTCGGGCATGGTCGGCCGGATGCCGAACAGCACGATGCGCCCGGCCAGCGCCAGTTCGCGCGCCTGCGCAACGAGCATCGAGAAGCGCGCCTCGTCCTGGATCAGGTGATCGGCCGGCAGCACCAGCAGCGGCTCCTTGTCGTGGCCGGCGCCGGCCGCCCACAGCGCCGCGGCGGCGATCGCCGGCGCGGTGTTGCGCCCGACCGGCTCCAGCAGCAGTTGCGTCGAGCGCGGCGCTGCCGTGCGCATCGCCTCGATCTCCTCGCTGGTGCGGAAGCCGTATTCCTTGTTGGTGACGATCAGGCAGTCGCGGCAACCGGCAGCCACCGCGCGGGCGACTGTCCGCTGCAGCAGCGAAGCACCATTGCCCAGCCGCATGAATGGCTTGGGCAAGGCCTCGCGCGAAACCGGCCACAGCCGGGTTCCCGAGCCACCCGACAGGATCACCGCAAGCATGGTGTCGTACCCCAGTGGAATTGTTGTTGGCGTGCCCCGCGTGCGAGGCCATGAGCGTGCGCGAATTATCACCGATGCCTTCTGCGCGAACCTGCGCACAGGCAACCGTACAATCAAAGCGCGGCCGCCGCTGACGCACCGGGGATGACCTTTCGGCGCCGCTTTCAAACCTGCCCTCCAAGCCTGCCAACCATGACTCCCGCCGTCGACGCATCGTTGTTCAAGGCCTATGACATCCGTGGCATCGTCGACCGCACGTTGACGACCGATGCCGTGCGGAGAATCGGTGCGGCGCTCGGCGCCGAGGCGCTCGGGCTCGGCAATAGTGAGATCGTCGTCGGCCGCGACGGCCGTCTTTCCGGTCCGAAGCTGCGCGACGCGCTGATCGAAGGCATCCGCTCCACGGGCACCGGCGTGGTCGATGTCGGCATGGTGGCCACGCCGATGCTGTACCTGTCGACGCATCTGCTCGGTACCGGCTCGGGCGTGGAGATCACCGGCAGCCACAACCCGCCCGACTACAACGGGCTGAAGATGGTGCTCGGCGGGGTGACGTTGTACGGCGAGACGATCCAGAAGCTGAGGCAGATCGTCGAGCGCGGCAGCGCGCCGCGCGCCGCGGCGCCCGGGCCGTTGCGCACGGCCGATGTGCGCGATGCCTACTTCCAGCGCATCGGCGGCGACGTGAAGCTGGCGCGGCCGATGAAGATCGCGGTGGACTGCGGCAACGGGGTGGCCGGCGCCTTCGCCCCGGCGCTGTACCGGATGCTCGGCTGCGAAGTGATCGAACTGTTCTGCGAGGTCGACGGCAGCTTCCCGAACCACCATCCCGACCCGGCGCACCCGGAGAACCTGCAGGACCTGATCCGCTGCCTGCGCGAGACCGACGCCGAGATCGGCCTGGCCTTCGACGGCGACGGCGACCGGCTCGGTGTCGTCACCAAGGACGGCAAGATCATCTACCCCGACCGGCAGATGATGCTGTTCGCCCGTGGCGTATTGCAGAACAACCCCGGCGCCGAGATCATCTTCGACGTCAAGTGCTCGCGCAATCTGGCGCGCGAGATCACTGCGCACGGCGGCCGGCCGACCATGTGGCGCACCGGCCACTCGCTGATCAAGGCCAAGCTGAAGGAAAGCGGCGCGCCGCTGGCCGGCGAGATGAGCGGGCACATCTTCTTCAACGACCGCTGGCCCGGCTTCGACGACGGCATGTATGCAGGAGCGCGGCTGCTCGAACTGCTGTCGCGCAACAGCGATCCGTCGGCGGTGCTCAACGCGCTGCCGGATGCGGTGAGCACGCCCGAACTGCACCTGAAGACCGCCGAGGGCGAGAACTTTTCGATCGTCGAGCGCCTGCAGCGCGAGGCGAAGTTCGCCGCCGCGCGCGAGGTGATCACCATCGACGGCGTGCGCGTCGAGTACGCCGACGGCTTCGGGCTGGCGCGGCCGTCGAACACGACGCCGGTGGTGGTGCTGCGCTTCGAGGCGGACGATGCCGCCGCGCTGGCGCGCATTCAGGCCGATTTTCGCCGGGCGCTGCTGGCGATCAAGCCCGACGCAAAGCTGCCGTTCTGAGTCTGGGCACCCGTGCGCGCCTAGAATCGCCGCCGCTATGCAGAGGAGCGGCGAGCGGTTCCTGATCGTCAAGACGTCTTCGATGGGCGACGTGGTGCACGCCGCGCCGCTCGCAAGTGACCTGGCGCGCCGCTTCCCGTCTGCGGCAATCGACTGGCTGGTCGAGGAAAGCTTCGCCGCCATCCCGCGCATGCACGCGGCGGTCGACCGCGTCATCAGCGTCGCCGTACGCCGCTGGCGGCGGGCTCCGTTCTCGGCAGCGACCTGGCGCGAGGTGCGAGCGGCCAAAGAGCAACTGCGCGCGCAGCGCTACAGCGCAATCCTCGACTGCCAGGGGCTGCTGAAGAGCGCCTGGATGGCGCGCTGGGCAAGAGGACCACGCTGGGGCTTCGACCGGGCCAGCGCCCGCGAACCGCTGGCGGCGCTGCTGTACACGCATGCCGTGGCGGTGCGACGTGACCGGCACGCGATCGAGCGCAATCGCGCGCTCGGCCAGTCGGCGTGCGCCACCGACGCCGCCGCGTCGCCATCCTTCGGGCTGCGAGCGCCGTCCGTTGCCGGTCCCGAGTGGGTCGATGCGACGTCGAGGCCCTACGCAGTGCTGCTGACCAACGCCAGTCGGGTCACCAAGCGCTGGCCGGACGAGCGCTGGCGCGCGGTCGAGCGCGCACTGCACGCCCGCGGCCTGCGCTCGCTCCTCTTCGCCGGCAGCGCAGCCGAGGAGCAGGACACGCGGGCGCGCGCTGCCGCCATGGCCGATGCGTGGGTCGCGCCGCGATGCGGGATCGACGCCGTGGCGGCGGTGCTCGCGCGCGCCCGCATCGTCGTCGGGCTGGACACCGGCTTGTCGCACCTGGCGGCCGCGCTGGGTGCGCCGACGATCGGCATCTTCTGCGACTACGATCCGCGGCTGGTCGGCATCGCCGGTTCGGCGCTCTGTGCCAGCCTCGGCGGCGTGAGCGCAGCGCCGACCGTCGCCGCCGTGGTCGCCGCCGTCGACGAGCTGCTTGCCGCGGGCGCCGTCGCGCCGCAAACGCCGTGACGACGCGGCAACGCCTTGCGCTCGCCGCTTATTCGGCAGCCTGGTGGCTGGCGGCGCCTCTGGCCGCGCTTTACCTGCTGTGGCGAAGCCTTGCCCAGCCTGAGTACCGCCGGCACTGGGGTGAACGCTTTCTCGGCCATGGGTCCGAGCCGCCGTCCGGCCGCCCGTTGATATGGATCCATGCGGTGTCGGTCGGCGAGACACGCGCCGCGCAACCGCTGATCGAGCACCTCGCGCGCGACCTGCCTGAAGCGTCGTTCCTCCTCACGCACATGACGCCGACCGGTCGCGCGGTCGGCCAGTCGATCGTCGCTGCCTTGCCGGGGCGGGTCGTGCAGCGCTACCTGCCGTACGACCTGCGCTTCGCGGTGGCGCGCTTCCTGCGCGAGGTGCGCCCGTCGGTGGGTGTGGTCATGGAGACCGAGATCTGGCCGAACCTGCTGCACGCGACGCGCGGCGCCGGCGTGCGGATGCTGCTGGCTAACGCCCGGCTCTCGGAAAGATCCACTGCGCGCGGCCAGCGCTTCGCGGTGCTGCTCAGGCCGGCGGCGGAGGGCCTCGACCGGATCGCCGCGCAGAGCGAGAGCGACCGGGCACGGATTGCGCGCTGGTACAGGAAACCTATCGATGTCGCCGGCAACCTGAAGTTCGACCTGGCGGTGAACGAGGCACTGGTTGATGCCGGCCGCGCGCAGCGCGCCGCGTGGGGTGCGCAACCCGTCTGGCTCTTCGCCAGTTCGCGCGAAGGGGAAGAAGCCCTTGTGCTCGACGCCTGGATGCGTCACCGCGGGAAATTCGACTCTGACCCCAATTTGCTGATCGTGCCGCGGCACCCGCAGCGGTTTGACGAGGTGGCGCAGTTGATCGAAGGCAAGGGCCTCGCCTGCCTGCGCCGTTCGCGGGGAGCGTGGCCGGCGAGCGTTCCGCCGGGCACCGTGCTGCTCGGCGACACCATGGGCGAGATGGCGCTGTACTACGCCGCCGCCGACGTGGCGCTGATCGGCGGCAGCCTGCGCAACTTCGGCGCACAGAACCTGATCGAGGCCTGCGCGGTCGGCACGCCGGTGGTGCTCGGGCCGAGCACGTTCAACTTCGCGCAGGCGGCTGCCGACGCCATCGCCGCCGGCGCGGCGTTGCAGGTGCGCGATGCCGACGAGGCGCTGGCGGCGATGGACGAGCTTTGCGGCAACCGCGACCGGCTCGCGTCGATGGGCACGGCGGCGCTGCACTTCGCCACCGCGCACCGCGGGGCAACGGTGCGTGTTGCGAAACTGGTTCGCGATCTGCTGCCTGACTGACCGGGGCTGCGCTGGGCGCCGATACGATTCGTGACAAACTTTGCCGGTTGGTTACCGCCGGGGCAGGCTAGTGTCGGTGGCCTGCGATCGAGCCCCATGCCGGATGACGGCGGGCTGCCACGTCCTTGATTCGCGGGCGCGCCGACCGTGGCGGAGTCCATATTGCTGATCGCTGAACAATCATCGACCGAAGTTGCCGAGGAACGCATCCTGCTCGGGCAACGCCTCGTCGCCGAGGGCAAGATCTCGGCGCGCGATCTCGATCGCGCCCTCACCGCGCAGCGGGAAACGGGCGGGCTGCTCGGCCGGGTGCTGGTGCGCCTGGGCCTGGTTTCCGAACTCGACGTGGCTACTGCCCTGGCGGCGCAGATGCAGTTGCCGCTGGTGCTGGCCGACGCGTTCCCGGCCGTGCCGCCGATCGTCAGGCAGGTTGCCCCGGCATTCTTCCGCACGCACCGCATCCTGCCCCTCGACGTCCGCGACGAGGTGCTGCACGTGGTGATGGCCACGCCGCAGGACGAGTTCGCGGTGCGGGCACTCCGACTGGCCAGCGGTCTTCGGGTCAGTGCGGCGATCGGCGTCGAGTCGGAGATCGATTCGGCGCTGGCGCGCGCGCTCGAAGGCGACGAGCAGCAGGACGCGGAGGCGGAAGAGGCGGATGCCGCCTCGGCCAGCGATTTCGTCGAGCACCTGCGCGACCTGGCCAGCGAAGCGCCGGTCATCCGCCTGGTCAACGTGCTGATCAGCCGGGTCACCGACCTGCGTGCCTCGGACATCCATCTGGAGCCGTTCGACGACGGGCTGCACGTGCGCTACCGGGTCGACGGCGTGATCGATACCTACGAGGTGATCGAGCCGCGGCTGGCGGCGGCGGTCGTCTCAAGGATGAAGCTGCTGGCGCAACTGAACATCGCCGAGCGCCGGCTGCCGCAGGACGGCCGCATCAAGACGCGGGTGAAGGGCCGCGAACTCGACCTGCGCGTGTCCACCGTGCCGACGGTGCACGGCGAAAGCGTGGTGCTGCGCGTGCTCGACCGCGCCAGCATGCGCTTCGGTCTGGCCGAGCTCGGCTTCAGCCCGGACACTCTGGCGGGGTTCGAGTCGCTGCTGGCGCGGCCGCACGGCATCCTGCTGGTGACTGGGCCGACCGGCTCCGGCAAGACCACGACGCTGTACGGCGCGCTGGCCAAGCTCGACGCCAACGCGCTGAAGATCCTGACGGTCGAGGATCCGGTCGAGTACCAGCTCGACGGCATCAACCAGATCCACGTGCATCCGCAGATCGGCCTGACCTTCGCCAGCGCGCTGCGGTCGATCCTGCGCCAGGACCCGGACATCATCATGATCGGCGAGATGCGCGACGGCGAGACCGCGCAGATCGCGGTGCAGTCGGCGCTGACCGGGCACCTGGTGCTGTCGACGCTGCACACCAACACCGCCGCCAGCGCCGTGGTGCGGATGACCGACATGGGCGTGGAGCGCTACCTGATCACCTCCACCGTCAACGGCGTGCTGTCGCAACGGCTGGTGCGCCGCCTGTGCGAGCACTGCCGGCAGCCGGCTGACCTGCCGCCGGAGCTTGTTGCCAGCAGCGGCTTGGCTCGGTTTCTCCAGCCGGGCCAGGTCGCCTGTACGGCGCCCGGTTGCACTCATTGCCGCGGCACCGGCTACTGGGGCCGCGCCGCGATTCACGAGCTGCTGGTGGTCGATGACGTCGTGCGCGAGGCCATCCTGCGCGGCGCGGACGCGTCGCAGTTGCAGGAGATCGCGCGCCAGCGCGGTCTCGTCACGCTTTACGAAGACGGCTTGCGCAAGGTCGCAGCCGGCGTCACCAGCCTCGAGGAGGTAATGCGGGTGACGCAGGACCAGACCGATGGCTGAGTTCGCCTACAAGGCGGCCAGCGCCAGCGGTGGCGTCGTCGAAGGCCGGATCGAAGCGCGCAGCCGCGACGAGGCGATACGGCGTCTGGTCGACCAGGGCCTGACGCCGGTGGGCGTGTTCGACCGCGCCGCTGCGCCGATGACCGCAACGGCGGGAGTGGCGCGCAGCCCGCGGCGGCGCTGGTCGATGGGCGGCGACAAGCCGACCCGTGCGGAGATTCTTGCCCTGACCTCGGAACTGGCGGTGATGCTGCGCGCCGGGCTGCCGCTCGACGGCGCGCTGCGCGTCATGCTCGGCATGGACCACCGCCCGCCGGTGGCGGCGCTGGTCGGGCAGATCCTCGAGGCGGTCAAGGGCGGCACGCCGCTGTCGCGTGCGCTCGCCGCTCGCGGCGAACTGTTCGGCCCCTTCTACGTCAACATGGTCCGCTCGGGCGAGGCGAGCGGCCAGCTCGGCGCGGTGCTCACAAGGCTGGTCGAGCACCTGGAACGCATGCGCGCGCTGCGCGAGAGCGTCGTTTCCGCCCTGATCTATCCGGCGATCCTGCTGGCGGTGGCGGTGCTCTCCGTGCTCGCCATCCTCATCTTCATCGTGCCGCAGTTCGAGCCGCTGTTCCGCGACGCCAAGGAGGCGCTGCCGTTGGCAACGCGCCTCGTGCTCGGCGCCGGGCACCTCGTGCTCGACTACGGCGTGTATCTGCTCGTCGGGCTCGTCCTGGGCGGCTATGCCTTTGCGCGCTGGCTGCGCTCGGCCACCGGCCAGCGCTGGTGGCAGGCCCGCCTGGCGCGCCTGCCGGTGCTCGGCCGGGTGCGCCACGAATACAACCTGGCCCGCTTCACCCGCACCTTCGGCACCCTGCTCGGCAACGGCGTGCCGATCCTCACCGCGCTCGGCATCGCCGGCGAGACGCTGGAGGACGCGCAGCTGCGCGATTCGATCAAGGGCGTGGCGCCGAAGGTCAAGTCGGGCGGGCGCCTGGCCGAGGCGCTCGCCGCCACCGGCAGCTTCGAGCCGCTGGCGATCAACCTGGTGCGGGTGGGCGAGGAGACCGGCACCCTCGACAAGATGGTGCTGGAGTTGGCAACGATCCTCGACCGCAAGGTCGAAACCGGCATCAAGCGTGGCCTGACGCTTCTCGAGCCCCTGCTGATCCTCGGCCTGGGCCTGGTCATCGCCGTCGTGATCGTCTCGATCCTCATGGGAATTCTCACCGTCAATGAACTTGCACTCTGAAACCAGGAAATCGGCGCCGCTGAGGCGCGCAGGCGGCTTCACGCTGATCGAACTGCTGGTCGTGCTGGCCATTCTCGGGCTGCTGATCGGGCTGGTCGGCCCGCGCTTCCTCGGGCAGCTCGGCGGTGCCAAGAGCAAGACGGCCGCCATTCAGATCGCCGATCTCGAGAAGAGCCTCGAACTGTTCAAGCTCGACGTCGGCCGCTTCCCGACCAACGAGGAAGGGCTGGACTCGCTGGTGAAAAGGCCGGCGAATGCACGCGGCTGGAACGGCCCCTACCTGAAGGGCAGCTCGGTGCCCGAGGATCCGTGGGGCCGGCCATACAAGTACTCGTTTGCGGGGACGGCCGAGCCGGAGATCCTTTCGCTGGGCGCCGACGGCGCACCGGGCGGCGAGGGCGAGAACGCCGACGTTCGCAACACCCGCCCGTAGCGACGCCGCCGACGGAATCGATCCTGCCCTCATCGTCATGACTCACGCGCGCGGCTTCACGCTGGTCGAACTGCTGGTGGTGCTGGCGATCGCCGCTGCCCTGCTGGCCGTCGCGCCGACGGCGCTGCAGCGTTATCGCGAATCGACCGACTACCGCGACACCCTGCGGACGATCGCCGCCGGGCTGACCGAAGCCAGGAACGCGGCGATCTCCGGCGGCCGGGTGGTCGCGTTCAGCGTCGACATGGGCGGGCGGCGGTACGGCGTCGATGGAGGTCTGACGCGCGAGTTGCCGGAGAGCGTCATCGTTCGCGCCACGGTCGCCGACACCGACCTCGTCAACAACGTCGCCCGCATCCGCTTCTTTCCCGGCGGCAATGCCACCGGCGGCAGCATCGAGGTGATCCGGCCATCGGGCACCGGCGCGCGGCTGCGCACCGACTGGCTCGACGGGCGGGTGTCGCTCGAAAGGCTGTCGCAATGAGGCATGCCCCGCTCCGGTCGGCCGGCTTCACGCTGCTGGAAGTGGTCGTCGCACTAGCGATCATGGCGATCGCGCTCGGCGTGCTCTATCGCGCGGTCGGCGGCGGCGTGCGCACCGTCGGTGACCTGTCCGCCTACAGCCGCGCCGTGGCGATCGGCGAATCGGTGCTGCAGATGCGCGAGTCCGTTCCGGCCGAGGGCTGGAACGAAGCCGGGCAGTGGGGCGGCTTTCGCTGGTCGGTGGCGAGCGCGCCGTACGAGCCTGGCGGCGGGGCGGGCGTGCCGCTGCACCGGGTGCAGGTCGACGTCGCCTGGTCGGACGGCCTGCGCGAGAGGGACCTTTCCCTGGTCAGCCTGCGGCCGCAGCAGGTGGTGCGGGCGAAGCGGGCGGGGCGATGACGCTGCGCCTGCGCCGGGGCTTCACGCTGGTCGAGGTGCTGGTCGCCGTGGCCTTGCTGTCGCTCTTGATGCTCGGCCTGCTCACCGCGATGCGGTCGTTCGCGCAGTCGGAGACGCGCATCGACGAGCGCATCCGCGCCGACGACGACCTGCGCGTCAGTGAGCGGTTCCTGCGCTCCGTCATGGCAACGGTCTCTCCGCGCCCGCGGGCCACGCCGGCGGGCGCGCAGAAGCAGATCGATTTCGTCGGCAGCGCCGATGCCATGCGCTGGATCGGTGTCATGCCGGCCCGCCATGGCGCGGGCGGCCTGTATCGCTTCCACCTCTATGGGCGTCCGGCCACCGCGCCGGAGCCGGCAGCACTCGTGCTGGAGTTCTTCCCCTACGTCCCCGGATTCGAGGCGCCGCTGGATCCGGGTGTGGTGCAGTCGCGCGCCATGGCGATTGCGGTCAGCGAGGTCCGTTTCCGCTACCAGGACGACCTCGAGTCAGGCGAGCAGTGGCTCGCCGAGTGGCCGCACGTCGACCGCCTGCCGCGGCGGATCGGCATGAGCGTGGTCAGCGACAGGCTGCCATGGCCCGAGATGATCGTTGCCGTGTTGCCCATCTCAAGCCCAAGGCAGGTGGGGCGTGGCGGCGTGGAGGTCGGGCCGCTGTGATGAAGATGCGGGAACGGTCGACCATGCCGCGGACGCTGCGCGATCTCCACCGCCCGTCGGCGGCGCTGCGGACCACGGCCTCGTGGCCGCGCGCGGCCCGGTCCGGCGGACTCGCGCTCGTGGCGGTGCTCTGGATGGTGGCCGCGCTGATGGTCACCGCGACCGGGGTGCTCTACGCGGTCCGCGGCGAAGTGCGGACGGTGGCGTCGTTTCGCGAGATGGCGGCGGCGGGCGCGCTCGGCGACGCGGGTGTGATCCTTGCCGCGCGGGAACTGGCCGGCGCACAGAACCGGGAAAGCCGGCTGCAGCGCTCCGAGGTCTCCTTTGAACAGGTGGCGGTCGGTATTCGGATCGTGCCCCTGACCGGGCTCATCGACCTGAATTCCGCCCAGGAGCCGCTGCTGACCAACCTGATCGCTATTGCCGGTGAAGTCGACCGTGGCCGCGCTGCCCGGCTGGCGCAGCGGATCATCGACTGGCGTGACATCGACGACCAGCCCCAGCCCGACGGCGCGGAGGATTCCGCCTATGCCGCGGCCGGTTCGCCGTTCCGCACGCGCGGCGGCCCGTTCGAGTCGCCCGAGGATCTGCTGCAGGTCCTCGACATCGACTTCGATCTCTACGACAGGATCCGGCCACTGGTCACCGTGCACCTCGGGGGCAATGGGCGCGTCGATCCCGCTGCCGCCCCGCTGCCGGTGCTGCGTGTCCTCGCTGCCGGCAACGAGCAGATTGCCAGCGCATACGCAGGCGCGCGGGAAACGAGCGGCGCGCTGGCCGATACGACACGGTTTCCGGCCGCGTTCGTCGCGCGCTCGCCGTCGTCGCGCTACCTCATCGAGGCATCGGTGCCGCTGTCGAGCGGCGCCTTTCTCGTCACGCGAAGGATTCTCGACGTGGCCTCTGCGCAGGAAGGTCTCGCGTGGGAGACACTGTGGGCAGAGCGCGTCGTCGAAGCAGGGCTCAACGGTTGAAACGATGGCGGTGACCCTCGATCGAAGCAGCATGCGGCTGTTCGGCATCGACCTGGCAGCCGTGCCCGGCTATCTGCGCGACGGCTGGGCGGAGGCGCTGCGCTGGCCGGCGTTGCGCTGGCTCACGCCCGACGACGCCGTGCGGGTGTTTCACGCCGACGGCACGGAGTCGGTACGGCAGGGTGTGTCGGCGCGGCGGATCGCTGCGCCGGCGCGCGTTCGCTTTGCCGCGGTCGAACTTGCCGAGGACTCGCTGTTGCGCCGCTCGCTCGTGCTGCCACGGCTGACCGAGGAGGAACTGCGGCAGGCCGTCGAACTCGATGCACGTTCCGCGAGCCCGTTTCCGGAGGACGAGCTCCTCTGGGGCTACGACGTCGAGCGCGGCGACCGGCTGCGGGTCGAAATCGCGCTGACGTCGCGGCCGCTGATCGAGCAGCAGTTGGCAGCGCTCGGGCCGCGCCTCGGCGGCGTTCAGCCCGAGGTCTGGGTCGGCGGCGAGCGGCCTTTCGTGATCCCTGGCTATGGCGAGCCGGCGCGACTGGCGCGCGCGCGCCGGATGCGCCTGGCGCTCTTCGGGCTGCTGGCGGCAACGGCGGTGCTGCTCGCGGCGCTGGCCATGACGCCGACCCTGCAGTTGCGCGAGCGTGCCCTCGAGGCGATCCGCAAGAGCGAGGAGCTGGCGCGCACCGTCAAGCCGCAGGCGCAGATGCGCGATGAACTGGCCAGGCTGGGCGATCAGGTTCGCCTGCTCGGCAAGGTCTCCGAGCAGGGCCAGGACGTGGTCGCGCTGATCGACCAGATCACGCGCCAGCTTCCCGACGATGCGACCCTCACGCGTCTGGAGATCACCGGGGGCGCCACGGTGAGAATCATTGGCCAGGCGGAGAACGCCGCGCAGTTGTTGCAGACGCTGGGCGCGAACCCGGCCTTCCGCGACGTTCGGGCGCCGTCGGGGATCGCCAAGGCGCCTGCCGGGAGCAAGGAGGGATTCACGATCGAATTCCGCGTCGGCGGCGAGGTGAAACAGCAATGAACCTGCTGCAGCGCCGGGCCCTGATCTCCGTGGCCGTCACTCTGGGGGCGGTGCTGGCACTGGTCCTCGTGGCCGGCCAGTACGTCGTGCGCAAGCACTTGTGGGCGGCCGAGCGCCTCGAGGAAATCGAGCCGCGTTACGCGCGCCTGATGGGCCTGCGCGATGCCGGCGCCCAGCTGGAGGAGGGGCTGAAGCAGGCGCGTTCGGCCCTGCCGCGGCTCGGCCACACCGCCGACCGTGACGCCGCCCAGGTGGGTAACGACCTGCAGCAGCTTGCCCGCCGCGCGCTGCAGACGGCCGGCCTCACCGTGACATCGAGCCAGGTACTCCCGCCGCGCGGAGAAGCGGGCTTCGAACGTGTCGGCGTTTCGCTGCAGGCCGAAGGCGCGCTCAGCGGCGTGCAGGTCGCGCTGGCTGCGCTGCAGGCGGAAGCGCCGCGCATGACGTTCGACACGGTCGTCCTGCAATCGAGCGGGCGTTTCGCGGAAGACGGCACGCCGATCGTTTCCTGCCGGCTCACGGTGACCGTCCTGAGGTTGCAGTCATGAGGCTGAACGCAATCGCTGCGGCGCTGGCCGTCAACGTCGCCCTTGCGGGAGGACTGGCCTACCTGTGGAGCGAGGACGACCGCATTCGCTGGACCGAACCGACGGCGCTGCCGCCGTCGCTCGAAGACCTGGCCGCGGCGCCGGCGTCCGAGCCCGCGGATGTCGCGCGTTATCGGGAAACCGTGGAACGCCCGCTGTTCGCCGTGAACCGGAGGCCCGCGCCGAAGAAGGATCCTGAGGTGGAAGCACAGGCGGCGGCGGACTCCCTGAAGGACGTGCGTCTGCTGGGCACCTATGGCACCGGCGAGCGCGGCGGAATCGTCGTCTTGAGAGGCGGCAAGGTCGAGCGGGTGGCGATCGGCGAAAGCATCGGCGGGTGGAAAGTCGCCGGCGGTGGCGCGGGCCGAAGCGCCGAGCTGGTGCGCGCCGACGGCCAGCGCCGACAACTGGAACTGGCCTTGAGCAGCGTGGCGCCGGCGGCGCCTGCCGCCGCCGGCAAGGGCAGCCCACCAGACGCCTCCCAGGCGGCAGCCGCCGAGCAGGTCCGTCCGGCAGAGGCCACCGCCCCCGCGACGTCGCAGCGCGCATCGTCTGCGCGCGCTGGATCTCGCTCCCGTGCGGAGCCGCAGGCGAGCCCGGAGGACCGGCAGCAAAGGCTCGATCGAATCAATCAGCGGCGCGCCGCCCGCGGGCTGCCGCCGCTCTTGCCATAGCCATAGAAGACACGAAAGAGGTCGCATGCATCCCGTTTCCCGTGTTCTGTCCGTTGCTGTCGCCTGCCTGGCGATAGCGCTGGTGGTTGCGTGCACGTCGACACCGCAGATGACCGCGCCGGCAGGGGAAGCGGCGCGGGGCTCCGGTGCGCCCTCGAGCAGTGGCGCGCCGGCGGCGGCCGAGTCGGCGCAGACGCTGTACGCGGGCGACGGCAGCCTCGTGTCCAGCGGCGGGTCGCAGGACAAGGGTGTCGGCGCATCGATGCCCGCAACGCGACCGCGCGCCGCCACCGCGGCGCCGGCCAGGGAGGAGCCCGCGCCGCCCGCCGCCAGCGAATCCGCGGCTCGCTTCTTCAAGGGCACCGACACCGTCCTCGCGCCCGCCCGTGCCAAGGCGGGGCGCGCGCCGGCAGCGCAGGATGTCTCGTTCAAGTTCGAGCAGGCGCCGGTGCGCGAGGTCGTGCATGCCGTGCTCGGGGAACTGCTCGGCTTCACTTATGTGCTGCACCAGCCGATCGGCGGCACGGTCACCGTGTCGACCGCCGCGCCGGTGCCGGCCGACCAGGCGCTGTCGGTGCTCGAGGCGGCATTGCAGGCCAACGGCCTGCTGATGGCGCAGGACGGGGCCGGCGTCTTCCATGTCGGCCCGCCGGATGCGCTGCGCGGCGTGGTGCCGGTGCCCAAGCGAATCGAGCAGTCTCCGCTGCCGCCGGGCTTCGGTACGGTGATCGTGCCGCTGAAGTACATCGGCGCAGCCGAAATGGCGGAGATCCTGCGGCCGATCGCCCGGCCGGAGGCGATCCTGCGCACCGACATCATGCGCAACCTGCTGATCCTTGCCGGCTCGCGCAACCAGATCGATGGCTGGCTGGAGATCGTGCGGATCTTCGACGTCGACCTGCTCAAGGGCATGTCGATCGGCGTGTTCCCGCTGCAGTACGCCTCCGTGCGCGACGTCGACAGCGCGCTGCGGTCGATGGTGTCGCCTGCCGACAGTGCCGCGGCGCCCGCTGCGCCGCCCGCCGCCGCAGGCGCGGCCGGTGCAGCAGCGCAGTCCCAGGCTGCGGCTGCCTTGCCCAGGCACCCGCTGCTGGGCGCACTGCGCGTGATACCGATGGAGCGCCTGAACAGCCTGATCGTCATCACGCCGCGGGCGGCCTATCTCGATGAAGTCAAGGTGTGGATCGAGCGGCTCGATCGTCCGAGCGGCACCGAAACCGAGCCACGACTTTTCGTCTACCAGGTACAGAACGGCTCGGCGACGCATCTGGCCGGCGTGCTCAACGCGCTCTTCGGCGGCTTGACCGGACCCGCCGGCGGGACGGCGGATTCTGGCGTGGCGCCGGGGCTTCGGGGAGTGACGGGAGTGACGAGCGCCACGGGCTCGCCGCTGTCCGCCCTCGGCGCCTCCGCGACCCGAAGCGGCACCGGGGGATTGGGTACGCGTTCGGCCACGGGAATTGGAGCGGGCACCGGGGCCCTGCCGCAGACGGGCGTGCGGGTCAATGTCACCGGCACTGGCGCGCTGGCATCGGTCGCTCTCGGCACCGGCGTGCGCATCGTCGGCGACGACCTGAACAACGCGGTGCTGATCTACGCGCCGCCGTCGGAGTTCCGCAAGATCGAGGACACGCTCAAGCGGCTCGATGCGCCGGCCACCCAGGTGCTGATCGAGGCCACGATCGTCGAGGTCACGCTGCGCGACGAAATGCAGTATGGCCTGCAGTGGTACTTCACCGACTCGA
>CAZSYX010000031.1:0-32877 GCA_964610575.1 uncultured Burkholderiaceae bacterium
GTATCAGATGAAGTCCGGCAAGCCGATCGAGGAGTTGACCTTCAACGGTCCGCAGGTCGCGGCCGCGTTCCGCTGGTGAGGTCGGCAGGCGCGGCGGGCGCCCGGTCCGCCGCCTGACGCTATGCTTCCGGCTCTACCGGGTCTCCCGGGAGAGGAAGTCGGATCGAGCCCAATGCAGGTCAGGACCATGAACGCCTCGTCGACCCTGAAGACCCCGGCGCTCGCGTCTGCCGTTGCCGTCGCGCTGCTGTTGGCGAACCTTCCCGGGCTGGCGGCGGAGGCGACCCCGTCCGCTGCGGCGGCAGGGAAGCCCCGCATCGGGCTGGCGCTGTCCGGCGGCGGCGCGCGCGGCATCGCGCACGTCGGCGTGCTCAAGGTGCTGGAGGAACTGCGGGTGCCGATCCACTGCGTCACCGGCACCAGCATGGGAGCGATCGTCGGCGGCACCTTCGCTTCGGGAAGGACGCCCGCCGAGATGGAGAAGCTCGTCCTCGCAGCCGACTGGGAAGCGATCTTCAGGGATCAGCCGCCGCGCAAGGAGATCGCGCTGCGGCGCAAGGTCGACGACTACAAGACGCTGTTCGCGCCCGAATTCGGCGTGACGGAGGACGGGCTGGCGTTACCGAAGGGCGTCATCGCCGGCGTGTCGATCGAATCGTTCTTCCGGCACCTGGCGACACCGGCCTTCGGCATCACTGATTTCCAGAAGCTGCCGATCCCGTTCCGCGCCATGGCGACCGACATCGAGACCGGCGAATCGGTGGTGCTCGACCGCGGCAGCATCGCCCAGGCGATGCGCGCCAGCATGTCCGTTCCCGGCGCGATCGCGCCGGTGGAGATCGACGGGCGGCTGCTGGTCGACGGCGGCATCGCCAACAACCTGCCGATCGACGAGGCGCGCAAGCTGTGCGCCGACGTGGTGATCGCCGTGAACATCTCCACGCCGCCGCTCACGCGCAAGGAAATCACGTCGGCGCTCACCGTCGTCGGGCAACTCGTCAACTTCCTCGGCAAGCAGACGGTCGACGACCAACTGAAGCGCATGGGAACGCAGGACGTGCTCATCGCGCCGGACCTCGGCGACATCTCGGCCGGCAAGTTCGACCGCTCGGCCGAAGCCATCGCAATCGGCGAGCGGGCGACCCGGGCAATGGCCGGTTCGCTGCAGCGCTACAGCCTGCCACCGGAGCAGTACGCGGCGCTGCGCGCGACGCAGGTCGCCGAGGACAGAGGCCTGGGCACCGTCGACGAGATCCGCGTCGAAGGGCTGCAGCGCACCAACCCCGAGGTGCTGCGCGCCCTGGTCGAGAGCAGGCCCGGCGAGCCGCTTTCGGAGGAAAAGCTGGGCGCCGATCTGCGGCGCATCTACGGCCGCCGCGACTTCGAGAGCATCAGCTACCACTTGAGCGGCGGCGACGCCGGCCCGCGCGCCCTGGTCATCGAGCCGAGGGAGAAGTCGTGGGGGCCCGACTACCTGCGCTTCGGCCTGGGCCTGGCGAGCGACTTCCAGGGCGACAGCCAGTTCAACCTGCTGTTCCAGTACCGCAGGACCTGGCTCAACCGCCTCGGCGGCGAGTGGCTGACCGAGGTCCAGATCGGCCAGGACACGCACCTGTTCACTGAGTTCTACCAGCCGTTGAACGAGGCCGGCCGCTGGTTCGTTTCGCCCTATTTCAACGTCGGCCAGCGAAGCCGGGGCGTCTTCGCCGGCGACGACAAGCTCGCCGATTACCGGGTCCGCTACGGAGTTGCGGGCCTCGACGCCGGGGCGGTGCTCGGCACCTGGGGCCACGTGCGCCTCGGCCCGGTGTGGTCGCGCATCGATGCGAAGGTCGACACGGGATCGCCCCTCCTGCCGACGGTCGAGGAGACCACGGCGGGGATGCGGGCGGCGCTGTTCATCGACCAGGCGGACCATGCCTTCTTCCCGACCCACGGCTTCGCCGCGGGAGGCACTGCCTATGCCGCCATGGAATCGTTCGGAGCGGCCGCCGACTACCAGCGGATCGAAGGGTTTGTTCGCGCGATGCGGAGCTGGGGTCCGCACACCTTCTACGCGTCGGCTTCCGGCGGTACCGACCTCGGTTCGGACATGCCGGCCTACGAGGCCTTCACCTTGGGCGGACCGCTGCGCCTGTCGGGCTACCGCATCAACCAGTTCTCAGGGCGCGAAGTCGCCTTCGGCCGCCTGATGTACTACAACCGCATGCTGCCGCTGCCGGACATCCTGGGCAGCGGCATCTACGTGGGCGGTTCGGCGGAAGTCGGCCGGGTCACCGACCGGTTCGACGGGCTGCCTTCGCCCGGCACGCTGTGGTCGGGATCGGTGTTCCTCGGCGCCGACACCTTCCTGGGTCCGGTCTTCTTCGGTCTCGGGTCAGGTGGATCGAGCAACTGGAGCCTGTACCTCCTGCTCGGCGCGCCGTAGGGCGGATATCGGCGCGGATACTCCGGCGCGTCCTGATTCCGTGCACGAAACGGAGTGCACGCGCCGCCGTGGTCAGTCCGCGGCTTCGCCGATCCGCTTTCCCTCCGGCCGGAAGGCGGTTTGCCGACCGTAGTTCTCGCTGTCCGAGCGGGCGCTCTGCGTTGCGAGCTTGGCGGCCTCCGGATAGGGCATCGGATTCTTGCTCTTGTCGATCTCGAGCAGCTTCGTTTCGTCGTTCACCTTCACGCTGTACCTGGCCAGGTTGTAGATGAGGTACATCGCGAACAGGTTGTCGACATCCTGGTATTCGCCCTCGTCTTTCCGGAAGTCGCGCGACAGGACCGACGGGAACCGGTTGGGCAGGTCCTTGAAGGCGACCTTCTCCTCCTCGTGCGGATCGATGTAGGTAGAACCGGGGTACTTCCTGTAGAAGACCACGTCCAGCCCATAGCCGCGCGCGTTGAACTGCTCGAGCAGCTTCATCGCCATCTCGGTGGGAATGTTGGCGTTGGCGGCGGCGACCACGGTGCGCCGGGAAAACAGCCGCGCGCTCTCGATCTCGAGGTCCTTGTAGCCGGCGCCGTACCTGAATGCTGAACCGACGGTCTTGGCGCAGTTCAGGCGCAGGTAGTCGTACTTCACTTCGCCGTCGTGGTACTCGGTGTTCCTCGCCCGCTTGTGGAAATCGTCGTTGATGCGCCGGAAGTAGGCGGCCAACGCCTCCTTCTCCGGCGCCGGCACGCCGTACACGCGCACGCCGATGACCGATCGCTTGTAGATTTCGCCGAAGTCCAGCCCGAACGACGCCTTGTCGCTGACCGAGGAGGTCGTCCCGAACAGGTACTCCTTCTTCGGGATCCGGGCCATCAGGTCGTCGGTGTAGAAATCCTTTGCGTGCTCGGGCTCGCGGTCGGCGTAGAAGTTGGCCGAGTAGACGAGGTCGTCGTTCGCCGCCCGGTCGCGGACGGCCAGCGCCAGGTGGCCGGCCGAGCCGCCCTTCGAGGTGCCGAAGCTGATCAGCAACTCCAGGTCGTACGGATCCTGCCGCAGGACCGCGGCGATCTCGTCGACGTTGGCGGGCGCCGGCCCGCCCGGGCTGCCGAAGTCGGCGGCCGCCGCATGGGAGGCGAATGCGAGCGCCGCCCCCACGAACCAGGCCTTTAAGCTCATCTTTGCTGCTCCCGTCACCGCATGGCTCAGTGCATGATGCCGCAGGACAGCCGCGGCGATTCCTTATCCTTCGGCCGACGCCACATCCTGTTCGCCTGCCGCTCACCATGCGCCTGTTGCTGGTCGAAGACGATACGATGATCGGCGCCGCCGTGGCCGAGGGCCTGCGCGGCGACGGCTATGCGGTCGACTGGGTCCAGGACGGGCTGGCCGGCGCGCGCGCGCTCGACGCCGGGACGCCGTACTCGCTGCTGCTGCTCGACCTCGGCCTGCCCGGGCGAGACGGCCTGAAGCTGTTGGCCGATCTGCGCGCCCGCGGCGACCGGCTGCCCGTGCTGGTGCTGACGGCGCGCGACACGGTGCGCGATCGCATCGCCGGGCTCGATGCGGGCGCCGACGATTACCTGGTCAAGCCGTTCGACCTCGACGAACTGCTGGCGCGCGTGCGGGCGCTGCTGCGCCGCGCGGCCGGCCGCGCCGAGCCGCAGCTGTCATGCGGCCGCCTGCGGCTGGACCCGGCCACGCACGCGGCCTGGCTGGACGACGAGCCGCTGCAGTTGTCGGCGCGCGAATTCGCGCTGCTGCAGGCGCTGATGGAGCGGCCCGACGCGGTGCTGTCGCGCCCGCAGCTCGAAGAGCGGCTGTACGGCTGGAACGAGCCGGTGGGCAGCAATGCCGTCGAGGTGCACATCCACAACCTGCGCCGCAAGCTGGGCGAAGGGGCGATCCGCAACGTGCGTGGCGTCGGCTGGACGCTGGGCGAGCCGGCGGCCGGGGCCTGATGCGATCGATCCGCCGCTGGCTCCTGCTGGCGCTGCTGGCGCTGCTCGCCGCCGTCGGCCTCGCCGGCGGCGCGCTGACCTACGGCAGCGCCCGCGCCGAGATCGACCAGCTGCTCGACGAGGAGCTGCGCCAGGTCGCGCTGTCGCTGCGCGACCATGCGCGGCTGGACACCGACCGCATCGCGCGCTCGGCAGAACGTCCCGAGCAGCGCCTGCTGGTGCAGGTCGACGACCCGCGACGCGGGCAGCCGTACCGCTCGCGCGATGTCGAGCCGCTGCCGAGCGCCGCCGGCGAGGGCTTTCGCGAACTCGATCATGCGGGGCAGGCGTGGCGCGTGTATGCGCTGCCCAACGAGGCGCAGATGATCCAGGTCGCGCAGCCGACGGCGCAGCGCCGCGCGCTCGCGCTGCAGACCACGCTGCGCATCCTGGCGCCGCTGTTGCTGCTGATGCCGGTGGCGGCGGCGCTGCTGTGGTGGATCGTCGGTCGCGCCTTGCGCCCGCTCGATGCGCTTGGCGCGCAGCTCGCACAGCGGCAGCCGACGTCGCTGGCGCCGCTGGCGCTCGAGCCCCTGCCGCAGGAGGCACGGCCGCTGGTCGGCGCCCTGAACGACCTGCTGGCGCGGCTGCAGGCGGCCTTCGAGCAGCAGCGCAGCCTGACGGCCGACGCCGCGCACGCCTTGCGCACGCCGCTGGCGGCGGTGACGCTGCAGGCCCAGCTGGCGCGCCGCGCGGCCGAGGGCCCGGCCCGCGATGCAGCGCTCGATCGGCTCGAGGCAGGGGTCAAGCGCGCCGGCCACCTGGTGGCGCAGCTGCTGGCCCTGGCGCGGCTGGACCCGGATGCCGCCCGCGACCCGGCGGTGCCGCTCGACCTTGCGCTGCTGGCGCGGGAGGCGGCGGAAGAAGTGCGACCGCTGGCGGAAATCGCCCGGCTCGGTCTCGATCTGTCCTTGCCCGCCGACGCGCCGATACAGGGCCATGAAGCGGCGCTGCGCATGGCCGTCACCAACCTGCTCGACAACGCGGTGCGCTACACGCCCGCGGGCGGTCGCGTGTCGGTGAGACTCGTCGAGGACGCCGCCGGCTATCGGCTGGCGGTAAGCGACACCGGCCCGGGGCTGCCGGCCGACGAACGGGAGCGCGTGTTCGACCGCTTCACCCGTGGCCGGGACACCGCCGCGCCCGGCAGCGGGCTGGGACTTTCAATCGTGCGCGAGGTCGCGCGCCTGCATGGCGGCCGCGCCTGGATCGAGGACGGTCCGGCCGGCCGGGGGCTGACGGTGTCGCTGTGGCTGCCCGCGCGGGACATCCCGACATCGTCTTGACGGCCGAACCCGCGGACCTTAAGTCGCTGTTAAGTCTGGCTGTGTACCGTTCGTTCAGCAGCGCGGTTTCGCGGCCGCACTGTCCTCACTAAGATGATTTGGCGCCGTGACCCGGCGCCATTTTTTTCGCCTGTCTCGATCGTGGCGAGCCGGCCCGACGTTCCGCGCGCCACTGCGCCGGCGTGGTGCCGCTCCAGCGCCGGAAGGCCCGCGTGAACGCGCTCGCATCGGCATAGCCGAGCAAATCGGCGATCAGGCGCACCTCCATCGACGAGTCTTCGAGCAACTGCCGCGCGATCTCGAATCGGCTCTCGTCCATGAGTGCCCGGAAGCTGGTGCCGAAGGCGTTCAGGCGACGGTTCAGGGTGCGGCTGTGCATCGAGAAGAGCGCCGCCACACTGTCTGCGCCGGTGGCATCCGTCAGCAGCGCCGATCGCAGCACGCTGCGCACCTGAGCCGGAAAGTCCTCGCCGTGCCGGGCTTCGAGCGCGTCGATCTGCTGCTGCAGCAGGCGGACCAGCTCGTGATCGACGTCGGGCAGCGACCGGCTCAGCCAGCGGGTGGCGAACACCAGCCCGTACCGCTCGGCGTCGAAGCGCAGCGGAGCGTTGAAGAGCCGGCGGTAGGGCTCGACGTCTTCCGGCCTGCGGTGGGCGAAGCGAGCCTCTTCGGGCACCCAGTCGGGGCCGCACAGGCCGCGCATGATGTTCAGCATCGCGGCGACGGCGCCGTCGCCGATCTGGTCGGCGGCCTCGACCTGCGGCTGATAGGCGCCGTAGCTGAGCGTCGCCCGGTCGCCATCGACCGCCAGGTCCGCCGTCGCGCCACGATTGTGAAGATGAAAGAAGCGCACGAGGCTGCGCAGCGCCGTTCCCGCATCCGGCGAGTACTTCGCCAGCAGACCAACGAGCCCAAAGGAGTGCAGCCCCGCCTGCTGGCCAACGAGGAGCCCGAAGTGCAGGCAGCCGGTGCTGGCCACGCAATGGCTGAAGAGGCGGCCACGGGCGGCGTGGGAGATCCGGTTGTCCGGGTTATCGAACAGATCGAGTCGTAGCCCCGCTCTGCTCAGTACATCCGCAGGATCTGCGCCCAGTTTTCGGAGCACTTCCGGAATTGCCAGGATGGTGCCAACGCGGACCGTCGTTTCGTTCGGCCCGGGCTGCGCTGTCCACGGTCCTCGCCCGGGCGCCTTTCGCTGGATTGACTCCACGCAAACAGGTTAACCGGCCGTGTCCGGAAATGTCCAGCGGGCGTCTCAAGATGCCAAGCGTCGACCGGGCCGTGCGCGCATACTGTTTTTCATATGTACGGCACGCGACGAGCAGGTCAAGGACATCGTCAAGCGAGCCGGTACCCCCGCGACGTGCGCTGTCCGCAGCGCCGGAGACTTTCATGAAACCCATTTCATTGTTGACGGCGGCAGCCCTGTCGCTGCTCGTGGCGCACCTGGCTGGCTGCGCCGGCCAAAGCAAGATGACCAGCCAGGGGCAGACGCCAGCGTACGCCGATGGATTCGCTGACGGATGCCAGAGCGGAAGGGCGTCAGCCGGCGGCATCCACGATTCGTACAAGAAGAACGTCGGCAGGTTCGAATCCGACAAGCACTACGCGGAAGGTTGGTCGGCCGGTCATCGGAAGTGCGAAGACGAGCAAATGCAGAAGAACGCTGCCGGGTCGCAGTGAACGGCTCGGCCGGGCGGCCACTCAGGCCGCGGCTTCCCGGACCGTGTTCCTCTCGTTTCGGAACGTCTCGGGCTGGTTGTAGTTCCCGTCGTCCGAGCCGCCGCGAAGTGAGGGCCTCGATGCAATCGCCGTTGAAGCCATGAACCCGTTGCTGAAGGAAATCCGCCACAACCCGATGCTCTGGCTGCTGGCCTTCGTGCCGGTGGTCTTTGCCGCAGCGAAGGTCAAGCCCGAAGCGCACACGCTGCTATTTGTGCTGTCGGTGCTCGCCATCGTGCCGCTGGCCGCGCTGCTCAGCCACGCCACCGAATCGGTGGCGGCCAAGACCGGCGACGCGGCAGGCGGATTGCTCAACGCCACGCTGGGCAACCTGACCGAGCTGGTGATCGCGCTCACCGCCCTGCGCGCCGGCGAGTACATGCTGGTCAAGGCGTCGATCGCCGGCGCGATCGTCACCAACACGCTGTTCATGCTCGGCGCGTCGTTCCTGCTCGGCGGGCTGAAGCACCACGTGCAGGAATACAACCGGGTCAGCGCACGCCTGCAGGCGGGCCTGCTGTTGCTGGCGACGGTGGCGCTGCTGATTCCTTCGGCGGTTGCCACGGCCGACTCGGCGACGAAGGCGATGTTCACGCAGCCGCTGAGCGTGGGCCTGGCGGTGCTGCTCATCGTCACCTACGGACTGGGCATGCTGTTCTCGCTCGGCACGCACCGGGAGCTCTTTGCCAGCGCGGAACACGGCGAAGACGGCGAAACGCCGTGGCCGATCGGGCTCGCGCTGGCCACGCTGGCCGGCGTCACCGTGCTGGTGGCGCTGGTGAGCGAGATCTTCGTCGAGTCGGTGCAGAAAGCGGCAGAGACCTTCGGGATGACGCAGGCGTTCGTCGGCTTCATCGTGGTGGCGCTGGTGGGCGGCGCGGCGGAAATGGCCTCGGCGTTTTCCGGTGCGCGCAAGAACCGGCTGGACCTGAGCGTCGGCATTGCGCTCGGCAGTGCTTCGCAGATCGCGTTGTTCGTCGCGCCGGTGCTCGTGCTGCTCAGCTACTTCATCGGCCCGGCGCCGATGGACCTGCAGCTGTGGCCAGGCGCGGTCGTGATGATGCTGATCGCCACGCTGACCGCGGCGTTCATCACGGTCGGCGGCCGGTCGGCCTGGTTCGTCGGCGTGCTGCTGCTGATGGTCTACCTGGTCTTCGCGATGACGCTGTATCTTCTGCCGCCGCAGGCGCATTGAAAAGGCGCCGCGCTCAGTCATCGGCAGCGGCGCTCGCCGCGTTGGACGTGAGTGATGGCGCCGACTTGCAGATGGTGGGCCCGCGGCGCGCCGACGGAAGGCCCACTGCTTCGATTCAAGTGATGACGAACATCTGCCCTGAAGAGGTTCACCAATGACCAACCGACCCCCGACCGCTTTCGAACCGATGCAGGCCTTCAGCGCCCCTGCCCAGCAGGCCATGGAATACTGGGTCGACGGCTGGCAGCGCACGATCCTGTTCTGGGACGTGTTGCGCCGTCGCAGCGGGATCTACTACGAGCAGCGCGCCAAGGCGGTGCCGAACGTGCTCAGCTTCGACGCCGAACTGGTGCTCGACGGCCGCACGTTCGACCGACCCGCAAATTACCTGCTGGTGCGGATCAAGCCGCCGGCCGGGGTGCGCATCGATCCGAAGAAACGCCCGTTCGTCGTGGTCGATCCGCGCGCCGGCCATGGTCCGGGGATCGGCGGCTTCAAGGCCGACAGTGAACTGGGCGTGGCGATGCGCGCCGGTCATCCCGCCTACTTCGTCGGCTTCACGCCCGAGCCGATGCCTGGGCAGACGATCGAAGACATCATGCGCGTCGAGGCGGTGTTTCTCGAGAAGGTCATCGAGCTGCACCCCGAGGCCGACGGCAAGCCCTGCGTGATCGGCAACTGCCAGGCCGGCTGGGCGGTGATGATGCTCGCCGCGATCCGGCCGGAACTTTTCGGGCCGCTGATCATCCCCGGCTCGCCGCTGTCGTACTGGGCCGGCGTGGAGGGCGAGAACCCGATGCGCTACACCGGCGGCGTGCTCGGTGGCAGCTGGCTTACCGCCCTGACCGGCGACCTCGGCGCCGGCAAGTTCGACGGCGGCAACCTGGTCAGCAACTTCGAGAGCCTGAACCCCGCCAACACGTACTGGAGCAAGGACTTCAACCTGTGGTCGAAGGTCGACACCGAGGCCGAGCGCTTCCTGGAATTCGAGAAATGGTGGGGAGGCCACGTCAACCTCAACGCCGAGGAGATCCAGTGGATCGTCGATCAGCTGTTCATCGGCAACCGCCTGGCCACCGGCGAGATCGTCACCAGCGACGGCAAGCGGATCGACCTGCGCAACATCCGCTCGCCGATCCTGTGCTTCTGCTCCAAGGGCGACAACATCACCCCGCCGCAGCAGGCGCTGGGCTGGATCGTCGACCTGTACCAGAAAGACGACGACATCCGTGCCGGCGGGCAGACGATCATCTACGCGATCCACGAGAGCATCGGTCACCTGGGCATCTTCGTCTCCGGCGGCGTGGCACGGAAGGAGCACGACGAGTTCGCCTCCAACATCGACCTGATCGACGTGCTGCCTCCCGGCCTGTACGAGGCGGTGATGACCCCGAAGTCGGGCGCTGCCGCCCACGCGGATCTGGTCGGCGGCGACTGGATCGTGCGCTTCGAACCGCGCACCCTGGCGCAACTGCGGGCGATCGTCCAGCCCAGTGACGAGAACGAGCGCCGCTTCGCCGCCGCGCGGCGGGTGTCGGAGATCAACCTCGGCCTGTATCGCACCGTGTTGCAGCCCTTCGTCCGGGCCTTCGCCAGCACGCAGTTCGCGCAGCAACTGCACGCGCTGAATCCGTCCGAGCTGCCCTTCCAGCTGTTCTCGGATCAGAACCCCCTGATGCAGCAGGTCGCCGAACTGGCCGAGCAGGTCCGCCAGTACCGGCAACCGGTCAAGCCGGACAACCCCCTGCTGCAGGTGCAGGCCAAGGTCTCGGAGGCGATCGTCTCGACGCTCGAACGCTGGGGGCAGATGAAGGACCGCGGCTTCGAGCAGATCTTCCTCACTCTGTACGGCTCGCCGCTGCTGCAGGCCATGCTCGGCATGCGGGCCTCGGAGGAGCCGCCGCGCCGGCATCCCAGCCTCGAACCCGAGCGGATCGCCTTTATCCAGCAGCGGATCGCCGAGATCAAGGCGCGCGTCGGCGAGGGCGGCGCGCGCGAAGCGGCTATCCGCAGCCTGGTCTACATCGGCATGGCCGGGCCGGGCGTGGACGAACGCGCCTTCAACGAGTTGCGCCAGATCCGCACCGAGCACGGCAGCCTGACGCTGCAGGAGTTCAAGCAGTTGCTGCGCGAGCAGTTTTTCGCCCTGCTGCTCGATCGCGACGCGGCGCTCGACGCGATCCCGGGGATGCTTCCCGCCGACGCGGCCACCCGCGCGCAGGTGCTCGGCAGGGTCCGGCGGGTGGTGTCCGCCGTCGGCGAGCCGAGCGGCGAGCGGGCCGAACGGCTGGCACAGGTCGAGAAGCTGTTCGGAGCCGCCGCTGCGGGTGGCAGAAGGACCAACCGGCTTGCGGCGCCGCGCCGGAACCGCAAGTCAGCGGCGAAGTCGCCAGCGCCGTCGCGGAAGGCTGCAAGCGTCCGGGCCAGGAAGAAAGCCGGATGAGCACGATCTGAGACCGGAGTCCCGATGAGCAAGCCCCACGAGAAGTACCAGCGGCTGATCGACTTCTGCAAGACGCTGCCGCCGACGCCGACCGCTGTTGCCCACCCCTGCGACGAGAGTTCGCTGCGCGGCGCCGTCGATGCCGCCAAGCTGGGCCTGATCGCGCCGATCCTGGTCGGCCCGCGCGCGCGCATCGAGGCAGTGGCTCGCGAGCACAAGATCGACATCGCGCCGTACCCGATCGTCGATGCGCCGCACAGCCAGGCCTCCGCCGAGAAGGCGGTCGAACTGGTGCGCGAAGGCAAGGCCGAGGCATTGATGAAAGGCAGCCTGCACACCGACGAGCTGATGGGCGCCGTGGTCCGGCGCGAGACCGGGCTGCGCACCGCGCGCCGGGTCAGCCATTGCTTCGTGATGGACGTGCCGAGCTACGAGCACACTCTGATCGTCACCGACGCGGCGGTCAACATCGCGCCGACCCTGGCCGACAAGGTCGACATCATCCAGAACGCGATCGACCTGGCGCACGCGCTGCGCTTTCCGGAAGTGCGGGTGGCCATCCTGTCGGCGATGGAGACCATCAACCCGCAGGTGCCCTCGACGGTGGAGGCCGGCGCGCTGTGCAAGATGGCCGACCGCGGCCAGATCACCGGCGCAATCCTCGACGGGCCACTGGCGCTCGATAACGCGATCAGCCTCGAGTCGGTGGCGATCAAGAAGATCGACTCGCCGGTGGCCGGGCGCGCCAACGTGCTGGTGGTTCCCGATCTGGAGGCCGGCAACATGCTGGCCAAAAGCCTGTCGTTCCTCGCCGGCGCGGACGCCGCCGGCATCGTGCTCGGGGCGCGCGTGCCGATCATCCTGACCAGCCGCGCCGACTCGGTGATGGCGCGGCTCGCCTCCTGTGCGGTTGCGGTCATGGTCGCTGCCGCCCGGCGCGAGGCCAGCAGCAAGGCAGTGCTCTGACATGAACGGCCCCGCGCTCGGCGTGATCGAAAGGCACTGAAGGAGAAACCCGCATGACGGTGGACATCCCGCGCCCGGTGCTCAAGGGCAGCAAGGCGCTGGTGGTCGGCGTCGCCAACGAGCATTCGATCGCCTACGGCTGCGCCCGGGCGTTCCGCGAGCTCGGCGCCGACCTGGCGATCACCTATCTGAACGAGAAGGCGCGACCGCACGTCGAGCCGCTGGCGCGCTCGCTGGAGGCGCCGCTGTTCCTGCCGCTGGACGTGAGCGCCGAAGGCGAACTGGAGGCGGTTTTCGAGGCGATCGCCCGGCAGTGGGGCCGGCTCGACATCCTCGTGCACTCGATCGCCTTCGCGCCGAAGGAAGACCTGCAGGGCGGCCTGCTCAACTGCTCGGCCGCCGGCTTTGCCAAGGCAATGGACGTGTCGTGCCACTCGTTCGTGCGCATGGCGCGGCTGGCCGCGCCGCTGATGACCGACGGCGGGACGATGTTCGCGATGAGCTACTACGGCGCCAACAAGGTGATTCCGACCTACAGCGTCATGGGCCCGGTCAAGGCGGCGCTCGAATCGAGCTGCCGCTACCTCGCGTACGAACTGGGCGGCAAGGGCATTCGGGTGCACGCGATCTCGCCCGGCCCGCTGAAGACGCGCGCCGCCTCCGGCCTGAAGGATTTCGACCTGCTGCTCACCGAAGCGGCGCAGCGCGCACCGCTCGGAGAACTGGTCGACATAATGGACGTCGGCTTTACCTGCGCGTATCTTGCAACGCCCTACGCGCGGCGGCTGTCCGGCGAAACGCTCTATGTCGACGGCGGCGTCAACATCATGGCGTAGGCGCCGGCGGAGCGCGACACGGACCCGGACCGGAATCGAATCGACCATATCGAGGCCTGCACATTGAATACGCACCTTTCGACCAAGCGGACGCCGGGCAGGGCCGGCGGCGCGCGACGGTTGTCCGCGGTGAAGCGAGCGCCGGCAGCCATTGCCGGGGCGGCGGCACTCGCCCTGGCGACGCTGACCTTCTCGTCTGACGCGCACGCCTCGTTCCTGCCGCCCGAGCTGATGGACAAGGCGGCGTTCGGGCTCGCCTGGTTCATTCTCGTCGTCGTTCCGATCGCCGGCATCGTGCTGTTCTGGATGGTGCACGTGCTGCCGGAGAAGATCGCCCACAAGCGCCATCATCCGCAGACCGACGCCATCAAGACGCTGTGCCTGCTGTCGCTGGTGTTCGGCGGCCTGCTGTGGCCGATCGCCTGGCTGTGGGCCTATACCAAGCCGGTCGGCTACCGGATGGCGTACGGGACCGAGAAGCACGACGACTACTTCCACGACATGGGAGAAAGGGCCCTGGCCGGACAACTGGACCAGTTCGAACTCGATCACCTGCGCGAGGAACTCGACGCCCTGGCGGGCCGGGGTTCGCTGTCGGCGGAACTGAAGAAGTTGCGCCGGGACCTGGTCGCGGCGAAGCCCGCTGCTGCAACGCCCGCTGCCGTACCGGCGGCGCCCGTCGCCGCGCCGGCGCAGGCAGGGAGTGCCTGATGGAAGCCCTGCTGATCGGCATCTACGCGTTCTTCGTCTGGCTCATTTTCATCAAGTTCAAGTGGCTGCCGTGGAACACCACCTCGCAGGTCACCGTCGTCATCATCCCGATCGTCGCTTTGACGGCGCTGATCCTGACGCTGAACGTGGTCGCGCCGTCGTCCAACGACGTGCGCGTCATCAAGTACGTGGTGCAGGTCATTCCGCAGGTGCGCGGGCGGGTGCTCGAGGTGCCGGTCGAGCCCAACCGGCTGGTCAAGAAGGGCGAACTGCTGTTCCGCATCGACCCGTCCCAGTATCAGATCGAACTCGCCGCCGCCAAGGCGAAGCTCGCCGCCGAGGAGGCCAAGCTGGCGCAGGCGAGCGCCGGGCTGGTCGATGCCTCGGCAGGCGCACGACAGTTGCAGGAACAGCTTAAGTCGGCCAGCGGTCAGGTTGCCGCGTTGCGGCCGAAGCTCGAGCTGGCGCGGCTGCGGGTCAAGCAGAACCGCGAACTGGTGGCCACCGGTGCCGGCGACCGCTTTGCACTCGAGCAGGCCGAGGCGAACCTCGTCGAACTCGAAGGTCAGTTGGCGACTGCCGTGGCCAACGAGGCGCAGGTCACACAGAAGATCTCGGGCCAGGTCAACGGCGAGCAGGCGTCGGTCGCCGCCGCGCGGGCGCAGGTCGCCACCGCCAAGGCGCAGGTGGACCTGAGCCGGGCCGATGTCGCCAACGCGCAGTGGAGCCTCGACCAGACCGCCGTCTATGCGCCCGCCAACGGCTACGCCGTCAACGTCCAGTTGCGTGCCGGCTCCTTCGTGACCGCGTTCCCGGTGGCGCCGGCGATGAGCTTCGTCGAAGAGGAGTACCAGGTCATCGCGTTCTACGCGCAGAACGAACTGCGGCTGGTCGAGCCCGGCAATCACGCCGAGTTCACGCTCAAGACGTACCCCGGGCGGGTGATCAAGGCGAAGGTCGATTCGATCGTCTGGGCGCAGGGCCAGGGCCAGGTGGTGCAGTCGGGCCAGCTGCCGACCACCGGCGCCATCCCGATCGTGCCGGGCCGCTTCCCGGTGAAACTCGATGTCGAGGCGCGCGACAAGGATCTGTTCCTCGCCGCCGGCGCGGTGGGCGCCGGTGCGATTTACACCGAACACGCGGCGGTGATCCACATCCTGCGCATGGTGATCCTGCGCATCGGCACGATCACCGACATCCTCGTGCTGAAGCTGCACTGATGAGCAGGTACGTCGCCATCGCCGCCGCCGCGGTAGCGGCAACGCTCGCCGGCTGCGCGCTGAAAGCGCCGCCGCCGCGCGAGGACGTCGCCGCGCAGGCGCTGCCCAATTTCCGTGTCCAGGAGAGCTGGGCGGCGACGGCCGCCTCCTCGGGCGCGGTCGCCGACCGCTGGCTGGCCTCGTTCAACGACCCGCAACTCGACGCGCTGGTGGCCGAGGCGCTGGCGTACAACCCGGACCTGCGCGTCGCCGCGGCGCGCGTCGAGCAGGCGGCGGCGTACGTCCGCCTTTCCGGTTCGACGCTGTATCCGCAGGTGAACCTGCGCGCGAGCGGATCCGCCGGGGCCGACTCGAGTGGCGTGCAGGGGGTGGGCCTGTTCCTGAACTGGGAGCTCGACCTGTGGGGCCGGATCCGCGCCGGACGCGAGGCGTCGCAGGTCCAGTACGTCTCGGCCGAACTCGACGCCGAATACGCGCGGCAGTCGATCGCCGCGCTGGTGGCCAAGAGCTGGTTCCTCGCCACCGAGGCGCGGCTGCAGAAGGCGATCGCCGAAGACATGGCCGCGGCTGCCGAACGCCAACTCGGCTTCGCGCAGGACCGCCTGCGCGTCGGCCTCGGCAACGAGTACGACGTGACACTGGCGCGGGCGAATCTCGCCACCTATCGGGACGGCGTGCAAAGCCTCGACCTCGCCTATCAGCAGGCGCTGCGTGCCCTCGAGACGCTTGCCGGGCGCTACCCCGCCGCGGCGGTCAAGGTGCCGGCGCAACTGGCGCCGATGCCGCCCGCGGTTCCGGTGGGCATGCCTTCCGAACTGCTCGAGCGGCGGCCGGACGTGGTGGCGGCCGAGCGGCGGGTGGCCGCCGCGTTCTACCGCGTCGAGGAAGCCAAGGCGGCGAAGCTGCCGCGCATCTCGCTGACCGCCGGCGTGAACTCGATCTCGAGCGAGGTGTTCGTGCTCAAGGATCGCGACAACCCGGTGTGGAGCGTCGGCGCCGGGCTGGTCGCGCCGCTGTTCCTCGGCGGGCAGCTGCAGGCGCAGCAGGACATCCGCACCGCCGAGCAGAAGCAGGCCATCGCCGAGTACGGCCGCACCGGTGCGCGCGCCTTCGGCGAGGTCGAGAACGCGCTGTCGGCGGAGTTCAACCTCGATGCGCGCGAAGCGATCCTGAAGCAGGCGGTCGCCGACAATGCCCGCGCGCTGGAACTGGCCAACATCCGCTACAAGGTGGGCTCCGGCGACCTGCGCGCGGTGCAGCAGCAGCAGCTCGCGCTCGCCGCCGCCCGCACCGCGCTGCTGCGCGTGCAGAGCGAGCGGCTGGTGCAGCGGGTGAACCTGCACCTGGCGCTCGGCGGCGGCTTCGATCTGCCAGCGACGACCCCGGTCGCGGCGAAGTAGAGACTCGACCGGCGTGCCGGCGAACGCCGGCTCGCGCTTATTGCGAATTGCCGGAGCGACCGGCTCAATCACCCCAAGGAGATGACGATGGCGAAGAAGAAGGCCGAAGAGGCAGCCGCGAGGGCGGCGAAGGCGGCCGGCAGCGACAGTGCCGTGGCCCAGGCCAGGGCTCAGGCCAAGGCTCAGGCCAAGGCCAAGGCCAAGAAGGGCAACGGCGACGCCGCCGCGGACGGCGGGAAGCTGTCCAACAAGGAATACGAGAAGGAACTGAAGAAGCTGCACGTCGAACTCGTCAAGATGCAGGAGTGGGTCAAGGAAAAGGGCCTGAAGGTCTGCATCGTTTTCGAGGGGCGCGACGGCGCCGGCAAGGGCGGCACCATCAAGGCGATCACCGAGCGCGTCAGTCCGCGGGTGTTCCGCGTGATCGCGCTGCCCGCGCCGAGCGACCGCGAGAAGAGCCAGATGTACGCGCAGCGTTACCTGCCGCACCTGCCGGCCGCCGGCGAGGTCGTGATCTTCGACCGCAGCTGGTACAACCGCGCCGGTGTGGAGCGCGTGATGGGTTTCTGCAAGGAAGAAGAGGCGCAGGGCTTCCTGAAGGTGGTGCCGCTGTTCGAGCAGCTGATGGTCAAGTCGGGAATCATCCTGCTCAAGTACTGGCTGGAAGTCAGCCCCGAGGAGCAGACCCGGCGGCTGGCATCGCGCATCGACGACGGCCGCAAGATCTGGAAGCTCTCGCCGATGGACCTGAAGTCCTACGACCGCTGGGACGACTACACGAAGGCGCGCGACGAGATGTTCGCCGCCACCGACACCACCTGGGCGCCATGGTACGTCGCCCGCTCCGAGGACAAGAAGCGCGTGCGGCTGAACGTGATCAGCCACCTGCTGAAGCACGTGCCGTACAAGGAAGTGAAGACGGAGAAGGTCAAGCTGCCGAAGCGCAAGATCGGCCGCTACAAGGCCGTCGACTATCCGTTCAAGTACGTGCCGGAAAAGTTCTGATCGGGACACGGCAGGCTGCGCCCTCGCGGATCCGGCGCAGCCGCCGGCCAGGCTCCAGACGACGGCCAGCAGGCGGAAAGAGATGAGCGATCAGGATCGTGTGGCGCAGCCCGCGCGCGAGCCGGTGCTCAATCCGGTGGACCGGGTGTCGGAGCTGCTCTTCGGGCTGTTCATGGCGCTCACTTTCGTCGGCGCCATCTCGGTGGCGGAGTCCGGGCGCGCGGAAATCCGCTCGCTGCTTGCCGCCGCCCTGGGCTGCAATCTCGCCTGGGGGCTGGTCGATGCCGTGATGTACCTCGTCCGCACGGTCACCGATCGCGGCCGGGAGATCACGCTGTTGCGCTCGGTGCGGGCCGCCGCGGACGCGCAAGCCGGGCGTAGGCTGATCGGGCAGTCCTTGTCCAAGTCCGCGGCGGGTCTCGTCTCGGAGACTGAGATCGAGGCCATCCGCGGACGGATCGTCGCCCTGCCGTCGGTGCCGGAGCGACCGACCCTGAAGGCTGACGACCTGCTGGCGGCGCTCGCGGTGTTCCTGCTCGTCGTCGCCGCGACCTTTCCCGTCGCGCTGCCCTTCCTGATGTTCGACGATGTCGGCATGGCGATGGCGGTCTCCCGCGCGGTCGCGCTGGTGATGCTGTTCTTCGGCGGGCTTGCGCTCGGCCGATACGCGGGGTACGGCAGCCTCAGGGTCGGCTTCCTGATGGCCGGACTGGGAACGGCGCTCGTCGCCGCGGTCATGGCGCTCGGCGGATGAGGTCCGTGCCGCGCCAGGTGGCTTTGCTGGCGATGGTCGGCACCTCAGCGGCCTTCGCCGCCGAGGACGAACGCGCGTGGGAGTTCGGCATTACCGCGTATCCCACCATCGTCCGCGGGGGCGACAACTACACCTCGGCGACCGCGGTCGCCGACCGCGGTCCGCTGCATCTGGAGGCGAGGTACAACTACGAGTCGGTCGGGACGCGCTCGGCCTTCGTCGGCTGGACCTTCTCCGGCGGAGACGCCATCGCCTGGGAACTGACTCCGCTGCTCGGCGGCGCCTGGGGCGGTACACGGGCCTTCGTGCCCGGCCTGGAAGCGAGCGTTTCCTGGCGCAGGCTCGACCTTTATGTCGAGGCCGAGTACGTGCGCGACAGCGGCGAGCGCGACGACAGCTACTTCTACGCCTGGACCGAACTCGGATTCAGCCCGGTCGAATGGCTTCGCCTCGGCATCGCCGGCCAGCGCACCCGCGCCTATGACAACGGTCGCGACATCCAGCGCGGGCCGTTCGTGCAGCTCACCTGGCGCCGCCTCACCGTCGGTGGCTACTGGTTCAACCCGGGCTCGAGCGAACAGGTCTTCGTCGGCTCGATCGGCGCGACATTCTGAATCCGGGAGTACGCCCAATGAGCCACCCTTCGATGCCCGCCGCGGCGGGCGAACCGGGCCCTCCGTCGTTGCGCCTCGACGTGGTCGCCGGGCTGACGGCGGCGGCTGTCGTGCTGCCCAAGGCGATGGCCTACGCGACGGTGGCCGGCCTGCCGGTCGCCGTCGGCCTGTACACCGCCTTCATCCCGATGGCGATCTACGCCCTGCTCGGTACGTCGCGCGTGCTCAGCGTCAGCTCCACCACCACGCTGGCGATCCTGGCCGGCACGCAGCTTGGCCTGGCGGTGCCCGACGGCGACCCGGCAAAGCTTGTCACCGCAACGGCGACGCTGACGCTGCTGGTCGGCGCGATGCTGCTCGCGGCGCGGCTGCTGCGGCTGGGTTTCGTCGCCAACTTCATCTCCGCGCCGGTGCTGACCGGCTTCAAGGCCGGAATTGGTCTCGTGATCGTGCTCGACCAGGTGCCGAAGCTCGCCGGCATCCACATCGACAAGCACGGTTTCTTCCGCGACGTCGTCAGCGTCGTTCAGCACTTGCCGGAGACCTCGCTGATCACGCTGGCGGTGGCGGCGGCGACGTTCGCGATCCTGATCGGCATGGAGCGGCTGCGGCCGCACTCGCCGGCGCCGCTGGTCGCCGTCGGCGGCGCCATCGCCGCGTCGTGGTTCTTCGGCCTGCACGCGCTGGGGGTGTCGACCGTCGGCCTGATTCCGCAAGGCTTCCCGGCGCTGACGATGCCGGACCTTGGCCTGGTCGCGGAACTGGTGCCAGGCGCGCTCGGCATCGCGCTGATGAGCTTCACCGAAACGATCGCGGCGGGCCGCGCCTTCGCGCGCCCAGCCGACCCGCCGATCAATGCCAACCGCGAGCTGGTGGCCACCGGTGCCGCCAATCTCGGCGGCGCGTTGCTCGGCGCGATGCCGGCTGGTGGCGGAACCTCGCAGACCGCGGTCGCGCGCTCCGCCGGCGGACAGTCGCAGAAGGCCTCGCTGGTGACCGCCGGCGCCGCGGTCGCCACGATGCTGCTGCTGGCGCCGATCCTGGGCCTGCTGCCCAACGCGACGCTGGCGGCGGTGGTGATCGTCTACTCGGTCGGGCTGATCCAGCCGGCCGAGTTCCGCGCCATCCGCGGCGTGCGTTCGATGGAGTTCCGCTGGGCGCTGATCGCCTGCCTTGGCGTGCTGGTGTTCGGCACGCTCAAGGGCATCGTGGTGGCGATCATCGTGTCGATGATCGGCCTGGCGAGCCAGACCGCGCAGCCGCGTGTGTCCGTGATCGGCCGCAAGCGCGGCGCCGATGTGCTGCGGCCGCTGTCGCCCGAGCACCCCGACGACGAGACCTTCGACGGCCTGCTGATCGTGCGGCCGGAGGGGCGGCTGTTCTTCGTCAACGCGCAGTACGTGTCCGACCAGATTCGCGAGCTGGTCGCGCAGCACAAGCCGCGCGTGCTGGCGCTCGACCTGAGCCGGGTGCCCGATCTCGAGTACTCGGCCCTGCAGGCGCTGCTGGAGGGCGAGAGGCGCCTGACTGACGACGGCATCGTGGTCTGGCTGGCGGGGCTGAACCCAGGCGTGCTCGACATGGCGCGCCACGCCGGGCTCGACCAGCGGCTCGGCCGCGAGCGGCTGCTGTTCAACGCGCGCGCGGCGATCGAGCGCTACCAGGCAATGCAGGGGGCAGGCGCCGCGACGACGCCCGCCGCATCCTGAGCATGGGCGCTTCCCAGTCCGTACACTGGCGTCGTCGATCATGGTCGGGCGAGTTTCGTTGCAACAAGGAAGGAGGACTACTCATGCGTAGATTGATGATTGCAGCTGCACTTCTGGCATCGGGCGCGGCCGTCGCGGCCGATTCGAGCGATTTCCAGTTGCGCGACACGAACGACCTGGTGCGCGCCTGCAGCGTGCCCGCCGACCACCCCCTGTACGCCAATGCGACGGGCTTCTGTCACGGCGTACTGACCGGGGCCTATCGCTTCTACGAGTCGACGGTCGCGGCCGAGAACCGGTTCATCTGCTCGCCGAGCCCGACGCCGACGCGGGCCAAGGTGATGAACGATTTCGTCGCCTGGGCCAAGGCGCGCCCACAGGTCATGAAGGACCCTCCGCTCGATACGCTGTTCAGGTATCTGGCGGAAGCCTATCCGTGCCGGAAGTGACCGAACGAGACAAACTGAAGCAAGGAGAACCTCGATGAAACGCAACATGACGATCTGCTGCGCACTGGCCGCCGCCGTGGCGCTTTCCGGCTGCGAGAGCATGACCGATACGCAGAAACGCACGGCGACGGGCGCCACAGTAGGTGGCGCCGTCGTCGGGATCGCCACCGGTGAATGGGGATGGGCCGCCGCGGGCGCCGCGGCCGGCGCGGCGACGGGCTACCTGTACGACCAGACCACCAAGAAGAACGAGCAGAAAGCGTACGAGAAGGGCGTCAAGGACGCTCAGGCGAGCAAGCCGAAGTAGCGGGCGGGGCTTCCCGCGGGCGGGCGCTCCGTCGCAACGGTGCGCCTGGCTGCACCCTCGCCCTGCTCGATTTCATCGCCGCCGAACACTCGCTCACCGACGCCAATGCCGAGCGAATCTCGGAGCAGGTGCTGGCCGCTTCGCTGGACGAGGCCCGGCTGAACCAGAAGCACTTCAAACAGTGACTCAAAGTGCTGCCGGCGTCCAAGGCCGCGCGCTACATGCAGATCGAGAACAAGATCCAGGCGGTCGTTCGCTTCGAAGCGTCCAAGGCGATTCCACTGGCGAATTGACGGGCTTGCCGGCGTCGGCGGCTGGCCAAGGCGACGCCTCATTCGCCGCCGAGGCGCAGGCGGCAGAGCCGGACGGCCCGGTCGTCCGGGTCGGGAGTGATGCTGAACCCGAGACGCCTGGCGAGGCGCAGCATCGGCTGGTTCGCCGCCAGCACGTAGCCTTCCATCTGCTCTAGCCCACGCTTCGTGGCCGCCTCGATAAGGGCGGTCATCAGCGTTCTCGCCAGTCCGACGCCGCCGAATGCCGAGCCGACGTTGATGGCGAACTCGCAGGTGGTCCGGTCGCTGCCGATCACACACATGGCGCTGCCGACGATGTCGAATCCATCGGCGGCCGGCACGGTAGCCACGATCCCCATACCGCTTTCGGAGATCGAGGCCAGCGCCTTGCGCAATCGCTCCACGTTGGGCTCGCGCACGGAGCGCATGAAGCGCATGTAGCGTGCGTCGTCGGTCATCCGGTCGAACGCCTGCAGGACTTCCGCCTCGTCCTCCGGGCGGATGGCCCGGATGCGGACGGTGCGTCCGTCGTGCAAGGTGGCGTCGGATTCAGTGAAGCCGGGAGCCGTCATGGTCCGTGGTCAGGGTGACTCGACAGGGTCTCAGTATGCGGCATCCCGAGCTGGCCGGCATCCGCGCGACACGGGCGCCCCGACCCGAAACATACCCCTACCCGTATATACTCCGCCGCCGACGGCCGGCCCATGCGGCGTCGGCGGCATGACCGTTTCTTGCTCACTACGGATGAAGGGAGATACGCAATGAGGCGCTGGCTGTTGGGACTGTTTCTGGCGCTCGCTGCCGCCGGTGCGATGGCGCAGACGATCGTCGACCTGGACCACGTTCGGCAGGCCGTTGCACGCGGCGCTCTGCTGTGGGACGCGCGCGACGAGGAGGCGTTCGCCAAGGGACACATCCCCGGGGCAGTGAACATCGGCGACCCGACGCTGACCCTGCGCGACACGCTGACCGAGGACTACGTGCCGACGGCCGACATCGAGAAGGCGCTCGGCGCGGCAGGCATCGACCCGGCGCGCGAGATCATCGTCTACGGCGACCGCGGCCTGCCGTCGGTCTACTTCGCGCACATGACCCTGCGCTACTTCGGCGCGGCCAACGCGCGCATCTTCCACGACGGCATCGACGCCTGGCGCGCCGCCGGGCTGGCCGTGTCGACCAAGGCAGTGAAGCCCAAGCCGGCGACGGTGAAGCTCACGCCCCAGCCCGGCGTGATCGTCACGACCAGGGAAGTGGTCGCTGCGCTGAAGCGGGCCGACGCGCAGCTGCTCGACGTGCGCACGGTCAAGGAGTTCAGGGCCGAAGACATCCGCGCGATCCGCGGCGGACACATTCCGGGCGCCACCAACATCCCGTTCGAGCAGAACTGGGTCGACCCGGATGCGCGCACCAAGCTGCGCCGCGGACTGGTCAAGGACTCCTCGGGCATGTCGCTGAAGCCGCGCGCGGAACTCGCCAGGCTGTACGAGAAGCTCGACCCGGCCAGGGAAGTCATCATCTACTGCCAGAGCGGCAACCGCGCCGCGCAGACGGCCGCCGTGCTCGGCGACCTCGGCTACAGGAACGTCCGGGTGTTCGACTCGTCGTGGTTGGGCTACGCGAGCTGGCTCTCGGCGCCGGCCGAGGACGAAGTGTGGACCAACTTCGGCGCGCTGCTGACAGCGGTCAAGGGCCTGGAGAACCGCTTCGGCGAACTTGAGCGGCAGACCGCCGCCAGACCACGGCAGTAGCGGCGGCTGGCTGCCGTTGCCGGCCGGGCCGGCAACGGCGACTCGACGATCTACTTCTTCGCCGGCGGGGCCTTCGAAGGCGCGGCCGGCTCCACCGACAGCGCCACCGCTTCGGTGAAGGTCGCCTCGACCTGGTCGCCGACCTTGACCAGCTTGAACTGGTTGGGGTCGCGCACCTTCAGGTCGATGGTGCGCTCGACACCGCGCAGGCGGATGGTCTGCTTGGCCTTGTTGACCCCGACGACGTCGGCGACGACCGTCACCTGCCGGCCCACTGCTGCCCCAGGCTTCTCACCGGGTTTGGCCACGACCGCGCCTTCGCGCTCGACCCTTTCGCGGATGCCGCCGCTGCCCTTCTTCAGTTCGAGGCTGAGTGCCTCGACGTAGCGCAGCACTACCTCGTCGCCGGTCTTGATCTGGTCGAAGTTCTTCACCTCGGGACCGGCGGTGACGACGAAGGTGCTGCCGTCGCGGCGCTTCAGCGTGACCAGGCGCTTGTCCTTGTCGATCGCCTGGACGGTCGCCGAGACGCGCACGGCCTCGGCCATGGCGACCTTGCCGGGCTCCTTGGCCACGATGGCGCCGGCCGTCTGCGCCTGCGCGCAGACGGGGGCGATCGCAGCGATGGCGAGGGCAAAGGCGGTCAGATGTTTGCGCATGGTGCTTTTCCCTTTTCTGTGGGTTTGATGGCCCGGGCGCTAGAACGCGCCCGAAGAACTACCGGTGGCGGGCGTCCTGCCCCGGCTGCGGGCGCAGCATAAGCGACTCCGCCCCGGCGGGTCCCCGGTGGCCGGCGGCTCAGGGGCTCTTCTCAGGGCGCAGGGCGGCGTGCAGTGCCTGCACGCCGACGGCGGCGACCAGGCCGCCGAGCAGGATGCCCGTGAAGCCGATCGCGATCGCCAGCATGCGCGCCAGCGGCGCCTTGGGGACGAGGTCGCCGTAGCCGATCGTCAGTCCCGAGACGAAGGCGAAATAGACGCCCTCGGTCAGCGGCCAGCCTTCGAGTATCGCGACGAGCACGCCCAGCCCCGCCATGAGGGCCAACAACAGCGAAAGCACCGGCCAGACGATGCGCAGTCCGTCCAGCAGTCCGATGCGAAAGCGACGCCTGATCGGATTCGACATTCCCAGTTCCTCCCTTTAGGGCCCGTTAACGCTTATGGCACATCTCCCGTCATTAGGGTTAACGGGCCCTCATCACGTTCGTTCGGTCTGCGCTGCGCGCTGGCCAACGCGGCGGCGCAAGGCGATGTATGGGCCGATCGTGAACACCGAAACCATCAGATAGGCGAGGATCGTCGCGACGACCGCCGGCGGGGCGTTGTTCTGCGTCGCCACCAGCAGCGCCAGGCCCGGGTTGCGCGCTGCGCTGCTGATCGCCACGGCCGTGCGCATGGCGGGCTCGGGGCCGCCGAGCAGGTGGCCGACCGCAAGCGCCGCCATAGTGGTCAGCGCAATGGCGGCCAGGACCCGGACACCGGCGCCGACGGTCGGCCCCCACAGGTTGATCAGCACGAGTGCCACCGCGGCGAGTAACAGCGCCGAGGCGGCCCGTCGCAGTTTCGGATCGATCGCGTCGGCCGTCGCCGCCTTGAACTGCCGCGTGGCCATGCCGAGGCCGAGCGGCAGCAGCTGCGCCACGAGCACCTGCTTGGCGACCGCCCAGGGCGAGATGCTGGCGTGGCCGGAGTAGAGATGATTCAGCGCGGCGATCGAAAGCGGCATCGACACCGCGGCGAGCACGACGACCGAGATCTGCAGGCTCGGCGCGAACGCGTGATGGGCACCGGCGCCGAGCGAGCGCCGCAGCGCCACCGGCGCGCCGGGAGAAATCGCCATCAGCACGATGCCCACTTCGACGAACCGCGGCAGCTCGAAAAGGCGGACGAGCCCGAGCGCCACGACCGGCACGGCGACCAGCACGGCGAACAATCCGCGCAGCATTGGGCCCGGCCGGCGCCAGACCCATCGCAGCTCGCCGGGCGAAATGCCGATGCCGACGTTGAACATCACCGCGAACAGGGTGACCGCGACGGTTGCGGTCACGAGCCATTCGGGGACTGGGCCACTCATGGAACCGGCAAGGGAAAGGTCAACCTGGCGCTGCCGGTCACCGGGTCTTCCTGGGCGGATCCAGCCGGCCCCCTCGGTTTCCACATCAGCTCGAAGCACTGTACGCCGCGAGGCACATCGATGTTTGACCTATCGCGACAGCGCGCCGGTTCGCCGCGGGGAGAATCGCAGCAGGCAGGCAGACAGACGAAGGGGCAAACCATGGCAACGTCACCGCTGGCCGGCAAGCCGGCACCGAAGGAACTGCTGGTCGACCTCGGTCGGCTCGAGCGCGAGTACTACGGGCGCAGCCCCGACATGGCCGACGCGGCGCAGCGGGTTGCCTTCGGCACCAGCGGCCATCGCGGCTCGTCGCTGCGCGGTTCGTTCAACGAGGCGCACATCTTGGCGATCACGCAGGCGATCTGCGAGTACCGGGCGAGCCAGGGCATCGACGGCCCCCTGATCATGGGCAAGGACACGCACGCCTTGTCGGCGCCGGCGCAGCGCACGGCGCTCGAAGTGCTCGCTGCCAACGGTATCGAGACCGTGATCCAGCGCGACGACGGCTTCACGCCGACACCGGTCGTGTCACGCGCGATCCTCGTGCACAACCGCGGGCGCAAGGAGCGTTTCGCCGACGGCATCGTCGTCACCCCGTCGCACAACCCGCCGGAGGACGGCGGCTTCAAGTACAACCCGCCCGACGGCGGCCCGGCCGACACGCAGGTCACGCGCGCGATCGAGGATCGCGCCAACGAGCTGCTGCGCGACGGTCTGCGCGGCGTCAAGCGGATCCCGCTCGAAGCGGCGCTGCGTGCTGCGACGACGCGGCAGGAAGACCTCGTCCGGCCCTATGTCGAAGACCTGCGCAACGTGATCGACATGGAGGCGATCCGCGCCGCGGGTCTGAAGCTCGCCGTCGATCCGCTCGGCGGCGCGGCGGTGCATTACTGGGAGCCGATCAACGCCGTCTACGGGCTCGACATCGCGGTCGTCAACCCGAAGGTCGATCCGACCTTCTCGTTCATGACCGTCGACCACGACGGCAAGATCCGCATGGACTGCTCAAGCCCCTATGCGATGGCGGGCCTGGTCGGGCTGAAGGACCGCTATCGGGTGGCGTTCGGCAACGACCCGGACGCCGATCGGCACGGCATCGTCACGCCGTCGGCCGGGCTGATGAACCCGAACCACTATCTCGCCGTGGCGATCCGCTACCTGCTGACGCACCGCGCGCAGTGGCCGGCCCCCGCCGCGGTCGGCAAGACGCTGGTCAGCAGTTCGATGATCGACCGCGTGGTGGCGAAACTGGGCCGTCGGCTGTGCGAAGTGCCGGTCGGCTTCAAGTGGTTCGTGCCCGGTCTGTTCGACGGCTCGTTCTGCTTCGGCGGCGAGGAGAGCGCGGGCGCGAGCTTCCTGCGCCGCGACGGCAACGTGTGGACGACCGACAAGGACGGCCTGATCATGAACCTGCTCGCCGCCGAGATCACCGCGCGCACCGGACGCGACCCCGGCGAACACTACCGGGACCTGGCGGCCGAATTCGGCGCGCCGCTGTACACGCGCATCGACGCGGCGGCCACGCCAGAGCAGAAGGCGAAGCTCGGCAGGCTGTCGCCGGAATCCGTCGCGGCATCGACGCTCGCCGGCGAGCCGATCACCGCGCGGCTGACCAAGGCACCCGGCAACAACGCCGCCATCGGCGGCCTGAAGGTGGTGGCCGCCAGCGGCTGGTTCGCCGCCCGGCCGTCGGGCACCGAGAACATCTACAAGATCTATGCGGAGAGCTTCAGGGACGAGCGCCACCTGCAGGCGATCGTGACCGAGGCGCAGCAGATCGTCGATGACGCGCTGGCCACGGGTTGACAACGGCCGGAAGGAGCAGATCGCGTCGCGGCCTGCGGCGCCGGTGCGGGCGAACCGGACGCAAGCCCCAGTTGCGGCAATGATGAGGCCGCGGTCGTCTTGATTTCCAAGGGAGGTGGCGCCATGCCGACCCAGCTGCCCAACCAGGCCGCACCGGCCTACGAACCGACCCGCACCGGGCGTTCTGCCGAGGCGCTGCAGCGGGCGGTGCTCGACAACCTCGCATTCGTGCAGGCGACGCCACCGGCCTACGCGACCAAGCATGACTGGTACCTGGCGCTAGCCTACAGCGTGCGCGACCGGCTGCTGGCGCGCTGGGTCGGCTCGGTGGAGACCTACGCGCGCAGCGACGTGAAGGTCGCCTGCTACCTGTCAGCGGAATTCCTGATCGGGCCGCAGTTGGGCAGCAACCTGCTCGCGCTCGGGATCGAGCACGAGGCACGCGCAGCGATGACGGCGCTTGGCAAGGATCTCGATGAGCTACTCGCCCTGGAGGAAGAGCCGGGGCTTGGCAACGGTGGGCTGGGCCGCCTTGCTGCCTGCTACATGGATTCGCTGGCCACCCTCGAGGTGCCGGCGATCGGCTACGGCATCCGCTACGAGTTCGGCATCTTCGACCAGCAGATCCGCGACGGCTGGCAGGTCGAGCTGACCGACAAGTGGCTGGAGCGCGGCAATGCCTGGGAGATCGTCCGCCCGAGCGTGCGCTACTACGTCAACTTCGGCGGCCGCACCGAGGCGTGGACCGACGAGGCAGGCCGCTATCGGGTTCGCTGGGTCCCGAGTGGCCAGGTCAAGGGCGTGGCCTGCGACACGCCGGTGGCGGGCTACCGCGTCAACACCTGCAACACGCTGCGGCTGTGGAAGAGCGAGGCGGTGGAGTCGTTCGACCTGCAGGACTTCAATGTCGGCGACTACTACGGCGCGGTGCAGGCCAAGCTGGTCTCGGAGACGCTGTCCAAGGTCCTGTATCCGAACGACGAGCCGGAGATCGGCAAGCGGCTGCGCCTTGCGCAGCAGTATTTCTTCGTCTCCTGCTCGCTGCAGGACATGCTGCACCTGCTCGATCTGAAGGGCGAACCGATCGGGCGCTTCGCGAACCTCTTTGCGGCACAGCTGAACGACACGCATCCGGCCATCGCGGTGGCCGAGCTGATGCGGCTGCTGGTGGACGAACGCCTGCTGCCCTGGGACGAGGCCTGGGACATCACGCGGCGCACGTTCGCCTACACCAACCACACGCTGCTGCCCGAGGCTCTGGAGACGTGGGGGCTGAGGCTCTTCGCGAAGCTGCTGCCGCGGCCGATGGAGATCATCTACGAGATCAACCGCCGCTTCCTCGACGAGGTGCGCAGCCGATTCCCCGGCGACGAGGCGCGCGTGCAGCGGATGTCGCTGATTGAAGAAGGCGGCGGGCGCCGCATACGCATGGCGAACCTCGCCACCGTCGGCAGCCATGCCGTGAACGGCGTGGCCGCGCTGCATTCGGACCTGCTGAAGCAGACCGTGCTGCATGACTTCGCCGGACTTTGGCCGGAGCGGTTCGACAACGTCACCAATGGCGTGACACCACGCCGCTTCGTGGTGCTGTCCAACCCGGGGCTGGCGCGGCTGCTCGACGAAACGGTCGGCGAGGGCTGGGTCACCGATCCGACGCGGTTGAAGGCGCTGGAGGCGCACGCCGAAGACACCGCGTTCCGCGAGCGCTGGCGCCAGGTGAAGCGGGCCAACAAGGAGGCGCTGGCGCGGCAGATCCGTCAGCGCGCCGGCGTGATGGTCGACCCGGGCGCGATGTTCGACATTCAGGTCAAGCGCGTCCACGAGTACAAGCGCCAGCACCTGAACGTGCTGCACATCGTCACGCTGTGCCAGCGGCTGCGCCGCAAGCCGGAGCTTGCGGTCGCGCCGCGCTGCTTCGTCTTCGGCGGCAAGGCCGCGCCCGGCTACCACATGGCCAAGCTGATCATCCGGCTGATCAACGGCGTGGCCGAGGTGGTCAACAACGATCCCGCCGTCGCCGGGCGGCTGAAGGTGGCCTTCCTGCCCGACTACAACGTCAAGAACGCCCAGGCCGTCTATCCGGCCGCGGACCTTTCGGAGCAGATCTCCACGGCCGGCAAGGAGGCCTCGGGCACCGGCAACATGAAGTTCATGATGAACGGCGCGTTGACCATCGGCACGCTCGACGGCGCCAACGTCGAGCTGCGCGAGGAAGCCGGCACCGAGAACTTCTTCCTGTTCGGCCTGACGGCCGAGCAGGTGCATCAGCGGCAGCGCGAGGGCTACCGGCCGGTCGATTGCGTCAACGGCAACCCGGAACTGCGCGAAGCGCTGGATCTCATCGCCGGCGGGCACTTCTCGCGCGGCGATCACGGGATGTTCCGGCCGCTGGTCGAGAACCTGATCTACTCCGACCCGTTCCTCGTGCTCGCCGACTATGCGCAGTACGTTGCCTGCCAGGAGCGCGTCAGCAGCGCGTGGATGGATCCCGAGCAGTGGACGCGGATGTCGATCCTGAACACCGCACGGTCCGGCAAGTTCTCCTCCGACCGCGCGATCCGCGAGTACTGCGAGCGGATCTGGGGGGCGCGCGCGGCGCCGACTTCGCTCGGGCGCTAGGCGGCCGCTCCGTATGATCGGGGCCAGTTCACCAGGAGCCGCCATGACCGCAAACGTCACCGACCCGGAACAGCAACGCCTCGCGCAGGCCCGGCAAGGGGTCGAGTGGAAGAAGTGGGGACCGTACCTGAGCGAGCGGCAGTGGGGCACCGTGCGCGAGGACTACAGCGACGACGGCAACGCCTGGGACTACTTCACCCACGACCAGGCCCGCTCGCGCGCCTACCGCTGGGGCGAGGACGGGCTGGCGGGCATCAGCGACAGCCACCAGGTGCTGTGCTTCGCGCTGGCGTTGTGGAACGGCCGCGACCCGATCGTCAAGGAACGCCTGTTCGGGCTGGCCAACAGCGAGGGCAACCACGGCGAGGACGTGAAGGAGTACTACTTCTACCTCGACTCGACGCCGACGCACTCGTACATGAAGTACCTGTACAAGTACCCGCAGGCCGCCTATCCGTACGACGACCTGGTGGCGACCAACCGCGGCCGCGGCAAGCACGAGCCCGAGTACGAACTGCTCGACACCGGCGTGTTCGACGGCGACCGCTACTTCGACGTGTTCGTCGAGTACGCCAAGGCGGCGCCGGAGGACGTGCTGGTCCGGATCTCGGTCTGCAATCGCGGTCCGGACGCCGCCAGCCTGCACGTGCTGCCGACGCTTTGGTTCCGCAACACCTGGTCGTGGGCCGACGGTGGCGCCAAGCCGCTGCTGAAGGCGATGCCTGCCAAAGGGCATGCCGTCGTTCAAGCCCACCACAACGATCCGCTGTTCCAGGAGTCGCTTGCCGACTACCACCTGTTCTGCGACGGCGACGCCTCGCTGCTGTTCACCGAGAACGAAACCGACCACGCGCGACTGTTCGGCGGGCAGAACGCTTCGCCGTACGTCAAGGACGCCTTCGACCGCTACCTCGTGCACGGCGAAGCGGCGGCAGTCAACCCGGCGCAGCTGGGCACCAAGGCGGCCGCGCACTACCCGGTGAACGTCGAGGCCGGCGGCACGAAGGTGATCCAGTTGCGGCTGACCCGGCGCGCGCCCGCGGAGGTCCTCAAGCCCTTCGCCGACTTCGACGCGGTCTTCAGGGACCAGCTCGCCGAGGCCGACGCCTTCTACCGCTCGGTGATGCCGCCGGCCGTGCTGCAGGACGCCGACCGCGCCAACGTGATGCGCCAGGCGCTCGCCGGCATGCTGTGGACCAAGCAGTACTTCTACTACGACCTCGACAAGTGGCTCGAGGAACACGGCGCGGCGGCGGGTCTGCCCGCGCACGAGCGCCGAAGCGTGCGCAACCGCGACTGGTCCCACATGTTCAACGACGACATCATCTCGATGCCGGACAAGTGGGAGTACCCGTGGTACGCGGCCTGGGACCTCGCCTTCCACATGATCCCGCTCGGCATCGTCGACCCCGACTTCGCCAAGCAGCAGCTCGACCTGATGCTGCGCAACGACTACCTGCACCCCAACGGCCAGCTGCCTGCCTACGAGTGGAACTTCGGCGACGTCAACCCGCCGGTGCACGCCTGGTCGACGTATCAGCTGTACCTGTTCGACAAGACCCGCAACGGCGGCAAGGGCGACATCGAGTTCCTCAAGTACGCCTTCTCCAAGCTGCTGGTGAACTTCACCTGGTGGGTCAACCGCAAGGACCGCGCCGGCGCCAACGTGTTCGAGGGCGGCTTCCTCGGGCTGGACAACATCGGCGTGTTCGACCGCTCTTCCCCCTTGCCCACCGGCGGCTACCTCGACCAGGCCGACGGCACCGCGTGGATGGTCTTCTTCAGCCAGAGCATGCTGCGCATCGCCGTCGAACTCGCCCTGCACGATCCGCTGTACGAGGAGTTCGTCGAGAAGTTCTTCCAGCACACCCTGTACATCGCCGGCGCGATGGACCGGGTCGGCGAGCGGCACGACGAGATGTGGGACGAGGAGGACGGTTTCTTCTACGACGTGCTGCGCTTCCCGGACGGCTCGGCCACAAGGCTGAAGGTGCGCTCGATGGTGGGCCTGCTGCCGCTGGCGGCGGTGGCCGTGTTCGAGGACGACATCCTGGAGAAGCTGCCCCGCTTCCGCGAGCGCGCCCGCGCCTTTGGGCGGCGCCACCCCGACCTTGTCGCCAGCATGCACCTGCCCAGCCTGCCGGGCGTGGCCAACCGGCGGATGCTGTCGATCCTCGACGAGCACAAGCTGCGCCGGGTGCTGGCGCGCATGCTCGACGAGAACGAGTTCTTCAGTCCGCATGGCATCCGCGCACTGTCGCGCGTGCACCGCGAGCACCCCTACGTCTTCCGGCACGACGGGCAGGAGTTTCGCGTCGCCTACGTGCCGGGCGATTCGGACAGCGGCATGTTCGGCGGCAATTCCAACTGGCGCGGGCCGGTGTGGATGCCGGTGAACATGCTCCTGTATTCGTCGCTGCTGCGCCTGTACACCTACTACGGCGACGCGTTCAAGGTCGAGTGCCCGACCGGGTCGGGCCGGATGATGACGCTGCTCGAAGTGGCGAAGGAACTCGGCGAGCGCCTGACGCGGATCTTCCTGCGCGATTCCTCAGGGAAGCGACCGGTCTACGGCGCCACGGGCAAGTTCCAGGACGATCCGCACTGGCGCGACCTGCTGCAGTTCTACGAATACTTCCACGGCGATGACGGCGCCGGTATCGGCGCCAGCCACCAGACCGGCTGGACCGGACTGGTGGCGCGGATCATCCAGTTGAACGCCCTGCTGTCACCCGAACTGCTGCAGCAGCCGGGCGCCGAGGCTGCCGTGATGAAAAGCGCGGCCGGCGCGGGAGCGCCGAGGGGCAGTCGCCCTACTTGAACCCCTGCGCCGCCATCTTCCGCCGCACGAACGCGATCTGCGTCTGCAGCGGCAGCTCCTTCGGGCACACGTCGTGGCAGCCGAGCAGCGACATGCAGCCGAACACGCCGTCGTCGTCGCCGATCACGTCGTAGTAGTCGGCGTCGGTGCGCGCGTCGCGCGGGTCGAGGCGGAAGCGGGCGATCTTGTTGATGCCCACGGCGCCGATGAAGTCCTCGCGCATCCGCGCCGTGCCGCAGGCCGACACGCAGCAGCCGCACTCGATGCAGCGGTCGAGCTCGAAGATCTGCTCGGCGAGGTCGGGGTCCATCCGTTCCTCGAGCCGGGCGAGATCGACCTCCTGCTCCTTCAGGTGGCACCACGCTTCGAGACGCTCGCTCATCGCGCGCATCCACTTGCCGGTGTTCACCGACAGGTCGCCGATCAGCTCGAACACCGG
>CAZSYX010000032.1:0-7774 GCA_964610575.1 uncultured Burkholderiaceae bacterium
CCGCACAAGCGCAAGTCAGTGGTGCGCAGGGGTCGCTGAGAAGAGCGCAAGTCCGGCTCTACAGGTCGCCGCGGCTCTCGGCAGGCGACTTGTTTGACGACGTATCTAAGTAAGTAGATAATGTCGCCCATGAAAGAGCTGCGCTTCGTCGGCACCAGTCTGGACGATTTGCAGCAGTTTCCGGTGCAGGCCAAGCGCGCCGCAGGGTATGAACTTTGGCAAGTTCAGAACGGACTCGACCCATCCGACTGGAAGCCGATGCATGCCGTAGGCATAGGAGTACGTGAGATACGGATTCACAGCGGCGGAGAATGGCGCGTTCTTTACGTCGCCAAGTTCTCCGAAGCGGTCTACGTCTTGCATGCCTTCGGCAAGAAGACGCAACGTACGTCGAAATCTGATATCGAGTTGGCCGCAAGGCGATACCGAGAGATTGCAAAGCAATGAAGCCAAGGATCAAGAAGTCGTCCGGCAACGTTTTTGTTGACCTTGGCTTCGCGCCCGATGAGGTCGCTGTCCTGACATTGCGCGCCGAATTGATGGTGGCGCTGCGCAAACTGATCTCGGCCAGGGGCTGGACGCAAGCGCAGGCGGCGGAAGAACTCGGAGTGACGCAGTCCCGCGTGTCGGACTTGGTGCGCGGCAAACACGAGAAGTTCAGTCTCGACATGCTGGTGACGCTCGCCGCTCGTGCCGGTCGCACCGTCAAGCTGCGACTGGCGGCTTGATTCGCGCTCGGCTTGCGTCGCCTCAGCCTGGGAACATCAGCAGTGGTCGGTGCCGGCAATGGGCTGCTTGTGGCTACGGGCTACCGGACCAATGTCACGAACGCGCGCATTCATCCGGTGCCGCAAAGACCTTCAGCCCGTGGCCGGTGCCTTGCGCCCTATGGCAGTCGCTGTTCGGAATCAAGGGGCAGCTGTCGGCTTCGAAGCGCACGTTCGACACCCGGCCGCGAGATGCGGGCCTGGGTCGACCGAGGCCGTTGTCCCTCCGGAACTGAACTACCGCAATCAGTCTGAAGCCGTCCCCCGACGAGCGAGACGCTGACCGCCTCAAGGGGGCGGGTCCGGGCAGTGGTTCTACGTTGCTGACTACAACCGGATCGGCTCGACGTAGCCGGTCATCTCCAGGTAGCCACGGCCGGCGCGACGGCCGCCTTCGGTGAGCAGGCTGGCGCCCTCCCAGTACACCGCGCCGGTGCTGGCGCGCGAGTCGAGCTCCTGGTCGGTGAACAGCGGCTTCGTCTCGAACGTTCGCGGGCCGACGCGGATTCCCTGCGCCACCGGCCAGACGGCGCGGGTGCGCGGCGAGGTCCAGCGCTCGATCGGCTCCAAGGCCACGTCGCCCGCGCCGAACACGCGCGGCGTGGCGTTGCCGGCCTCGCGCATCGACGCATAGGCGTAGAGCTTGCCGCCGCTGCCGCGGCGGCGGATCTGGAAGGCGGTGAGCGCCGCCCCGTCGTCGAGGTTCATGCCGACCCAGTCCCAGCCCGCCGCATCGGCATCGAGCAGGGTGCTCGACCACTCGTGATCGAGCCAGGCGGTGCCGGCGAGCTTCCGCGTCGCGCCGTCCTGCTGCAGCGTGGCTTGAACCTTCAACTGCGGCTGCGAGTAGTAGTAGCTGGCCTGCGCCGCCTGCGGCCCCTTGCGCGAGAAGCCGTTCTCCCCCTGCAGCAGCAGCGGCTGGGTCGGCGTGGCGGTGAACTGCAGCGTGAAGCCGCGCGCCGGCGCGCTGCATTCGTAGCTGCCGTCGGCGCGGCGCGCGAAGCGCCAGCGGTCGAGCCGCACGTCGGTGTCGGCCTCGGACGCTTCGGCGATGCCGAAGCCCGCTCGCGCGATGCGCTCGTCCTTCAGCAGGCTGCCGCGCGCCGGATCGGCGATCGCCGCGTGGGCAATGATCAGTTGCTGCGCGGCGAAGCGGCTCGGGTTGGCCGGATCGACCTCGGTGCGCGTGCGGAAGAAGGTGATCTGCAAGCCGAGCGGCTGCGGCGCGTCGAGCCAGCCGGTCAGGTACCACCACTCGGTGCGGTAGTCGGGGTGCGCGCCGTGGTCGCGCGGGAAGGCGAGCGGCCGTGGCGTGACGACCGCGAACTCGACATCCGCTGCGGCCGCGAACGGGACGGCAGCCGCGGCAAGCAGCAGGTGGCGGCGAAGCATGGCGCCGATTGTCGGCGACATCGGCGCCGACGGGGAAACCGCGCGCCGGCACGAGCGCCGCGCGGTGGGCGTGGGTCAGGGTCGGGCCGCGACCACGGCGATCTCGATCAGCACGTCGCGCGGCAGGCGGGCCACCTCGACCGTGGCGCGCGCCGGCGGCTGGCTCTTGAAGTATTCGGCGTACACCTTGTTCATCGCGGCGAAGTCGTTGAGGTTCTTCATGTACACGGTCGACATGACAACGTGTTCGAAGCCGAGCCCCTGTGACTTCAGCTGGGCGCCGATGTAGTCGAGTACCAGCCTGGTCTGCTCCTCGATCGTGGTGCCCTGCACCGCGTTGCCGGCCTTGTTCAGCGGGATCACGCCCGACAGGAACAGCAGCGCGCCGGTCTGCACCATCTGCGAGTACGGGCCGATGGCCGGGTAGACGTCCCCGGTCGCGTGGATCCGCTTGGTGTGATCGTGCGTGGCACAGCCGCCGAGCAGCGCAGATGCGGCGAGCACGCCGGCGAGCAGAGGTGTCCTCTTCATGAGTCGCTCCGTGTTGGTCTTGTCGTGATTGCGATGGACGCCGGCGCGCCGCGGCCCCGGCGCCGGAGATTCTCGGCGCAGCCACCCGGTGCGAGCATCCCGGCCACCCGTCAGGGGTTTGCCCGGGTGGGTGGCTGAAGTGCGTGGGCTACCAGTCGGCCCGCACCGCCAGCACCGCATCCGGCGCGACCGCGCGCCGGCCGGCGGCCAGCGCCGTGAGCGCCGCGGCGGCGAGCAGCGCGACGATCAGGCCCGCCACCAGCGCTAGCGGCACGCGGAAGTCCATCGTCCAGTGGAACGACTGCGGGTTGACGAAATCGACCAGGATCCAGGCGATTGCCAGTCCGACCACCAGGCCGATGACGATCGCCAGCCCGGTGACCAGCAGCCCCTCGATGGCGAGAAGGGCGAGGATCTGGCCCTTGGTGACGCCGAGGTGGCGCAGCATGCCGAACTCGCGCATGCGCACGATCGCCTGCGCCGAGAAAGTGGCGGCGATGCCGGTCAGCCCGATGAAGATGGCGGCGATCTCCAGCACGTAGGTCACCGCGAAGCTGCGGTCGAAGATGCGCAGGCTGATGGCGCGGATCTCGCCGGCAGAGGCGAACTCGGCGCTCTTCAGCTGCATCTTCGGCTGCAGGTCGGCCGTGACCTCGGCGGCGCTGGCGCCGGGCGCCAGCCACAGCGCCGCCTCGGTGGGTGCGGTTGCTCCCGCAATCCGCGTGTAGTCGGCGGCGTCGATGATCACCGCGCCGAACTGCCGCGCGTAGTCGCGCCAGACGCCGGCGACGACGAACTTCTGCGCCTGGCCGGCGATCGGCAGCGTCAGCTCGGAGCCGATGCGTGCGCCGTAGATGTCGACGATCGCCTCCGACACCCACGCCGGCGGCGGCATGCCGTCGCGCCAGGCGAGCGCCTCGCCGGTCAGCGGCAGCTTGCGCGCGGCGTGCTCGCGGTCCAGCGGGCGGGCGATCAGCGACACCGGCGACCGCGCCGGGTCGAGCGTGATCTTCAGATTGAGCGAGAACTCGGCGCGCTCGACCTTCGGATGAGCGGCGAGCGTGCGCCGGTCCTCCTCGCCGAAGTTGGCCGTGGTGCTGCCGAGGCTGCCTGCCGGGGCGGCGGCGGGGCGCACATAGATGTCGGCCGGCAGCACGCGCGCCAGCCACTGGTCAACCGAGACGCGGAAACTCGCCACCATCGTCGCCATCGCCACCATCAGCGCGAAACTGGCGACGATGCCGGCGGCGCCGATGGCGGCGAAGCGCGGCGTGGCGGCCAGCCGCGTCGCCGCCAGCCACCACGGCGCCGCTTCGGCCGTCAGTCGACGTCGCGCGAGCCAGCGCTGCAGCGGGCCGAACAGCCGCGGCGCGATCAGCGGCTTGGCGAGGATCGCCGCCACCAGCAGCACGGCGATCGACAGATAGGCGCCGATCGGGATGCCTGCGATCGGCGGCGCCCACAGCAGCAAGGTGGCCAGCGCGACGCAGGCCGGCGCTGGCCAGGCGGGCTGAACGCTGGCGTCGCGGTCCAGTCCCGAGCCGGACTTCAACGCCAGCGCCGGGGCCGACCCTGCCGCATCGCGCGCCGGCAGCCAGCCGCCGACGGTCGCCGCGGCGACGCCCAGCGCGAAGAAGAGCAGGGTGGCGCCCGCGTCGACCTGCAGCGGCGGCTGCACGCCGGTGAAGAAGCCGCCGCCGAGGTCGCCGCCGAGCAGGCGCAAGGCGAGTTTGGCGACGCCGAGGCCGAGCGCGATGCCGAGCACGCTGCCGGCGACGCCGAGCGCCGCCGACTCGGCGAGCAGCAGTCGCTCGACCTCGCCGCGCGTGGTGCCGATCACGCGCAGGAAGGCCAGCTGCGTGCGCCGCGCCAGCACCGCCTGCGCCTGCAGCGAGTAGACGAGGAAGGCGCCGGTGAACAGCGCCACCAGCGCCAGCACGTTCAGGTTCACCCGGTAGGCGCGCGACAGGTTCGACACCCGCGTCGCCGCGCCTTCTGACGTCTGCAGGCTGACGCCGGCCGGCAGCTGCCACTGCGCGGCGGCGTCCTGCGGCGAGCCGCCGGCGGCGAACTGCACGTCGATGCGCGTCAGCCGGCCGACGCGGTCGAGCCGCCACTGCGCGAAGCCGAGGTCCATCACCGCGACGATCTGCCCGCTGCGTGCCGCCGGCAGCCGGCCGGCGATGCGCAGTTGCTCGACCCGCCCGCCGACCTGCACGCCGATCGTCTCGCCCGGCGCCAGTTGCAGCGCTTCCAGCGCCGCCGGGGACAGGTACAGCCCGTCGTCGAGCAGGGCGAAGCGCCGATCCTTGTCGACAGGCTCGCCGATGGTGTGCGGGGACAGCAGCGCCGAGCGCAGGATGTCGACGCCCTGGATCGGCAGCGAGCGGCCGCGCAGCCGTTCGGGCTCGACGATCGGCGCCTCGACGTCGAGCGCCGGGCTTGCCCACTCGACCGCCGGCGAGGCGGCCACCCGCGCGTAGACCGACTCGTCGAAACCCTCGCGCGGGCCGGTCACCGAGGCATCGGCCTGGCCGCTGGCCTGCCGCACGGCGGCGGAGAACTCCTCGAGCGCCGAGGCGTTGATCAGGTGCACCGCGTAGCCGAGCGCCACGCCGATGGCGATGGCGACCACCTGCACGGCGGCGCGCAACGGGTGGCTGCGCGCGTAGCCGCCGATGACGTGGAGCAGTAACCAGGACACGCAGGCAGTGTATCGACCCGCCTGCTCCGGTCGGTCAGAGTCCGAAGCGCCTGCGGAAACGGTGCTTGGCCCACTCGTTGGCCAGCACGTAGGCAAGCGTGATCGCCAGCAGCATCGCCATCAGCGAAGGCGGCAGCGGCACGAAGTTGAAGGTCGGGGCGATCACCGGCAGGTAGGGCAGCGCGATCGCCGCCACCGCCACCGCGATGCTGGACCACAGCACGGCGGCGCTCGGCCGGCTCTTCAGCAGCGGGCGATGGGTGCGCACCACCAGCAGGATCGCCAGTTCGGTCAGCAGCGACTCGACGAACCAGGCGGTGCGGAACTCCTCCGGCGCCACGTGCAGCACGAGCAGCAGCAGGGCGAAGGTCAGCGCGTCGAAGGCCGAGCTGATCAGGCCGAAGCCGAGCATGAAGTTGCGGATGCGCGTCACCTGCCAGCGGCGCGGGCGCTGGATCGTCTCTCGGTCGACGCGGTCGCCGGCGATGGCCATCGCCGGCAGGTCCGACAGGAAGTTGTTCAGCAGGATCTGCTTGGGCAGCAGCGGCAGGAACGGCACTGCGAGGGACAGCAGCGCCATCGACAGCATGTTGCCGAAGTTGGCGCTCGAGGTCGTGTAGACGTACTTCATCGTGTTGGCAAAGACGCGCCGGCCTTCCTCGATCCCGTCGCGCAGCACGGCCAGGCTGTGTTCGAGCAGCACGAAGTCCGCGGTCTCCTTGGCCACGTCGACCGCGGTGTCGACCGACACGCCGACATCGGCCGCGTGCAGCGACGGCGCGTCGTTGATGCCGTCGCCGAGATAACCGACCACGTGGCCGGTGCGGCGCAGCGCGTTGACGATCCGTTCCTTCTGGTTCGGATCGACCTCGGCGAAGATCGTCGTGCGCTCGGCCCGCTGCCACAGCGCCTCGTCGTGCAGGTTGTCCATCTCGGTGCCGGTGAGCACGCCGCGCACCGGGAGGCTCACGGCCTGGGCCACGTGCAGCGCGACGCGGTGGCTGTCGCCGGTGATCACCTTCAGTTCGACGCCGAGCCGTCGCAGATCGGCGATCGCCTGCGCGGCATCGGGCTTCGGCGGATCGAAGAACAGCAGGAAGCCCTCGAAGACCATCGTCGATTCGTCGGCGGCGGTGTACGGCGGCGGGCGGCTCATGAGCCGTGTTGCCACGGCGAGCACACGGAAGCCGGCGTCGGCCCAGGCAGCCGCTCGCTCGCCGATCGCCTGCCGCTGCGCCTCGTCGAGCGGGCAGGTGGTCGCGCCGGTGCGCAGGTCCGTGCAGATCGCCACCACCGGGTCGAGCGCGCCCTTGGTGATCAGCAGCGCCTCGGTTGCCGGGTCGCCCCGGAGGCGCACGGCGATGCTCAGCCGCCGGCGCACGAAGTCGTAGGGGATCTCCTCGACCTTCTCCTGCCCGGCCGCGGCAGGCGGCTCGGCGCTGGCGGCGATCGCCTCGTCGAGCGGGTTCGCCAGCCCGGTCTGCAATTTCGCATTCAGCCAGGCCAGTTCGTGCACCCGCGGCGACGCGTTGCCCTGCGCGTCGAGCGCGTTGTCGAGGCGGATCACGCCGGCGGTCAGCGTGCCGGTCTTGTCGGTGGCCAGCACGTCCATCGAGCCGAAGTTCTCGATCGCCGCCAGCCGCCGCACGATCACGCCGGCGCCGGCCATCCGCTGGGCGCCGCGCGCCAGCGTGATGCTGATGATCGCCGGCAGCAGTTCCGGCGCCATGCCCACCGCCAAGGCGAGTGCGAACAGCAGCGAGTCGGCCACCGGCCGCGCGTAGGCGACGTTGGCGGCGAAGATGCCGAGCACCAGCAGCGTCATCAGTTGCGTCAGCAGGTTGCCGAAGTGGCGGATGCCGCGCTCGAATTCGGTTTCCGGTGCGCGCAGGGCAAGGCGATCGGCGACCTGGCCGTAGGTGGTGGCCTTCCCGGTGGCGGCGACCAGCGCGCGCGCCGTACCGCTGCGCACGCTGGTGCCGTGCAGGACCCAGTTGGTCCGCTGCGCCAGCCCCGCTTCGGCGGCGACGACTCCGGCGTGCTTCTCGACCGGGAAGGTCTCGCCGGTCAGCACCGCCTGGTTGACGAAGAAGTCGTGCGCCTGAAGCACCCGCGCGTCGGCGGGAATCAGGCTGCCCGCGGAAAGCAGCAGCACGTCGCCGGGCACGACGTGCTCGGCGTCGATCTCGACCCGCTGGCCGTCGCGCAGGACGTCGGCACGCAGCTTGATGCGGGCCACCAGTTTCTCGACGGCCCGGCCGGCTCGGTACTCCTGCGCGAAGCTCAGTACCGCGCTGGCGGCGATGATGACGAGCACGATCGAGGCGTCGAGGTAATCGCCGGTGGCGAGCGACACCGCGGCGGCGAACACCAGGATCAG
>CAZSYX010000032.1:7874-31948 GCA_964610575.1 uncultured Burkholderiaceae bacterium
GCCTTGATCGTGCGGGCGAGCAACTGCAGCACGGTCTCCGCGGTATCCGGGTCGAGGTTGCCGGTCGGCTCGTCGGCCAGCAGCAGGGCGGGGCGATGCACCAGTGCGCGCGCCACCGCGACGCGCTGCAGTTCGCCGCCCGACAGCTCGCGCGGCGGCGACTCGCCGCGCTCGCCGAGGCCGACCGCCGCCAGCAGTTCCATCGTGCGTGCGTGGCGCTCGGCGGAATCGACGCCGAGCAGCACCAGCGGCAGCTCGACGTTCTGCGCGATGGTCAGATGCGGCAGGATGTGGAAGGCCTGGAAGACGAAGCCGACCTTGTTCCGCCGCAGGCGGGTGCGGGCGTCCTCGTCGAGCCGCGTGATGTCCTCGCCGCCGATGACGATGCGGCCGGCGTCCGGCGCATCGAGGCCGGCGATCAGGTTCAGCAGGGTGGACTTGCCGGCGCCCGACTCGCCGACCACGGCGACGTACTCGCCGGCGGCCAGTTCGAGATCGAGCGAATCGAGGATCGGCCGCGGGCCGAAGCGCCGGGCGAGGCCCTGGATCGACAGCATGGCGCTCATTGTAGGCAGCCGTTCGAATAAGCTTCGTCGCGAGGAGGGCCCATGGCCGGAGAAGACGTCGTCACCATCGCCGACATTCGCGCTGCCGCCGAACGGCTGCGCGGGCAGATCGAGGAGACGCCGTGCGTGCACTCGCGCACGCTGTCGCAGATCACCGGCGCCGAGGTCTACCTGAAGTTCGAGAACCTGCAGTTCACCGCCAGCTTCAAGGAGCGCGGCGCGCTGAACTGCCTGGCGCAACTCGCCGACGAGCAGCGTCGGCGCGGCGTGATCGCGGTCTCTGCCGGCAACCACGCGCAGGGGGTGGCCTATCACGCGCAGCGGCTCGGCGTGCCGGCGGTGATCGTGATGCCGCGCTACACGCCGATGGTCAAGGTCGAGCGCACGCGCGGCTTCGGCGCCGAGATCGTGCTCGCCGGCGAGAACTTCGACGAGGCGAAGGTCGAGGCGCTGCGGCTGCAGGCCTCGCGCAGCCTGACGCTGGTGCACCCCTACGATGACCCGCGTGTGATTGCCGGGCAGGGCACGATCGGTCTGGAGATGCTCGCCGCGCAGCCTCAGCTGGACTGCCTGTGCGTGGCCATCGGCGGCGGCGGGCTCATCAGCGGCGTGACGCTGGCGGCGCGCGCCATCAAGCCGTCGATCGAGGTGATCGGCGTGCAGACCGACCAGTTCCCGGCGATGTATGCGCTGTTCAAGGGGGTGGACATGCCTTCGGCCAACGCCACGCTGGCCGAGGGCATCGCGGTGAAGTCACCGGGGCTGATCACGCGCGAGATCGTGAGGCGACACGTCGACGACATCGTGCTGGTGTCGGAGGGCGACATCGAGCACGCGATCGTGCTGCTGCTGGAGATCGAGAAGACGGTGGTCGAAGGCGCGGGTGCCACCGGGCTGGCGGCGCTGATGCGTCATCGAGAACGCTTCGTCGGAAAGAAAGTCGGATTGATCCTGTGCGGCGGCAACATCGACCCGATGGTGCTCGCCGACATCATCGAGCGCGGCATGGTCCGTGCCGGCCGGCTGGCGCGCATCCGAATCGCCACGCGCGACGTGCCGGGCGAACTGGCGCGCGCGGCGACCGTGGTCGCGCAGGCCGGCGCGAATATCGAGGAGGTGCAGCACCAGCGCGCCTTCACCACGTTGCCGGCGCAGAATGCGCAACTGGAGATGGTCATCCAGACGCGCGGGCCTGAGCACATCGAGCAGGTGCTGGCGCGGTTGCGCGAGGCGGGGATGCAGGCGGATCTGGATCCGTACTGAAGCCGGGGAGGGCTGGCTCGTCTACCGCATTGGAGTGTTGTGCGCAAACGACGACAGTCGTTCGCGCGTCACCTCGGTGAGGCGCGAGCCAGGAATCGCAACGAGACTAGCGGGGCAAAGAAGAAGCCTCCGCATGCGCCAAGCGACCGCCAAGAATCCCGGGCGGGGCGCGAGGGTTGATACAGAGGGCCGGTGCGAGGCCACGGCGGTAGCCTCGCACCGTATTTTCAGCCTGGCCGGCCGTGTCTTCTAAAGCTGGTTCGGCAGCGGCCAGTGCTGGGACACGGTTCTTGCGGGGAGGCCGTGCCCTGGATGGCTCTTAATCGAAGCAAACGCCAAGCAGACCGCCGCCGACGAACGACATCTCGGCGCTGGTCAGGCTAACGATCTCATCCTTTGCTTTGGCTTCGGCGGCGATCTCGGCGTTGATGATTTCGGCGGCTTGGCAAACGATGGCGTCCATGGTTGAATCCTCTAAATGCGTTACCGGAAGTGGATCGATTGCGTGTGTGCTATCGATGGACGGGATGGTTATCGATCGTTGGACTTTGATCGATGCCCCGGATACGGGATCTAACCGCAAACATGCGAGCTTTGATCGAACAACTTGACCGGGCCGAATCGCGCTTAAGCGTGATGCAGCCAGCGGATGCGATTGGGCTTCTCGACCAATTGCTGGTTGCGTTGCGCGCAGCGATGGCCGCGCCGAACGCGGAGGCCCATCGCCTTTTCGCGTTGGCGAAGAAACCCCTGCACAGCCTGCCGCTCGACGTGCTTTCGGAGGCTCGGGTCGAAGGGCTGCTGCTGTCGGCGCAGTTCGCCTACGTGTCAGGGCAACCGTTCTCCGGCCTCGAGCACGCCAGCCTCGCCGTCGAATGCGCCCGCCGCATGCAGGATGCAGCGTCGCTGCGCAAGGCGCTGAGCTTCCACGGCATCCTGCTCGCCGACACTGGGAACATCGCGACCGCGGTCGAGTGTTACGCGGAAGCGCTGGAAATTGCCGAACGCAGGAACGAGATCGGGGCCGAAGCGCCCGTGTGGGTGAACCTGGGAACAGCGCTCGGCTACGCCGGCCAGTTGAGTGAGGCCGTGGCCTGCTTCGAGCGGGTAGTCTCGTTAGCAGATCAGGAACCTTCGGTAGCAGCAAAAAGGCCGGTGGCGCTTGCCAATATTGCCGGCATCTGTCTGTACCTCGAGGACCACGCCAAGGGGCTGCGCAGCGTCAAGGCGGCGATCGAATGTGCCGGCGAACCGCAGAACGCAACCGATCGAATGCTTCGTGTCCTCGCCGAGTGTTCCTACACGCGCCTGTTGCTCGAGGTCGACAACTTCGATCGGGCCAAGGAACGCTGCGAGCTGGCCAAACGTTATGCGCACGATTCGAAGTCCGAGCGTGCCGAGCTGCAGGCGGCGCTGGCCGAAGGGCTGTGCGAGGTTCACGCCGGCCTGATCGACGTCGGTCTCTCGCGCCTGTCGCAGGCACTCGACCGGGCTCGGGTGCTGAAGTCGGCGCTGCGCGACGCGCTGCTGGCAATGGTCAAGGCGCAGGAGGTGTCCGGCAAGCCCGACGTGGCGCTGGTGTACCTGCGCGAGCTGATGATGCACACCAAGAAGACGCAGCAGGAGAACGCGCTGCGTCACCATCGCCTGCACCTGGAGAACCTGGCGCGGCAGCAGCAGGGGGCCTCCGAGGAATTCGTGATGGAGCGCCACGAGCAGTCGCTGCGCGGCAAGCTGGCCGAGCAGGTGGCGCAGCAGGAGCTCATGCGCTCGCGCATCGAGATGCTCGAGCGGCTGGCGGTCACCGCCGAGCTGCGCGACGACTCCACCGGCGAGCACTCCTACCGGGTCGGCCGCCTGTCGTCGCTGCTCGGCCAGGAGTACGGCTGCGACGACCAGACCAATTTCATGCTCGACCTCGCGGCGAGGCTGCACGACATCGGCAAGATCGGCATTCCCGACGGCATCCTGCTGAAGCCGGACCGGCTGACCGAGGCCGAGCGCGAGATCATGAAGACGCACACGACGGTGGGCGCGGAACTGCTGGCGCAGAGCGAGATGCCGCACATGCAGATGGCCGAGGACATCGCCCGCTTCCATCACGAGTGGTGGGATGGTTCGGGCTATCCGAACGGCATCGGTGGCGCGGCGATTCCGATCGCCGCGCGCATCACCGCGCTGGCCGACGTGTTCGATGCGCTGACCCACCGCCGTCCGTACAAGGAACCATGGCCGGTGGCCCGCGCGCTGGACGAGATCGCCTACCTGAAGGGGCACCAGTTCGACCCCGAACTGACGGATCTCTTCCTCGCGCTGGTGCGCCGCCTGCAGCGCGAAGTGGGCGACCTCGACGAGTACCTGGGCGAGGCCGCGCGCCTGTCGCCGTTCATCCGCGCGCGGGAGAAGATCGCCACCACGTTGCGCCGCTCGGGCGGCCGCGACGCGGGCTATCGCACCCGTCTCGACGCGCAGCGCTGAGCGCTGGGATCGTCAGGCGGCCGTGCCGCCGAGGCGAACCGTGCGGTCGACCGCGCGCACCGTCTCCGGACGGTGGCTGACGATCACCAGGCTGACGCCGAGCGCCTTGAGCCGCTCGGTGATCTCGCGCTCGCGCGCCAGGTCGAGCTGGTCGAAGGCCTCGTCGAGGAACAGCACCTGCGGCTTGCGGTACAGCGCGCGCGCCAGCAGCACGCGCTGCTTCTGGCCGCCCGACAGCGCCACGCCGAGGCTGCCGACGATGGTGTTGTACTGCATCGGCATCGCCTCGATGTCCTCGGCGATGCCGGCCAGCTGCGCGCACTCGCGCACCTGCGCCGGATCGTGCTGCGCGTCGAAGAAGCTGATGTTGTCCTCCAGCGTGCCGACGAACAGCTGGTCGTCCTGCAGTACCACGCCGATGCGGCCGCGGTAGGCGGCGCGGTCCCAGTCGCGCACGTCGCGGCCGGAGTAGGTGAGCTGGCCCTCGGAGCGGTCGAGCAACCCCACCAGCACCTTGACCAGTGTCGTCTTGCCGGAACCCGACGGGCCGACGATGGCGACCGTCTCGCCCGGCTTCACCAGGAAGTCGATGTTGCGGAAGGTGAAGCCTTCGATGCCGTAGGCGAAGCCGAGCCCCTTGCCCTCGATGGTGAGCGGGGCGGCGCTCGGCGTGAAGGTGGCGGCCGGCGCGGCCTCGGGCTCGGCCAACGCGATGTCGGCGATGCGTTCGGCGTGCAGGTCGAGCATGCGGAACTCGATTGCCTTGTCGACCAGGTTGCTGACGCGGGTGATGAACAGCAGCTTGAAGGCGAGGAAGCCGAACAGCATGCCCACCGAAAAGCGGCCGTCCATCACCAGCAGCGCGGCCAGCCAGATCACCGCCACGTTCTCCAGCCCGAAGATCAGGCCGTTGGCGGCGCGGTGGATGATGGCCAGGTTCTGCACCTTGACGCCGGCGTTGGTGTGCTCGACGACCAGGTTCTGGTAGGCGGTGCGGCGCTGCGACTCGCGCAGATTCAGCTTGATCGCCAGCATGCCGCGCAGCGTCTCGATGAAGTGCGTGTTCGACTTCGCCTCGTGCGCGATCTGCTCGTCGAGCGCCCGCCGCTGCGGGCCGTAGAAGATCCAGCGCACCAACCCGTAGGCCAACGCGGCGGCGACAACGATGGCGGTCAGCAGCCCGCTGTACCAGAACATCACCGCCAGTGTCAGAGCCACCATCACGCCGTCGATCAGCGTCTCGACGAAGGCCAGCGTCAGCGTGCGCTGGATCGCGTCGACGCTCTTGAAGCGGGAGAAGATGTCGCCGATGTGCCGTTTCTCGAACCACGACAGCGGTAGCCGCAGCAGCTGGCCGAACAGGGTGTCGAGCAGCCGCAGGTTCATGTGCGTGGAGAGATACACGCCGAGCCAGGCGCGCACGGCGACGGTGGCGACCTGCATCAGCACCAGCAGGGAGAAGGCCAGCCCGAGCAGCGTCAGCAGGTCGCGGTCGCGGCCGACGATCACCCGGTCGATCACCAGCTGCACGAAGAACGGCGAGGCGACCGCGAACACTTCGAGCGCCAGCGACAGCAGCATCACCTGCGCGATGGTTCCGCCCATGCCGCCGGCCGCCGTCAGCAGCTGCCAGGCGGTGATGTGCTCCCGCTCGTCCTGCCGCGCGAAGCCCTCGGCCGGCGTGAACTCCATCGCCACGCCGGTGTAGTGGCGCGATGCCTCGGCCAGCGGCAGCACGCGCTTGCCGCGCGCCGGGTCGAGCACCGTGAGCCTGCGCCCGTCGGCCTTGGTCAGGACGACGAAGTGGTTCATGTCCCAGTGCAGGATCGCCGGCAGGCGCAGCTTGCCGAGCGCCTCCAGCGGCGCCTGCACGCCGCGCGGCGACAGCTTCATCGACTGCGCGATGGTGGCGATATGTTGCAGCGTCACGCCCTTCATCGAAGGCGCCAGCCGCATGCGCATCGCCGCCAGGTCAGTGCGGTGCCCGTGGTAACTGGCGACCATCGCCACGCAGGCGATGCCGCACTCGGGAGCCTCGGACTGCAGGATCAGCGGGACGTGCCTACCGAACAACGGGTCCGCCTTCTCGATGGTGTCGCTGCGCGTCGATCACTGCAGCCGTCCGCGCAGTTCGAGCACCGGCTCGAAGATCCATTCGAACACGGTGCGTTTTTCGAGCAGGATGTCGGCGTTGACCAGCATTCCCGGTCGCAGCGGCACTTCCTGGCCGCCGGCGGCCACCGTCTGCCGTTCGAGGTCCACGTCGATCCGGTAGACGGGCTCGCGCACCGTCATCGGCCCCACCTTCTCGCCGGGGGACCACACGGTGCGGCTGACGTTGTGCACCGTGCCCTTGTACTGGCCGAAACGCTGGAAGGGGAATGCTTCGTAGCGCAGCACGACCGCATTGCCGGGCTGCACGAAGCCGACGGCGCGTGTCGGCACCAGCAGCTGCGCCTCCAGCCCGCTGCCCGCCGGCAGGACGGTCGCCACCGGCGCGTCGGCCGCCAGCGACTGGCCGCGAGCCACCGCGATATTGGTGACGACGCCGGCGATCGGCGCACGGATCACCGTCTCGCGGCGGGATTCCTCCTGCACCAGGTTCTGCTGCAACTGGCCCTTTTCGCGCATCAGCTGGTCGATCTGCTGGCGGGCGCGCAGATCGACCGACGGCAGGTCGCTCTGCGCGCTGCGCAGGTCCCGCTCGATGCCGGCCCGGCTGCGGCGCAGCGTCTCGAGCTTGACCTGCTGGTCGAGCTGCTCGTTGCGCTTGGCGGACAGCGCGGTGTCGGACACGAAGCCGTCCTTGACCAGCTGCTGCGTGCGCTGGAAGTCCTCGCGCGCCGAGGCCACGCGGGTGGTCTGCAGGCGGATCTCGGCATCGGCCTGCGACAGCTCCTTCTTCAGGTCGTCGATGCGCCGGCGCAACTGCTCCTTCTGCTGCTCGGCGAGCAGGTGGACGCTTTCCTTCTCCGCCTCGAGGTTGGCCACTCGCTGGTTCAGCTCGCGCTGGACCAGGTCGGCCGAGGTGGCGCCCGATGCGGTGCCGCGTTCCAGCGACAGCCGAGCGATCGGTGCGCCGGCAGTCACCTGGTCGCCCTCCTTGACCATCAGTTCGGCCAGCGCGCCCGCCTCCGGCGCCAGGATGGGCGCCGCGCCGACATCAAGTGCGAGGAAGCCCTCGACCCGCTCGCGCCGCGTGTACTCGCCCCAGAACATGAAGCCGATGATCAGCGCGGCGAAGGCGAGCGCCAGCGTGGTAAAGACCCAGGTCGGCACCGGTCGCGCGGCCGAGACCTCGCCCAGCAGCTTCTCGCGCTGGGCATCGATCGCTTCCTGCCGGAACAGCTTGCGCATGTAGTGGTGGTTATCGCGCGGACTCGGGGCGCCGCGATTATGCGCGATCGTGCGCCAGGCGGCGACCGCGCATCCTGCTCTCAATGGGTAGTCTCGCCGGACGCTTGCCCCGGACACCGCCGTGCCGGGAGATCGCGCCGCAGTAGCTCAGGGCTGCACGAACACGCGCGGCGGGCCGGCCTTCAGTTCGCCGATCACGCCGGCGTCGGCAAAGCCTTCGTCGCGGAAGACTTGCAGCACCGCCTCGGCATCGGCCGCGTCGCAGGCCACCAGCAGGCCGCCGCTGGTCTGCGGGTCGGTCAGCAGTGCCTTGTCGACGAGGCTCGCAGTGCCGAGGTCGACGTCGTGCCCGTAACCAGCCCAGTTGCGGCTCGATGCGCCGGTGAGAAAGCCCTGCTCGGCGAGCGAACGCGCCTGACCGAGCAGCGGCACGTCGCTCACCCGGATCTGCGCGGCCAGTTTGGCGCCGCGGCAGACCTCCAGCAGGTGGCCGAGCAGGCCGAAGCCGGTGACGTCGGTCAGCGCGTGGACGCCAGCCAGTTCCGACAGGCGTGCCCCGGGCGTGTTGAGCCTCGTGGTGTTGGCGATCATCTGCGCGTAGCCGTCGGCGTCCAGGCGGCCTTTCTTCAGCGCCGCCGAGTACACGCCGACGCCGATCGGCTTGCCAAGCACGAGCAGGTCGCCGGGGCGCGCCGCGCTGTTGCGCTTGATGCGGTCGGGATGCGCCAGCCCGAGCGCAACCAGGCCGTAGATCGGCTCCACCGAATCGATCGTGTGGCCGCCGGCGATCGGAATGCCGGCCGAGGCGCATACCGCCTCGCCGCCCTCAATGATGCGGCGGATGACCTCCAGCGGCAGCTTGTCGATCGGCATTGCCACCAGGGCGAGCGCCATGATCGGCGTGCCGCCCATCGCATAGACGTCGGAGATCGCGTTGGTGGCGGCGATGCGGCCGAAGTCGTACGGATCGTCGACGATCGGCATGAAGAAGTCGGTGGTGGCGATCAGCGCCTGCTGGTCGTTCAGCCGGTACACCGCGGCGTCGTCGGACGTCTCGATGCCGACCAGCAGCGCCGGCGGGATCACGCCGCCGGCGCCCTTGAGTATCTCGCTCAGCACGCCAGGCGCGATCTTGCAGCCGCAGCCGCCGCCGTGTGAAAAGGACGTCAGCCGCAGGGCCGGCGCTTCAGGTGCATTCATCAGGTTCTTCGCTCGGAATGGAACAGGCAATTATCCACAAGGCCCAGCAGCTTCGCCCGTTCGCGCTCGGGGCCGAACAGCGGCGCGCGTCGCGTGCACTGCCTGCGCAGACGTTCGAGGAAGCATGGCTGGCGCGCGGCGCGCAGCACCAGTTCGCAGGCTGCATCGGCGTCGTTCTCGGTGAACAGGCCTTCGTAGTCCTGGCCGAGCAGGCCGGCATTGCCATCGATGCCGCTGGCGAGCACGGCGGTGTGCGAAGTCACCGCCTCGATCACGGCCTGCGCGCCGCCCTCCATGGTCGACGGATGCAGCAACAGGTGGCTGGTTCGGATGACCTCGCGCGCTCGTGCCCGCGACAGGCCGCCCAGCCAGCAGTAGCGCGGGTCATGCATGGCTGCGCGCGCTTCGCGCTCCAGGTCCGGATCGAGCGCATCGCCGACGTGACGGATGTGCAGCGGCAGGTTCTCCGGCAGCTTGCGCAGCAGCGCCCACACCAGCCGCGGATTCTTCTCCTCGCGCAGGTGGCCGACCACCGCGATCGACAGGTGCTGCGCGGGCCGGCGGGCCGCGCGCAGCGGGCGTGCCGACTGCAGGATCACCTCGGTCTTGCTGCGAACCGGGTGGGGTAGCCGCCGCGGACCGAGATCGTTCAGCACGACCAGCCTCGTCGCCAGTTCCAGCGAGTGACGCGCCTCCTGGCTGTCAGCGAGGTCGCGGTACAGGTCGGTGCCGGTGAGCACGACCACCAGCGGCCGGTCCGGATGCGCGGCGGCGAACCGCCGGATCGACTCGGCCGAGCGCCTGGCGTGCAACGCGATCAGCAGGTCGCAGGGCGCGTTGCTCCACGACTGCTCGATGGCCACGCGGTAGGCACGGCTGAGAAACGACGCCCAGCGCGCCGCCGTGTGCCAATTGCCGTTGTTCGCCGCTGCGGTGTAGGGGGTGACGATCGTCACCCGCGGTCGGCCGGCGTGCGTCATCGCTTCACGCCATGATCCGGTTGGCGTCGAGCTCGCGGTGCAGCAGCCTTCGCTGTTCAGCCGGCGCTGCCCGCTTCGACCCCGACCGCCGCCAGGCCGAAGGCCACCGAGCGGAAGCCGCAGTCGACATGGACGACTTCGCCGGTCATGCCGGAGGCGAGATCGGACAGCAGGAACGCCGCAACGTTGCCGACTTCCTCGATCGTCACGTTGCGCCGCAGCGGCGCATTGGCCTCGTTGAAGGCCAGCATGCGCGAAAAGCCCTTGATGCCGCTGGCGGCCAGCGTCTTGATCGGGCCGGCCGAGATGCCGTTGACGCGGATGCCGCGTGGCCCGAGGTCGTTGGCCAGATAGCGCACCGACGCTTCCAGCGAAGCCTTGGCCAGCCCCATCGTGTTGTAGTGAGGCACTACCCGCTCGGCACCGAGGTAGGTGAGGGTGAGCAGCGAGCTGGCACGCCCTTCGAGCATCGGCAGCGCCGCCTTGGCCAGCGCCGGAAAGCTGTAGGCCGAGATCTCGTGCGCGATGCGAAAGTTCTCGCGGCTCAGGCCGTCGAGGAACTCGCCGGCGATCGCCTCGCGCGGCGCGAAACCGATCGAGTGCACCAGTCCGTCGAGTCCGTCCCAGCGGCTGCGCAGGCCGGCGATGGCGCCGTTGATCTGCGAGTCCTCGCCGACGTCGCAGGGCAGGGTGATGTCGGAGCCGAACTCGTCGGCGAACTCACGAATGCGGTCGCGGAACCGGTCGCCGACGTAGGTGAAGGCGAGTTGCGCGCCCTCGCGGTAGCAGGCCTGGGCGATGCCGTAGGCAATCGAGCGATTGGACAGCAGTCCGGTGATCAGGATGCGCTTGCCGGAGAGAAAGGCCATTTTCGAGAATACGTATGCGTGAGCCGGCCCGCATCGTACCGGCGGCGGGGTCAGCGCTTGCGGGAGGCGGTCTTCTGTGCGCTCGCCACGGTGGGCTTGGCAGTCGGGCGGGATGCAACCGCCAGGTTGAGCCGCTGGCCGGCGAACAGCTCCCGACTGCGCAGCTGGTTCATCTCGACGATCTCCTCGGTGCTCGCGCCATAGCGACGCGCGATGCTGGTCAGCGTGTCGCCGCGGCGGACGCGGTAGGTGATCATCCGCTGCCCGCTGCGCTCGGGTAGCAGCGACAGCGCGGCGGTGAGCTTCTCCGGCGCGATGTCGTCGGACATCGTCTCGTCGCGCGGGATCAGGATCGTCGAGCCGGCGGCGAGCCGGTGCCGCTTCGGAACGCGATTGGCCTCGCGCAGGTGGTCGGCGCTGACGCCGACACGCGCGGCGATGTTCTCCACGGTATCGGTGGTCTGCACCGTGTAGGTGGCCCAGCTGGCCAGCGGCTGGCCGGTCGATTCGAAGGCGGCCAGGTTGGCGAGGAAGACCTCGGCGCGGTCGGCGGGCAGCAGCAGGTTCGCCTGGCCGGCGCCGACGATCAGCGGCCGGTTGAACGACGGGTTCAGGGCCCGGAAGTCATCGACCGGCATCTCGGCCAGGCGGGCGGCGGTTTCGATGTCGATGTCGCGTGTCTTGCGCAGCACCGCGAAGTACGGCTCGTTGCGGATTTCCGGCAGGTCGACGCCGTAGGCTGCCGGATCGCGGACGATGTTCTTGATGGCCTGCAGCTTCGGCACGTAGCCCAGTGTCTCGCGCGGCAGCGGCAGGCTCGAATACTCCGTCGAGCGCTTGCGCGCTCTTGCCTGCTGCACGGCCCGCCCGACGCAGCCTTCGCCGCAGTTGTAGGCCGCCAGCGCCAGGTGCCAGTTGCCGAACTGGTCGTAGAGCTTCTGCAGGTAGTCGAGCGCCGCGCGGGTCGATTCGAGCACGTCGCGCCGCTCGTCGCGCCACAGGTTCTGCTCCAGCTGGTACAGCTTGCCGGTGGACGGGATGAACTGCCAAAGCCCGGCTGCCTGGGCACCCGACAGGGCCTCCGGCTGCATCGCGCTTTCGACGAATGGCAGCAGGGCGAGTTCGGTGGGCATGCCGCGCCGCTCGATCTCCTCGACGATGTGGAACAGGTAAAGGTTGCCGCGGCCCGCCATCCGGCCAAAGTAATCGGGCTGGGCCGCATACCAGCGCGTGCTGTTTGCGGCGGCACGCGTTTCGAGATCGGGCATCGCAAAGCCGCGGCGGATCCGCTGCCAAAGGTCGATGCTGGAATCCGAGGTCGGCAGTGGCTGCAGCCGCGCCGAGTCGGCCGGGTGCTCGGAGGAGAGCTTCTTCAGCAGCGTGCCGAGCGGATCGGGCGTGGCGGTAGCGGCGCTGGTCGAGGCTGCCGTGGCGGCGAGCGAGGCGGCGACCGACTCGGATCCTTGCGCGGTGCCGGCGTTCTGTGCTGCCGCCAGCGGCACGACGGCCGCAAAGGCCAGCGCCAAGCTGATGCGGCCGATGAGCTTCGTCTTCGGCATCACGGCTTCACTTCGGAGGACGGCGCGAGTATAGGCGCTCAAGACGCCTCGCGGCCACTCAAAAGGCATCTTTCCATTGACGAACGGCCGCGAACACCGCCTCATTGGTCGGCAGCGGCCTGCCGGCGCGGGCCTCGGCGGCGCGGCGCACCGCGGGCACGCCGCAGCGAAGGAACGGGTTGGTGGCGAGTTCTTCCGCGATCGTCGACGGCACCGTCGGCACGCCGCGTTCGCGCAGCGTCATGCATGCTTGCTGTCGCTGTCGCAGGGCGTCGTTGCCCGGTTCCACCGCGAGTGCGAAGCGCAGGTTCGACAGCGTGTACTCGTGTGCGCAGTAAACGCGCGTGTCGGCGGGCAGCGCGGCCAGCCGGGCGAGGGAGTCTGTCATCTGCGCCGCGCTGCCTTCGAACAGGCGGCCGCAGCCGGCGGCGAAAAGCGTGTCGCCGCAAAAGAGCGTTCGCAACGCTGACGCGTGGTAGGCGATATGGCCTAGCGTGTGGCCGGGCACGTCGATGATGTCGAAGGCGACGCCGAGCACGTCGATCCGGTCGCCGCTGCCCAATGCGACGTCGCACGCCGGGATCGACTCGCCGCGCGGCCCGTAGACGCGGGCTCCGGTGGTGCGCGCCAGCGCCGCGACGCCGCCGACGTGGTCGCCATGGTGATGCGTGACTAGAATGGCCTGCAGCTTGAGGTTTCGCTGCTCAAGTCGCCGCAGCACGGGCTCGGCATCGCCGGGGTCGACGACCGCGGCCTGCGATCCGTGCACGAGCAGCCACAGGTAGTTGTCGTTGAACGCCGGGATCGGCTCGACGACGAAATCGGGGTCAGGCTCCATCTTTTCGGAACGAGAGTGCGGATGAGCAACGGACCGATTGTCGGCGATGTCCGCGCCGCTTCCCAGTTGTCATGGCTGACGAAGTGACAGCCGAGACCTCGGCGGGCGAGGCCTTGTCCGCCTTCCTGCGCTCGCCGCCGGGCCGTTATGCGCTGGCCTGGGAGCAGCAGCACCTCGCCGCCTGCGTGGCCGACATCTTCGGCTATCACGCGCTGCAGCTTGGCCTGCCAGAGATCGACTCGTTGCGCGAGAACCGGATGCCGCTGCGCTTCTGCGCCTCCGAGCGGCTGCTCGACGCGCGGCTGTACAACGGCGATGGCGAGCGCACCAAGGTGGCGGTGATCAACCGCTACGAGGAGCTGCCTTTCGCCAGCGCCTCGATCGACCTGGTGGTGATGCCGCACATCCTCGAGTTCGCGCGCGAGCCGCACCAGGTGCTGCGCGAGGTCGACCGTGTGCTGGTGCCCGAGGGACACGTCGTCATCACCGGCTTCAACCCGGGCAGCCTGTGGGGCCTGCGGCAGATGATGGCGCGGCTGGGCATGTCGGCGTACCTGCCGGGTGAGGGCCAGTTCATCGCGCTGCCGCGGCTGAAGGACTGGATGAAGCTGCTGTCGTTCGAGGTCAACCGCGGCCGCTTCGGCTGCTATGCGCCGTGGGCGCGCAGCGACAAGTGGCTGGGTCGCTGGCGCTTCATGGAGAAGGCCGGCGACCGCTGGTGGCCGGTGCTCGGCTCCGTCTACATGCTGACCGCCGTGAAGCGGGTGCGCGGCATGCGGCTGATCGGCCCGGCATGGAAACGCAAGGAGGAGCGGGCGCGGGCCCTGGTGCCGGTGGCCAACCGATCGCTGTTCGTCACCCACGAGGCGGTGAGCGTGCGCGTCGACGACGACCAGCAGGCCGCCAACGACGGCGCGCCGCGCGCGCAGCGGCGATGAGGCACGAGCGCAGCGTCAAGCTCGTCGACCCCGCTTGCGGCGAGCCGGCGCAGGAACTGGCGCTTTCGTCGACGGCGCAGCCGCAGGTGGAGATCTGGACCGACGGCGCCTGCAAGGGCAACCCGGGTCCGGGCGGCTGGGGCGCACTGCTGCGCGCCGGGGTGCACGAGAAGGAACTTTTCGGCGGCGATCCGGACACAACGAACAACCGGATGGAGCTGACCGCGGTGATCGAGGCGCTGGGCCTGCTCAAGCGGCGCTGCCGGGTCATCGTCCATACCGACTCCCAATACGTGAAGCTGGGCGTGACCGAATGGCTGCCGATGTGGATACGCCGCGGCTGGAAGACAGCGGGCAACAAGGCGGTGAAGAACGCCGACCTGTGGCGACGGCTGGCGCGACTCGCCGCCGAGCACGACATCGACTGGCGCTGGGTCAAGGGGCATGCCGGCGTGCCGGGCAACGAACGCGCCGACGCGCTGGCCAACCGCGGTGTCGATAGCCTGCAAGGTTCCGACCGTCCGGCGCCCGATTGCTGAGCAGCCGAACTTGCCGCGCTTGCCGCGCTCGTCGGTGCTAAATTGGCCCGCTTTCGTCGCCCCCGGCCGGCGGAATGATCTTTCTGCTCTTCGATGAAAAGACATCTGGTTGCGTTTCTGGCAGGCGCCGCGCTGGTCCTGGTCGGAGTGCTGGCGTATTTCGGGCATCAGTGGATATCACCGACGCCGAAGCCGGTCGGTGTCGCCGCAGACGCGGACAGGAGCGATAAGTCAGGTGCGGCAGGGGCGAAAGGGCCGGGCAAGTCAGCGGCCGGCGGCGGTGCGCCAGTACCTGTGGAGACAATCTCCCTCCAGCCTGGTGTGGTCCAGGAAGACCTGCAGGCTGTCGGTTCGCTGCGCTCCAACGAAAGCGTGATCCTGCGCCCCGAAGTGTCCGGACGCATCTCGACCATCGGCTTTCGCGACGGCCAGGCGGTACGGCGTGGCCAGCTGCTGGTCGGGCTGGACGCGACGCTGAACGAGGCTGAGGTAGCGCAGATGCGTGCGGAGTTCGATCTGGCAACCAGCAACCTGCGGCGCACCGAGGACCTGGCAAGCAAGAACTTCGTCAGTTCGAGCGCGCAGGACCAGGCTGCGTCCAGCGTGCAGGTGGCCGAAGCGAAGCTCAAGCTGGCCGAGGCGCGGCTGGCCAAGATGCGCATCGTTGCTCCGTTCGACGGCATGGTCGGCATCCGCAACGTCAGCATCGGCGACTATGTCAAGGACGGCACTGATCTCGTCAACATCGAGGACGTCCGCACGCTGAAGGCCGACTTCCGCCTTCCCGAGCGGTTCCTGACGCAGCTGAAGGTCGGCCAACCGGTGGAGGTTGTGGCCGACGCGCTGCCGACCGAGCGGTTTGCCGGCGTCATCGAGGCAATCAATCCGCGCATCGACTCGAGCGGCCGCGCTCTTGAACTGCGCGCGAGGCTCGACAACCAGCGTGAGCGCCTGCGGCCTGGCATGTTCGTGCGGGTCCGGGTGATCGTCGGCGAGCGAAGCAACGCGCTCTTGGTGCCGGAGCAGGCGATCGTTCCAGCCGGTGACGATTTCTTCGTCTTCAAGGTGGCCGACGGCAAAGCGACGCGGGCGAAAGTCCGGCCCGGCGTGCGGCGCGAAGGCAAGGTGGAGATCGTCGAGGGGCTCGCTGCCGGCGAACAGATCGTGACTGCGGGGCAGCAGCGACTGGTGCGTGACGGCCAACCGGTGCGGGTCGTTCCTGCGGGACAGGCGCGCGGCGAAGGCGGCGAGGCGCCCGCGGCGCCTGCGCCGGCCGGCGAGACGAAGAAGCAGGGCTGAACCCACCGGCAGCGCAGGGGAGGTCTGAATGAGCCTGTTCGAGCTGTGCGTCCGCCGGCCTGTCCTGGCGACCGTGCTGTCACTGGTAATCGTGCTGATCGGCCTGATCTCGTACACGCGACTGTCGGTCCGCGAATACCCGCGCATCGACGAGCCGGTGGTCAGTGTGACCACGCTCTACCGCGGCGCGTCGGCCGAGGTGGTCGAGTCGCAGGTGACCAAGCCGCTGGAGGACTCGCTGGCAGGCATCGAGGGCGTCGAACTGATGACCTCGCAGAGCCGCTCCGAGCGCAGCCAGATCAACGTGCGTTTCACGCTCAAGCGCGACCCCGATTCGGCCGCGGCCGATGTCCGCGACAAGGTCGCCCGCGCGCGCGGCAAGCTGCCCGACACCATCGACGAGCCGATCATCGCCAAGGTCGAGGCCGACTCGCAGCCGATCATCTACATCGCCGTGCAGGCCGGATCGCTGACGCCGCTGGAGGCCTCCGACTACGTCAAGCGCTACGTGCAGCCGCGACTGTCGGTGCTGCCCGGAGCAGCGGACGTGCGCATCTTCGGCGACCGCCAGGTATCGATGCGAATCAACATCGACCGCACGCGGCTCGCCGGCTACCGGCTGACCGTGCAGGACGTCGAAGACGCTATCCGCCGCCAGAACGCCGAGATCCCGGCCGGCCGCATCGAGTCGCAGGCGCGCGAGTTCACCGTGGTGGCGGAGACCGACGTGCGCACCGCTGAGCAGTTCAACAACATCATCGTGGCCAATGTCGGCGGCTACCCGGTGCGCATCCGCGACATCGGCTTGGCGCAGATCGGCCCGGTCGACGAACGCACGATCTCCCGCTTCAACGGCAAGCCATCGCTTAACGTCGGCGTGATCAAGCAGGCGGTGGCCAACCCGCTCGAACTGTCGGCGGCGGTGCGCGCCGAGGTGGACAAGATCAACGAGGGAACGCCGGCGGGAATGCGCTTCGTCGTCGCCTACGACACCTCGGTGTTCATCGACCGCTCCATCAAGTCGGTGTTCACCACGATCGCCGAGGCGATCCTGCTCGTGGTGCTGGTCATTTTCTTCTTCCTGCGCAGCCTGCGCGCGACGCTGATCCCGCTGGTCACGATTCCGGTGGCGCTGGTGGGCGCCTTCGCGCTCATGTACGCGTTCGGCTTCACCATCAACACTCTTACGCTGCTGGCGATGGTGCTGGCGATCGGCCTCGTGGTCGACGACGCGATCGTTGTGCTGGAGAACATCTTTCGTCACGTCGAGGACGGCATGCCGCGCAAGGAGGCGGCGATCAAGGGCATCAAGGAGATCGGCTTCGCGGTGATCGCGATGACGCTGACGCTGGCGGCGGTATTCGCGCCGCTGGCGTTTGCCACTGGCCGCACCGGACGGCTGTTCATCGAATTCGCGCTGACGCTCGCCGGTGCGGTGCTGGTGTCCGGTTTCGTCGCGCTTACGCTGTCGCCGATGATGTGCTCGCTGCTGCTGCGCCACCAGGAGAAGCACTCGCGCATCTACAACCTGGTCGAAGGCTGGCTCGATGCGCTGACGGCCGGCTACCGCCGGCTGCTGCAGGCAGCGCTGCGGAAGCGCTGGGTGGTTGTGACGGGGTGGTTCGCCGTGTTCGCCCTCGGCGCCGGGTTCTTCATGGTGCTGAAATCGGAACTGGCGCCGCTCGAGGACCGGGGGGTCGTGTTCGGCATCGTCTCGGCGCCGCAGGGTTCGACGCCGCAGTACACGGCTGACCAGCTCAGGCCGATCGAGGACATGTACGCGCAGATTCCGGAGGCAGCGGCCTTCACGGCGTTCGCGGGCTTTCCGACCGTGGTCGACGGCAACGCGATCCTGCGGCTGAAGCCGTGGGAGGAGCGAACCAAGCGGCAGCAGCAGATCACCGACGAACTGCGGCCGAAATTCATGTCGCTGGCCGGTGCGCTGGCGTTCCCGATCAATCCGCCGTCGCTCGGCCAGTCGTTCCGCTCCACGCCAGTGGAGTACGTGATCATGTCGCAGGTGCCGTACCCGGAGCTGCAGCGCATCGTCGATCGTTTTCTCGAGGAGGCGCGGAAGTTTCCGGGTGTGCAGAACCTGCAGACCGACCTGCGGCTGAACACGCCGGAGGTGCGCGTCACGATCGACCGCGACAAGCTCTCCGACGTAGGCGTGCCGGTTGACACGGTCGGCCGCACGCTGGAGACGATGCTCGGCGGCCGCCAGGTGACGCGCTTCAAGCGTGAGGGCGAGCAATACGACGTCATCGTGCAGGTGGCGCCGTTCGACCGATCCACCCCGGCCGACATCCGCGACATCTACGTGCGGGCCCGCGACGGCGGCATGGTGCAGCTGTCGAACGTGGTCGACGTCAAGGAAGGCGTGGCGCCGCAGTCGCTGAACCACTTCAACCGCCTGCGCGCTGTGAAGGTGACCGGCACGCTGGCGCCCGGCTACACGATCGACGAGGCGCTGAAAGCGATGAACGACGCGGCAAGGCGCGCCCTGCCGCCCACGGCGCAGACCGACCTCGATGGCCAGTCCCGCGAGTTCCGCTCGGCCAGCGGCAGCATCTACCTGACCTTCGTGCTGGCGCTGATCTTCATCTACCTCGTGCTGTCGGCGCAGTTCGAGAGCTTCGCCGATCCGTTCGTGATCATGCTATCGGTTCCGCTGTCGATGACAGGCGCGCTGCTGGCGCTGTGGGCTACCGGCGGCACGCTGAACATCTACAGCCAGATCGGCCTGATCACGCTGGTCGGCCTCATTACGAAGCACGGCATTCTGATCGTCGAGTTCTCCAACCAGCTGCGCGAGCAGGGCAGGGCGCTGATCGATGCCGTCGTCGAGGCATCGGTCATGCGGTTGCGGCCGATCCTGATGACCACCGGCGCGATGGTGCTCGGCGCGCTGCCGCTGGCGCTGGCGCACGGCGCCGGTGCGGAGAGTCGAGTCCAGATCGGCTGGGTGATCGTCGGCGGCATGTCGTTCGGCACCGTGCTGACGCTGTTCGTCGTGCCGACGATGTACGTGCTCGTGCGCCGCTGGCTTGACCGGCGGCACCCTGAGGCTGCGGCGCATGGTGCGACGGTCGCGCACGGCCCGGCGGCGGAATAGCTCACGGCCGGCGCACCGATGCGGCAGATCGTTCTCGACACCGAGACCACGGGCCTGGCGGCGCGCGAGGGGCACCGGATCATCGAAGTCGGCGCCATCGAGATCGTCGGCCGGCGCATCACCGAGCACCGGTTGCACCACTACGTCAACCCGGAGCGGGACAGCGACGAGGGCGCCCTCGCCGTGCACGGCCTGACCAAGCACTTTCTCGCCGACAAGCCGAAGTTCGCCGAGATCGCCGACGAACTGCTCGTGTTCGTGCGCGACGCCGAGGTGATCATCCACAACGCCAGCTTCGACCTCGAGTTCCTCGACGAGGAACTGAAGAGGTTGGTGCGACCGCCGTTTTCCGAGCACTGCGCCAAGGTCACCGACTCGCTGACCTTGGCCCGCGAACTGCATCCCGGCAAGCGCAACTCGCTCGATGCGCTGTGCGAGCGCTACGGCGTGTCGAACCGGCATCGCACGCTGCACGGCGCGCTTCTCGACGCCGGGCTGCTCGCCGAGGTGTACCTGGCGATGACGCGCGGCCAGGACAGCCTGGTCATCGATCTGGAGGCGGGTGGCACGGCGATCGACATGGCGCCACTCGACCTCGGCAAGCTGCGCGTGCTCTCGGCCAGCGCGGCCGAGGCCGAGGCGCACGAAGCGGTGCTCGACGGCATCGAGAAGCAGTGCAAGGGCGGCGCTATCTGGCGCCGGGCGCTCAGCGCGGCGGGTTGACCGCCAGCTGCTCGCGCAGTTCGCGCTTGAGCACCTTGCCGGTGGCGTTCTTCGGCAGTTCGTCGACGAAGACGTAGCGCTTCGGCCGCTTGAAGCGGGCGATGTGCTGCAGGCAAAGCGCGTCGAGCTCTTCTTCGCTCGGTCGCGCGCCGGGCTGCGTCGCCACCACGGCCACCGCGACCTCGCCCCAGTCGGCGTCGTGCACGCCGATCACCGCCACCTCGCGCACCTGCGGATGGCGCAGCAGCACCTCCTCGATCTCGCGCGGGTAGATGTTCGAGCCGCCGGAGATGATCAGGTCCTTGTTGCGGTCCACCAGCGTCAGGTAGCCCTGCGCGTCGAGGTGGCCGAGGTCGCCGGTGTGCAGCCAGCCGTTGGCCAGCGTCTTCGCCGTCGCCTCGGCATTGTCCAGGTAGCCGCGCATCACCATCTCGCCGCGCACGGCGACTTCGCCGATCTCGCCTTCGGCGAGCGGCCGGTCGTCGGCGCCGAGCACCGCCAGGTCGACGCCGGTCTGCGCGCGGCCGACCGAGGCGAGCCGCTGCAGTCGCCGTCCGTCGTGATCGTCGATGTGCTCCGCGGCGGGCAGCACGGTGATCGTCATCGGCGCCTCGCCCTGCCCGTAGATCTGCACCAGGCGCGGGCCCAAGCGGTCGAGCGCGCGCAGGCAGTCGGCCACGTACATCGGCCCGCCGCCGTAGATGATGGATTTGAGCCCCTGCGCTTCACTCTTCATGCCGTCGACCAGGCGCATCAGCATCGTCGGCGCGGCGAAGAACTTCACCTTCGGCACGAGGGCGAGGATCTCGTCGATCTCGCTCACCTCGAAGCCGCGCGAGGCCGGGATCAGCTGTGTGGCCGCCGCCGCGATGTTGGGCAGGATGTAGATGCCCGAGCCGTGCGACATCGGCGCCGCGTGCAGCAGATGGTCGCCCGCGGCGGCCGCATCGACATCGGCGAGGTAGTTCAGCGTCATCGACAGCAGGTTGCGGTGCGTCAGCATCACGCCCTTCGGCCGGCCGGTGGTGCCGCTGGTGTAGAAGAGCCACGCCACGTCGTCCGCCGCGACGTCGGCCACGGTGGCAGGCGCCTCGTGCAGCAGCGCCCGGCACTGGCGCGAGTCGACGTCGATGAAGGTGGTGGCGCCGCCGCTGCGCGCCGCGTCGATCGCGACGCTGTCGACGTCGTCGGTGACGAAGCAGACGCGGGCAGCCGCGTCGTCGAGGATGAAGGCGATCTCCTTCGGATGCAGCTTGACGTTCACCGGGATCGCCGCTGCGCCTGCCGCCCAGCACGCGTACATCAGTTCCACGTAGGCCGCGTTGTTGCGCATCACCAGCGCCACCCGGCTGCCGGGCGCCACGCCGAGGCGAGACCGCAGCGCCCCGGCCAGGGCAAGCGTGCGGCGGGCGAGCACGGCGTAGGTGTGCTCGACCCGGTCGCGCTCGATCACCGCCGGCTGGCCGGGCAGGCGCTGCGCACTGCGGAACAGATGGCGGGCGAGGTTCATAGCCTTGACGATTCTAGGCTCGCCGCCTCATGTAAACTTCGCGCCGCTTAACCGGCAGGGTGGTTAGCTCAGCGGTAGAGCACTGCCTTCACACGGCAGGGGTCACAGGTTCGAACCCTGTACCACCCACCAGTCCCGCTCGGCCCCAGTGCAGGCTTGCGTCGATGCCGGAACCAAGGCGGCCTATCGCGCGCTTCATTCCGGGTCACCCATCCCGGCCGCTTCCGACCCAATCGAAGGAAAACCACGTGAAAACACTGTCCGCCGCGCTCGCTGCGCTCCTGATCCTGCCCACGATCGCTTTCGCGCAGAGCGGATCTGCGCCACTAGAAGGCCGCCTGAAGAAGATCAAGGACTCGCAGTCGATCGGCGTCGCCTACCGCACCGACGCCGCGCCGTTTTCGTTCGAGGAGAACAAGCAGGCCGCCGGATACACGATCGACCTGTGCCGCCGCGTCATCGGCGCGCTGGAACAGCAACTCGGCGTGAAGGAGCTGAAGGTCCGCTGGGTCCCTGTCACCGTGCAGAACCGCTTTGAAACGGTTGCCAAGGGGCAGGCCGACCTCGAATGCGGTTCGAGCACCGTGACCCTGGGGCGGATGAAGGAAGTCGACTTCTCGAGCTTCACGTTCGTCGACGGCACCGGCCTGCTGGTCAAGGCGAGCCTGGGCGCGAAGGGAATCGGCGACCTCGGCGGCAAGAAGATCGGCGTGATCGCCGGGACCAGCAACGAGAAGGCGCTGAACGAAGCGCTGAAGAGCCGGGTGATCAATGCCACGGTGGTGCCGGTGAAGTCGCGCGACGACGGCCTGGCGCAGCTCGAGGCCGGCGCCATCGACGCGTTCGCCAGCGACCGTGTGCTGCTGATCGGCCTGGCGGGCAAGGCCAAGGATGCGAAGTCGCTGGCACTGCTCACCGATGCGCTGTCCTTCGAGCCGTATGCCATCGCCCTGCCGCGCGGCGACTGGCAGATGCGCCTGGCGGTGAACACCGCGCTATCGCAGATCTACCGCAGCGGCGCGATCGGCGAGATCTTCGGACGCTGGTTCGGTGCCTTCGGCCGGCCTGGCCCGCTGGTGGAGATGACGTTCCTGTTCGGCGCGCTGTCTGAGTAGCAGGTCCACCCTCCGGCATCGATTCGAGGTGCCGGGACGCTCGTTCCGGCCTGCACCTGATCCGTTGGTCCGATGACAACAATGACCGTCCGTACCCGCATCGCGCCGAGCCCAACCGGCATGCTGCACCTGGGCACGGCGCGCACGGCGCTGTTCTCGTGGGCGTTCGCGCGCCACCACGGCGGGCAGTTCATCCTGCGCATCGAGGACACCGACCTCGAGCGCTCGACCGAGGAGGCAGTGCAGGTCATCCTCGACAGCATGGCCTGGCTGGCGCTCGACTATGACGAGGGCCCGGTGCGGCAGACCTCGAGGCTGCCGCGCTACCGCGAGGTGATCGAGCAGATGCTGGCGGCAGGCCAGGCGTACCGCTGCTACGCCAGCCGCGAGGAACTCGATCAGTTGCGCGAGGCGCAGATGGCGCGCGGCGAGAAGCCGCGCTACGACGGCCGCTGGCGGCCGGAGAACGCGCACGGCAAGGTGCCGCCGGCCGGCGTGACGCCGGTGATCCGTTTCCGCAATCCCGATGCCGGTGAGGTGGCCTGGAACGATCTGGTCAAAGGCCCGATCAGCATCGCCAACGCCGAGCTCGACGACCTGGTGATCGCCCGCGGCGCGGATCTGGTGCCGACCTACAACTTCGCCGTGGTGGTCGACGACATCGACATGCAGATCACGCACGTGCTGCGCGGCGACGATCACGTCAACAACACGCCGCGGCAGATCAACATCTACCGCGCGCTCGGCGCGAAACTGCCGGCCTTCGGCCACCTGCCGATGATCCTCGGCCCCGACGGGCAGAAGCTGTCGAAGCGGCACGGCGCCGTCAGCGTCATGCAGTACGACACGGATGGCATCCTGCCCGAGGCACTGTTCAACTACCTGGCGCGGCTCGGCTGGAGCCACGGCGACGACGAGAAGTTCACCCGCGAGCAGCTCGTCGAGTGGTTCGATCTGGACCACGTGAACCGTGCCCCGGCGCAGTTCAACCCGGACAAGCTGCTGTGGCTCAACGGCGAGTACATCAAGGAGGCCGACGACGAGCGTCTGGCGGCGCTGGTGGCGCCGCGGCTGGCGGTGCGCGGGGTGGAGATCGCCGGTCCGTCGCTGCCGCGCGTGGTGGGGCTGCTGAAGGACCGCGCCCGGACGCTCAACGAACTCGCGGACGCGGCGCAGCTTTTCTTCGCGCCGCACGAGGTCGACGATGCGCTGCTCCGCCAGCACCTGGCTGGCAGCAGCGCCGACGCCGTGCGCGCGTTCGCCGAGCGCGCCGCGGTTATCGAGTGGACCCGCGCGGCGATCTCGGCGCTGATCAAGCAGGTCATCGGCGAGCAGGGCATCAAGATGCCGCAGCTCGCGGTGCCGCTGCGCGTAGCCGTCACCGGCCGCACGCAGACGCCGTCGATCGACGCGGTGCTCGAACTGATCGGCCGTGACACGGTGCTGCAGCGGCTGGATGCTGCGCTGAAGCGGGTTGTTGGCACCGCCTAAGCAGAGGCGCGTTTCGATTTGCTCGCTGCCTTGTGATGGCTATAATGCGCGGCGCTTGCGTGGGGGTATAGCTCAGCTGGGAGAGCGCTTGCATGGCATGCAAGAGGTCAGCGGTTCGATCCCGCTTACCTCCACCACCGATTGACTGCCCACAGTCAGTCCCCTTCGTCTAGAGGCCTAGGACACCGCCCTTTCACGGCGATAACAGGGGTTCGAATCCCCTAGGGGACGCCA
>CAZSYX010000033.1:0-30994 GCA_964610575.1 uncultured Burkholderiaceae bacterium
GGTGTGCAGCGTCGGCGCGATCCCGGCCAATTCATAACCCGGGCTTATCCTGGATACAGACTTAGCGGGGTCACTCAAACGTACTGGCTGGCGATGGTCTACGGCGGATCGCGGCGATCCCGAGGCGCGGCAGGTGTGACCGACTGCCCTCGAGTACACGCATGAGTACACATTCACCGCGACGAATCGGGAGTGGCTTGATTCACAAGGCTCCGCCGCGATTCACGCGCTTCTGCATCGGCAAGTGAGTGCTCGGCGCTCGGCGACAGAGCCGGAACCGACCGCCGCGATATCGTTGTCGCATTCCACGCGGAGGCCCGCATGTCCTCGCACTCGTTCACACCCCGCCTGACCCTGCACGACCTGCGCAGGCTCGCCGCGACGCGCAAGCTGGCGATGCTGACCTGCTACGACGCCGGCTTCGCCGCCACGCTCGACGCCGCCGGGGTCGACATGATCCTCATCGGCGACTCGCTCGGCATGGTGGTGCAGGGGCACGACTCGACGCTGCCGGTGACGGTGGCGGACGTTGCCTATCACACAGCCTGCGTGGCACGCGGCGCGGCGCGTCCCTGGATCGTCGCCGACATGCCGTTCGGCTCGTTCCAGGTCAGTTCGGAGCAGGCCTACGCCAACGCGGTCACGCTGATGCAGGCGGGCAGCCAGATGGTCAAGATCGAGGGCGGCGCTGAGATGGCGCCGACGGTCGAGTTCATGGTCCGGCGCGGCGTCCCCGTCTGCGCCCACATTGGGTTGACGCCGCAGCACGTCAATGTCTTCGGCGGCTACCGGGTGCAGGGTCGCGACGCCGGGGCGGCCGAGCGCCTGCTCGATTCGGCGCGGCGGCTGCAGGACGCCGGCGCGGCGATGATGGTGATCGAGGCGGTGCCCGAGCCGCTGGCCCGGCGGGTTGCCGAATCGGTTCAATTGATCAGCATCGGCATCGGCGCCAGCGTGGCGTGCACGGCGCAGGTGCTGGTGCTGCACGACCTGCTTGGCGCGGGCGTGGGCAAGCGGCCGCGCTTCGTCAAGAACTTCCTCCAAGGCGCAGTCTCGCTCGAGGCGGCAGTGAGCGCTTACGTTGCCGATGTTCAGGCGGGCCGGTTCCCGGGGCCCGAGCACGTCTACTCGGAAGCCGCGGGCGGCTGATCGCGCCAGATCCCGATAGCGGTGCCGATCCCTGCGCTCCGGCATTGCTTCTGTAGCATCCGCTCGCTCCCGCCCCGGCCGACGCAATGACCGAGCCTGATCCCGCGAATTCCCTGAGCAAGCTGTCGATCGATCGCGGCGCTGCGCCGCTGCGCCGACGCAAGCCGTTGTGGAAGCGCGTCTGGGTCTGGCTGCCGGTGCTGGTGGCGATCGGCGCCGCGGCGGCGTTCGTCAGCCAGCGCGGCAAGCCGATGACGGTGGAGATCGCGACTGTGGCGAGCGCCTATCCGTCGCAGGCCGTTGCGGTGCTCAACGCCACCGGCCGCGCGGTCGCCGCGCGGCGCGCGTCGGTGTCGAGCAAGGCCACCGGCAAGCTCGAGTGGCTCGGCGTGGAAGAGGGCCAGCGCGTGGCCGAGGGCGAGGTGATCGCGCGGTTGGAGAACCGCGACGTCGCTGCCAGCCGCGATCAGGCCGCGGCCGGCGTCAAGGCCGCCGAGGCCAACCTGGTGCAGGGCCAGGCGGAGCTTGCCGACGCCGCCGTGGCGCTGAAGCGGGCGCGCGAACTGGCGCAGAAGGACTTCGTTTCCGGCGCCGCGGTCGACACCGCCGAGGCGCGGTTCAACAAGTCGCAGGCGGCGATCAAGACGCTCGAGGCGCAGATCGCCGTGGCGCAGGCCAACCTGCGCGCGGCCAGCGTCAACTTCGACCAGACGCTGATCCGCGCCCCGTTCACCGGCATCGTGCTGACCAAGAACGCCAACGTCGGCGACATCCTGACGCCCTTTTCGAGCGCCTCCGGCACCACCGGCGCGGTGGTGACGATGGCCGACATGAGCACGCTGGAAGTCGAGGCCGACGTCTCCGAGACCTCGATCGCCAAGATCGCGGTCGGCCAGCCGGCGGAGATCCAGCTCGACGCCTTCGCCGAACTGCGCCTGGCCGGCTCGGTGTCGCGCATCGTGCCCACCGTGGACCGCAGCAAGGCGACGCTGCTGGTGAAGGTCAAGTTCGACGAGACCGACCCGCGCGTGCTGCCCGACATGAGCGCGAAGATCGCCTTCCTGTCGCGCAAGCTGGAGGCTGCCGAGCGCAAGCCGGTGCCGGCGCTGCGGCCGGAAGCGATCGTCAAGGCGAGCGGACAGGATGCCGTGTTCGTCGTCCTGCCGGCGACCGGCGCACTGTCGAAGGACGGCGCGGACAAGGGGTCCGCTGCCGGCGGCCGCGTGTCGCGCACCGTGGTCACGGCCGGCGAGCGGATCGGCGACCTGGTGCGCGTCGACGGGCTGGCGCCCGGCACGCGCGTGGTCGTCAATCCGCCGGCGAACCTCGCCGACGGCGCGCTGGTGGCGGCGGCGAAGCGCTAGTGTTTCGCGCGGCCGATGAACGACGCACCCGCCGCCATCCAGCGCACGCCGCGTGCGGCCGAAGGCGAGGCGCTGATCTCGATCCGCCGCGTCGCCAAGAGCTACACGCGCGGTGAGCAGCGCGTGCCGGTGCTGACCGACATCAACCTCGACATCTGCCGCGGCGATTTCGTCGCGCTGATGGGCCCGTCAGGCTCGGGCAAGAGCACGCTGCTGAACCTGGTCGCCGGCATCGACAAGCCGGATGCGGGCTCGATCACCGTCGCCGGCGAGGACATCACGCGGCTGTCGGAAGGCGAACTGGCCGGCTGGCGCGCGGCATCGGTCGGCTTCATTTTCCAGTTCTACAACCTGATGCCGGTGCTGACCGCCTGGGAGAACGTCGAGCTGCCGCTGCTGCTGACCTCGCTGTCGCGGCGCGAGCGGGCAGCGCGGGTCGAGACGGTGCTGGCGCTGGTCGGCCTGGCCGACCGCATGGACCACCGGCCGAACGAGCTGTCCGGCGGCCAGCAGCAGCGGGTGGCGATCGCCCGCGCAGTGGTGACCGACCCGCTGCTGCTCATCGCCGATGAGCCGACCGGCGACCTCGACCGGACCTCGGCGGCCGAGATCCTCAAGCTGCTCGACCGGCTGAACGTCGAACTGGGCAAGACGATCGTGATGGTCACCCACGACCCGCGCGCCGCCGAAGCGGCGCATCACCTGATCTACCTCGACAAGGGGCAGCTCACGGACACCAGCCCCTTCACGCATTAGGCGTCGCGTGTTCTTCCTCAAGCTCGTCGTCCGCAACGCCCTTCGCGCCCGCCTGCGCACGGCACTCACCGTGCTCGGGCTGGTGATCGCGCTGGCCGCCTTCGGCCTGCTGCAGACCGTCGTGCAGGCCTGGTATGCCGGGGCGGATGCAGCGTCGCCGACGCGGCTGGTCAGCCGCAACAGCATCTCGCTGGTGTTCCCGCTGCCCATTTATTACCGCGACAAGATCCGCGCCATCGACGGCGTGCGCGGCGTGGCGACCTCGAACTGGTTCGGCGGCGTATGGCGCGACGAGCGCAGCTTCTTCGCCCAGTTCGCCGTCGATTCGCCGCAGTTCTTCGCGATGTACCCGGAGTTCATCTTCGAGCCGGGGCAGTGGGCCGACTTCCTGCGCGACCGGCGCGGCGCCGCGGTCGGCCGGCAGCTGGCGGATCTGTACGGCTTCAAGGTCGGCGACCGGCTGCCGATCCGCGGCACGATCTACCCGGGCAACCACGAGTTCACCGTGCGGGCCATCTACGAGGGCCGCGACGAGGCGACGATCACCCGGCAGATGTACTTCCACTACGACTACCTGAACGAGTACCTGAAGGCCCGTTTCCCGCGTGGTGCCAACAACGTCGGCGTGTTCGTGGTCGACGTCACCGACCCGGCGCGGGTGGCCGACGTGGCGCGGACGATCGATGCCGAGTTCGCCAACTCGCTGGCCGAGACGCTGACCGAGACCGAGAAGGCGTTCCAGCTGTCGTTTGTGGCGATGGTCGAGACCATCGTGCGGGTGATCTCGAGCGTCTCCTACATCGTCATCCTGATCATCCTTGCCGTGGCCGCCAACACGATGGCGATGACGGCCCGCGAGCGGCTCGCCGAGTACGCGACGCTGAAGGCGCTCGGCTTCGGCCCGTCGTTCGTGGCGCGGCTGATCCTCGCCGAGAGCCTGGTGATCGCCGTGACCGGCGGCGCGATTGCCATCGCGCTGACCCCGCCGATCGCCGCCGGCTTCTTCGACGCGGTGGGCCGCACGGTGTTCGCGCGCTTCGAGGTCGAGCCGTCGACCTACCTGCTGCAGGCGGCGGCGGCGCTGGCGCTTGGCCTGCTGGCGGCGCTGGTGCCGATGGTGCGCAGCGCGCGGCTGAAGATCGTCGACGGGCTGCGCCATGTGGGGTAGGCGATGAAGCTGCCGCTCGTCTACGTCGCCCGCAACCTGTGGGTGCGACGGCTGACCACGGCGCTGACCGCCGGCGGCATGGCGCTGGTCGTGTTCGTGTTCGCGGCGGTGCTGATGCTCGAGGCCGGTTTGCGGCAGACGCTGGTGGCCACCGGCTCGGCGGACAACGTGCTGGCGATCCGCAAGGGCGCCGCCACCGAGGTGCAGAGCGGCATCGCCCGCGAGCAGGCGGCGCTGATCGAAAGCCTGCCGCAGGTCGCGCGCGACGCCGACGGCCGGGCACGTGTGTCGAAGGAGGTGGTGGTGCTCAACTCGCTGCCCAAGCGCAGCGACGACGGCTCGGCCTCCGCCACGCGCAGCAACGTGCCGATCCGTGGCGTGCCGCCGATGGGGCTCGCCCTGCGGCCGCAGTTGAAGCTGGTGCAGGGGCGGATGTTCCGGCCCGGCTCCAGCGAGATCGTCGTGGGCGCGAGCGTGGCGCGCCAGTTTGCCGGCGTCGAACTCGGCCAGTCGCTGTCGTTCGCGCAGCGGCAATGGCAGGTGGTCGGCGTGTTCGACGCCGGCCGCACCGCGTTCGACTCGGAGATCTGGGGCGACGCCGAGCAGCTGTCGCAGGCGTTTCGCCGCTTCGGCTACTCGTCGGTGATCGCGCAGCTGGATTCGCCGGACGCCTTCGAGGCGCTGCTGGCGGCGGTCGAGACCGATCCGCGGCTGACGGTGGAGATCAAGCGCGAGCGGCAGTTCTACGAGGACCAGAGCCGGGCGCTGTCGAACTTCCTGCGCTTCCTGGGGCTGACGCTGTCGGTGATCTTCTCGCTCGGCGCGGTCATCGGCGCGGCAATCACGATGTACGCGGCGGTCGCCACCCGCACCGGCGAGATCGGCACGCTGCGCGCGCTCGGCTTCGCGCGCCGCTCGATCCTCGCCGCCTTCCTGCTCGAATCGCTGCTGCTGGCGCTTTCCGGCGGGCTGGTCGGACTGGTGGCGGCGAGTTTCCTGCAGGCGATCACCATCTCGACCACCAACTTCCAGTCGTTCTCGGAGCTGGCGTTCTCCTTCGCGCTGACGCCGGGCATCGTCGTCAACAGCGTCGCCTTCGCGCTGGCGATGGGACTCATCGGCGGCTTCCTGCCGGCAGTCAAGGCATCGCGGATGAAGATCGTCGATGCGCTGCGGGCGGACTGATCCTCGCGCGCTACGCTTGCCGCACATTCGTTTGAAAGGGACATGGCGATGAAGACGATCCACTGGTTGCTGGCGCTGGTGCTGCTGCTCGCCGGGGCGGCGCAGGCGAATGGGCTGAGGCTGACGATCATCGACCTCGATTCCGACGATCTCGCCTGCGGGCTGCGCTACCCGGCGATCCAGGGGAAGGTGCGGGAGTCGATGGCGATCATGAAGACGACCGAGTTCGCCGAGTCAGAGTTTGAGCTGCTGGTGGCGATCGCGACCGTCAAGCGGCCGGCAGACTGCGCCAGCGACGTCATCGTCACCGTGCGCAAGGCTGTCACGCTGGCCGGCAACGAGAAGTTCCGAACCCGCGACAACAAGGCCTTCCTGGAACTGTGCCGCCACGGCGGCATCGTCGTCTCGCCGATTAAGGACCACGAGCGGGACTTCCTCAAGCAGGTCGAGCGCAGCGTGCAGGTCTGCCTCGGCCAGCTCGCTTTCTGAGCCACGGCGCAGGCGGCGGCGGTATGCTCCACGCGCTCAAGCGGACCTTTCGAAATCCGCAGCGCCACTTCCAGGGAGGAGACAGATGAAACGTCGCGAATTCACGCTCGCCGTGGCGGCCGTGTCGGCTGCCCAGGCCTTCGGCCTCGCACCGGCCCGGGCGCAGGCCATCGGCACGCTGAAGATGATGATCCCGGCCAACCCCGGCGGCGGCTGGGACCAGACGGGCCGGAACCTGGCCGCGGCGATGCAGGCGGCGAAGGTCGTGCAGTCGGTGCAGTTCGAGAACAAGGGCGGCGCGGCGGGCACGCCGGGGCTGGCGCAGTTCATCAACACCGCGAAGGGCGATCCCAACGCGTTGATGGTGGGCGGGATGGTGATGGTCGGCGGCATCGTGCTGAACAAGTCGCCGGTCGACCTGTCCATGGTCACGCCGATCGCGCGGCTGACGAGCGAGTACCTCGTGGTGGTCGTGCCGGCGAGTTCACCGCACAAGTCGATGGCCGACCTGGTCAAGGCCTTCAAAGCCGATCCCGGCAAGGTCGCCTGGAACGGCGGCTCGGCCGGCGGTTCCGACCATATCCTGATCGGGCTGATCGCTCGCGCGGTCGGCGTCGAACCCGCGAAGATCAACTACATCGCGTCCAAGGGCGGCGGCGACCAGGTGGCCAACATCGTGGGCGGGCACGTGACTGCAGGCGTGGCGGGCCTGGGCGAGTTCGCCGAGCACATCAAGGGCGGCCGCATGCGCGCGCTGGCCGTCTCCGCGCCGGGCAAGCTCGACGGCGTCTCCTCGCTGAAGGAGCAGGGCATCGACGTGGTTCTCGGCAACTGGCGCGGCGTGTTCGGCGCGCCGGGCGTCACCACGGCGCAGCGCGATGCGTTGATCAGCGCGGTCAGGACGGCGACCGAGTCGGCGGCGTGGAAGGAAACGCTCGCCAAGATGGGTTGGGAGTCGGTGTTCATCTCGGGCGACGAATACAAGAAGTTCGTCGAAGAAGACACCAAGCGGATCCGCGGCATCCTCGAGTCGCTCGGCCTGACGAAGTAGCGCATGCTGACGGCCACGCGTGGCGGGCGCGTTGAGCTGATCATCTCGCTCGGCGTCCTCGCGCTGGGCATCGCTGCGAGCGTGCTGGCGTTCCGCCTGCCCGAGGCAGGCGGCTACGCCCGCATCGGCCCGAACTTCACGCCGAAGGTGGTCTCGGGCGGCCTGGTCCTGCTGGGCGTCTGGCTGCTCGCCGAGGTCTTCACCGGCGGCTGGCGCGAGCGGGTACCGGACGATGCGGTCGAGCGCGGCGAGCACGACTTCCACCTCGGCGCCTTCGCCTGGGTCAGCGGCGGCCTCCTTGCCCAGATGGCGCTGATCCACAGCGCGGGCTTCGTGCTGGCGGCGATGGTCCTGTATGGCTGCGTCGCGCGCGGGTTCGGCAGTGCCCGCCTGGCACGTGACCTGGGCATCGGGCTCCTGCTTGGCCTGGCGGTGTTCCTTTTCTTCGTCAAGTTCCTCAACGTCAATCTTCCGGCGGGCTGGCTGAAGCCGATCCTCGGCACGGCAGGGTTATGAGGCCATGAGCGAAACCCTGAGCGCACTGCTGGCCGGCTTCGGGGTTGCGCTGGCGCCGATCAACCTGCTGTGGGGCTTTGTCGGCGTGACGCTCGGCACCGCGATCGGCGTGCTGCCCGGCGTCGGTCCCGCGCTGACGGTCGCGATGCTGCTGCCGCTGACGACGAAGATCGAACCGACCGGCGCGCTGATCATGTTCGCCGGCATTTACTACGGCGCGATGTACGGCGGTTCGACCACGACGATCCTGCTGAACACGCCGGGCGAGTCCGCATCGATCGCCACTGCGCTCGAGGGCAATCGGATGGCCAAGTGCGGCCGCGCCGGGCCGGCGCTGGCAACAGCGGCGATCGGCTCCTTCGTCGCCGGCACCATCGCCACCGTCCTGCTGACCCTGCTGGCGCCGATCGTGGTCGAGTTCGCGCTGAAGTTCGGCCCGACCGAGTACTTCGCGCTGATGGTGTTCGCCTTCGTCACAGTGGCGGCGGTGCTCGGCGCGTCGATGGTGCGCGGCCTGACGATGCTGTTTCTCGGCCTGCTGTTCGGCCTGGTCGGCATCGATGATCAGACCGGGCAGATGCGCTTTGCCTTCGGCGTGCCGGAACTGATGGATGGCGTCGACGTCGTGGTCCTTGCCGTCGGCCTGTTCGCGGTCGGCGAGGCGCTTTACGTCGCCGCCTATCAAAGCCGCCAGCGCGAGGAAGTCGAGAAGATGTCCGGCTCGCTGATGATGTCGCGCGAGGACTGGCGGCGCTCCTGGCCGGCATGGCTGCGCGCCACCGCGATCGGTTTCCCGTTCGGCACCATCCCCGCCGGCGGCGCCGAGATCCCGACCTTCCTCTCGTACGCGCTCGAGAAGAAGCTCAGCAGGAAGCCGGAGGAGTTCGGCCATGGCGCGATCGAGGGCGTGGCCGGGCCCGAGGCGGCGAACAACGCGTCGTCGACCGGCGTGCTGGTGCCGCTGCTCACCCTTGGCATTCCCACTTCGGCCACCGCCGCCATCCTGCTGGCGGCGTTCCAGAACTACGGCCTGCAGCCGGGCCCGCTGCTGTTCCAGACCCAGACGACGCTGGTGTGGGGACTGATCGCCAGCATGTACATCGGCAACATCCTGCTGCTGATCCTGAACCTGCCGCTGATCGGCCTGTGGGTGAAGGTGCTGAAGATCCCGCGGCCGTTGCTGTACGGCGGCATCCTGGTCTTTGCCACGCTCGGCGCCTACAGCCTGCACCAGTCGGCGGTGGACCTCGTGACCTTGTACGTCTTCGGCCTGCTCGGCTTCATGATGCGGCGCTGGGGTTTCCCGGTCGCGCCGGCGGTGATCGGTCTGATCCTCGGCCCGCTTGCGGAGTCACAGTTCCGCAAGGCGCTGGCGATCAGCCAGGGCGATCCGAGCGTCTTCTTGACGCACCCGATCTCGGCGACGCTGCTGGCGTTGACCGCGGCTCTGGTGCTGGTGCCGTGGATCTACCGGGTCGCCCGCGAGCGGCGCGCGCGCAGCGCGGCCTGATCAGGCGGCCGCCGGGGCGCGTTCCTCGCGCCGCCCGCGCAGCACGTTCTCGCCGAGCACGAGCAGCACCGGCAACGTGCCGAACAGGTCGGCGCGCCAGTCGTTGAAGATCAGCGCCAGGCCGCCCAGCGTGAGCAGGACGACCGCCAGCGCCCCGATCGATTCGTAGTGCGTCATCCGTTGGTCCGTCCCGGCGCGCCGCCCCGTAGTCGGCACGCATGCTATCGAGCCGGCGCGAATAGACTTGGGTTCTCGCTTGTCCTCGCATCAGATGACCTCGCGCACTCGGCTGATCGTCGGCGCGCTGGCCGTGGCGGCCAGCGTGGGCGGCTGCGCCACGCTCGACACCTGGCAGCGCAAGGCGATCTTCCAGCACGAGCGCGCGGTGGTCGATGCGGGCTTCGCCGAGGTGGCGCCGCCGCCAGCCACCGAGGCCTTCGATCTGGTGCTCGCCAACGGCGACACGGTCCATGCCTGGTACCGGGAAGCATCGGCCGAGGCGCCGACCGTGCTGTTCCTGCACGGGGCGCGGCGTAACCTTTACGAGAGCCAGTACCGGATCGATCGGCTGGCCGGCCTCGGGCTGAACGTGCTGGCGATCGATTACCGAGGCTTCGGGCACTCGACGCCGATGCTGCCCTCGGAGCAAAGCGCGCTGCAGGACGCGCACGCGGCGTTCGATGAACTTCTGCGCCGGCAGCCCGACCCGCGTCGGCGCTTCATCTACGGGTACAGCCTCGGCGGCGCCGTGGCGATCGCGCTGGCCGCCGAGCGCGACGGCGTCGCCGGTGTGGTCGTCGAGTCGTCCTTCACCAGTATCACCGACCTGGTCCGCGCCTCGCGCTGGGGGTGGCTGCCGTTCCTTGGCGCCGCAGTGACGCAGGAATTCGATTCGCGCACGCGCATCGGCCGCGTCAACGAGCCGCTGCTGCTCGTGCACGGCACCGCCGACGGCGTGATCCCGCACACGATGAGCGACGAACTGCTGGCGGCAGCCACCGGCGTGCAGTCCGACCTGAAGCGGCTGGTGAAGATCGATGGCGCCAACCATCGCGGCGCGCCCTTCGTCGATCGGGCGATCTTCGACGGCGCGCTGCGCGATTTCCTCGGCCAGGCGCAGCAGGCGGCCCCGGTGGCGTCGCTGTCGAACTGAACGGCGTGCATCGTTCTTCTGCGTTGTCTGCCGCACCCGCGGGCTCGGCATGACATTGCCGCCGCCGGCGGCCCTCCTGCGCGGCACCTTGACGCTGGCCGCGGCGCTTGCCGGCGCCTTGCTGGCCAACTGGCTGACCCTGCCGCTTCCCTGGTTCACCGGCCCGCTGCTGACGCTCGCGCTGGCCAACATGTCGGGTGCCCGCTTGCCCAGCCTGCCGCACGCGCGCGACGGCGGCCAGTGGATCATCGGCGTCGCGCTCGGGCTGTACTTCACGCCGATGGTCACGCGCGAGATCCTGCGGCTGGCGCCTTGGATCGTCGTCAACATCGGCTTCGTCTGGCTGCTCGGGCTGCTTGGCGCCTGGCTGCTGCGCCGCTTGAGCACGGAGAGCGCCGTCACCTGCTTCTTCGCCGCGCCTATCGGCGGCGCAAGCGAGATGGCGACGCAGGCCGAGCGCAGCGGCGGCCGCGTCGACCGCGTAGCGGCCGCGCACAGCCTGCGCATCATGATGGTGTCCCTGATCGTGCCGTTCGCGCTGCAGTGGCTGGGCGTGCGCGGCGTCGACCCGTACGCGCCCGCGGCCGCCGGCTTCAACCTGACGGGCCTGGTGCTGCTCGGCGCGCTGGCGGCGGCGGGTGCGGTCGTGCTGGCGCGGCTGGGTGTGCCGAACCAGTGGATGCTCGGGCCCCTGCTCGTCACCGCGGCAATCACCGCGCAGGGCGTCACGCTGTCGGCGTTGCCGACCGCGGTCAGCAACGCCGGCCAGCTGCTGATCGGCATTGCGCTCGGCACCCGCTTTGCGCCGGAGTTCTTTCGCGCCGCGCCGCGCTACCTGGCCGCAGTGGCGTTCGTCACGCTGGTCTACCTCGGGCTGTCGGCGCTTTTCGGCTGGTGGCTGGCCGGCATGGCAATGCTGGCGGTGCCCACCGCCATCGTTGCGACCACGCCCGGCGGGATCGGCGAGATGGCGATTACCGCCAAGGTTCTGCAGCTCGGTGCGCCGGTGGTGTCCGCCTTCCATTCGATTCGAATGGCCACCGTGGTGCTGACGATCGGGCCGGCGTTCCGGCTGCTGCGTCCGCTGCTGGCTCGAAAGGGGGAAGCGTGAAGCTACTGGTCCTTGGCGGAACCCACTTCCTCGGCCGCCACGTGGTGGAGGCGGCGCTGGCGCGCGGGCACGAGCCGACGTTGTTCAACCGCGGCCGGACTGCGCCGGGACTGTTTGCGAACGTCGAACAACTGCACGGCGAGCGCGAAGGCGATCTGTCGCCGTTGCGAGGGCGCTCGTGGGACGCGGTGATCGATACCTGCGGCTACCTGCCGCGCATCGTGCGCCGCTCGGCGCAGGTGCTGCGGGATGCGGCCGGGCACTACCTCTTCGTCTCAAGTGTCAGCGTCTACGCCGACTCGTCCACTGCCGGCCAGGATGAACAGGCGCCGCGGGCACAACTGCCGGATCCGGACTGCGAGGACATTCCGATCCACTACGGCGCGCTGAAGGCGGCCTGCGAGGACCAGGTGCAGGCGATGTTCGACGAGCGGGCGATCCTGCTTCGACCGGGCCTGATCGTCGGTCCGTTCGACCCGAGCGGCCGCTTCACCTACTGGGTGCAGCGCGTGGCCCGCGGCGGCACAGTGCTGGCGCCGCCAGCGCCTGACTATCCGGTGCAGTTCATCGACGCGCGCGATCTCGCGGCGTGGATGCTCGATGCGCTCGAACATCACCGCTCCGGCGCCTTCAACGCCAGCGGCCCGGCGGTGCCGCTGGGCTTCGGCGCCTTCCTCGACGAGTGCCGCCGCGCGCTGGGCTCGCAGGCCGAGTTCGTCTGGCCCGACGCTTCTTTCCTCGCCAGTCACGGGGTGGCGGCGTGGACCGAGTTGCCGCTGTATGCCGGCGAAGACGGCCGAGGCCTGAACGAAGTCAGTCTCGAGCGCGCCCTTGCCGCCGGTCTTCGGCCGCGGCCGGTGGGCCAGACGTGTGTCGACACCATGCGCTGGGCGGCAGGCGTGCCCCTGCCCGAGGGTATCGGGCTCGCTGCCGACCGCGAGGCAGAACTCCTGCGGCAATGGCTCGCGCGGTGAACGACATTCCTGCTGCAGCGCGACAGCCGCCGGGGGTAGCTTTCTTGCCTGCGTTGGGGTAGCTTCTTCGGCGCAGTCGATTCTTGCGTCGCCCCGTACGGTCTTTGCTGCCCCTTCTGCAATCTGTTCTCGCAGTTCCTGTCGCAGTCATCCCCCAGCGAATCCGCACCTATCGCCCTGCGCGCCGCGGGCGCATCCCGCGTCTTCATCGAGAGTGAGTCAGTCATGCCGACAGGCACTGTGAAATGGTTCAACGAAACGAAGGGCTTCGGCTTCATCAAGCCCGACGACGGCGGCGCCGACCTGTTCGCCCACTACAGCGGGATCAAGTCCAAGGGCTTCCGCACGCTGAAGGAAAACCAGCGGGTGGAGTACCAGGTGCAGCAGGGACAGAAAGGCCCGCAGGCCGTCGAGATCGTGCCGCTCGGCTGATCGCGACGTTCCGTTTGCGCCGGGGCCGGCTCGACGAGCCGGCCCTTTGCTTTTTCGGGGGCCGCCAAACCCGCCAACCACTGATCGGCGTCAAAGGCGCGCCGATAGTCCCCGGGGGTAGTTCGAGGGAGGGCGGCGGTAAACTCGATGTGTCCGGCGGCGGAGCGAACTAATTGTCCGTCGCGGCGATTCCTTCATGAGGCGCGGCGGCGTGGCCGCGGCCAGGAGACACAAGAAGATGAGCGCAGTCCCCGTTGGCACCAGCCTGAATGTCCCCCCGTACGTCAAGCACAAGAAGCTGATCGACTGGGTCGAGTCGATCGCCCGCCTGACCCAGCCCGACCGCATCGTCTGGTGCGACGGTTCGGCGCAGGAGTCCGAGCACCTGTGCGAGGAGATGGTCCGCGCCGGCACCCTTCGCCGGCTCAACCCCGCCAAGCGACCGAACTCCTTCCTCGCCTGGTCCGACCCGTCGGATGTCGCCCGGGTCGAGGACCGCACTTATATCTGCACCGACACCGCGAAGGAGGCCGGTCCGACCAACAACTGGATGGACCCGGCGCAGATGCGCTCGACGCTGAACGGCGTGTTCGCCGGCTGCATGCGCGGGCGGACGATGTACGTGATCCCGTTCTCGATGGGGCCGCTCGGCTCGCACATCTCGCAGATCGGCGTCGAGGTGAGCGACAGCCCCTACGTGGTCGTCAACATGCGGCTGATGACCCGCATGGGCCGCGCGGTATTCGACGTGCTGCGGGAGGACGGCGAGTTCGTGCCCTGCGTGCATTCGGTCGGCAAGCCGCTGGCGCCGGGCGAGAAGGACGTGCCGTGGCCGTGCAACGACACCAAGTACATCGTGCACTTTCCTAATACACGCGAGATCTGGAGCTTCGGTTCCGGCTACGGCGGCAATGCGCTGCTCGGCAAGAAGTGCCTGGCGCTGCGCATCGCCTCCTACATGGGCCGTGACGAAGGCTGGCTGGCCGAGCACATGCTGATCCTGGCGGTCACCACGCCGGCCGGCAAGAAGTACCACGTGGCGGCGGCATTCCCGTCGGCCTGCGGCAAGACCAACTTCGCCATGCTGATCCCGCCGCCGGCCTTCGCCGGCTGGAAGGTGTCGACCGTCGGCGAGGATATCGCCTGGATCAAGCCGCACGAGGACGGCCGCCTGTACGCGATCAATCCCGAGTACGGCTGCTTCGGGGTGGCGCCGGGCACGAGCGAGAAGAGCAACCACAACGCGATGGCGATGCTGCATTCCAATGTCATGTTCACCAACGTCGCGCTGACCGACGACGGGGACGTGTGGTGGGAGGGCATGGGGCCGGCGCCGGCGCACCTGATCGACTGGCAGGGCAAGGACTGGACGCCGGATTGCGGCCGCAAGGCGGCGCATCCGAACGCGCGTTTCACCGTGGCAGCCATGCAGTGCCCGGTGATCGACGTCGACTGGGAAGACCCGAACGGCGTGCCGATCGACGCCTTCGTCTTCGGTGGACGGCGTTCGGACACCGTGCCGCTGGTCACCGAGGCGCGCAACTGGACCGAGGGCGTCTACATGGCGGCGACGATGGGCTCGGAAACGACGGCCGCTGCCGCCGGTGCCCAGGGCGTGCTGCGGCGCGACCCGTTCGCCATGCTGCCGTTCTGCGGCTACAACATGGCCGAGCACTTTGCGCACTGGCTGCAGCTGGGCGAGAAACTCGCCGCCGCGGGAGCGAAGCTGCCGAGGCTTTTCTGCGTGAACTGGTTCCGCACCGACGAGAAGGGCCGCTTCGTCTGGCCGGGGTTCGCGGAGAACATGCGCGTGCTGCAGTGGATGGTTGAGAGAATCGAAGGGCACGGTGGCGGCGCCGAGCACCTCCTCGGCGTGACGCCTCGCTACGAGGACCTGAACTGGAGCGGCCTGACTTTCTCGTTCGACGACTACCAGCGGATCACCGAGATCGATGTCGCGCAGTGGCGGCGCGAGCTTTCCCTGCACCGCGAATTGTTCGACAAGCTGCGCGACGGCCTGCCGGCCTCGCTGCAGAGCGTTCGGCAGAAACTGGAGCAGTCCCTTCCGGCCTAAGGCGCGGTCCGCGACTTCGGTAGCACTGGTGCGGCAGCCGGCTAAACCCGGCTGCCGCTTCTTTCTTGCCCGCGGCTTGCGCTCGGGCGCAGGAGGCTCGCGATGGCGCTGATCAGTTACATCACTCAGATCCAGTTCGATTTCGGCGCGCTGGCGGGTGTGGGCGCCGAGTGCGCGCGGGTCGGCATCGAGCGTCCGCTGATCTGCACCGACCGCGGCATCGTCGCCGCCGGCCTGCTGCAGCGACTGAACGCGGCCCTGGGCGAGGTTCCGGCCGCCGTCTACGACGGCACGCCGGCCAACCCGACCGAGGCGGCCGTGCGAGAGGCTGTGTTGGCATACCGGCAGCATCGGGCGGATGGGTTGATCGCGCTCGGCGGCGGCTCGTCGATCGACCTGGCCAAGGCGGTGGCTATTGCGGCGACTCACGACGGGCCACTGACGCACTACGCAACGATCGAAGGCGGCAGCTCGCGCATCGGCGCCAGCGTGGCGCCGCTGATCGCAATCCCGACCACGGCGGGCACTGGCAGCGAGGTCGCGCGCGGGGCGATCATCATCGTCGATGACGGCCGCAAGCTCGGTTTCCACTCCTGGCATCTGGTGCCCAAGGTCGCGATCTGCGACCCGGAACTGACGCTCGGCCTGCCGCCGGGCCTGACCGCTGCCACAGGAATGGATGCAATGGCCCACTGCATCGAGACCTACCTCTCGAAGGCCGTCAACCCGCCAGCCGACGCAATCGCGTTCGACGGGCTGCGCCGGGCCCGGCGCTTCATCGAGCGGGCGGTGCGCGACGGAGCCGACCGTGAGGCCCGCTGGCAGATGATGAGCGCATCGATGCAGGGCGCAATGGCCTTCCAGAAGGGACTGGGGGCCGTGCACTCTCTGTCGCACGCGCTTGGCGGGCTGCCGGTGCGGCCGCATCACGGCACGCTGAACGCGCTGTTGCTGCCCGAGGTGGTGAAGTTCAACGAGGCTGCCGTGCCCGGGAAGGTGAAGGACATCGCAGAGGTCTTCGGCGCCTCCGGCGGCACCGGGCTCGCCGATGCGCTGCGCGACTTGAACCGGCGCATTGGACTGCCCTCAGGCCTCGGCGCAATGGGAATTCCGGCCGATGCGTTCCCGGGGGTGATCGCCAACGCCCTCAAGGACCATTGCCATGCGACCAACCCCCGGCTGGCCACCGCCGAGGACTATCGGCGCATCCTCGAGGCAAGCTTCTGAGTAGGCCGAACGGCCGAGGCGCGCCGATGGGCGGGCGAGCAGTGACCTTGGTCGCTTGGCCGCTTGTGATCGATAGCCTTCCGGCCGACACTATTCGCTGTGTCTGCGTCGATTGGGCCACGGGCGATGGCGACGATGGCCAAGTCGCGGGGCGCTGAACGCAGACTTCGCACCGCCACAGGGGCGGCTTGAAGCGGGTGTAATGGCCAAGACAATCGGTCGGTCTTCTGTGGGATCCAAGCAGAATCGTCGTTCGGACGAGAGTAAGCACTCGCACGTCGAGTTTGGGTCGACCCGCGGACGCTGGGACCGCGAGGCCGGGGCCGATTTCGCGATCACGACCGTCAATGTGCCCGATCGGCTGGATGCGCAGGAGGTTCGCGATCGCGCCGTTGCCGATTCCAGCCCGCCATCCGTTCGTCGCTTTCACCGTGTCGACATCATGCGGGCCGTCGGCTGGCTGCTTGCCTTGGCGGTGCTGGGTGTCATCGCGTGGGGCCTCGTGCGGCTAGCCGGTCCGCTGCGGGCGGCGATTTCGCCGAGAGGTGTGGAGGCGCAGATCAGCCAGGCACTGGGCATTCCGGTGTCGGTCCGGGCGACCGAACTGCGCTTCCTGCCGTCGCCACGGCTGGTGCTGACCGATCTGATCGGGCAGGGCGGGCTGCGCCTGCCCGAGATTGCCGTTCACTTCAACTGGCGCGACGCCGTTCAAGGATTGCAGACATCGACCTGGGTGTTTGGAGAAGCGCAGGTTGCGCCGGTCGAACTCACAGGCGCGCAGGCGCTGATGCTGCTGCAGTCAGTACGCCGGGCCAGTCAGCTATCGGCAGCGGTCTCGACCGTTCGCTTCGAGTCGGTGACTTTCGCCGACCTTGTGCTGCTGCCCGGCCGTTACGAGGCGGTCATACGGCGTGGCGGTGGCCGGCGGGGATTTGAATTTGATGCGGTCAGCCTCAAGCGCCTTGACGCAACCGGGCAGATGGAACTGGAGATCAAGCCGCCCGCGGCCGCTGACGGGAGCGCGACCTTCAAGCTTTTCGCGAACCAGTGGGCGGCCGGGGCCGGTCCTGCTGTGGTCTGGAGCGAGGCGACCGCACAGGGCGACTTCAGCGCCAGCCAGTTGAAAGTCGACTCCTACAGCGTCGGGGCTCGGTTCGGCAACTTCAACGGCACTGCGCTGCTGGGACAGGAAGGAAGCGGTTGGCGGCTGACCGGCAATGTTCGCAGCGCCGACCTGAACGTAGAAGAGTTGATCCGCTACCTCACTGTTCCGGCCGGGGCGGAGCCGGCGCGCGCACCGGCGCCATTCCGCGGGACCGCGAAGATCGATCTGGCGCTGGCGGGCGCCGGGGCCACGGTGGCCGAGGCATTGCAGCGAGCAACTGCAGCCGGACCGGTATCGGTGTCGGGGGCGAACCTCGCCGGGATGAACCTCGGCTTGGCGGCGACGCAGGGCGTCGCGAGCGGAACGGGCGGCGTCACCCGGCTGACCGACCTTGACCTCGAAACGCTTGGTTCGGCGGACGGGCTGGCGGTGCGCAGGCTCGCTGGGCGGGCGGGCAGCCTGCGCGTCCAAGGCGGCTTCACCGTCGATCGGAAGCTGCAACTGCGTGGACTGGTCCGCGCAGAGGTCACCTCGCCGCGCGGTGTCGCAGGCACGGACATGCGGCTCGGCGGCACGGTGGCGGCGCCCTCTTATCAGTGAAGCCGCTCCTGCTCGGTCAGCCCGGCGCCGTGCTGCCCTGTTTCACGTGAAACCGTCGCGGAGCGGTTCCACGTGAAACATTCCTTCGGTCGCGGCAGGGCCATCAACTGAAGCGGGCCTGGTCCGCTTCTTATAATCAGCGCCCTTTGCCGGAGGCGACGGTCGCCGGGCCATGCTCTACCCAACACAATTCGATGTCATCGTGATCGGCGGCGGGCACGCCGGGACCGAGGCTGCCCTGGCGGCAGCGCGGATGGGTGCATCGACGCTGTTGCTGACGCACAGCATCGAAACCCTGGGGCAGATGTCCTGCAACCCGTCGATCGGCGGCATAGGCAAGGGGCACTTGGTCAAGGAAGTCGATGCGCTCGGCGGCGCGATGGCGGCCGCCACCGACGAGGCCGGCATCCAGTTCCGCATCCTCAACAGCTCGAAAGGGCCTGCCGTGCGGGCCACGCGCGCGCAGGCCGATCGCGTGCTTTACCGCCAGGCGATCCGCCGGCGGCTGGAAAACCAGCCCAACTTGGTGCTGTTCCAGCAGGCGGTCGACGACTTGATGATCGAGGGCGAGCGCATCGTCGGTGCGGTGACGCAGTCTGGCATCTGCTTCCACGGGCGCGCAGTGGTGCTCACCGCCGGTACCTTCCTGAACGGGTTGGTTCATATCGGACTGAAGAATTACGCTGCCGGGCGGGCCGGTGATCCTCCGTCGATCTCGCTGGCAGCACGGTTGCGCGAGCTGAACCTGCCCCGGGGCAGGCTGAAGACTGGAACGCCGCCGCGCATCGACGGCCGCACGATCGACTTCAGCCGATGCGGGGAGCAGCCTGGAGATCTCGATCCCGTGCCGGTGTTCTCCTTCCTCGGCACGGCCGAGCAGCATCCGCGTCAGGTTCCTTGCTGGATCACGCACACCAACGCGCGCACGCACGAGGTGATACGCGCCAATCTCGATCGTTCGCCGATGTACTCGGGTGTGATCGAGGGCGTCGGGCCACGCTATTGCCCGTCGATCGAAGACAAGGTCCACCGCTTCGCCGGCAAGTCGAGCCACCAGGTATTCCTCGAGCCGGAAGGGCTGACGACCAACGAGTTCTACCCGAACGGCATCTCGACCAGTCTTCCGTTCGACGTGCAGGTGGAGATCGTCCGCTCGATGAAAGGACTCGAAAGCGCGCACATCCTGCGGCCGGGTTACGCCATCGAATACGACTACTTCGATCCGCGCGCGCTGAGGAGTTCGCTGGAGACGAAGGGGATCGGCGGACTGTTCTTCGCCGGCCAGGTCAACGGCACTACCGGCTACGAGGAAGCGGCTGCGCAAGGGCTGCTGGCCGGCATCAACGCGGCGCTCCAGGTGCAGGGCCGCGACCCTTGGGCCCCAAAGCGCGACCAGGCCTACATCGGCGTGCTGGTCGACGACCTGATCACCCGCGGCGTGGCCGAGCCTTACCGCATGTTTACCAGTCGCGCCGAGTACCGGCTGAGCCTGCGGGAAGACAACGCCGACCTTCGCCTGACCGAAATCGGACGGGAGCTCGGTTGCATCGAGGACCAGCGGTGGGACGCCTTGTGCCGTAAACGCGACGCCGTCGAGCGGGAGCTGCAACGGCTGCGTTCGACATGGGTCAGCCCGCGGCTCCTCGGCTCAGTCGAGGCTGAGCGCGTGTTCGGGAAGGCACTTGAACGTGAGTACACACTCTCTGATTTACTGAGGCGCCCAGAGGTTTCTTATCGCGTGCTCCTGACTTTGGTGAGCGCTGACAAGCAACCGCTCGGAGGGCCGCCTGTGGACGGCGCGGCTGACTCCCAAGTGGCCGAGCAGGTCGAAATCGCGACCAAGTACGCGGGGTATATCGCCCGCCAGCGAGACGAAGTGGCGCGCCACGAGGCGCACGAGTCCACGCGGATTCCCGCGGGATTGGACTATGCCGAGGTGTCCGGACTGTCGATCGAAGTGCGGCAGAAGCTGGCGGCCGCCCGGCCGGAAACGGTCGGCCAGGCGGCGCGGATCTCGGGCGTCACGCCGGCCGCGATCTCGCTGCTGCTGGTCCACCTGAAACGCCGATCCAAGGGCGGCGCGCCCGTCGGGGCAGGCGATCAGCTTGCTGCCTGATCGCAGCACGGCGGCGATCGGCGCCGGTGCCGCCCAACTCGGCGTCGCACTGGATGACCGACAACTCGAGCAGCTCGCGGCCTACGCCCACTTGCTGGCGCGCTGGAACGCGACTCACAACCTGACGGCGATTCGTGGCGGCGAAGAGATTCTGACGCATCACCTGCTCGACTCGCTGTCGCTCGTGCCGCCGTTCACGCGCGTCACGCATGGCGGCGCGGCGCGGGTGCTCGACGTTGGCAGCGGCGGCGGCCTGCCGGGAATCGTGCTTGCGATCGCAGTGCCACAGGCGCGCCTCACGCTCGTCGACGCCGTGCAGAAAAAGTGTGCCTTCCTGACCCAGGCGCGGCTCGAGCTGGGCCTCGGCAATGTCGAGGTCGTGCACGGCCGGGTCGAGGCGCTGCGTGAGCCGTTGTTCGACGTCATCGTCTCCCGCGCCCTGGCAACGCTCGGGCAGTTCGTCGGCTGGACCCGCCACCTGCTGGGGCCCGAGGGCTGCTGGCTGGCGATGAAGGGAAAATTGCCGGCCGAGGAACTGGCCGCGCTGCCTCCGGACGTGCGGGCGACGGTCGTGCCGCTATCCGTGCCGGGCCTCAAGGAAGAGCGGCATCTGATCGAGATGAGAACGGCATGAAGAGAACCTGTTTTGCTCCTTTCCTTGCATTGCTCGTCGCCGCCTGCACGACGGCGGACCAACGGCCACCGATGGAAACAGTGCCCCGGGTGGATGTCGACCGCTATGCCGGCACATGGCACGAAGTTGCCCTTTATCCGAACCGCTTCCAGCAGGCTTGCGCCGCGGACACGACCGCCACCTATACGCCACTCGGCGATGGGCGGATCGGTGTGCGCAATAGCTGCCGCCGTGCCGACGGCAGCGAGATGTCGGTCAACGGCATTGCTGAGGTGGTCGACCCGGCAACCAACGCAAAGCTGAAGGTCAGCTTCCTGCCGGCCTGGTTGCGCTGGACCGGCATCGGCCGCGGCGACTACTGGGTGCTTTACCTGTTGCCGGACTATCGGGTGGCGATCGTCGGCGAGCCGAGTCGCGAGTTCCTGTGGATCCTCGCCCGTACGCCGACGCTGCCGGAAGTGGAATACCAGGCGCTGATGGCGAAGGTCCGCGCTGCCGGCTACGACCCCGAGCGCCTGCGCCGCGCCACGGTGCGCTGAACGTTGCCTAAGGCGCGCTTGAAGCCGGGGGCTGGGTGTATCGCTCGTCGACCTCGACCTGCAGACCGATCGCAACGCGGTTGGTCAGGCTCGCGAGATAGACGACCTGCATCAGTTCGCGGAACATTGCCTCGCTCATCCCCTTGGCGCGCGCCGAGGCCGTATGCGTGTGCAGGCAGTAGCTGCAGTTGTTGGCCGCCGACACAGCGATGTAGACGAGCTCCTTGGTCAGCGCATCGAGCGCGCCGGGAGCCATCACCCGTTTGACCTCGCCCCACGTGTTTTCGAGTTGCGCTGGGTCGTTGGCCAGTGCGCGCCAGATGTTGTTGATGTAGTCGGTGCTGCGGGTGGCGCGGATATCGTCGAACACCGCGCGCGCCCCGGCAGTGGCTTGTTCGTCTGTCAGCAGAGGCAGGAGGGCCATGGTTTCCTTGATCGATCCGTCGCGCTGTCGGCGATTCGAGGCTGTCGCCAGCCGAAGGCGATGATGCCGCTGATCGTGCCGGCCCGTGCCGCGGACCCTCATATCAGGCACGTGCCCGGAGGGCCGAAGGCCACAAACGTAGAATTGCGCGTTCCCCGCCCACCCTGCACAGCGCAACGCCGCTCACCGTGCCCGGCATCGTCGCCTTTTCCCCGTTCATGAGAATTCCCGGGTCGGGTGCGCGGCGCGGCGCGCCGACGCTGCCCTTCGAGGGCTGACGCCGTGGCACGCATCTTCTGCATCGCCAATCAGAAAGGGGGCGTCGGCAAGACTACTACCGCGGTCAACCTTGCCGCCGGCCTGGCCGCGCAGTCGCAGCGGGTGCTGCTGATTGATCTCGATCCGCAGGGCAACGCCACCATGGGCAGCGGCATCGACAAGCGGCAACTGGCTCGCTCCGTCTACCAGGTGCTGCTGGGCAGCACCAGCGCCCGCGCGGCCATTGCCCGCGCCGAGGCCGGCGGCTACGACCTGCTGCCCGCCAACCGCGAACTGGCGGGAGCGGAAATCGACCTGGTCGACCTCGACGACCGCGAGCGGCGCCTGAAGCAGGCGCTGGCGCCGGTCGAGGCCGACTACGACTTCATTCTGATCGACTGCCCGCCCTCGCTGAGCCTGCTGACGATCAACGGCCTGTGCTGCGCCCACGGCGTGATCATCCCGATGCAGTGCGAGTACTTCGCACTCGAAGGGCTCACCGACCTGGTCAACACGATCAAGCGCGTGCACGCCAACCTGAACCCGGGGCTGAAGATCATCGGACTGCTGCGCGTGATGTTCGATCCGCGCATGACGCTGCAGCAGCAGGTCTCGGCGCAGCTTGAATCGCATTTCGGCGACAAGGTGTTCCGCACAATCATCCCGCGCAACGTTCGCCTGGCCGAGGCACCTAGTCACGGCGTGCCCGGCGTCGCCTACGACCCGACGGCCAAGGGGGCGCAGGCGTACGTTGCCTTCGGCGCGGAAATGGTCGAGCGCATGAAGACGCTCTAGGGTGATGGAAGGCCGAGCAACCGCCATCTGCCGCCCGGCGCTGGCGCTCGCCACCGGTGGCACAGCGCGGGGCCGACGCTGATGTTCGATCCGGCGCTGCTTCCGCCGGAGCTGGCTGCGGCCGGCGATGTGCTCGCCGCTCGCATCGAGGAGGCGGGATTGAACGCCGCCCAACCGCCCGAACAGCTGCTGTACGACGGCTGGCTGCTGCGCCACTCACCCGGCAAGGCGCGCCGCGCGCGCAGCGTCAACGCGATCGCCGATGGTCGGCAAGGGCTGCAGGCGAAGATTGACCACTGCCGGGCTTTCTACGCGCAGGCCGGGCTGCCCTGCCTGTTCCGAATCACGCCGTTCAGTCGGCCGACGGGACTCGATGACGCCCTTGCCCGGCAGGGTTTCACCGCGGACGAGGAAACGCGTGTGATGACGCTCGTGCTGCACGGCGCATTCGAGCCGTCACGCCATCGGTTGCGCGAGATCGGCGTCGACGAGTTCGCACAACTGGCGGGCGAGCTGCGCGGTTCGTCGGCGCAGCAGGTCGCTGCTCATGCGGCGCGGTTGGCAGCGTCGTCGCCGTTGCTGAAAGCACGGCGGCTGGCGCTGGTGGAAGGCGGGCGCGTCGCCGCCATCGGTCAGTCGGTGCAGGAGTTCGACCTGGTCGGGCTGTACGACGTCGTCACGGCCGCGAAGGCACGCAACCGCGGCCTGGCCGCGGCGCTGACGACGGAACTGCTGCGTCGGGCGTTCGACGATCGTGCCGTGGTTGCCTATCTGCAGGTCTCGGCCGATAACATCGCGGCGCGGCACGTCTATCGCAAGCTTGGTTTTGTCGACCGCTACGCCTATTGGTATCGGATCGAACCGGCCGTGACGCAGCCGCTAGCGGCCTGAAGGGGGCGCACTCGTGATCAAGAAGATGAAGGGACTTGGGCGTGGCCTCGATGCGCTGCTGGGCTCGGAGCCGCAGGCCGTTGCCGCGTCGGGTCCGCAGCAGCTGCCGATCGACCGGCTGCAGCCGGGCCGGTACCAGCCGCGCACGCGGATGGATGCCGAGGCGCTGGCCGAACTCGCCGATTCGATAAGAGCTCAGGGCGTCATCCAGCCGATCCTGGTCCGGCCGGTCGGCGGCGAGCGCTTCGAAATCATCGCCGGCGAGCGCCGTTTCCGCGCGGCGAAGATGGCCGGATTGGCCGAAGTGCCGGTCAGCGTGCGCGACGTGCCGGACGACGCGGCACTGGCGATGGCGCTGATCGAGAACATCCAGCGCGAGAACCTGAACCCGCTCGAAGAAGCGCAGGGCGTGCAGCGGCTGGTCCGCGAGTTCGATTTCACGCACGAGCAGGCCGCAGCCGCGATCGGGCGTTCTCGCAGCGCCACCTCGAACCTGCTGCGGCTGCTCAACCTGGCCGCGCCGGTGCAGGAAATGCTGATGGAAGGGCGGCTCGACATGGGCCACGCGCGCGCACTGCTAGCCGTTGATGCGGCGACCCAGGTGCAACTCGGCCACCAGATCGTGCTCAAGGGGCTGTCGGTCCGCGAGGCCGAGGGGCTGGTGGCGCGGACCCAGCGCGCAAAGTCGCCGTCCGCCCGGGCAGCACCGGCCCGCAACCGCGATCTGGAGCGTTTAGAGGAAGAGCTCTCCGATGCACTTGCCGCCACGGTCCACCTGCAGGTCGATGCGCGCGGCAAGGGGCGCGTCGTGATCCAGGTTTCCGGGCTCGACCAGCTCGATGGAATCGTGGCGCGGCTGAAGGGCTGATCCGGCGTCCGGCGAGCGCCTGTTGCGTTGCAACCCAAATTTGACCCGCCCTCGACCCGCCTCTTAGAATCTCGCGGCTTTACGGAAATCGTTGTGCTGCGGGAGCGGCCGCCACGGGGGAGAGCCGGGGCGGAGTCGGAGCGGGTCGATGTTTCGCATTGTTCTCCTGCAGTGCGTCGCTGCGTTGCTGGCTACATTGGTGGCGTGGGCATTGGGCGGCGCGGCGGCGGCATGGTCGGCCCTCGCCGGCGGAGTAGCCTGCGTGGTGCCGAACGGCCTGTTCGCGTTGCGGCTTGCTGCCGCGGCGCGGCGGCCGCAAGGGACGAGCGCGGCAACGTTTTTCGTGGGGGAGTTCGTGAAGGTGGCTTCGACGGTGGCGCTGCTGGCGCTGGTCGTCTGGGTCTACCGGGATCTGGTTTGGCTGGCGATGATCGCTTCGTTCATCGTGACTCTGAAAAGCTACTTCATCGCCCTGATCTGGCGCTGAACAACGGAACAACACCATGGCGACGAGCCAGGCTCCGACAGCCACCGAATACATCGTCCATCACCTGACGCACCTGTCGACGGGCAAGCAGAAATTCATCGTCGACTTCTCGGTCGTCAACATCGACACGATCGTTTTTTCGGTCGCCTGTTTGGCGTTGACGCTGTTCATGCTGCATCGCGCCGCCCGCAGCGCCAGCCCTGGCGTGCCCGGGCGCTTCCAGGCCTTCGTCGAAATGATCGTCGAGCTGGTAGAAGAGCAGAGCAAGTCGATCGTCCACGGCGACCGCACGTTCATCGCGCCGCTGGCGATCACCGTGTTTATCTGGATCGTCATCATGAACGCGATCGACCTGATCCCGGTCGATCTGTTTCCGTGGATCGCGCACAACGTCTTCCACATCACCTATCTGCGTCCGCTCCCAACCGCAGACCTAAATGGCACTGCAGGCATGGCGATCGGCGTGCTACTACTCATGATCTACTACGCCGTCAAGATCAAGGGTTTCGGCGGCTGGGTGCACGAACTCTTCACGGCGCCGTTCGGTGCCCACCCGCTGCTGTGGCCGTTCAACTTCCTGCTCAACCTGATCGAATACCTGGCCAAGACGGTGTCGCTCGGCATGCGACTTTTCGGCAACATGTACGCGGGCGAACTGCTGTTCTTCCTGATCGCGTTGCTTGGCGGCACCTGGGCCTTCCGGGCCGACGGTTCGCTGCTGCTGGCGCTCGGCCACGTGATCGCCGGCACCGGCTGGCTACTGTTCCACATCCTGATCGTGCTCCTGCAGGCCTTCATCTTCATGATGCTGACGCTCGTCTACATCGGGCAGGCGCACGAGGGCCACTGACGGTTTTCCGCTTCCTAGCTAGATCCATTTCCAACGAGGAGTTCGCAAAAATGACCAACGTCGCGTTCGTTGCCTTGGCCTGCGGTCTGATCATCGGCCTGGGCGCCATCGGTGCCTGCATCGGCATCGGCATCATGGGCGGCAAGTACATCGAATCGGCGGCCCGTCAGCCGGAGCTGATGAACACCCTGCAGACCAAGATGTTCCTGCTTGCCGGCCTGATCGACGCGGCGTTCCTGATCGGCGTCGGTATCGCGATGATGTTCGCGTTCGCCAACCCGTTCGCGGGCTGAACGGCCGGCCGCCTCCGGAAAACAGACTCAAGTCGCTGGCGGACCGTCGCGGTCTGTCCGGCTCTATCCGGGTAATGTCATGAACATCAATTCCGCGCTGTTTCTGCAGCTGGTGGTCTTCTTCATCGGCGCGCTGATCACGATGAAGTTCATCTGGCCGCCGCTGGTGCGCGCGCTCGACGAGCGGCGCAAGAAGATCGCCGATGGACTAAAGGCGGCCGAGGCCGGCAACAAGAGCCTGGCTGACGCGCAGCGCAAGACCACGCAGATCGAGGCCGACGCCCGCGCCCGCGCGCAGGCGATCGTGGCCGAGACGGAGAAGCGGGCCCAGGCGCTGGTCGACGAAGCCAAGGCGCAGGCCAAGGTCGAAGGCGACCGGCTGGTCGCCGCCGCGCGGCAGGAAGCCGAGCAGGAAATGCAGCGCGCCAAGACGACGCTGCGCGACCAGGTCGCGGCGCTGGCCGTGGCAGGCGCCGAGCAGATCCTGCGCCGCGAGGTCAACCCGCAGGTGCACGCGGATCTGCTGGCCCAGCTGAAAGGCCGGCTGTAGCCATGGCCGAGCTTTCGACGATCGCCCGTCCCTACGCCGAGGCGCTGTTCGCCGCCGCGTCGAGCGACAAGTCAGTCGCCGGCGTTCTCGATCGGTGGCTGCATGTGGTGGCCGAGATGGCGGCCGTCGCTCAGCATGACGAGGTGGCCCAGGTCGTCAGTGATCCCAACCTCGGCGCAACGCGCGTTTACGAACTCGTGCGTAGCCTGGTCAAGTCGCCGCTGCCGGATGCGGCCGAGAACTTCCTCAGACTGGTAGTCGACAACGGCCGTCTAGCCGCGCTGCCGGAAGTGGCGCGGCAGTTCCGCGCGATGAAGAACGCGGCCGAAGGGCAGGCCGACTGCCTGATCGAGAGCGCGCTGCCGCTCAGCGAAGCGCAGGTCGGTGACCTGCTCGGCAGCCTGTCGCGCAAGTTCGGGCTGAAGCTGATCCCCGAAGTGAAGGTCGATCCCGGGCTGATCGGCGGCGTGCGCGTCAGCGTCGGCGACCACGTGCTCGACGACACCATCAAGGCGCGCCTGGCAAAGATGCACACCGCGCTGACCGCATAGTTTTCGAATCTGGAGTCTGGTCATGCAACTGAACCCGTCCGAAATCAGCGAGCTGCTGAAGAGTCGCATCCAGGGTCTCGGCGTCTCGGCCGACATCCGCACCCAGGGCACCGTGGTCACGGTGACCGACGGCATCTGCCGCGTTCACGGCCTGTCGGACGTGATGCAGGGCGAGATGCTCGAATTCCCCGGCGACACCTTCGGGCTGGCGCTGAACCTCGAGCGCGATTCGGTCGGCTCGGTAATTCTCGGCGACTACGAGCACATTCGCGAGGGCGACACGGTCAAGTCGACCGGTCGGATCCTGGAAGTGCCGATCGGGCCGGAACTGATCGGCCGCGTCGTCAACTCGCTCGGCCAGCCGATCGACGGCAAGGGGCCGATCAACGCCAAGATGACGGACGTGATCGAGAAGGTCGCCCCGGGCGTGATCGCGCGCAAGTCGGTGGCGCAGCCGGTGCAGACCGGGCTGAAGGCGATCGACGCCATGGTGCCGATCGGCCGCGGCCAGCGGGAGCTGATCATCGGCGACCGCCAGACCGGCAAGACGGCGGTGGCGGTCGACACGATCATCAATTCCAAGGGCAAGGACCTGATCTGCATCTACGTGGCGATCGGGCAGAAGGCCTCGACCATCGCCAACGTGGTGCGCAAGCTCGAAGAAACCGGCGCGATGGCCTACACGATCATCGTCGCTGCCTCGGCTTCCGAGTCGGCGGCGATGCAGTACATCGCGCCGTACTCCGGCTGCACGATGGGCGAGTACTTCCGCGACCGCGGCCAGGATGCGCTGATCATCTACGACGACCTGACCAAGCAGGCCTGGGCGTATCGCCAGGTCTCTCTGCTGCTGCGCCGCCCGCCGGGCCGCGAGGCGTATCCGGGCGACGTGTTCTATCTTCACTCCCGCCTGCTCGAGCGCGCCGCGCGGGTGAACGAGGACTACGTCGAGAAGTTCACCAACGGCGAGGTCAAGGGCAAGACCGGCTCGCTGACCGCGCTGCCGATCATCGAGACGCAGGCCGGCGACGTGACGGCCTTCGTGCCGACCAACGTCATCTCGATCACCGACGGCCAGATCTTCCTCGAGACCGATCTGTTCAACGCCGGTATCCGTCCCGCCATCAACGCGGGTATCTCGGTGTCGCGCGTCGGTGGCGCGGCGCAGACCAAGGTCATCAAGAAGCTCGGCGGCGGCGTGCGACTGGCGCTGGCCCAGTTCCGCGAGCTGGCGGCGTTCGCGCAGTTCGCCTCGGATCTGGACGAGGCGACCCGCAAGCAGCTCGAGCGTGGCCGCATGGTCACCGAACTGATGAAACAGCCTCAGTACCAGCCGCTCGCGGTCTGGGAGCAGGCGGTGACGCTGTTCGCGGCCAACAGCGGCCACTTCGACGATATCGAGCTCAAGAAGGCGCTGGCGGCGGAAAAGGCGCTGCGCGAATTCCTGAAGAGCAAACACGCGGCACTGGTTGAGCGGATCGAGTCGACCAAGGACCTGTCGAAGGAAGACGAGGCAGCGCTCACCGAAGCGATCACGGAGTTCAAGAGGTCCGGCGCGTACTGAGCCGCGCCTGACGGAGAGCCTCCATGCCGAGCACCAAAGAGATTCGCGGGAAGATCAAGAGCGTGCAGAGCACGCGCAAGATCACCAAGGCGATGGAAATGGTCGCCGCCAGCAAGATGCGCAAGGCGCAGGAGCGCATGCGCCAGGCGCGGCCCTATGGCGATCGGATCCGCAACATCGTTGCCCATCTGGCGCAGGCGAACCCGGAGTACAAGCATCCGTTCGTGCTCCGCCGCAGCGAGATCCGCAATGTCGGCGTGATCCTGGTCTCGACCGACAAGGGGCTTTGCGGCGGGCTGAATACCAATGTCCAGCGCGCGCTGCTGCAGCAGGTCAAGCAGTGGGAGGCGAGCGGGGTGAAGTTCCAGGCCACCGCGGTGGGCAACAGGGGCTTCGGCTTCCTGCAGCGGCTGAACGCCAACATCGTTTCGCATGTCGTCCAGGTCGGCGACAAGCCGCATCTGGAAAAGCTGATCGGCCCGGTCAAGGTCCAGCTCGACGCGTACGCCGCAGGCACGCTCGATGCCCTGTACATCGCCTACACGCGCTTCGTCAACACCATGAAGCAGGAGCCGGTCATCGAGCAGCTGCTGCCGCTGTCGGCCGAGCGCTTCGCGCAGAGCGAGGCGGAGAAGCGGGCGTACGCGTGGGACTACATCTACGAGCCGGACGCGCAGCGGGTGATCGACGAACTGATGACGCGCTACGTCGAGGCCATCATCTACCAGTCGGTGGCCGAGAACATGGCCAGCGAGCAGAGTGCCCGCATGGTGGCGATGAAGGCCGCTTCGGACAACGCCAAGAAGATCATCGAGGAACTGCAGCTCATCTACAACAAGACGCGGCAGGCCGGAATTACCAAGGAAATCTCCGAAATCGTCGGCGGCGCCGCGGCGATCGCATAGGAACAGACGAGTCAGCTGTGGAAATGACGCGGAGCATGAACCCGATCCAGTTCTCCGTGTCTCCGTGGTGAAAACAGGTTCTTGAAAATCGAGGTCAACATGTCAATGGGAACCATTGTTCAGTGCATCGGCGCGGTGGTCGATATCGAGTTTCCGCGCGAGGCGATGCCGAGGGTGTACGACGCGCTGGTTCTCGAGGCAGACCCGGGCAACAAGCTGGTCGAGCAGGGGCTGACCTTCGAGGTCGAGCAGCAGCTCGGCGATGGCGTCGTGCGCACCATCGCCATGGGCTCGAGCGACGGCTTGAAGCGCGGAATGAAGGTGCGCAACACCGGCGACAACATCATGGTTCCGGTGGGCCCCGGCGTTCTCGGCCGGGTGATGGACGTGCTCGGCCGTCCGATCGACGAGCGCGGCCCGATCCAGTCCGAGGAAAGACGCGGCATTCACCAGCACGCGCCCAAGTTCGACGAGCTGTCGCCTTCGGTCGAACTGCTCGAGACCGGCATCAAGGTGGTTGATCTGATCTGCCCGTTCGCCAAGGGCGGCAAGATCGGCCTGTTCGGCGGCGCCGGCGTGGGCAAGACGGTGACCATGCTGGAGCTGATCAACAACATCGCCACGCAGCATTCGGGCCTGTCGGTGTTCGCCGGGGTCGGCGAGCGCACCCGCGAGGGCAACGACTTCTATCACGAGATGTCGGACGCCAAGGTCATCGTGCAGGAGGACCTGTCAAAGTCAAAGGTGGCGATGGTCTTCGGCCAGATGAACGAGCCGCCGGGCAACCGGCTGCGCGTGGGCCTCACCGGCCTGACAATGGCCGAGCGCTTCCGCGACGAGGGGCGGGACATCCTGCTCTTCATCGACAACATCTACCGCTTCACGCTGGCCGGCACCGAGGTCTCGGCGCTGCTCGGCCGCATGCCGTCGGCGGTGGGCTACCAGCCGACGCTGGCCGAAGAGATGGGCAAGCTGCAGGAGCGGATCACCTCGACGAAGACCGGGTCGATCACGTCGATCCAGGCGGTGTACGTCCCGGCCGACGACCTGACCGACCCCTCGCCCGCCACCACCTTCGGCCACCTCGACGCCACCGTCGTGCTGAGCCGCGAGATCGCGTCGCTCGGCATCTACCCGTCGGTCGACCCGCTCGATTCGACCTCGCGCCAGGTCGATCCTCACGTGGTCGGCGAGGAGCACTACACGGTGACGCGCAACGTACAGGCCACGCTGCAGCGCTACAAGGAACTGCGCGACATCATCGCCATTCTCGGCATGGACGAACTGTCGCCGGAGGACAAGCTGGCGGTGGCGCGCGCGCGCAAGATCCAGCGCTTCCTGTCGCAGCCGTTCCACGTCGCCGAGGTGTTCACCGGCTCGCCGGGCAAGTACGTGCCGCTGAAGG
>CAZSYX010000034.1:0-30897 GCA_964610575.1 uncultured Burkholderiaceae bacterium
GCTGTCAGGCCCTTCATCCCCGAAGGGAGGGCGGTGTCCATGCCATCTCGGCCGGCTCCGGCCCACCGGGCAAGAAGAACGAGAGACAGCTTCCGCAAAATCGCGGACGGCCGGAACGTCCACCCGTCGGTGCGCGGGCAACGCGCGCCTAACGTTCCATGGCCAGCGCCTGCAGCGTGCCCGCCAGCCCTTCGACGACCTGCGCCATGCGGGCGTAGTCGAGCTTTTCCGGCGTGTCGGTCGGCTGGTGATAGTGGCGGTAGCGGTGAAAGGCGGTGTCGGTGACCATCGCCGCCGGGTAGCCCTCGCGCCAGAACGACAGCTGGTCGCTCCAGGCGATGCCGGGCACCAGCGCCGGCGCGGCGAGCTTCTCGGCCGGGAAGTCGCTGGTCGCGCGGAAGGCATCGAAGACGCCGCGCAGCGCGTGGCGCGAGCGGATGTTGGAGACGAAGGCGATGTAGTTGCCCTGTGCCGGATAGAAGTAGCCGAGCAGCGGCGGATAACCCTGGCTGCCTTTCTCGTCCGAGTAGCAGCCGAGCATCTCCAGCGACAGCATCACGCGGATGTCGTCACCGCGGGCGCGTGCCGCCCTTGCGTAGACCTTGCTGCCCATCTCTCCCCAGAAGAAGAACGGCGGCTCCTCGTTGACGAAGGCGACCAGCCGGATCGTTCGCGCCGGCCTCGCCTCGCGCAGCAGCCGCGCCAGCTCGAGGACTGCCGCCACCCCGCTGGCGTTGTCGTCGGCGCCGGGCGAGCCGGGCACGGTGTCGTAGTGCGCGCCGGCCAGCACGATCTCCGAGGCGCGATCGGTGCCGGCGATCGTCACTTCGAGATTGGCACTGTCGACGCCCTGCGCCTCGTAGTTCTGCCGTGTCACCTGGTAGCCGAGCGCGCGCAGCGTGTCGGCGATGTAGCGCTCGGCGGCGTGCAGCGCCTCGGGCCGCAGCACGTGCCGCTCGCCGATCTCGTCGGCCAGCCGCTCGACATGGCGACACAGCCGGGTGGCGAGGCTGACGGACACGGCCGGCGCGACGCGTCGATGAGGCCGGCCTCAGACCGCCGGCACTTCCTCGGTGGCGAAACCCGCCGGCATCACGATCTCCAGCAGCTCGACATCCTCGCTGTGGCCGATCTCCCGGTGGCGGATCATCGGCGGCTGGTAGACGCAGGAGCCGGCCTCCAGCCGCACGATGCCCTGCCCCTCGTATTCGAACTCGATCCAGCCCTTCAGCACGTAGACCAGCTGGAAGGTGGTGTCGTGCCGGTGCGGCTGGCCGGAAAATGGCGCGCCAGGCTTGCCGCGGATCACGTGCGCGACCACGCGGCCGTCGGTGGCCGCCTTGATGCCGAGGTCGCGGTACTCGAAGAACGAGCGCAGCCCGGACTCGAAGTGCGCATCGCGAAGGTGGCTGACGGTGAAGCCCTTTGCAGTCATGAAATGCTCCGCGGCGACTTGGGCGGGCGGCTCCGGTGGCACGCCGGCGCGCCTTCCGCCCTGCGCCGGCTGCCGATCAATCGGTGATGTAGTCGGTGATGCCGACCCACTTGCCGTTCTGGATCTGCGACAGCCGGGCGCGCGTCGAGCCGAGGTGCTTGGTCTTGGAGAACGACATCTCGTCGGCGCCGAACATGTCGCGCGGCGTCGAGTACTTCTCCATCGCGGCGATGAAGCTGTCGGTGGTCAGGTTCGCGCCGGCGGCCCGCGCCACGCGCTCGAAGTGCGCGATCACCAGGTACCCGTAGGCCGAGAACAGCGTGACGTCCTCGCCGAACCTGGCCTTGTACTTCTGCATCCAGTCGCGCACGTTCTTCGACGGATCGTCGGGGTAGGGGATGTTGATGGTGTTCATGCTGTAGAAGCCCTCCGCCACCTTGCCGCCGAGCTTGTGGATCAGGCTGTCGTAGCTCGCCGCGCTGCCCATGAAGTCCACCCCCCAGCCGATCTTGCGCGCCTCGCCGATCGAGCCGATGGTCTCGCGGATGATCGTGCCGAGCACGACCAGGTCGCAGTTGGCGTTGCGCAGCCGCTGGATCTGCGACGAGAAATCGGTGGCGCCGCGCTTGAAGGTGGTCTTCTCGGCCGCCGGCCGGCCGATCTCCTTCAGGCCGGCGTCGACGCCCTGGGCGATCTCCTGGCCGAAATCGTCGTCCTGGTACAGCACGCAGACGTTCTTGTAGCCCTTGGTCCTGACCATGTACTTGGTGCCGGCGCGCACCTGGTCGTAGTACGGGGCGGCGAACGACCACTTCAGCGGCGAGATCGGCTCGTACATCTGCCGCGCCGCGGTCAGCGGCAGGAAGTTGAGCACGTTTTTCTCGAACTGCACCGGCATCGCCGCCAGGTTGACCGCCGTGCCAATGGTGCCGGCCACGGCGAAGACCTGGTCGCGCTGCACCAGCTTCTGCGCGGCGAGCACGCCCTTCTTCGGGTCGTAGCCGCTGTCCTCGACGATCAGCCTCAGCTTGCGGCCGTTGATCCCGCCGGCCTCGTTGATCTCGTCGATCTGCATCCGCATGCCGTTGACCAGCGGCTTGGAATAGCTCGCCAGCGGCCCGGACATGTCCTGGATGCTGCCCAGGACGATCTCGCTCTTGCTCACGCCCTGCGTGGCGAGTGCCGGGCCGGCGGCCAGGCAGGCGGCGGCGAGCGCCGCAATCAGAACCTTCTTCATCGTTCCCCTCCTGTGTGCGCGGTGGCGCGCTTGCCAACGTTGCAGATGCTATCCCGTCCCCGCGGCGGGCTCGGCGTACATCGATTCGATCAGGCCGGCGTACTTCTGGTTGACGAACTTGCGCTTCAGCTTCATGGTCGGCGTCAGCTCCTCATCCTCGGCGGTGAGCTGCTGCTCGATCAGGCGGAAGTCCTTGACCTGCTCGACCCGCGCGAACTGGCGGTTGACCCTGTCGACCTCGCCGCGGATCAGTTCCTGCACTTCCGGGGCGCGGCACAGGCTGGCGTAGTTGGTGAACGGGATGTCGCGGTCCTGGGCGAAGCGCTCGACGTTCTCCTGGTCGATCATCACCAGCACCACGAGGTAGGGCCTCTTGTCGCCGATGACCACCGCGTCGGTGATGTAGGGGCTGAACTTCAGCTGGTTCTCGATCTCCGACGGCGTCACGTTCTTGCCGCCGGCGGTGATGATGATGTCCTTCATCCGGTCGGTGATGCGGTAGAAACCCTCGGCGTCGACGGTGCCGACGTCGCCGGTGCGCAGCCAGCCGTCGCGCAGGGTCTCGGCGGTCTTCTCCGGCTGGTTCAGGTAGCCCATGAAGACGTTGTCACCGCGCACGACCAGCTCGCTTTCCTCGGCCAGCCGCACCTCGTTGTACGGGGCCGCGGTGCCGATCGAGCCGGGCTTGATCCGCGCGATCGGCATGATCGTGGCCACGCCGCAGCACTCGGTCTGGCCCCACACCTCGGCCATCGGCACGCCGAGCGACAGGTACCAGCGCACCAGGTCCGGCGAGATCGGCGCCGCGCCGGTGACGAGCAGCCGCGCGCGGTCGATGCCGATCATGCGGCGGATGTTGGCCAGGCAGGCGAAGTCCCAGCAGCGCCAGGCGAGCTTCAGCAGTGCCGGCACCGGCCTGCCGTCGATCACCAGGTCGGCGACGCGGCCGCCGCAGTCGATCGCCCGCGCGTAGGCCCATTGCTCCAGCTTCGTGCCCTCGGCCACGGCGATGCGCACCGCCGAGTAGAACTTCTCCCACACGCGCGGCACGGCGCCGAAGTGGGTCGGCTGGATCTCGCGCACGTTCTCCGGCACCGTCTGCGGGTGCTCGACGAAGTTGATGCGCGCGCCGTCGTACAGGGAGATGTAGGAGCCCACCACCCGCTCGGCAACGTGGCACAGCGGCAGGAAGGCGATCCGCTCGTCGCGCTCGTCCAGCGCGCCGGCGCGGTTCAGGCCGCGCAGCGTGTGCAGGATGTTGCGGTGGCTGAGCATCGCGCCCTTCGGCCTGCCGGTGGTGCCGGAGGTGTAGATCAGGATCGCCAGGTCGTCTGGCCCGCGCGCGGCGAGCCGTTGCTCCCACAGCGCCGGCTCGCGCGCGGCCAGCGCCCGCCCTTCCTCGAGCAACCGCTCCAGCGTGGTCACCTGCGGATCGCTGAACGACTCCAGCCCCTTGGTGTCGAAGACGACGATCCTGCGCAGGCGGGGCAGGCGAGGGCGCACCTCGAGCGCCTTGTCGAGCTGCTCCTCGTTCTCGACGAACAGCACGCGGGTGTCCGAATCGGCGCACAGGTACTCGACCTGCGCCGGCGAGTCGGTCGGGTAGATGCCGCTGGACACGCAACCCGCGGCCAGCGCCCCCAGATCGGCGTACAGCCATTCCTTGCGCGTGTTGGCGAGCACCGAGACCACGTCGCCCGGCGGCAGGCCGAGCGCGATGAGCCCGTGGCCGACCGCGCGCACGGTCTCGCCGAACTCGCGCCAGGACACGCTGCGCCAGATGCCGAGCTCCTTCTGGCGGACGGCGATCCTTTCGCCGCGCATCCGCACCGCGTTGAAGAACATCACCGGCAGCGTGTCGCCCGGTACTACCTCGTGTTCGACGGTGAACAGCCGCGACGTGTAGTTCCACAAGGCCGCCATCAGCACCGCTCCGAGACGAGCCGCAGGGAGTTCATCGCCAGGTCTTCCGCTTCTTCCAGCGCCGGCTGCCGCGCACGCCGGCCGCCTTCATGCCGAGGTAGAACTCGCGGATGTCGTCGTTGGCGCGCAGCCGCTCGCAGGAGTCGGCCATCACGATCCGCCCGACCTCGAGCACGTAGCCGAACTCGGCGGTCTGCAGCGCGAGATTGGCGTTCTGCTCGACCAGCAGGATCGCCGTGCCGTGCTCGCGGTTGATGCGAACGATGATCTCGAAGATCTCGCGGGTGAGCTTCGGCGACAGGCCGAGGCTCGGTTCGTCGAGCAGCATCAGCCTCGGCCGCCCCATCAGCGCGCGGCTGATGGCCAGCATCTGCTGCTGGCCGCCGGAGAGCTTGCCCGCCTCCTCGCCCATCCGCTGGCGCAGCACCGGGAAGTAGCCGAACACCGCCTCCAGATCGCGCCCGACCTCGTCGCGGTCGGCGCGCGTGTAGGCGCCCATCATCAGGTTCTCGCGCACCGACAGCAGCGGGAAGACCTCGCGCCCTTCGGGCACGTGGCAGATGCCCAGGCGGACGACCGCTGCCGGATCGGCGCCCTGGATCGGCCGGCCGGCGAAGTGGATCGTGCCCTTGTCGGGATCGAGGATGCCGGAGATGGCCTTCAGCAGCGTCGTCTTGCCGGCGCCGTTGGCGCCGAGCACGGTGACGATCGAGCCGGCGGCGACCTCGAGCGACACGCCGCGGATCGCCTTCACCGGCCCGTAGGCCGCCTCGACGTTCGCCACGCGCAGGATCGGCTCGGTCATCGGCTCAACCCTGCACCGCCGTGCCGAGGTAGGCCTCGATCACGCCCGGATGGTTCTGCACCTCGGCGGGCGTGCCCTCGGCGACGAGCTCGCCCTGGTTCAGCGCCAGCACGCGGTCCGACACGCGCGAGACCAGCGTCATGTCGTGCTCGACCATCAGCACGGTGATGCCGAGGTTGCGCCGGATGTCGTGGATCCAGAAGGCCATGTCGTCGGTTTCCTCGACGTTCAGGCCGGAGGAGGGCTCGTCGAGCAGCAGCAGCTTCGGCTCCACCGCCAGCGCGCGGGCGAGTTCCACCACCTTGCGCACGCCGTAGGGCAGGCCGGCCACCCGCGCGTCGCGGTAATGGGCCAGGTCGAGGAAGTCGATCACCTTCTCCACCGATTCGCGGAAGGCCACTTCCTGCTGCCGCACCGCCGGCGCGAAGACGAGTTCCTGCCACAGCCGCGTTGTGCCGTGCACGTGGCGGCCGATCAGCAGGTTCTCCAGCACGGTGGCGTGCTCGAACAGCTCGATGTTCTGGAAGGTGCGCGCGATGCCCAGCGCCGCGATCTCGTGCTGGCTGCGCCGGGCCAGGTCCTCGCCGTCGAAGACGATCCGGCCGCTGCTTGACCGATAGATGCGGCTGATCGCGTTGAAGATCGTCGTCTTGCCGGCGCCGTTGGGGCCGATCAGCGTGTAGACCTCGCCGCGGCGCACGTTGAACGACACATTGTTGACCGCGCGCAAGCCGCCGAAGACCATCGACAGCCCTTCGACGGCGAGCATCGCCTCCATCTGGCCACCGGTCGTGCTCACCGCAGCCGCTCCGACTTCATGAACGCCTTCTGCCGCCGGAACATGCCGCGCCTGTAGAACGGGAAGAGCTGGAAGTAAGTGCGCGTCTTCACCCAGCGGCCGTACAGCCCCAGCGGCTCGAACAGGATGAAGCCGACCAGGATCAGCCCGAACAGCGCCGGCTGCAGGCCGGTGGCCTGGCCGATCGCCGGCGGCAGGTAGTCCTTGGCCACCGCGATCGCCTGCGGCAGCACGATGACGAAGGCGGCGCCGAAGAACGCGCCGTGGACGGATCCCAGGCCGCCAATGACCACCATCATCAGCATCTCGATCGACTGCAGCACGGTGAACTGGTCGGGCGTGACGATGCGCAACTGGTGCGCGTACAGCGCGCCGGCGATGCCGGTGATCGCTGCCGACAGCGCGAACGAAATCGCCTTGAAGCGGGCCGCAGGGATGCCCATGCTCGCCGCCGATATCTCCGAGTCGCGGACGGCGACGAACGCACGCCCGGTCGGCGAGCGCAGCAGGTTGACCACGGCGAGCGTCACCAGCGCGGCGGTGGCAAGGGCGACGTAGTACATCCCGCGCTCGTCCCGGACCGTCCAGCCGAACATCGCCAGCGGCCCGACCTGCAGGCCGCTGCCGCCGCCGGTGACCGACTCCCAGCGCGCCAGCACTTCCTCGACGATGATGTTGAATGCCATCGTGGCGATGGCCAGGTAGATGCCCTTCACGCGCAGCGCCGGTGTGCCGACGATCACGCCGACGGCGCCGGCGAGAAGCGCCGCCATCGCCATCGACAGCGGAAACGGCCAGCCCTTCGCCGCCAGCACCGCTTCCGTGTAGGCGCCGACCGCCAGGAACGCCGCGTGGCCGAGCGAGATCTGCCCCGTGTAGCCCGACAGCAGCATCAGTCCGAGCGCGACGATCGAGTAGATCAGCACGAAGGTGAGCTGCGATACGAGGTACGGCGACAGCAGCCAGGGCACGACGACGAGCGCCACTGCCAGCGCCGCGTACCACGCGGCCTGGACGCCGTGCGCGAACAGGCCCAGGTCCTGCGCGTAGGCGGTCTTGAAGACGAAACGCATCGATCCCGCTGCCCTTCAGTGTTGCGGCGAACCGCGAGGTGTCATACCTTCTTCCGCATCGTCTCGCCGAACAGGCCGTTCGGCTTCACCGCCAGCATCAGCAGCACGACGACGTACGCGGCGACGTCCTTGAACCCTTCGGGCAGGTAGACGCCGGACAGCGCCTCGACCACGCCGATCACGACGCCGCCGACCAGCGCGCCCGGCAGGCTGCCGAAACCGCCCACGACCGCCGCCGGGAACGCCTTCAGGCCGATGAAGCCCATGTTGACGTGCACGAAGGTCAGCGGCGCCAGCAGCAGGCCCGCCAGCGCCGCCACCGCGGCGCTGATCGCCCAGATCAGGCCGTTGAGCCGCCGCACCGGGATGCCCATGTAGTAGGCGGCAAGCTGGTTCTGCGAGGCCGCCTGCATCGCCACGCCGATGCGGCTGTAGCGGAAGAACGCATACAGCAGCGCCGACAGCACGACGGTGGCGGCGACGATCACCAGGTGCTCGGCGGCGATGACCAGTGGGCCTGCGCGCAGAACCTGGCCGCGGAACGGCGTCTCGATCGTGTGCGTGTCGGTGCCCCAGCCGGGGATCATCGTCACCAGCCCGCGCGCGACGAAGCCGAAGCCGATCGTCACCATGACGATCGCGAAGGCCGGCTGGCCGAGGATCGGGTTGATCACCGCGCGCTCGAGCAGCAAACCGAAGACGGCCATCGCCAGCAGCGCCGCCGGCACCGCCGCCCAGTACGGCAGGCCGAACGCCGCGGTGGCGGTCAGGCCGAGAAAGGCGCCGAGCATCATCAGCTCGCCCTGGGCGAAGTTCACCGTCTCGGTCGCCTTGTAGATCAGCACGAAGCCGAGCGCGATCAGGCCGTATATGCAGCCCTGCGAGATGCCGCTGACGATGACCTGCAAGGCCTGCAAGGGCCCATCTCCTCCGGGTGCGCCGTCGCGGTCGGTCGCCGCGCGGTCGTTCTCGTCGTGTGTGCGTCTAGTGTAGGTAGGCAGGCTGCGGCCGCCAAGCGAACAGCGGGCGAGCCGCCGGCCGGCTCGCCGTTTATGCTGGCTGCCGGATTCGGCGGCAGGCGAAGATGAGCGGGCGCGGTGCGGGCGTGTGGCGGAAGGCAGCGGGGACCGGACCATGAACTGCGCCCGCACCCCGGTCCTGGTCGGCGCGGCGCAGTACACCGACCGCAGCAGCACGCCCGAGGCTGCGCTGGCGCCGCCTGACCTGCTCGCACGCGTCGGCGCCGCTGCGCTCGCCGACAGCGGCGGGCGGGACATCGCCATCGACGTGCTGGCGGTGATCCGGCTCTTCGCCGACACGAGCCCGCTGTTCCGCTCGCCTCTCGGCACCTTCACCAACCTGCCGAGGTCGATGGCGCGGCGGCTGCGGCAGGCACCGGGGCGGCTCGTCTACGGCCCGGTCGGCGGCCACACGCCGCAGATGCTGGTCAACCTGTTCGCCGAGGAGATCCGCAACGGCGCGATCGATGTGGCGATGGTGGCCGGCGGCGAGGCGATGCGCAGCCAGGCCGGCGCGCACAGGGCCGGCCTGAAGCTCGACCGGTCCGAGGACACGGGCGATGCGCCCGAGACGCTCGGCGAGGAGACGATGCTCGCCTCGCGCCACGAGATCGCCCACGGCATCGCGCTTCCCGTGAACGTCTATCCGCTGTTCGACAACGCGCTCGCCGCTCATTACGGCCGTTCGCCGCAGGAGCATCGCCGCCGGCTCGGTGAACTGATGGCCCCCTTCACGCGGGTCGCGGCCGCCAATCCTTACGCCGCGCTGCCGGTCGCACGCAGCGCCGAGGAACTGGTCACGCCGGCCGACGGCAACCGCTTCATCGCTTATCCCTACACCAAGTACCTGGCGGCCAACATGTTCGTCGACCAGGCGGCGGCAGTATTGCTCATGTCGACCGAAGCCGCGGACCGTGCGGACGTGCCCGCAGCCAAGCGCGTCTATCTGCACGGCTGCGCCGATGCGCACGACAAGATCCTCGTCAGCCAGCGCATTGACTATCACTCCTCGCCGGCGATCCGCATAGGCAGCCAGCATGCGCTGGCGCAGGCGGGCCTGGGCGCGGCGTCGCTCGATCACATCGACCTTTACAGCTGCTTCCCTGCCGCGGTCGAGATCGCCGCCGACATGATCGGGCTGGCGCAGGACGACCCGCGCGGCCTGACGCTGACCGGCGGGCTGCCCTACTTCGGCGGCCCCGGGAACAACTATTCGACGCACGCCATCGCGGAGATGGTCGCCCGCTGCCGCGCCCGGCCCGGCTCGACCGGCCTCGTCTACGCCAACGGCGGCTACCTGAGCAAGCACAGCTTCGGCCTGTACTCGACGACGCCGTCCGACGGCTGGGCGCGGGCCGACCCGGCGGGCTACCAGGCGCAGCTCGACGCGATGACCTCGCCCGTCTTCACCGAGGCGCCGTCGGGCGATGGAAGGATCGAGACCTTCACCGTGGTTCACGAGCAGGGACGGCCGGCGTTTGCGATCGTGATCGGCCGGCTCGACGACGGGCGGCGCTTCCTCGCCCGGATGCGCGAAAGGCTCGATGAGCTGATCGACGCGCCGGTCGTCGGGCGGCGGATCGCCGTGCAGGCGGGCGATCCGGTCAATGCCGCGCGGCTGACCTGACGCTGTCGTCCAGCAGCCCGCCGCAGGCAGCGCGATCGAACACGAAGGAGACGCAGCGATGCACTTCACGCACGAACACGAGGAGATCCGCCGCACGCTGCGGCGCTTCATCGACGAGGAGATCAACCCGCACGTCGACGAATGGGAAGCGGCCGAGATGTTCCCCGCCCGGGAGGTGTTCGGCAGGCTCGGCGCGCTCGGCCTGCTGGGACTCACCAAGCCCGAGGCCCACGGCGGCGCCGGGCTCGACTACTCCTACTCGATGGTGATGGCCGAGACGCTCGGCCACGCAAGCTGCGGCGCGATCCCGATGGCGATCGGCGTGCAGACCGACATGGCCACACCGGCGCTGGCCCGCTTCGGCTCGGACGCGCTGTGCCGCGAGTTCCTCGCGCCGGCGATCGAGGGCCGGATGGTGGCCTGCGTCGGTGTGTCCGAGCCGGGCGCCGGCTCCGATGTCGCGTCGATCCGGACCACCGCCCGCAGGGACGGCGATGACTACGTCATCAACGGCGCCAAGATGTGGATCACCAACAGCCTGCAGGCCGACTGGATGTGCCTGCTCGCCAACACCTCGGAGGGACCGGCGCACCGGAACAAGAGCCTGATCGTCGTGCCGATGAACACGCCGGGCATCTCGGTGGGAAAGAAGATCCGCAAGATCGGCATGATGGCCAGCGACACCGGGCTGATTCACTTCGACGACGTGCGCGTGCCGCAGCGGCATCGGATCGGCGAGGAGGGCGAGGGTTTCACTTACCAGATGCTGCAGTTCCAGGAAGAGCGCCTGTGGGCGGCGGCCAACGCGATCGAGGCGCTGGCGAACTGCATCGGGCAGACGGCCGACTACGCGCGCAGCCGCATGGCCTTCGGCCAGGCGATCCTCGACAACCAGGTGGTGCACTTCCGGCTGGCCGAGCTGAAGACCGAGGTCGAGGCGCTGCGCGCGCTGACCTACCTCGCCACCGAGCATTACGTGGCCGGCCGCGACGTCACCGAGTGGGCGTCGATGGCCAAACTGAAGGCCGGCCGCCTGATGCGCGAGGTTCCCGACGCCTGCCTGCAGTTCTGGGGCGGCATGGGCTACACGTGGGAAAACCCGGTCGCACGCCTGTACCGCGACGGCCGCCTGGCCTCGATCGGCGGCGGCGCCGACGAGGTGATGCTCGGCATCATCGCCAAGCACATGGGCATCCTGCCGGCAAGGCGATAGCGGGCCGTGGCGCGGAAGCCGGGGCGGGCGCCTTCGCAGGCTTGCGCCGACTTCCCCGGCGATGGTCGGCAGGCGTCGCTCAACGGCGCGCTGCATCGAGCCGTTGCAGCACGACCGACGCCAGAGTCGGCGTGCCGGCGTCGGCGTAGCCGTAGCGTGCCCGCACGACGGGCTTGTCGATGCCGCCGAGCCGGGCGAGGTCGATCGGGGTGGCCGCCAGCACGACCTCGGCGGCACTGGCATTGATGGTCGCGCACAGCGCGGCGAGCTGCGAATCGCTGTAGCCCATCGCCGGCAGCACCGGACCGATGTGCGGATACTGCGCGTAGACGCGGGCGATGTCGGCTGTCGCGCTCGCGCGCGGGTCGACGATGTCGACATCACCGAGCGCCCGCAGGGCGCTCATCCCGGCGCCGAATGCCATGCCGCCATGGGTGATGGTCGGACCGTCTTCGACGACGAGCACGCGCCTGCGCCGCAGCCGCTGCGGATCGTCGAGGCGCACCGGGGAGGCGGCACGCACGATCGGCACGCCGGGCACGATCTGCGCGACGGCGGCCTCGAGCCGAGCGACGTCTTCCGCTGCAGCCGCGTCGACCTTGTTGATCACGACGACGTCGGCCATGCGCAGCACGGCCTCGCCGGGATGGTGGGTGGTGAGCTGATCCGGCCGCAGGGCGTCGCATACCACGACGTGCACGGTCGGCACGAAGAAGGGGAAGTCGTTGTTGCCGCCGTCCCAGACGATGACGTCGGCGGACCGCTCGGCGGCGGCCAGCACCTCGGCATAGTCGACGCCGGCGAACACCGCATGGCCGGCTTCGATGTGCGGCTCGAATTCCTCGCGCTCCTCCAGCGTGCAGCATGCCGCGTCGAGGTCGGCAGCCGAGCGGAATTCCTGCACGCGCTGCAGCTCCAGGTCGCCGTAGGCCATCGGGTGCCGCGTCACGGCGACCCGCAGCCCGCTGGCCTGCAGCACCTGCGCGAGGTGGCGCGCCGTCTGCGACTTGCCGCAGCCGGTGCGCACCGCCGAGACGGCCACCACCGGCTTGCGCGCGGCGAGCATGGTCGCCCGCGGCCCGAGGAGGGCGAAGCTGCAGCCGGCGGCCAGCGCGCGCGACGCGAGGTGCATCACATCGAGGTGGCTGACGTCGCTGTAGGCGAACACGACGGTGTCGACACTGTCGCGCCGGCACAGCGCATCGAGCTGGGCTTCCGGCACGATCGGGATGCCGTCCGGATAGCGGGGACCCGCCAGGCTCGCGGGATAGCGCCGCACGTCGATCCCGGGAATCTGCGTCGCGGTGAACGCGACGACGCGCACCTGAGCGTCGTCCCGGTAGACGGTGTTGAAGTTGTGGAAGTCGCGCCCCGCGGCGCCGCAGATGACGATGCGCGTCACGGCCGCCATCGTGGCATCAACCCGGCAGGCGCGTGCGCATCCGCTCCGCGCGCCGTCGCAGTGCTTCGGCCGCGACCAGCAGCAGGCAGGCAAGCAGCACCAGCAGCGTGCCGGCGGCGGTGATCGTCAGGCTGATGTTGTCGTTGATGCCGGCGAACATCTGCCGCGGCAGAGTGCGCTGGCCGGGGCCGGTCAGCAGCAGGGCGACCACCACTTCGTCGAACGAAGTGGCGAACGCGAACAGCGCCCCGGAGAACACGCCCGGGAAGATGATCGGCAGCGCCACCTTGCGGAAGGCCAGCCACGGCGGCGCGCCGAGGCTGGCGGCGGCGTTGAGCAGGTTGCGGTCGAAGCCGGACAGCGTGGAGAGCACGGTGACCAGCACGAATGGGCTGCCTAACGCCGCGTGGGCCAGCATCAACCCCAGGTAGCCGTCGGTCAGCCCCACCCTGGCGAAGGCGAAATACACGCCGACGGCGACGATCACCACCGGCACGACCAGCGGCGACAGCAGCACCGCGAACAGCAGGCGCCGGCCCGGGAATCGTGCCCGCCAGAAGCCGAAGGCGGCGAGCGTGCCGAGCGTGGTGGCGATCAGCGTCGCACCGGTGCCGACGATCAGGCTCGTCTTCAGCGCCGGCAGCCACAGCTCGGAGGTGAAGAAGTCCTCGTACCAGCGCAGCGATAGCCCCGGCAGCGGAAAGTGCAGGAACGAGCCGGCCGAGAACGACAGCGGCACGATGACGCCGATCGGCGCGATCAGGAAGACGAGCACGGCGCCGGCGAAAGCCCACAGCGCGTAGCGCGCGATCCGCTGCCCGGTGCTCTCGTAGGCGGGTCGCATCCTCTAGCCCATGCGGATCTTGTCGATGCCGACCAGGCGGTCGTAGACGTAGTACAGCGCCACCGTCGCCGCCAGCAGCGCCAGCGACAGCGATGCGGCCATGCCCCAGTTGATCGTCCTGCTGGCGTAGAAGGCGACGAAGTAGCTGAGCATCTGGTCATCCGGCCCGCCGACCAGCGCCGGCGTGATGTAGTAGCCGAGCGCCTGGATGAATACCATCAGCACGCCGGCGCCCACCCCCGGCAGCGTCTGCGGCGCATAGACGCGCCAGAACGCCGCCGAAGGCCGGGCGCCGAGCGACAGCGCGGCGCGCATGTGCACCGGCGGAATGTTGCGCATCACCGCATACAGCGGCAGCACCATGAACGGCAGCAGCACGTGCGTCATCGCCGTGTACACGGCGGCGCGCCGGTAGAGCATCTCCAGCGGCGCCTCGATCAGGCCGCCCTGCAGCAGCGCCGAGTTGAGCACGCCCTCGTGCTGCAGCAGCACGATCCACGCCGAGGTGCGCACCAGCAGCGAGGTCCAGAACGGCAGCAGCACCAGCACCATCAGAGCGTTGGCGGTGCGCGCCGGAGCCGTGGCCAGCACATAGGCGAGCGGGTAGCCGAGCAGCAGGCACAGCACCGTGACCGCGGTGGCGATGGCAAAGGTGCGGCCGAGCACCTGCACGAAGATCGCTTCCTCGCGCGGCGCGCCGACAATGTGGCCCCCGGCCGTGCGTTTCAGGTCCACCGCGGCCAGCAGGAACAGCGAGGTGGTCGGCCCGGCGGCGCGGGCGATCGCGCCCCAGGTCTCTGCCTCGCCCCACTTGGGGTCGATCGAGACCAGCGTGTCGCGCGCCGGGGCGTCGAGGCTCTCCGGCAGTTGCCGCCCGGTGGAGAAAAGCAGCGAGCGGAAGCCGCTGACGTCGTAGTTCAGGCGCGTGGCCGCCGGTGCCAAGGTGCCGGCTGCGCGCGCGGCGCGCACGTCCTCGATCAGCGCGGCGAAGGTTGCCTCGTCCGGAGCCGCGCGGCCGTCCCAGCGCTTGATCTCGTGCGTTACCCGCGGCAATGTCGCCGCCAGTTCGGTGTCGACGAAGCTCTTCGTCAGCAGCGCGCCGATCGGCCCGAGAAAGGTGAGGAGCAGGAAAAGCAGAAGCGGCGCCGTCAGCAGCGCCGCTTTGAGCTTCTTCGCGCGTTCGGCCCGCGCCAGTTGCGCGCTGAGCGACGATGGGGGCATCGCGTGGCCTCGAACGGGTTGCGCCGACCCTCACCCGCCCGCTGCAGAAAAGCGCAGCACGGGCAAGGGTGAGGGGTGGCGCTCAGGCGCCTGTCACTTGGCCAGCCAGGCGTTGAAGCGCTGGTTCAGCTTGTCGAGGTTCTCGAGCCAGAACTTGTCGTTCAGGTACAGCGAAACCTTGAGGTTGGCCGGATTGGTCGGCAGGTCGGGCAGCACGGCCTTGTCGACCAGCGCGGTGGCGGCGTTGTGCGTGATGCCGTAGGGGATCTTCGGCGGCAGGTTCTTCTGGTTGCCCGGGTCGCTGACGAAAGCGAGGAACTGCTCGGCCTGCGCCTTGTTCGGCGAGCCCTTCATGATCACCCACGAGTCGACCGTGTACAGGCTGCCGTTCCAGCTCATCTTGAAGTTCTTCTTGTCGGTCTTGTTGGCGGCGGCGATGCGGCCGTTGTAGGCGGAGACCATCACCGCCTCGCCGGAGGCCAGCATCTGCGGCGGCTGCGAGCCCTTTTCCCACCAGATCAGGTGCGGCTTCAGTTGCGACAGCTTGTTGAAGGCACGGTCGACGCCGGCCGGCGTCGACAACGTCTTGTAGACGTCGCCCGGCGCCACCCCGTCGGCGATCAGCGCGATCTCGAGGTTGGTCTTCGGCCCCTTGCGCAGCGCCCGCTTGCCGGGGAATTTCTTGACGTCCCAGAAGTCGGCCCAGCTCTTCGGCCCGTCCTTGATCTTGTCGCCGTCGTAGCCGATCACGAAGTTGTAGACGATCGAGCCGACGCCGCAGTCGTTCACCGCGTCCTTCAGGTACTTGTCGCGGCCGCCGAGCTTGGCCCAGTCGAGCTTTTCGAACAGCCCTTCCTCGCAGCCGAGCAGCAGCTCCTCGCTCTCGACCTGCACCACGTCCCAGTTGTTGGCGCCGCCCTGCAGCTTGGCGCGCAGCACGCCGATGCCGCCGTCCCAGCTCTCGTCGACCATCTTGATCTTGGTCTTCTCCATGAAAGGCTTGAAGTAGACCTCCTTCTGCGCGTCCTGGTAGGCGCCGCCCCACGACACCACCGAAAGGTCGCGCGCCTGCACCGCCGAAGTGCCGAGCGCCAGCGCGGCGCCGAGCGCGATCAGCAGCCTGTTTGCCGTCGTCTTCATCGTTGCTCTCCTCCTTGTATGTCGGCGCCTCTCACGCCGGAAAGATGACTGTACTCGCCGCCGGAAAGCTGGCCACCGCGCGACTGCCGGCGGGCGGGATCGCGGCGGCCGACTGGATCGGCACGCTGGCGACGATCTCCCCGGCGGCGCATTTCAGCCGCACTCGCACGTGCCCGCCGAGGAAGATCGTTTCCTCGACCACGCCGGCCAGCTCGTTGCCCTGCATCCCGGATGCCGCCGCAGCGGTCACCGCGATGCGCTCGGGCCGCACGGCGATCACCGCCTGCCCCGCCTCGCCGCAGGGCGCCGCGGCCACACCGCGCAGCACCGCGCCATCGGCAACGCGGGCCGCGCAGCTGCCGTCGCCGTGCGTCTCGACCAGCTGCGCGGGCAGCCGGTTGCTCTCGCCGATGAACGAGGCGACGAACAGGTTCGACGGCCGTTCGTAGATCGTCTGCGGGTCGGCGATCTGCTGGATGCGGCCGTGGTGGAACACGGCGATGCGGTCCGACATCGTCAGCGCCTCCGACTGGTCGTGCGTGACGTAGACGGTGGTGATGCCGAGTCGCTCGTGCAGGCTGCGCAGCTCCAGTTGCATCTCCTCGCGCAGCTGCTTGTCGAGTGCGCCGAGCGGCTCGTCCATCAGGATCAGCTGCGGCTCGAACACCAGCGCGCGCGCCACCGCGACGCGCTGCTGCTGGCCGCCGGAAAGCTGCCCCGGCAGGCGCGACTCGTAGCCGGGCAGCCGCACCATTTCCAGCGCCCGCTTCACCCGCTGCGCCGCCTCGGCCTTGCCGACGCTGCGCACCGACAGTGGAAAGGCCAGGTTCTCGCCGACCGTCATGTGCGGGAACAGCGCGTAGTTCTGGAACACCATGCCGAAGTTGCGGCGGTACGGCGGCAGCCGCTCGATCGATTCGCCGCGCAGCCGGATGTGGCCGGCGGTGGGCCGCTCGAATCCGGCCAGCATCATCAGCGTGGTGGTCTTGCCTGAGCCCGAGGGCCCGAGCAGCGAGAGGAACTCGCCTTCGCCGACCTCCAGGTGCAGGTGATCGACGACGTTGGCCACGCCGTCGTAGGTCTTGCACACATCGTCGAACACCACGAAGCTCACCGCGGCACCTCGGGCGCTGGCATCGCGATGGCTACTGCAACTGCGCCGCGTAGCTCTCGGTCTCGCGCAGCGCCTGCGCGAAGCGCGCCAGCATCTCGTCGATCTGCGCCTCCTCGATGATCAGCGGCGGACAAAGCGCGACCGCGTCGCCCAGCGGCCGCACGATGAGGCCGTGCGCGTGGGCGCGATCGGCGAAGTGCGCGCCGACCGCAGGCGCCGCCGGAAACTGCGCCTTGGTGGCCTTGTCCTTGACAAGTTCGACGGCGGCGATCAGTCCCACGCCGCGCACCTCGCCGACGATCGGGCTGGCCGCAAGCTTGCGCAGGCCGTCCTGGAACTGCGGCGCCAGCCGCCGCACGCGCGCCGGGATGTCAGTCTCGCAGTAGATCTTCAGCGCCTCGATGGCCACCGCGGCGCCGAGCGGGTGCGCCGAGTAGGTATAGCCGTGGCCGAAGGTGCCGAGCTTGGCCGAGTGTTCGGCGATCGGCTCGTAAACGCGCGCCGAGACCATCGTCGCCGAGAACGGCACGTAGGCGCCGGTCAGCGCCTTCGCGCAGACGACGATGTCCGGGTCCAGCCCGTAGGTCTGGCTGCCCCACATCTGCCCGGTGCGGCCGAAGCCGCAGATCACCTCGTCGGCGATCAGCAGGATGTCGTGCTTCCTCAGGATCGGTTGCACCTTGTCGAAGTAGGTGGCCGGCGGCACGATCACCCCGCCGGCGCCCATCACCGGCTCGGCGATGAAGGCGGCGATCGTCTCCGGCCCTTCCTTGAGGATCAGCGCCTCGAGGCTGGCGGCCAGGCGGCTGGCAAAGGCTTCCTCGCCCTCACCCGGCGCGGCAAGACGGTAGTGATGCGGGCAGTCGGTGTGCAGCACGCCCGGGCCGGGCAGGTCGAAGCCGGCGTGGATGTTCGGCAGCCCCGTGAGGCTGGCGGTGGCGATGCTCACGCCGTGGTAGCCGCGCGTGCGGGCAATGATCTTCTTCTTGCCCGGCCGGCCGAGCGCGTTGTTGTAGTAGCGGAGCATCTTGATCGCCGTGTCGTTGGCGTCCGAGCCGCTGGTGCCGAAGAAGGCGCGCGCCATCCTGCCCGGGGCGATGGCCAGCAGGTCGCGCGCGACCTCGATCGCCACGTCCGAGGTCTTGTGCGCGAAGCCGTGGTAGTACGGCAGCGTGTTCAACTGCTTCGTCGCGGCGGCGATCAGGCGCTCGTCGGAAAAGCCGAGCGAGGCGCACCACAGGCCGGCCATGCCCTCGATGTACTCGCGGCCCTCGACGTCGTAGACATGGATGCCGCGGCCGCGCGTGATGATCACCGGCCCCTTCGCCTCGTGCTTGCGCAGGTTGGTGTGCGGATGGATCGATTGCAGCCGGTCCAGTTCGGCCAGCGTGGCGGCGATGTTCATGGTGGTGTCTCCTTGGCGGGGCGCGCTGCGCCGGCAGCGGCTGCGCTCGTGGGGCAAGGATAGCGAGTCGGACCGGCTGCAGACCGTCAAGACCCGCGGATCGGCGCCGGACTCACTGCTCGCGGCCGTGGCACTGCTTGAATTTCCTGCCGCTGCCGCACGGGCAGGGATCGTTGCGGCCGATCTTCGCATCGCGGCGGATCGGTTCCTTGATGCGCACCTGCTCGAACTGCAGCTCGCGCCAGTAGTCGCGCAGATCGTAGGCGGCGATCAGGGCGTCGGCGACGAGTTCGTCGCGTTCCTCGGCGGCCGCCGCCGCGTCCTCGTCGTCCTCCGGCACCAGGGCGAGGAATGCAGCCAGCGCATCATCGACGAGCTGCGCGCCCTCCTCGTCGTCGGCCGGCACGTCGTTCCAGTCGTCGCGGGTGAGGTCGACGGCATGCAAGAAGCCGCGCGCCCACAGCTCGCCGAAAAGCGGCAGGCGCGGGATCTCGCCGGACTCCGCCAGCTCGCGCACGGCGTCCGCGTTCTGGTCCCAGTCGATCAGCAGCGGATCGTAGGCGCGCGGGTCGTCGAGCCGTTCCACCGGCGCGTTCAGCGCCCGCGCGATCTCGTTGTGTCGCCGCATCAGCAGCTCGTAGAAGCGGCGGGCGGTTTCCATATCCGGGAACTCGGGCTGCTCGTCGCCGAAAATCGCCGGCACGTAAGTGCTGGGCATCACGACGCGCGGCGCGCAGATCACGCCGGCGAGGAACCCGTCGAGCTGCTCCAGGTCCATCGTCGTTTCCGGCGCCCAGTCGGCGGCGAGCAGCGCCCCGAGGGCGTCGAAGTCGGCCTCTGAGAACGGCTGCTGATTGGCGGTTGAATCGAAAGCGGGCGATGGCATGGCGATCAGTCTCCGTCGTTGACGGATCGTAGCGCCGGCGACCGATGCTTCAGTCGGCCCTTCAGGTTGCCTCGCGACTGGCGGCATCGACCAAGTGCACGATCGAGCGGTAGGTGATGCCGGAGTGCTGCGCCAGGCCGATCTCGCAGGTGCGGCTGCTCGAGTAGCCCTCGGTGCAGTCGGCCGGCAGCGAGGCGCGCAGTTCGCGCAGCGCGTGCGCGTTCAGCTCCGGCGTGGTCCAGCCTTTGTCGCCGGCCCAGCCGCAGCAGCCGACGCGCTCCGGTTGCACCACCTCTGCGGCGCAGGCGGCGGCGACCGCGCGCAGCGTGCCGTCGAGCCCCTGCTTGCGCACGCTGCACACCGGATGCACGGCGACCGTCGCGGCGATCGGCTCGATGCGCAGCCGCGGCAGCACCAGTTCCTGCAGTGCCTCGCTGATGTCGAGCACCTGCAGCCGCCCTTCGAGAAAACGCTTCATCCGGTAGGCGCAGGGGCTGGTGTCGAAGACGATCGGCAGCCGGCCGCTGTCGCTGGCCGCGCGTAGCGCCGCTTCGAGTTCGGCCGCCTTCTCGTCGGCGGTGGCCAGCAGCCCCTTGCTTTCGAAAGGCTGGCCGCAGCACAGCGAGGACATCCTCTCCGGATACACCGGCGCGAAGCCGGCGCGTCGCAGCACGCGGTCGGTGACGGTCGGCAGGTTATCGGCGACCGCATCGCCGCGCGCCGGGCCCATGCTGCGTGCGGCGCAGCTGGGGAAGTAGACGACCGGCTCGCTGCCGTGCGATACCTTGGGCGGCGTGAAGCGTGCTGCGCGAGGCGTCAGCGGCGTCCACGGCGGGATGCGCTCGCCGGAAAGCTTGCGCAGGCCGCCGGTGAACGCACCCATGGCGCGCGTGCCAATGCCGGCATGCAGCAGGGAGGCAGCAGTGAGCCCAGCCCGCACGCCAAGCGAGACTGCGCCGTAGTTCAATGCCACTGCGCGTCCGATGCCCTGCGCTAGCGCGCCGAGCTTCTCGCCGCGCTGCGCCTTGATCAGCCTGCCGGTCTCGATGCCGACCGGGCAGGCCGTCGCGCACAGGCCGCAGCCGGCGCAGGTGTCTATGGCGTCGTAGTCGTAGCTGGCGCGCAGCTCCGCCGTGTCTTCGCCGGCGCCGCTGCGCCGCGCGATCTCGCGCCAACTGGTGATCCGCTGCCGCGGCGTGAAGGTGAGCCCCGCCGACGGGCACTGCACCTCGCAGAAACCGCATTCGATGCACTTGTCGACCAGCTCGTGCGCCGCCGGCAAGGGCTTCAGGTTCTGCAGGTGCGCCTGCGCGTCGTCGTTCAGGATCACGCCCGGATTGAGCAGCCACGACGGGTCGAACAGCTGCTTGATCTCGCGCATCAGCGCCAGGCCCTCGGCGCCCCACTCGAGCTCGACGAACGGCGCCATGTTGCGGCCGGTGCCGTGCTCGGCCTTCAGTGCGCCGTCGTACTTGTGCACCACCAGCTGCGCCACCTCGTCCATGAAGCGGGCGTAGCGCTGCACTTCGGCCGCCGTGCCGAAGTCCTGCGGAAAGGTGAAGTGCAGGTTCCCTTCGAGCGCGTGGCCGAAGATGATCGCGTCGTGGTAGCCGTGCGAGCGCAGCAGCCGCTGCAGGTCGTGCGTCGCGTCGGCCAGCCGCTCGACCGGGAAGGCGACGTCCTCGATGATCACCGTGGTGCCGGTGGCGCGGCGGCTGCCCACCGACGGGAAGGTGCCCTTGCGCACCTTCCACAGCGCGGCGCACTGCGCCGCATCGGTGGTGAAGGCGACCGGCGCGGCGGTCGGGATTCCGGCCAGTGCGGCCAGCGCGGCGCCCAGGTGTCGCGCAAGCTGTGCCTCATCTTCACCGCGCACCTCGACCAGCAGGGCGGCGGCATCCACGCCGAGCGCGGCCACCGTCGCCGGCACGCCGGGCTGGTCCTGCACGCTCGCCAGCGCGGCGCGGTCCATCAGCTCGGCCGCGGCCACCGGCGTCGGCTTTAGTGCGGTGACCGCCTCGCAGGCGGTGCGCAGCCGGTCGAACAGGATCAGCGCGGTCGCCCTGTGCGCATGGTCGGGCACCGTGCGATAGGTGATCGACGAGATGAAGCCGAGCGTGCCCTCGGAGCCGATCATCAGATGCGCGAGTATGTCGATCGGATCGGTGAAGTCGGTGAGCGCATTCAGCCCGTAGCCCGTGGTGTTCTTCATCCGGTACTTGTGCCGGATGCGTTCGGCAAGCTGGGCGTTGTCGCGCACGCGGCGCGACAGCATCGCCAGGCCGAGCAGCAGTTCGGCGTGGCTGCGCCTGAACGCCGCTACCGACGCGCCATCCTCGGTGTCGAGCACCGCGCCGTCGGCCAGCACGACGCGCATGCCGGCCAGCGTGTGGTAGCTGTTCTCGCGCGTGCCGCAGCACATGCCGCTGGCATTGTTGGCGGCGATGCCGCCGACCTTGGCGGCGTCGATCGAAGCGGGATCGGGTCCGATCTTGCGCCCGTGCGGCGCCAGCAGGCCGTTGGCGTGGCCGCCGATGACGCCCGGCTGCAGGCGAATCGTCCCGGCGTCCGGGCCGATGGCCGCGCCGCGCCAGCCGTCGCCGAGCACCAGCAGCACCGAGTCGGAGATCGCCTGCCCGGAAAGGCTGGTGCCGGCAGCGCGGAAGGTCAGCGGCGCGCCGAGCTTGCGGCAAACGGCCAGCGCGACGAGCACTTCCGGCTCGCTGTCGACCACCACCACCACCTGCGGTACCAGGCGATAGAAGCTGGCATCGGTGCCGTAGGCAAGCCGGCGCAGGGCATCGGTGATCACGCGCGCCCCGGGCAGTGCGTCGCGGAAGGCGGCAGCGAGTGTGTCGGTGGCGGCTGCTGGCATGCGCGGCAACGTAGCACCGGCCGTTCGCCCCTACTTGCGCTGGCGCAAAGGGCGGGGCACGGCCGCACGGGCAGTGGGGTCAACGAACGGAAGCCGCCGCGCGGTATCGCGGCGGCACGGTTTTCGGCCGAGAATGCGGCCCTTCCGAATGAGGGCAGAGGCCGCCATGATCTTGCTGATCGCCGGACTGATCGTCTTTCTCGGCGTGCATTCGTTGCGCATCTTTGCCGACGACTGGCGCAGCGCGCAGATCGCCAGGATGGGCCTCGGTGCTTACAAGGGCATCTATTCGATCGTCTCTGCGCTCGGCCTGGCGCTGATCGTGCTGGGCTACGGCCAGGCGCGCACGACGCCGGTTCTCCTCTGGGACCCGCCGCTTTGGCTGCGGCATTTTTCGGCGCTGCTGATGCTGTTTGCGTTCGTGCTGCTCGTGGCAGCCTACGTGCCGCGCAACCACATCAAGGCCGCCCTCAAGCATCCGATGTTGCTCGGCGTGAAGATCTGGGCCGCCGGCCATCTGCTCGCCAACGGCCACTTCGAAGACCTGCTGCTGTTCGGCGGTTTCCTGCTGTGGGCGGTGCTCGACTACCGCGCCGCCCGCGGGCGCGACCGCATCCACGGCCGCGTCGATGCACGAGGGACGCTGGTCAGCGACGTGGCGACGATTGTCATCGGCGCGGCGGCATGGGGCGTTTTCGCGCTCTATCTGCACGCTTGGCTGATCGGCGTGCGTGCCTTCGTGACCTGACATCCGGCGCCGGGGCGGGAACCGATCGGCGCGCGCGGACTCCCATGGGAAGGGCGTGGGCGCAAGGGGTCGGCAATGAGCGACGACAGGACGATCTGGTGGTGGGTACTCGGCGCGTTCGTGCTCGCGGCGTCTGGCGGCGCCTGGTGGTGGTGGCAGGGGCGCACGCCGGCGCCGCCGGTGGCGCAGGCGACGCTGCCGGAGCAGCCGGTCGCCGAGCCGCCGAAGCCGCAGGCTGCCGAACACCCGATCGAGGCCGCGCCGGCCGCACTCGCCGCGATTGGCGACTCGGCGCCGCTGCCGGCGCTGGCGGAAAGCGACAGCGCGCTGCGCACGGCGATCGCCAGTCTCATTGGCGAAGGGGCACTGGTCGAGTTCTTCCACATGACCGGCATCGCGGCGAAATTCGTCGCCACCGTCGACAACCTGCCGCGCGGCAAGGTGGCGACGAAGATCCTGCCGGTGCGCGGCCCGGGCGGTGCGTTCATCGTCGATGGCGAAGCCGACGCGCGCGTGATCGGCGCTGCCAACGCCGGCCGCTACGCGGCGCACCTGCGCCTTGCCGAAGCGGTGGACAGCAAGCGAGCCGCCGCCCTCTACGTACGCTTCTATCCGCTGCTGCAGCAGGCGTACCGCGAACTCGGCTATCCGCAGGGTAACTTCAACGACCGCCTGGTGGCGGTGATCGATCACCTGCTGGCCACGCCGGCGATCGAAGGTCCGGTCCGGGTCGTGCAGCCGAAAGTGCTCTACGAGTTCGCCGATCCCGAGCTTGAGGCGCGCTCGGCCGGACAGAAGCTGCTGCTGCGGATGGGCGCGGCGAACGCCGCGCGCGTGAATAGCAGGCTGCGCGAGTTCCGCCGCCAGATCACGGCGGCGCCGCCGGCACATTAGGCTGCGAGTCTTGAACGCATGGTTGCAATGAGTCTCGGAACCGCAGGGGATCAGGTCTTCCCGATCCGCCAGCCTTGGCCAACAGGATCGCCAACGGCGGAGCATCGGGCGGGTTACGCGCATCCCGGATACGCCGCATCGCTCGCCGAGTTCGGCACGCCCGTTGAACTGCCGCGAAGTCGGGGCTGGCTCCTTGCACGCCCGATCGGAGCCAGTGGCCTGGTCGATGCGATGGGCTGCTACCCCTTGTTCGATTGCGCGAACTGGAGCGGCCTGGCCGCTGACCTGGCCGCCTGCGTCGACAAGTTCGTGAGCGTCGCGATCGTGACCGACCCGTTCGGCGCTTATAGCGAGGTGCTGCTTCGCGAGAGCTTCGACCGCGTCGCGGTCTTCAAGCAGCACTTCGTCGCCGACTTGACCGCTCCGGTCAACGCCGTCGCCCCGTACCAGCACCGATACAACGCCCGGCAAGCGCTCCGGCGCGTGACAGTAGACGCGCCAGCGGAGCCCTCAACTTGCCTGGACGAATGGTGCGCACTGTATGAGCAGCTGGCGGCCCGGCGCGGAATCGACGGCATCCGTCGCTTTTCGCGAGCGTCGTTCGCGGCCCAGTTTCGCCTGCCGGGGCTGGTTGTGCTGCGCGCGCGCGAAGGGGAGACGACCGTCAGCATGCACCTGTGGCTGGTCGATGGCGACGTGGCGCGCAGCCACCTGTCCGCGTCGAGCGACCGCGGATACGAGCTGCGCAGCAGCTATGCGTTGCACTGGGTTGCCAACGAGTACTTCTCGGGAAAGGTCCGGTGGTTGCACCTCGGGGCCGGGGCAGGGCTGAACATGGATGCCACTGACGGCCTCAGCAGTTTCAAGCGAGGGTGGGCGACGGGAACGCGACCGGCGTACTTCTGCGGGCGCATATGCGACCCGGACCGCTACGCCGGGCTTGCGCGCGCCGTTGGCAGCGAGGGCACGAGTTACTTCCCGGCCTACCGCCTTGGCGAGTTCTGAAGCGCAATGGGCCGTCGACGGCACGGCCGTCCGCGTCTTCGCCAGTCGGTCGCCAACGTCGGCTGCCGCAGCTGCCGCCGGAAGTTCCGGCCCGCCGTAGTGCTCGCCGACCGGAGACTGCGTCCAGCCTATGATCGGTCCGCTTTGCCCGCTGCACGCGGGCTGATGTGAGACTGCCTCATTCAACTTCCGCATCGGTGCCGAGAAACCGGCCGCCCGCGCCCGATTCCGGCGAAGAGAGCGATGTCCAGCGAGACGAACATCCTTGACCTGCTGGCGGGCAGCGAACCCGATGCGGTGGCCATCGGCTCGACGCAACCCGGGGACCGTCGGCCCCGCGGTCGGAGTCGACCTGGCGATCATGGACGAAGCGGGCCGGCTGCTTGCGCCCGGTTCGACCGGCCAAATCGTCATCCGCGGCCGGGGGGTCACGGCCGGCTACGAGAACAATCCGCAGGCCAACGCCACTGCCTTCGTCGATGGCTGGTTTCGAAACGGCGATCAGGGCGTCATCGACTGCGACGGCTACCTGTCGATCACCGGCCGGCTGAAAGAGATCATCAACCGTGGCGGGGAGAAGATCTCGCCGCGCGAAATCGACGAGGTGCTGATGGATCATCCGGCCGCGGCGCAGGCGGTGTCGCGCTGCCGCACGACAGCCTTGGCGAAGACGTGGGTGCGGCGGTCGTCCTGCGACCCGGCGAAACGTCGTCGGAACGGGAACTGCGCAGTCTTGCCGGCCGGCGGCTTGCCGACTTCAGGGTGCCGCGGCGGATCGTCTTCGTCGGCGAGATTCCGAAGGGCGCCACCGGCAAGCTGCAGCGCATTGGGCTGGCGGCACGCCTCGGCCTAGCGCCGGCCGCCGCCAGCCGCAGCTAGCGATCGCGGAGAGATACGCATGGACGTCGTGATCTTCGGTGTCGGCTTGACTGCCAGGATGGCGGCCTACGTTCTCGCTCATGACAGCCCGCACCGGCCAGTGGCCTTCACCGTGCACGAGCGATTCATCGCGGGGCCCGAATTCGCCGGCCTGCCGGTGCGGCGCTTCGAGGATCTCGAGCGCTTCCATCCGACGGAACGCGTCGGCCTGCTGGCGCCGCTCGGTTGGACGCGAATGGGCGCGCTGCGCGCCGAGGTGGTCGCCGCCGGCAAGGCCAAGGGCTACCGCTTCATCACCTACGTCTCGTCGCGCGCGCTGACCTGGCCGAGCTTCGTCTGCGGCGAGAACTGCATGGTCTACGACGGCGTGATCGTCGAGCCGTTCGGGCGCATCGGCGAGAACTGCGTCGTCCGCGCCGGCGCCACGCTGTCGCACGATGTCGAACTCGGCGACCACTGCTTCGTCGCGCCGCGCGCGTCGATCGGCGGCCGAGCCCGGATCGGCGCCAACTGCGTGATCGGCGCGAACAGCACCGTCGCCAACGGCGTGCAAATCGCGCCGCGCTGCTTCATCGCCGCCGGCGCCGTCGTCACTGCCGACACCCAGCCGGACGGCATCTACCGCGGCAACCCCGCCCGCCGATCGCCGGTCACCGTCGACAAGTTCAGGAAGCTGAACAAGTGACGCCCTGTCCTGCGCCCTTCGACATCGTCGCGCGCAAGCAATGAGCAAGCGAATCCTGATCCTGGGCGGTTCGCGGTTCCAGGTGCCGCTGATCCGGCGCGCCAGGGAGCGCGGCCTGTACGTGATCACCTGCGACTACCTGCCGGACAATCCGGGTCACAAGCTGGCCGACGAGTATCACAACGTGAGCACCACCGACAAGGAAGCCGTGCTCGCCCTGGCGCGACGGATCGGCATCGACGCAGTGGCATCGCTGTCGTCCGACCCGGCGATGCAGGCCGTCGCCTACGTCGCGAACACGCTCGGCCTGCCTGGCGCGCCGCTCGACGCAATCATCAAGCTGACCGAAAAGGACCGCTTTCGCCGGCTCATGTCCAGCATCGGACTGCGGACGCCGACGAACTACCTGCTCGCTGCGAAAGACACCGCAGTCGCCGGCGACGTCGCCGCGCTGGCCGCAAGCCCCTCGCGCCACGTCGTCAAGCCGGTCGACTCGTCCGGCAGCAGGGGCATCACCGTGCTCGAGCCGCGATGCGGCGATGTCTTCTCGGCGCTGCAACGCGCATTCGATCATTCGCCGGCCAAGCGATGCATCATCGAGGAATACATTGACGGCGAGCAGATTCACGGTGATGGTTTCCTGCAGAACGGCAGGCTGATCCATCACTACATTGGTGACCAGGCCTTTTTCACGAAGTCGCGCAACAGCATTCCCGTTTCGACCCGCTGGCCCACCAGGTACGGCGAGGCTGTTCTGAGCGACCTCGTCAGCCAGGTCGAGGCCATCGCGCAGGCGAGCGGCTATGTCGAGGGGCCCGTCAACATCGAAGCCCGGGTCACGCCTGCCGGCGAGGTCTACATCATCGAAATCGGGCCACGCAATGGCGGCAACTACATACCGATCCTCCTGCAGCGCCTCACCGGATTCGATTTTGTGAGCGGGGTGCTCGACGTCGCGTTCGGCATGCGGTCGGAGAGCCCCCCGGGGCCAATGCTTCGCGGGATTGGCGCGGTCTACGTCCTGCACTCGGACCGCGATGGCAGCTTCGCCGACCTCGAGGTGAGCGACGCAGTCAAGGACAAGATCTTCCTGATGGAAGTCTTCAGGCAGGCGGGCGATCCGGTATTGCAGTACGTAGGTTCGAACACGTCGCTCGGTTTCGCCTTGCTTCAGTTCGACAGCCTGGCCGAGAGCGACCGACTGATGGCCGATATGCCGTCGCACCTCGCCGTGGTGCTTCGGTGACTGGCGCGGTCACCACCTCCCGGCAGCGGCCGCGCCTGCGGTGCCGTCGACGGGTTGAGGAAATTCGGCGGGGGGCGCTGCATCGGCGACGTGCCAGGGCCGCAACTCGGAAACCATGCGCAAGCGGCTATTGATACTCGGCGGTTCGCGGTTCCAGGTGCCGCTGATCCGGCGCGCCAGGGAGCGCGGCCTGTACGTGATCACCTGCGACTACCTGCCGGACAATCCGGGTCACAAGCTGGCCGACGAGTATCACAACGTGAGCACCACCGACAAGGAAGCCGTGCTCGCCCTGGCGCGACGGATCGGCATCGACGCAGTGGCATCGCTGTCGTCCGACCCGGCGATGCAGGCCGTCGCCTACGTCGCGAACACGCTCGGCCTGCCTGGCGCGCCGCTCGACGCAATCATCAAGCTGACCGAAAAGGACCGCTTTCGCCGGCTCATGTCCAGCATCGGGCTGCGGACACCGCGCCACTGCGTGGTCGACGCCAAGTCGGCCGGCAATGCCGGCGACATCCTCGCCACGCTGGCTGAAGGCTCCTCCCGCCTCGTCGTCAAGCCGGTCGATTCGTGCGGCAGCAGGGGCGTCTCGGTGCTCGATGCAGCCAGCGGCGACCTCCCGGCCGGGCTGGGGCTCGCGCTCGAACACTCCCGCGCCGGGCGATGCATCATCGAGCAGTACATCGATGGCCTGCACCTGCACGGGGATGGTTTCCTGCAGGATGGCCGGCTGATCCACCACTACCTCGGCGACCAGGGCTTCGTCGCCGGCACGCAGGACACCGTTCCCGTCGCGACGTTTTGGCCGAGCCGGCACGACGACGCAGTGCTTGCCGACGTTGCCCGTCAGGTGGAGGCGATCGCGCGGGCCAGCGGCCTCGTTGAGGGGCCGGTCAACATCGAAGCCCGGGTCACTGCGGCGGGCCAGGCCTGGATCATCGAGATCGGACCGCGCAACGGCGGCGACTACATCCCGATCATCCAGCAGCACCTCACCGGATTCGACTTCGTGGGCAAGGTGCTCGACAGCGCGCTGGGCAGCCTTCCCGCCGCGCACGCGACGCCGGGCAAAGGGGTTGGCGTCTGCTACACGCTGCACGCCGACCGCGACGGTGTCTACACCGGTCTTCGCGTCAGCGATGCGATACGGGACAAGCTTGTCCTGCTCGAAGTCATCAAGCCGCAGGGCGAGCGGGTTCAACGGCACACGAGTTCGGGCACGTCGCTCGGTGTCGCCCTGCTTCATTTCGAAAGCGTCGCCGAACGCGATCGCCTGATGACCGACTTGCAGTCGCATCTGGCGCCGCTGATCCGCTGACGCGATGGATATTCAGGCATCCCGATGGCCGAGCAGCGCGAGATAGGCGGCTACCTCGGTCTGGAGCTGAACCGGTGCGGCGAGAACCAGCACGGAACCGCGCGGGCGCTGAATTCGGCGAGGAACTGCCTTCTGTATTTCCTCCTCGCGCGCCGCCCCGCCCGGCTCCATCTGCCGGCCTACCTATGCAACAGCATGCTCGAGCCGCTCCGGCAGGCGGCCGTTGCCTATGACTTCTACAACATCGACGCCGATCTCGAAATCGCCCGCCCGCCGGCGCTCGGCCGTGAGGAGTTCCTCCTTTACGTCAATTACTTCGGCCTGAAGAACGCGTACTGCCGCCGCTTGGCGGCGCACTTCGGCCCAGCGCTGATCATCGACAACTCGCAGGCGCTGTTCTCCGCGCCGCTGTCGTGCGCCGCGACCCTCTACTCTCCGCGGAAGTTCGTGGGTGTCGCCGATGGCGGGTACCTGTACTGCAAAGCCGTGCACGATCAGGCGCTCGACAGGGACGTGTCCTGGGACTCGGTGCAGCACCTCGTCGGCCGCATCGATCTCGGCGCCGCCGCGTTCTATCAGGACTACCTCCGCTCGGGGGTGCGACTGAGTGGCCGCCCGCTGAAGCGGATGTCGGCGCTGACCGAAGCCATGCTGGACAGCGTCGACTACGGCCGCGCCAGGCTGACCCGCCAGCGCAACTTCCTCTTTCTTCACGCCGCGCTGGGCTCCTCAAACCGGTTGCGGATTGAAACGGCGGAGATCGACGGCCCGATGGCCTATCCGTACTGGACGGACGATCCCGGCCTCAGGCAACGCCTGATCGCGCGCAAGGTCTACGTCGCCACCTACTGGAGCGAGGTCCTGCGGCGCGAAGCCGCCTCGGCCGTGGAGAAGGAACTCGCCGAGCACCTGGTGCCGCTACCGATCGACCAGCGTTACGGCCTTGGCGAGATGCAGTTCGTCCTCGACGTCGTCAATCAGCAGCCGCAGGCCACCCCATAGCCGGCACCTGACCGCGGGCAGTCGGCGGCCGCCGCGAGGCTGCCGCGGTCCCGTCGCGCTTGCCTAAGGCGGCCGCGCTGCCGTTCGGTGCGGTTGGCCGCTTCTCAACGCGGCGGCGGCGCGTTCGGCGGTGGCGTGCTTGGCCAGTACGGCGGCGCGTAGGGCGTCGCCGGCGGCGGCGGCGCGTTCGGCGGCGGGATGGCGGCGTCGGCCGGCGGGCCGACCGGTGCGCGCGGCTGCGCTGGTTGAGCGCGACCTGCCTCGGTGTAGCGGCTCGACACTGGCACCCTGTGGCCGCGCGCGTACATGCACTGGTAATACGCGCCGTCGTAGCGCCGCTGCGCGGCGTAATACGACGCCTCTGAACTGCTCCAGCCGGCCATCGCGCCGGTCAGCAGGCCGATGCCGGCGCCGACGGCCGCCGCCTCGGAACTGCCGCCGAAGGCCGCGCCGGTCGCGGCGCCGATGGCCGTACCGGCCACGGCGCTGGCTGCTTGGCTCTCCTGCGCGGCTTCGGTGGCACTGCGGCCGCCGATCTGCGCGGTGGCGTATTGACGGCATGCCGCATCGTCCATCTGGAACTGCTCGAAGCTCAGCCTCGAGCCGGGCAGTGCCTGCAGGCTCGGCCCGGCAGGCGGAAGCACCACGCAACCGGCGAGCGCCAGCGCGCCCGCGAGCGACAAAAGCTTAAGTACGCGCTTCATAGTGCACCTGGTTCACTGCTTCTCGGCTGGCGGCACGGGTTGTGGCGGCACCCGCTGCCATCCGCCGGGGCATTCCCTGACATACGGGTAATAGGCCTTCGCCTCGGCGCACCAGTACCACCACACCGGCGCAGCCGGCTCGGCCGGCGGATCACGTTCAATGTAGACGGGCGGGTTCGGCGCAACGTAGGCGGGCGGGTAGTAGTCGTAAACCGGCGGGTAGGCGTAGCCGTAGCGCGGTCCCCAGTAACCGGGACCCCACCAGGAGCCTGGGCCCCACCCGTAGCCGGGCCAGTAGCCCGGGCCCCACCCGTAGCCGGGCCAGTAGCCCGGGCCCCAACCGTAGCCGGGCCCGTAGTAGCCGAAGTACAAGCTCGTGCCGACGCGCGGGTAGT
>CAZSYX010000035.1:0-10232 GCA_964610575.1 uncultured Burkholderiaceae bacterium
TCGATGTGGGTGCTGCTGCTGATGATCTCGCTGCTGGCGCCGCTCGCCGACCGCAAGCGGATGCTGGCCATCGCCGGCACCTTCGTGCTGGTCGAGGGCATCTCGTACTTCGCGATGATGGCGGCGTGGCTGAACCTGTTCCTGCTGATCGGCCTGTCGCGCGCCTCGCAGGTCGCCATCGCGGTCATTGCGATCGTCGCCGGGCTGATCAACGTCAAGGACTTCTTCGCCTTCGGCCGCGGCATCACGCTGTCGATCCCCGAGCCGGCCAAGCCGATGATCTACAACCGCATGCGCGGAATCCTGCACGCGCCGAACTACACGGTGGCGATCATCGGCACCATCGTGCTCGGGCTGCTGGTGCAGGTGGTCGAGTTCATGTGCACGTCGGGCTTCCCGGCGCTGTTCACGCGCATCCTGACGCTCAAGCAGCTCGATACCGCCACCTACTATGGCTACCTGCTGCTGTACAACGCCGCCTACATGGTCGACGACATCATCGTCCTCGGCATCGGCGTGACCCTGCTCAGCCGCCACCGCCTGCAGGAAAAGGAAGGCCGCGTGCTGAAGCTGCTCGCCGGCGTGGTGATGATCGGCCTGGGCATCTACCTGCTCGCCGACGGGTGACTGCGCGGTGTCGTTCCCGCGCCAGCGGGAACCTACCGGCCCCAGGCGAACGACGCTGGATCCCCGCTTTCGCGGGGATGACACCTCGAGCAACGACGCCGAAGCAGCGGTGCTCACCGCGCTGCCGCTACTTCGCCGGCCTGATCATCAGCCCGTTGAAGCGCCGCTGCGGCCGCGGCGTGACGACCAGCGACTTCTTGGCGGCAAAGTCGTGCATCGGGAAGAACAGCGGGATCAGCGCCTGGTCGGCCATGGCGGCGTTGATCGTGCGCGAGGCCTTCTCCGCCCGCGCCTCGTCGTTCATCTCGCGCAGCGTCTCGTCGAGCAGTGCGTCGACCAGCGGGTTCGAGTAGCGGGTGCGGTTGGCCGTGCCGTAGCCCTTGGCCGGCGTGAAGCTGGCCACCAGCGCGCGCGTGCTGTTGATGCCGTCCTCGGCGCCGTACTGCGCGGCGAAGGCGCTGAACTCCTGCTTCGACGCGCGCGAGAAGAACACCGCGCCCGGCAGCGTCTCGACGTCGACCTTCAGCCCCAGCCGGGTCCACATCTGCGCCACGGCCTGCGCCACCGCCGAGTCGTTGGGATAGCGATCGGAGGTGGCGGTCAGCACGATGCGAAAACCCTCCGCCCAGCCGGCCTCCTTAAGCAGCGCCTGCGCGCGCGGCAGGTCGAAAGGGTCGGGCGCCAGCGTCCTGCTGGTGCCGGGGAACTCGGGCGGCAGCAGCTGCCCGGCGGCAATCGCCGAGCCTTCCATCACCTTCTTCACGATCAGCTCGCGGCTGATGGCCAGCGACAGCGCCTTGCGCACCCGCGCATCCTTCAGCGGGTTGCGGCCGAGCGGCTTGCCGTCCTTGGCGGTGACGTTCGGCGACTCGTCGCGCGCCGAATCGAGCGCGATGTAGTGGATCAGCGAGGCCGGTCCGCGGAACAGGGCGAAGCGGTTCTCGCGCTTCAGTCGCTCGATGTCCTGGATCGGCACCGCGTCGATCGCGTCGACCTCACCGGAGAGCAGCGCCGCCAGCCGCGGCGCATCCTTGCCGATCACCTTCTCGGTGACCCGCGCCCAGGTCGGCTTGCCGCCCCAGTACTTCTCGAAGCGCTCGACCACCAGCCGGTCGCCGTTGACCCAGCTCGCCAGCTTGTACGGCCCGGTGCCGACCGCCGCCTTGCCGGAGTTGAAGTCGGCGGTGGTCGCGCCGGCGGCGGCCTTCGACGAGATGATGAAAACGTTGGACAGGTCCTGCAGCAGTTGCGGGCTCGGCGCCTTGGTGCGCACGAGGATGGTCTGGTCGTCGACAGCAGTGATCCTGTCGATGCCGCGCGTGAACTGGGCAAACGAGTTCGGCGAGTTCGGCACGTTCGGCACGCGCTCGACGGTGAAGATCACGTCGGCGGCGGTGAACGGCGAGCCGTCGTGGAAGGCGACGCCCTTGCGCAGCTTGAACTCCCACGTCAGGTCGTCGATGCGCCGCCACGATTCGGCGAGCGCCGCCTTGATGACGAGCTTCTCGTCGTAGTCGATCAGCTTCTCGTAAAGGTACTGGTGCGACGAGCCGGTCGGGAAGGCGGCGAAGAAGTGCGGGTCGAGCGTGTTCAGCTCCAGCTTGGTGCCGAGCATCAGGTTCTGCGCCGCGGCGGGCAGCGCGGCGAAGGAGGCGATGGCCGTCAGCAGCAGGGCCGCGAGGAGTCGTCTTGGCATGGCGGTCGATCCAGTGTGAGGCGCGGCGGGGTAGCGCACGGTCCGCCGACGATAATCGAAGCGCGGCCGGAATGGCCCGCCCGCACGAAGAGAAAACGACCATGCCCGGACCCCGCATCGCGCTGGCCGCCTTCATGCTCGAATCCAACGCCCACTCGCCGGTGGCCACGCGCGAGGAGTTCGCCGCCAACTACGCGCTGGAAGGCAGCGCGATGCAGGCCGACTGGGAGAGCGCGCACCCGCTGTGCCCGGCGACGCTGTCCGGCTTCGTCGAGGCGATGTCGGCCGCGGGCGACTGGACGCCGCTGCCGATGCTCGGTGCCGCGGTGGGCGCCAGCGGCCCGGTCGAGCACGGCTATTTCCTCGAGGTGGCCGACGGCATCGAGTCGCGCCTGCGCGCCGCGCTGCCGGTCGACGGCGTCTACCTGTCGCTGCACGGTGCGGCAATCGGCACGCAGGAGGTCGACCCCGACGGCGTGATCCTCGAGCGCGTGCGGCGCGTGGTCGGCCCCGACGTGCCCGTGATTGCCACCCTGGACCTGCACGCCAACGTGTCGGCGCAGATGGTGCGTGAGGCGAGCGTCCTCGTCGCCTACCGCACCAATCCGCACGTCGACATGGCCGAGCGCGGCGCCGAGTGCGCGCGGCTGATGCGCGAGTGCCTGGCCGGCGCGCGGCCCACCGCGGCCTTCGTCAAGCTGCCGCTGATCCCGCCGTCGGTGACGCAGAACACCAAGTCCGGGCCGTATGCCGACCTCCTCGCCTACGGCCAGTCGCGCTGTGATGCGCGGGTGATGAACGTGTCGATCTCCAGCGGCTTTTCTCTCGGCGACACGCCGAAGAACGGCATGAGCGTGGTGGTCACCACCCGCGACGACGCCGCGCTGGCAAAGCGGCTGGCGCGCGAGATCGCGCAGCAGGCTTGGGACGACCGCCATCGCTACGTGCCGAACCTGACTTCGCTCGCCGACGCCACCGCGATGGCGCTCGCCTGCGGGCGCGACCCGGCGCGGCCGGCGCTGCTGTTTGCCGACGTCGCCGACAACCCCGGCGGCGGCGGGCGCGGCAACACGGTGTGGATCCTGAAGTCGTTCGTCGAGGCGGGCGTCCAGGGTGCGGCTCTCGGCATCTTTTACGACCCGCCGCTGGCCGCCGAGGCGCACGCACGCGGCGTCGACAGCACCTTCCATGCCGTCGTCAACCGCGACGAGTCGCACCCGCTGTCCGGCCGCTTCGAGCACGAGGCCACGGTCGAGCGGCTGCACGACGGCACGATCGTCGGCCGCCGCGGCATCTCCGCCGGCCACACCATCGTGCTCGGCAAGACGGCGCTGCTGCGGGTGGGCGGCGTGCGCGTGGTGGTGGTCAGCGTGCGCCAGCAGTGCAAGGACACGGCGATGTTCGAGGAACTCGGGCTGGACATCGCCGCCGCGCGCAGCGTGATCGTCAAGTCGCGCGGCCACTTCCGTGCCGCCTTCGACCTGCATTTTTCCGACGACCGCATCGTCGAGGTCGACGTGCCGGGCTTGACCACGCCGGTGCTGTCGCGCGTGCCCTACCGCGACGTGCCGCGGCCGATCTATCCGCTCGACCCGGACATGCGCTGGTCGCCGCCGGCGTGAGTTGACCGCGGCCGGCGCGACGCTACGCTGCCGGCCTCGCCACTGCAAAAGCCCACCTTGCCGCTGCCTTTCCTTGGCCGCCGCCTGCGCGAACGCCTGCGGACGCGGCTGAAGCTCGCGCCCGACGACCTGCTGCGTGATGCCGCCTACCGGCGGCTGTTCGGCTCGATCCTGGTCGGCGCGTTCGGCACGCAGATGAGCATGCTGGCGCTGCCGCTCGCCGCGGCGGTGCTGCTGAAGGCAACGCCGACGCAGATGGGCCTGCTCGCCGCGCTGGAGGTGCTGCCCTTTGCACTGTTCTCGCTGCCGACCGGCGTATACCTCGACCGGGTGCGCAAGCTTCCCGTCTACGTCGCCGGCGAGAGCACGCTTGCGCTGGCCATGGCCAGCGTCACCCTGGCCTGGTGGATGGGCTGGCTCACCATGGGCTGGCTGTACGTGGTCGGCTTCGTGCTGGGCATGGTCAACACGGTGGCGGGCAGCGCGGCGCAGATCGTGCTGACGCAGATCGTGCCGCGCGAGCGGCTGGTCGAGGCACACGCGCGCAATGGCCTGGCCAACTCTGCCGCCGACGTGGCCGGGCCCGGCGCCGCCGGCGTGCTGATCAAGCTGCTCGGCGCGCCGCTGACGCTGTTGGTGAACGCCATCCTGCTGGCGGGCTCGGCGCTGATTCTCGCCGGCATCCGCGTGCGTGAAGCGCCGCGCTCGGTCCACGAAGCCTTCTGGCCGGCGCTGCGTGCCGGCGTCCGGTTCGTCGCCACTCACGGGCTGCTGGTGACGACGGCGGCGGCCGTCGGCATCTGGCACATGTGCTACTACGCCGCGCAGGTGGTGCAGATCCTGTTCGCCACGCGCGTGTTGGGACTGTCCGAAGGCGGCGTCGGGCTCGCCTACACGATGGTCGGCGTCGGCACCGTCGTCACCAGCCTGCTCAGCCATCGGATCTCGCAGCACTTTGGTCCCGGGCCGACGATGGTCGCCGGCTTCGTGCTGTGCGGCAGCGGCTGGCTGCTCGCGGCGCTGGCGCCCGTCGGGCCGCTCGGCGTCGCGATGTTCGCGCTGATGCTGATGCTGCTGGGCGCGGGGGCGATCCTCATCTTCGTCAACTTCCTGGCGCTGCGACAGGCAGTGACACCGACGCCGCTGCTTGGCCGCATGACCAGCACGATGCGCTGGTTGATCCTGGTACCGGCCGGTCCGGGCGCGCTCATCGGCGGCTGGCTGGGCGAGCACTTCGGGCTGCGCGCGGCGCTGGCCTTTGCCGGTTGCGGCGGCCTGCTGCTGGCGTGGGTGGCGTGGCAGCAGGCGGTGATCCGCAACACGCGCTCGCTGCCGGTGCACGAGGAGGCCGAAAGCGACGTTGCGCCGGGCGGCGCGCCCGTGCGGGAGCCTGTCTGATCTGGCTCGTCTCCTACGCTGCCGCTGGCGCCTTCGTCGGCTTCCTCGCCGGCCTGCTCGGCATCGGCGGCGGCATGACGCTGGTGCCGATCCTGTCGGCGCTGTTCGCCGCGCAGGCGCTCGCCCCTGAACACACCGTGCATCTGGCGCTCGGCACCGCGATGGCCTCGATCATCTTCACCTCGAGCGCCAGCGTGCGCGCGCATCACCAGCGCGGTGCGGTCGACTGGAGCATCGTGCGGCGGCTGGCTCCGGGCATGGCGCTCGGCGCGCTGCTGGCGACGCTCGCCAGCGGCTTCGTTTCGCAGCGGGCGCTGGCGCTGACCTTCGCGGCCATCGTCTACGCCGGCGCAATGCAGATGCTGTTCGGCGCCCGGCCCTCGGCCTCGCGCGGCCTGCCCGGCACGGCCGGCATGCTGGCGGTCGGCACCGCCATCGGCGTCATCTGCGGCTTGGTGTCCGCCGGCGGCGCCTTCCTTACCGTGCCGTTCATGCTCTTCTGCCGCGTGCCGGTGCTCACCGCGATCGGCACCGCCGCGGCAGTCGGCATCCCGGTCGCCGCGGTCGGCACCGTGGGCTTCATCGCCAGCGGCTGGCGCGTGCACGACATGCCGGAGGCGACGCTGGGCTTCGTCTACCTGCCAGCGCTCGCCGCGCTGGTGGTCGGCAGCATCGTCACCGCGCCGCTGGGCGCGCGGCTCGCGCACCGGCTGCCGGTGATGACGTTGAAGCGCATCTTCGCGCTGCTGCTGTTCGCGTTGGCGACCAAGATGGTGCTGGCCTACCTGTAGCCGTCACCGGCGCGCCTGTCGCGTCGCAGCACGCGGCGATGACCGGACCAGATCAACTTCTGCCGCCGCAAAGCCGCTAACCTTTCGCGCAACTGTTGCGCCGGCCACATGCAGAGCACTTCGCCGGGGCGCGACGCGAACGACTGCGGAGACACGCATGACCAAGTCGTACGGCCCGCTGAAGCTGCACGTGCCCGAACCGCCTGAGCGGCCGGGGCACGAGCCGGATTTCTCCTACCTGCACATCAAGCCCGCCGGCGAGACGCGGCGGCCGCCGGTCGATGCGCTGCCGTCGGAGACGAGCGACCTCGCCTACGGGCTGGTGCGCGTGCTCGACGAGGACGGCCGCGCGGTCGGACCGTGGGTGCCCGCGGTCGAGCCGCAACTGCTGATCAGGGGCCTGCGGGCGATGCTGACGCTGCGCGTGTACGACGCGCGCATGCTCACCGCGCAGCGGCAGAAGAAGATGTCGTTCTACATGCAGAGCCTCGGCGAGGAAGGCATCAGCGTCGCCCACACGCTGGCGCTGGAGCCCGACGACATGTGCTTCCCGACCTACCGCCAGCAGGGCATCCTGGTGGCGCGCGGCGCCAGCCTGGTCGAGATGATGTGCCAGCTGTTCTCCAACTCGCGCGACCCGATCAAGGGCCGGCAGATGCCGATCCTGCACTCGCACAGGAAGCACGGCTTCTTCTCGCTGGCCGGCAACCTCGGCACGCAGTACATCCAGGCGGTCGGCTGGGCGATGGCCTCGGCGATCAAGGGCGGCACGCAGATCGCCTCGGCGTGGATCGGCGACGGCTCCACGGCCGAACCCGACTTCCACAACGCGCTGACCTTCGCCGCCGTCTACCAGGCGCCGGTGATCCTGAACGTGGTCAACAACCAGTGGGCGATCTCGTCGTTCCAGTTCATCGCCGGCGGCGAGGCGACCACCTTCGCCGCGCGCGGGGTGGGCAACGGCATCGCCTCGCTGCGGGTGGACGGCAACGACTTCCTCGCCGTCTATGCGGCGTCGAAGTGGGCGATCGAGCGGGCGCGGCGCGGGCTGGGGCCGACGCTGGTCGAGTGGATCACCTACCGCGCCGGCGCGCACTCCACGGCCGACGACCCCACCAAGTACCGGCCGGCCGACGACTGGGCGCGCTTTCCGCTCGGCGACCCGGTCAAGCGCCTCAAGCAACATTTGGTCGCCATCGGCGTCTGGTCGGAGGAGAGCCATGAGCGTCTGCAGAAGGAGGTCGAGGACGAGGTGATCGCGGCGCAGAAGGAAGCGGAGAGCTACGGCACGCTGGCCGCCGGCCCGCTGCCTAGCGCCGCGCTGATGTTCGACGACGTCTACGCGGTGATGCCGGAGCACCTGCGCCGGCAGCGCCAGCAGTTGGGAGTGTGACCATGGCGACCATGACCATGGTGCAGGCGATCCGCTCGGCGCTCGACGTGGCGCTGGGGCGCGACGGGAACGTGGTGATCTTCGGCGAGGACGTCGGCTACTTCGGCGGCGTGTTCCGCTGCACCGAGGGACTGCAGGCGAAGTACGGCGCCTCGCGCGTGTTCGACACGCCGATTGCCGAAGGCGGCATCGTCGGCATCGCGGTGGGCATGGCGGCCTACGGGCTGCGGCCGGTGCCCGAGATCCAGTTCGCCGACTACATGTACCCCGGCTACGACCAGATCGTCTCGGCCGCCGCCCGCCTGCGCTACCGCTCGGCCGGCGACTTCGCCGCGCCGATGACCATCCGCATGCCCTGCGGCGGCGGCATCTACGGCGGGCAGACGCACAGCCAGAGCCCCGAGGTGCTGTTCACGCACGTCTGCGGCCTGCGCACGGTGATGCCGAGCAACCCGTACGACGCCAAAGGCCTGCTGCTCTCGGCCATCGAGTGCGACGACCCGGTGATCTTCCTCGAGCCCAAGCGCATCTACAACGGCCCGTTCGACGGCCACCACGACAGGCCGGTGGTGCCGTGGTCGAGCCACCGGTTGAGCGAGGTGCCCGAGGGTCACTACACGGTGCCGCTCGAATCGGCGGCTGTGATCCGCCCCGGCAGCCAGCTGACGGTGATCACCTACGGCACCATGGTGTGGGTGTCGGAGGCGGCGGCCAGCGAGACCGGCATCGACGCCGAGATCATCGACCTGCGCAGCATCTGGCCGCTGGATCTGAAGACCATCGTCGATTCGGTGAAGAAGACCGGCCGCTGCGTGATCGTGCACGAGGCCACGCGCACCAGCGGCTTCGGCGCCGAGCTGGCGGCGCTGGTGCAGGAGCACTGCTTCTATCACCTCGAGGCGCCGATCGAGCGCGTGACCGGCTGGGACACGCCGTATCCGCATGCGCAGGAGTGGGCCTACTTCCCCGGGCCGCAGCGCGTCGGCGAGGCGTTCAAACGCACTGTGGAGAGCTGATCATGGGCATCCACGTGATCAAGATGCCGGACATCGGCGAAGGTATCGCCGAGGTCGAACTGGTCGAGTGGCACGTGCAGCCCGGCGAGGCGGTCGCCGAGGACCAGGTGCTCGCCGACGTGATGACCGACAAGGCCACCGTCGAGATACCGTCGCCGGTCAAGGGCAAGGTGATCTCCCTGGGCGGCAAGGTGGGCGACGTGATGGGTGTCGGCACCGAACTGATCCGGCTCGAAGTCGAAGGCGCCGGCAATATCGCTGCCGGCGCGCCGTCGGTCACTGCCCGCGCAGCCCCCGCGCCGGCGCCGGCAACCACGCCGGCTGCGTCTGCGCCGAAGCCTGTCGAAGCCCCGCCGCCGGCACCGACCCCATCCGCCGCTGCAACGCCGGCCGCACCGGCGGCGCTGCGTGCCCCCGGCGAGAAACCGATTGCCTCCCCGGCCGTGCGCCGCCGCGCCTTCGAAACGGGCATCGAACTGCGCTTCGTGCCGGGCAGCGGCGGGGCCGGCCGCATCCTGCACGAGGACCTCGACGCCTTCGTTGCCCGCCGCGGCACGGCGGCACCGGCCGGCAGCCGCTACGTCGAGCGCCACGACGAGGAGCAGGTGCAGGTGATCGGCTTGCGCCGCAAGATCGCGCAGAAGGTGCAGGAGGCGAAGCGCCGCATCCCGCACTTCACCTACGTCGAGGAGATCGACGTCACCGAACTGGAGGCCCTGCGCGCGCAGCTGAACGAGCGCCACGGCGAGAAGCGAGGCCGACTGACCCTGCTGCCGCTGCTGGCGCGCGCGATCGTGCAGGCGCTGCGCGACTTTCCACAGGTCAACGCCCGCTTCGACGACGATGCCGGCGCGGTCACCCGCTACGGCGCCGTGCACCTCGGCATCGCCACGCAGACCGACGGCGGGCTGATGGTGCCGGTGCTGCGCCATGCCGAGGCGCGCGACCTGTGGTCGTGCGCGGCCGAGATCAAGCGCCTGGCCGAAGCGGCGCGCACCGGCAAGGCTTCGCGCGACGAACTGACCGGCTCGACCATCACCATCACCAGTCTGGGCGCGCTCGGCGGCATCGTCACCACGCCGGTGATCAACTATCCGGAAGTGGCGATCGTCGGCGTCGGTCGCATCGTCGAGCGGCCGATGATCCGCAGCGGCCTGGTGGTGGCGCGCAAGCTGATGAACCTGTCCTCGTCGTTCGACCACCGCGTGGTCGACGGCGCCGACGGCGCGCACTTCGTGCAGGCGGTGCGAGGCCTGCTCGAGGCCCCCGCGCTCCTTTTCGTCGAGTAAGCACATGGACACCCAACTCCTGGTGATCGGCGGCGGGCCGGGCGGCTACATCGCCGCCATCCGCGCGGCACAACTGGGCATCGCCACCATCCTCGTCGAAGGCGAATACCTCGGCGGCACCTGCCTGAACATCGGCTGCATTCCGTCGAAGGCGCTGATCCACCTCGCCGGCGAGTTCGATCGGGCGCGCCGCCACGCTTCCGACAACGCGCTCGGCATCCGCGCAGGCGAGCCGAGCCTCGATGCAGCGCAGGCGATGCGCTGGAAGGACGGCGTGGTGCGCCGGCTGACCGGCGGCGTGGCGACGCTTCTGCGCAAGCACGGCGCGGAGGTGATCAACGGCTGGGCCGAGATCGTCGACGGCAAGACGGTCGACGTGCGCGCGCAGCGCCCGGGCGGC
>CAZSYX010000035.1:10332-30763 GCA_964610575.1 uncultured Burkholderiaceae bacterium
GCTCCACCGTGCTCGGCCTGAACGAGGCCGGCGACGCGGTGCGGCTGCGCGACGAGAAAGGAGCGGAGCAGGAGGTAGCTGCCGACCAGGTGCTGGTGGCGATCGGCCGCCGGCCGCGAACCGACGGCTGGGGACTGGAGCGGCTGCAGCTGGACATGGACGGCCGCTTCATCAAGATCGACGCCCAGTGCTGCACCTCAATGCGCAACGTGTGGGCGATCGGCGACGTGACGGGTGAACCGATGCTCGCTCATCGGGCGAGCGCGCAGGGCGAGACGGTGGCCGAGATCATCGGCGGGGCGAAGCGGCGATTCGATCCGGCGGCGATTGCGGCAGTGGTCTTCTCCGACCCCGAGGTAGTGACGGTCGGGCATTCGCCCGCAGATGCGGAAAAGGCCGGCCTCGATTGCATCCACGCGCACTTCCCGTTCTCGGCCAACGGCCGCGCGCTGACGCTCGAAGGCGGGGAAGGATTCGTGCGCGTGGTCGCCCGCCGCGACAATCACCTGATCGTCGGCTGGCAGGCGGTCGGGCAGGAAGTCTCCGAGCTCGCCGCGGCATTCGCGCAGTCGATCGAGATGGGCGCGCGGCTGGAAGACGTCGCCGGCACCATCCACGCCCACCCGACGCTCGGCGAGGCGGTGCAGGAAGCGGCGATGCGCGCGCTCGGCCACTCGCTGAACGTCTAGCGGCGCGTTCGGCTGCACGCCGCGCGATGCGCCAGGCGCACACGTTGCTCGCCGTCGACACACGCGGCCGCGGGCTCACCGAGATCACGAGGCGGGTCACCGACTGGGTCCGCGCAAGCGGCCTCAGCAGCGGCCTGCTGACGGTGTTCGTTCGCCACACCTCGGCAAGCCTGCTGATCCAGGAGAACGCCGATCCGGAAGTTCAGCGCGATCTCGAACGGTTCTTTGCCCGCCTGGTGCCCGACGGCGATCGCCTGTTCGAGCACGACGCGGAAGGGCCGGACGACATGCCGGCGCACGTGCGCAGCGCGCTGACGGCCACCCAGCTATCGGTGCCGCTGATCGACGGCCAGCTCGCGCTGGGCACCTGGCAGGGCATCTACCTGTACGAGCACCGGCTGCGCGGCCACCGGCGCCAGGTGGCGCTGCACCTGATCGGCGAGTAAGCGGCTGGCGTGCCGCGTCAGCGAACGCGGCGCACGATCTGCAAGGTCTCAGGCCTCGACAGCCCGCCCCTTTGCTGCGCGTGCCCTGGCGCGGGGCGCACCCAGCTCCTCGCGCACAACCTGCCGCACGGCTTCGATGACGGACCGCTGCTGGATGTAGGCCACCAGCGCGTCGTTGATCAGGGTCTGGTAGTTCCCCGCTCCCGCCCGCTCGACCTGCGCGCGGAAATAGTCGATGACGGCGTTGTCCAGGCGGATCGAAATCTTCGTCTTGCCGGGCTCCGCCGGGATGACCGGCCCGCGCTTCGCGGCCGAGAAGTCGATGTCGCGATAGGGCTCAGCGGCGACCTTTTTCATATTGCTTCCTCTGCGGTTTGTTGGCCTTCCACGACGAGATCAGGCGATAGATGTCCGGTTCGCGGTGGCTGTACACGACCACGAGCAGCACACCGGTGGCGCTCATTCCCAGCGTGACGAAGCGTTGCTCACCGACCGCGTCGGGGTCCTCGCGCGTCAGCGCGTAGTCGTCCGCCAGGACCGTGGCCGCTTCCGCGAACGAGACCCCGTGGTCGCGCAGGTTCGCTGACGCCTTGCTCGGGTCCCATTCGATCTTCACGGGCCGACTGTATGGACAATTGTCGGCTACGTCAAACTGTGCGGCGGCCACGCGCCGAAGACCGCGCAGCGCCTTTGCGGCATCGAATCGGCCGCGGTCCTCGGCCGCCCCTGCTCCGGCGGACCCCGCGGCCCGAACGCGGCGGCAAGCCGGCGGCGCCCTATTTCCTCCTGGCGAGGGCGTCCTCGAACAACTGCTCGGCGCGTTCGCGGATCGACTCCTCCGGATCGACCATCGCGGCGGTGACGAGATCGAGCGATTCGGTCGGATTGCGTGCCCGCTGTCCGAGGGCGAAGCGGCGCACGCGCGGGTCGGGATCCTGCATCGGCGGCCATGCTTGGTGACACCAGTCGGCAGTTGTTGCGCTGGTTGACCCGTTGCGGCATGCAGCGCGCGCCGACAGCCTACGGTGCCGCGCCGCATCCATGCGGGTCCCCTGATTCGAGCGTGCACTCAGAAGGATTGCACGTTGATGATCAGTACGCCGGGGCTCGGCCCCACCGGCGCAACCACGGAAAAGTAGCCCATGCCACCGGCGGCGGCCCTGTAGCAGAACGGAATCCCCGGCTCGCCGGCAACGGGCCACCTCTCCACGCTGCCCTGCCGCAAGGTGGTAACGCAGTCGTTTATCGCGGGCTTTGAAAGGGCGATCCGGGCAATGACGGCACCGTTGACGGGCGTGATGAAGCGGTCGGTTGCCGTCACGGCCTCGAACCAGATGTCCCGCCCCGCGCGGGCGGCGGCCGCCGCCCGCCGTCGCATCGCTCGCGGCGCCCCTGCCTGCCTCTGACGGCACCGACCCGGCAGGCGGCGCTCGGCACAGCGCCCGCAGTGCGCGGGTCGGGCGCGGCTGCATTGCCTCGGCCCCGGCGCCGATGTACATTGGCCCGGCCCAAACAGAGCCATCAAGGCCATTCGGGGACAGGCCGGGCCGCCGCACGCGGTTCCGGCATCACGATCACTCAAGGAGTCGAAGCATGAAACTCGCGAACGCATTTCGCGCCACCGCGGCCCTCGCCTGCTCGCTCGCGCTCGCGGCGGCAGCGCAGGCCCAGACCAACCCGAACTGGCCGAAGAACCTGACGCTCGGCACCGCTTCGGTCGGCGGCACCTACTTCGTCTACGGCCAGGTGTGGGCGAGCCTGGTCAACGAGAAGATCGGCACCAACATCAGCACGCAGCAGACGCAGGGCCCCAACCAGAACGTGATCCTGACCGACGACCGCCAGATCGACTTCGGCATGACGACGATGGGGGTGGCGCTGCAGGCCTGGGAAGGCAAGGGCGACTGGACCAAGGGCAAGCAGCACCGCAACATCCGCGCGATGTTCCCGATGTACGACACGCCGTTCCACTTCGTGGCGATGGAGAAGTCGGGCATCAAGGCCGTCAAGGACCTCGCCGGCAAGCGCGCCGGGGTCGGTCCGCGCGCCGGCACCTGCGGCACCTACTTCCCGATGATGTTCGACGCGCTCGGCATCAAGGCCACCATCCGCAACGGCCAGGCCTCCGACATGGCGGCCAACCTGCAGGACGGCCTGATCGACGCCTTCCCGTTCTGCGCCGGCATCCCGATCGCCTCCTACTCGGAGCTGGAGACGACCAACAAGGTGACCTTCTTCACCTTCACCGACCAGGAGATCGCCACCCTGAAGAAAGCGATGCCCGAGCTGTCCGACGCGGTCATCCCGAAGGGCACCTACAAGCAACTGACCGCCGACCACAAGACGGTCGGCATCTTCAACTTCGCCATCGCGCACAAGGACGTGCCCGAGGACCTCGTCTACGCCGTGACCAAGACGGTGATGGAGAACAACGCCCTGCTGGTCAAGGGCCACGCCGCCGGCAAGGAGACGCTGCCCGAGAACTGGAACCGCAACGCTTTCCTGCCGTTCCACCCGGGCGCGGTTCGCTACTTCAAGGAAAAGGGAATCAACATCCCGAAGCACCTGCTGCCGCAGTAGCGGGCGGGGCGAGCACCAGCCGAGCAGCCGCGCCGGGGCCCGTCGCCCCGGCGCGGCTTTCTGTTTCCCGGGGAGGAGAAGATGACTTCAGCGCACGAGCATCCACAGGCCGCGCATGCCGGGCCCGGCGGGCATGAGGCGCCTGGCGCCGGGTTGGCGCCCACGCCGGAAGAGGAGTTCGCCGGCAACAAGCGCACTCTGCGCCCGTGGGAGAGCTGGCTGCTCGCCGCGCTGGCGATCGGCTTCACCGTCTTCCACATGATCGGGCTGAACTTCTACCCGATGGAGCCGCTGCTGTTCCGCGCCATCCACGTCGGCTGGGGAGCGGCGATCGGCTTCATGGTCTACGCGCCGCTGGCCCGCGGCCGGCAGACCGGCGTGCCGTGGTACGACTGGCTGCTGATCGCCGCCTCGATCGCCTGCGCGGCCTACGTGACGGTCGAGCTCGACGGCCTGCTGTTCCGCGCCGGCGCGCAGTTCACCCCGGGCGACGTGGTGGTCGGCTTCGTCGGCACGATGATCGTGCTGGAGTTCGCACGCCGCACCGCCGGACTGGCGCTGCCGATCATCGCCGCGCTGTTCATCCTCTACTCGTTCGTCGGCCCGTGGATGCCGGGCGTGCTCGAGCACAAGGGCTTCAACATCGACCGCTTCTTCACCTACATCTACAGCGAGTACGGCATCTTCGGCGTCACCACGCAGGTGTCGTCGACCTACATCATCCTGTTCGTCACCTTCGCCGCGTTCCTGAACGTATCGAAGGTCGGCGACTACATCAACGACCTGTGCAACGCGCTGTTCGGCTGGGCCCGCGGCGGCCCGGCCAAGGCGGCGGTCGCCTCCGGTGTGCTGGTGGGCACCATCTCAGGCTCGGCGGTGGCCAACGTGGTCGCCTCGGGCATGGTGACGATCCCGATGATGCGCAAGGTCGGCTACGACAAGGACACCGCGGCGGCGATCGAGGCCACCTCGTCGACCGGCGGCCAGATCACGCCGCCGGTGATGGGCGCAGGCGCCTTCCTGATGGCCGAGATCACCGGCATTCCGTACGGCGAGATCGCCTTCGCGGCGATCATGCCGGCGCTGCTGTTCTACATCGCCTGCTGGGTGCACGTCGACCTGCACGCGCTCCGGCTCGGCCTGCGTGGCCTGTCGCGCAAGGAATTGCCGTCGCTCGGCCGCATGATGAGCCTGCTCTACCTGTTCGCGCCGATCGTCGTGCTGGTGTGGGCGCTGCTCGACGGGCTGTCGCCGTTCCGCGCCGGCGCGCTGGGCATCGGCACGGCGATGATCGCCGGCCTGCTGGCGTTCCGGCTGCGCGACTTCGACCTCGACGACGAGACGGCCTCCCGCTTCAGCGCGCTGCAGGTCGGCCAGCGGCTGGTCGTGCGGATCGTCTCGATCGTGCTGCTCGGTGCGCTGTTCTACTTCGTGCCGGCGACCGTTGCCGGGTTCGCCGAGGCCAGCATCGGCGAGTGGGGCACGTTCGCCGTCGCGTTGGCGGCGATCCTGATCCTGACCGCGCTGTTCGGCTGGAAGCGCACCGGCGACGGCCTGGTCGGCGCCGCCAAGGACTGCACGCAGCTGGTGGCGGTGTGCGCCTGCGCCGGCATCATCGTCGGCGTCATCGCGCTGACCGGCATCGGCGGTCGCTTCTCGCAGATGCTGCTGACGCTGGCCGGGGCCAGCGAGTTCATCGCCATGCTGTTCGCGGCGCTGGTGGCGCTGGTGCTGGGCATGGGCATGCCGACCACCGCCGCCTATGCCATCGCCGCCGCCGTGATCGCGCCGGGCGTGATCAAGATGGGCGTGCCGGCGCTGGTCGCGCACATGTTCATCTTCTACTTCGCGGTGATCTCGGCGATCACGCCGCCGGTGGCGCTGGCCTCCTTCGCCGCCGCCGGCCTGGCGCAGTCCGACCCGTGGCGCACCTCCTGGATCGCGCTGAAGATGGGACTGGCCACCTTCATCGTGCCGTTCATGTTCTTCTTCAGCCCGGTGCTGCTGATGCAGGGCACCTGGCCGGAAATCATCCAGGCCGGCATCACCGCTTCGATCGGCGTGCTGTTCCTCGCCTCCGGTACCGAGGGCTGGGCCCGCGGCCTGCTGGCGATGCCGCTGCGCGTGGGCATGGTGATCGCGGCGCTGCTGTGCATACACCCGGGCACGGTGACCGACCTGATCGGCCTCGCCCTCGGCGGCCTGATCTACGGCTGGCAGGTGCTGCACCACAGGCGAAAGCAGCACGCGCCGACGCACCGCTGATCCCGGGCAGCCGGGCACGCGCTGGCTGTCGCGGCGGGCGGCAGACGCCCCTACGGCGCCGCGGCCAGCCGGCCCGGTGCCGCGGCCGCCGGCGCGGGCCGGGCGAAAGCCAGCGGCTGGCCCGCCCAGCGCTCGCGTTCGGCGCGCGGCAGCGTGCGCATCTGCCGCAGCACTCGGACCGCGCGGGCGCTGTCGCCGGCACCGGCGAGGTACACGTCCGCGTGCGCCTGCGTCGGATTGGGCAGGATCGCCGCCAGCCACGCCGCCTCCAGCGGCGTCAGCTGCCGCGGCCGCTTGCCGAAGTAGGTCCGCGCCGCGGCGTCGGCGCCGCAGATGCCGGGGCCCCAGTGCACGGTGTTCAGGTACAGCGCGAGGATCATGCCCTTGCCGAGCGTGCGCTCCAGTTCCACCGCATAGAGCAGTTCGCGCAGCTTGCGCGCGCCGGTGCGTTCGCCGCCGGTGATGAGCGCCCGCGCCAGTTGCTGGCTGATCGTGCTGGCACCGCGGCTGGGCGCCTCCCCGTCGATCGACCGCAGTACGTGAGCGATCTCGACGGTGTCGTAGCCGTGGTGCTCTTCGAAGCGCTGGTCCTCGGCGGCAATCACGGCGGCGGCAAGCAGCGCGCCGGAAGCCGCCGGGCTGATCCAGCGGCCCTCGCCCGGCGTCACGCGCCGCGGGACCGGCAGACCCTCGGCGTCGGGACAGGCGAACGCGACCGGTCCCGAGGCGAGCTTTTCCGTGCCCAGTCCGTCGACACGAAAGCCGTCGATCGCCAGTTCGACCCGCGCGCGTCGCTGCGGCAGGCGCAGGCTGCCGCGCGCCTCGATGCGACCGTCGATATTCGCCAGATGCGCCTCCGGGATCACCGACCCGAGCAGTCGGTAGACCGCGGCGATCTCGGTCGGCGGCAATTGCCAGTCGACGTCGATGCGGTCCGGCTGCAGCCGCGCGGTGAAGCGAACTTTGAGTTCACTGACGGCGAGCTCGCCGGCGAGCGTCTGTTCGTTGTTGCGTGCCAGTCGCAGCTCGAGCCGATCGAGGTGAACCGGCTGCGCCGCCAGTCGCGGATCGTCGAGGCGGCACGTCGCGCAGGCCACTCGCAGCGTGCTGCCGTCGCGGGCGAAGTGCAGCTCGCCATGACGGGTGATGAGCGTGCGGCCATCAATCAGACGCAGCGCCTTGGGAGAGGTGGCGAAGCGAACCAGCCCCGGCACGCTGAGTCTCACCCGCAGCCCCGGAACGGGGCTGACGTGCACCACCCACGCCCCCGGCGGCGTCGTCAGCACGCCGCCGGCGGTCAGCACCACCATGGCGAGCGTCGCCAGCGCAGCGACGCCGAGGGCAGCGCCGCCAACCAGCAATGCCAGCCATCCGAGCGTACGGCGCAGGTTCATGAGTCGCCTGCCGGGTCGAGCGGCGTGACGACGGTCAGCGCCCACCACGCGGACCCGCTGCGCCGGAATTGCGCGTCCCAGAACCACGCCGACACATCGGTCCAGCCCGGCGCGTCCGCGTCGTCGAGCCGTTCGCCGATGCGCTCGCAGACGCGCAGCCGTTCATCGCCGCGGGTGGCGACGAAGCAGCGCCAGCGCACGCCCTGCGCATCGACGGCGGCCTGGGAACCGGCGACCGCGTAGCCGGCAGCGCGGAAGCAGTCGGTCGCCGGGTGCAGCAGCCGCGTCGGGCGGCGCACGTGGCGGACGATCAGCAGTTGCTCGCCGTCGGTGAAGCGCGCCACCGCGCCCGGGAAGCGCGCGGCGAAGCGCGCCTCCAGCGCAGTCGGCAGCAATTGGGTCAGCGGCTGGCCGCGGAAGTGGGTCGGCCACTCGATCGCGGACGATCGAGCGCCGACCGCCGCCGCCGGCTCGCGGCCCGCCGCCCCGGAGACGGCAGGCAGCGCACCGAGCGGCGGCAGCACCGCCGCGGCCAGACAGGCGCCGACGAAGAAGGTGCGGACGTTCATCGCGTCCGCCATGTTGTGAACGCAAGGATCGGGCCGATCGCCGCGGCAAACGCGGCGAGCCCGATCGCCGGGTGCAGCCAGGCCGGCGCAGGCACCAGTCCCGCCTCGGGAAAGAAGAGCAGCACGTTGCGCAGCACGTTGGCGGCAAACACCACCACCGCGGCGAAGCAGCCGTTGACGAGCGTGCGCCGCGCCGATGCATCGTTCAGGTACGACAGCAACGCCGCCGTCCACGCGCCCACCCACAGCATGCCGATGCCGGCACAGGGTGGATCGACGAGGATCGTCCTGCCCTGCCACAGCAAGGCGGCGCCGATCGCCTGCGCCTCGACGCCGCCGCGCGCGAGCAGCGGCGCCGCCGCATGCGCGGTGGCCAGCCGCAGCGGGTAGCCGAGGTAGAACTGCAGCGAAGCGATGACCGGCAGCGCCAGCAGCAGCAGCGTGACCATCGGCGCCGCCGGCCGTCGCGGCAGCGCCGCGGTGACGAACGCCGCCAGCGCCAGCATCGCCGCGGCGGCGGCAAAGATCGGCGGCACGGCGAAGGTGAGCAGCGCCGCCAGCACGGCAAGTGCGCCGCTGGCGACCAGCGCCGCACGAGTCGGCATGATCAGTTCACGCCGCGCGCGCACGACCAGGGCCAGCACCGCAACGAGCGCGAGCAGTCCCCAGGGTTCGTCGGAACCGTCGGTCAGCCGCCGTGCCAGCCACAGGCCGTGCGGCCACAGCGCGGCAAGCAGCAAAGCGAGCAGCCACCACGCGCGGGGCAGCCGCGCAAGGCGCTCGCGCCAGGAGCAGAGCGCATCGCGGTCCTCGCCGCCCGCGCGCCCCGACAACTCGGCCAACTTGCCGAACAGCGGATTCGGCACCACACGGCCGACTCGCGCATGGAGCAGTCCGGCGTCAGCCACAACGCATCTCCTTGCGACGGCGCTGCCACCACACCAGCCCACCCGCGAGGGCCGCCAGCAGCGCGAACTCCGGCTCCGGCGTGCTCGGCACCTGACCCACCGCCAGGTTGCTCACCCCCTGCGGCAGCGGCAGCGGCTGGTCGACCGTCGTCGAGTTGCCGCCGGGGTTGCGAACCACGTGGTCGACGGCAATGAAGGACGTGAAGTCGGTGAGCAGGTTGTGCGCGAGGCCGAGCCGCGTGATCTCGCGCGCCGCCTCGTCGTCACGGCCGAGCCGGTTGTAGTCGCCGAGCTCGGCGATGCGGCTGCGCGCCCACAGGTAGCGCAGCGCCGGCGTGTCGTCGCGCACCGCCGCCTGCGCGACGTCGATCGGCAGCCGCACGGCCCCACCAGCGGCCAGCCCCTCGATTTCGATCCTACCCTTCACCTTGCCGCGGAACTTGCCGCTGACGACGATCGGCCGCTGCGCGAACAGGTCCGGCACCTGCGGCGCGTCGAGGTCGTAGGCATCGAAGCCGTCGAACTTCACCCGGATCCGCGTGAGCACCGGCTGCTCGATCATCGTGCGCAGCCGCGCCGCCTCCGCTTCCGCCTGCTGTGCATTGAGCACGAAGAACGGCTCGCCCTGCCCCGCGCGCGCCAGGCCCTCGATCAGGAAGCGGTTGACCGAGGAGCCGATGCCGAAGGCGAAGAGGTTCGCCTTGCCAAGGCTGGCGCGCACCAGTTCGAAGGCCTCCTTCTCGATGGTCACGTAGCCGTCGGTGACGATGACGAAGGTCCGCGCGCGCCCTTCGTCGGCAGGCATGCCAAGGGCGGTGCGCAGGGCCGGCAGCAGCTCGGTGCCGCCGCTGCCGTTCTGGCCGTCGAGGAGGCGGATCGCGCGGGCGATGTTCTCGCTGCTCGCCGGCACCGACGCCGGATGCAGAGCCGAGTGGCCGCCGGCGAACGGAATGACGTTGAAGGTGTCGGTCGGCTGCAGGCGGCCGATCAGTTCGCGCAGCAGCGTCTTCGCCGTGGCGAGCGGGAAGCCGTGCATCGAGCCGGACACGTCGACGATGAAGACGTATTCCCGCGGCACGATCTCGGCGGCCGCCACGCGCGCCGGCGGCTGCGCCAGCAGCAGGAAGTAGCTGGCATCCGCCCCCTCGTGCACCAGCAGGCCGGCGTCGATCGACCTGCCGGCAAGCGCATAGTCGATCACCACGTCGCGGTCGGCGTGCGCCGTGTCGGCCGGCAGCGCGATGCGCACCTCGCGGTTGCCCTCGCCGCTCGCCTGCAGCGCGTGCGACGGCGAGCGCAGGGTGGCGATCGGCAGCGGCGAACGGATCGTCGCGTTCAGCGTGAAGGTGGCGCTGCTCTTTCGCCCTTCCTTCAGGGTCGGCTGCGCGATCCAGCCCTCGGCCTTGTGGCTCTCCGACGGCCCCTCCGCGCCGACGCCGCCGTTGTAGCGCGGCCCGACGACGGTCGGGAACACGAAGCGGTAGGTGCCGTCGGTCGGCACGATCGTCTCCGTGTAGCGCAGGTCGACCGCGATCTCGTCGCCCGGCAGCACGTTGGCGATCGCCATCTGCATCACGTTCGGCCGCTTCTGCTCCAGCAGCGACGCGCTTTTTCCCTCGCGTTTCGCCTGGTCGAACTCGCGCCGCGCCTGCTGCTTCTCGCGGATCCGGGCATCGACCACGCGGTCGCCGACGCGCAGGCGCAGCGCGTAGACCGCCGCGCGGGTGGAGGCCGGGAAGACGTAGCGCGCGTCGATCGGCGCGGCTCCCACGTTGCGATAGACCTGCGTGACGCGCACGTCGGCGATCACGCCGACGATGGTCGCCTCGACCTCGGTGCGCTTCAGCGGCAGGGTGTCGATGCCGGGCGTGCCGCCTTCGACGACAAAGTACGGCGCCAGGCTGCGCGTCGCTGGCGGCTGCTCGGCCGCGAAAGCCGGCAGCAGCGCCGCCAGGCCGAGCGCTGCGATAAGAGTGCGAAAGCCGATCATCGACGCCTCACCGCTTGCGGCTGACCGGCGTGCGATCGAGCGCGGCAACGGGCCTGCTCTTGCTGCCCGCATCGAGTTCGAACTCGACCGCGAACCGCGCCTGCCGGTAGACGAAGCCGTCGGGCACCGTCAGCAGCGCGGTGTGTTCGCCCAGTCCGTCGACCAGCGCCTGGTGCGTCGGCGACGACAGGCGCCGGATCGGCTGCTCGGCCTCGACCAGCACGTCGGCAGTGAAGCGCGGCACCCACGGCGCATCGCGATCGACCGGCAGCGGCAGTTGCAGCCGGTACACGCCGCCCGCCGCGACCACCGGCACCTCGCGCTGCACCTCGACGCTGATCTGCTCGCCGGGTGCAACGACGATCACATCATGTCGCTGCACCAGCCGGCCGGGTGCGGTCTCGGCCTGCTCGGCCACCTGCAGCGAAAGGTCGGCGTCGTCGCACAGCGCCGCCACGTCGGCCCGACCGAGCAGGCCGCCTATGTCGCCGCGCACGACGCGCGCCGGCTGCGGCAGCAGGTACTGGACGGAAATGTCGGTGGGCCGGTCGTTGCGCAGCAGCATCAGCGCCTGCACCGAGGCACTGCCGCCGGCGATGCGCACGTCGAGGTGATGTGCGGCGAGCGTCAGGCCGGAATCGGCCACCGATCCGTCGACGGCCAGTACCGCGGCCGCAGTCGGCGTCGCCGCCGGCGGCTGCGCAACTGCCGGCGGCGGCGCATTCAGGCCGAACAGCATGGCGGCGTAGGTCGCGGCGCGACGGGCGCCGTCGAGCAAAACAGCGGATATCGACATCGCTCTTCTTCCCCAGTCCGCGCAGCCACGGCGGCTGCGCCCGGAACGAACTGTGCGCACGGCCCTTGAACCGCGTGCGAAGCACAGCGGAAGGCGACGTGAAGAGACGATGAACAGCCGGCGACGGCTGTGCGTTACCTGCCCGACGACGCGGCGGTCGCGCGCGGCAACTGCAGCGTGGCCACTGCGCCGCCATCCGGATGGTTGGCCAGCCGCGCCGTGCCGCCGTGCAGGGTCGCGACTTCCCTGACGAAGGCCAGGCCGAGCCCGGTGCCCTTCTTGCCGGTATCCGGCCGCGCGGTCGAGAAGAACTTCTCGAACACCCGCCGCTGCGCGAACGGCGGCAGCCCCGGCCCGTAGTCGCGCACGGTGAGCACGATCTGCCGGCCCGCCTCGCGCGCGGTGATCTCGACCGACGAATGCGCCGGCGCGAAGTCGATCGAATTGCGCACCAGGTTCGAGATCGCCCGGGCCAGCAGGAAGGCGTCGCCGCTGGCCAGCAGCGGCTCGGCCACGTCGACCTCGAAGCGCATGTGCTTGCGCTCGGCACTCGGCGCCGCTTCGGTCACCACCAGGCGGACCAACTGCGCCAGCGACACCAGCTCGACCCGCTCGAGCGAGCCGCGTCGCTCGAGGCTGGTCAGCTCGAGCATCCGCTCGATCAGGTCCTGCGCGCGCGCGACCTGCTCGACGATGTTGCCGGCGAAGCGCGCCCTCGCCGGTTCCGACATCGGTTCGCGCAGCAGTTCGGCGGCGCCGCGGATCGCCGCCAATGGGCTCTTGATCTCGTGCGCCAGCGTCTGCACGTACTGCTCGGCATAGCTGCGGCCGGCCAGCGCATCGCGCGCCTCGGCCACCGAGGCGCTCAGCGCGTGGGCCATCAGCCGCAGCCGCGCCGCCAGCGACCCGGCTCCCTCGTGGCGCAGCGCCCGCCACAGGTCGCCGATCAGGCCGAGCGGCCGCAGCAGCCAGATCAGCGCGAAGGCGAGCGCGGCCAGCAGCGCGCCGCCCGAGATCAGGCCGACCTGGACCAGCTTGGCGCGCGCGTTGGCGATGAAGGGGGCGAACGATTCGATCGGCTTGCCGACGCTGACCATGCCGACGATGTCCTCGCCGGCCTCGGCGTTCGCACCGCGGCCGCGCTCGCGGATCGCCGCGCCGACGTACATCACCGCCGAGCCCGTGTCGTCGTCGGCAGCCAGCGTCGTGCGCGCGCCGTAGGCGCCGGCCAGCGTCAGCCTCACGTCGCGCCAGTCCAGGTAGCTCTTGCCGACGTCGCGGCCGCGCGAGTCGAACAGCACGATGCCGTTGCGGTCGGTGACGTAGACGTGCAGGTTCACGCGCGTCTTCTCGATGTCGAAGATGCGCGCGTACACCGGCCGCTCGGCCAGCTGCGCCAGCGTGCGCTCCAGCTCGTCGGTCGGGATCACGCCGCTGAACGTGCGCCGCTCGAGCAGCGTGGCCAGCAGCTGCGCGGTGTCGACCAGCGACTCCTCGGCCGACTCGCGGTAGCGCGGATCGATGTCGGCGGCAACGCGATACAGCAGCAACCCGACTGCCGCCAGGTAGACGACGAAGATGCCGATGAAGACGCGCGAGCGGCGGCTCAAGCTTCTTCCCGCAGCGAATACCCCATGCCCCGGTGCGTGACGATCGGGTCCTCGTCCGGGGCGACCGCGCGCAGCTTGGCGCGCAGCGTCTTCACGTGCGCGTCGACGGTGCGGTCGAAAGCGGCGCCAGGGTCGTCCCAGGCGCGCTCCATCAGCTCGTCGCGCGAGAAGACGCGGCCCGGGCGCTCGACGAGCACCTTGAGCAGCCGGTACTCGATGCGCGACAGGTCAAGCGGCGTGCCGTGGAAGCGGATCAGCTTGCGCTCGTCGTCGACCGCGAACGCTGCCGCCGCAGCCGGCGCCGCTGGCGCAAAGGCCGTGCGCTGCGCCCGCCGCAGCACGGTGCGCACGCGCGCCACCAGTTCGCGCGGCGAGAACGGCTTGGCGACGTAGTCGTCGGCGCCGAGTTCGAGGCCGACCACGCGATCGATCTCGCCCGAGCGCGCGGTGAGGAAGATCACCGGCAGCGCCGGATGCGCCGCCTGCAGCCGGCGGAACAGCTCGAAGCCGTTGATGTCCGGCAGGCCGATGTCGACGATCGCCAGCGCAAACGGCGTGCTTGCCGCCGCCGCCAACGCTGCTTCGCCGCTCGCTACCCACTGAGGCGCGAAGCCGTCGGTGGCCAGCGCGTAGACGACGGTATCGGCAATCGCCGGCTCGTCCTCGACGAGCAGGATCGCTGCAGTCATGACGACAGACGATAGCCGACCACGGCCACCGCTTCAGGAGACAAGCTTCAGCGGCAGCGAGATCTGCGGCTCACGGCCCGAGATGACGATACGGTTGCGCCCGCCACGCTTGGCCTGCAGCAGCGCGCGATCGGCCGCGGCCAGCAGTTCCGCCAGACCATCGAGCCCGTTCCAGGTGGCGATTCCGGCCGAGAAGGTCTGCTTCTCCGGCATCAGCGGCTGCAGCCGCTCGACCATGCGCTCAGCCTGCTCCTCGTCGCAGGCCGGCAGCACGAGCGTGAACTCCTCGCCGCCGTAGCGGGCCAGCAGATCGGACGGCCGCAGCTGGCGCAGCCACGCCTGCGCGGCGTTGCGCAGCAGCGCGTCGCCGGCGGCGTGGCCGCGGCGATCGTTGAAGCGCTTGAAGTGATCGAGGTCGATCATCACCACCGTCAGCACGTACTTCTGCCTCGCTGCGCGCGCCATCTCCTGCGGCAACCGCTCGTCGAGGGTGCGCCGGTTGGCCACGCCCGTGAGTCCGTCCTCGCGCGCCAGCTGGGTCAGTTGCGTCATCAGCGAGGCGTTGGTCGTCAGGGAGCGCCACGCCACCACGGTCAGCAGCAGGCCGAGCGCCAGACCCACCGCCCCGGCGGCAAACACACTGATGCGCGCAAATTGATCGGCCCGCTGCTCCACGCGCGCCGCATCATCGATGCGCGCCCGTCGCGCGGCGAGCAGATTGCCGAGCGCGTTGTTGATGGTCTCGAACTCGCCTTCCGCCACGGCCGCCAGTCGGCTGCGCATCTGGGCCGGGTCCGCCGTTGTCCCTTGGCGTTGCCATTCGCGGGCCAGCGCCAGCAGGTGCGTGGTCGCTTCGTCGGCACGGGTGAGGTCTCGTCCCGAAAATGCCTCCGGCTCGAGCTTGCGCAAGGCGGCCAGTTCGGCGCCGAGCGCCTCGAGGCTTTCGGTGAGCCTCTGCAGCGCCTCGGACAGCTGCTCGGCACGCAGCGCCGTGTCGGCGCTGCGTCCGGTGATACGGACCAGATTGCGATTCACGCGCGCCGCGGCCTGCTCGGCATCGAGCGACCGCGCCGCCAGGTCGAGGGCCTGCGCGTACCTCTCGTGCAGCGCCGCGTCTTCCCGCGCCGCGCCCACCGCGAACAGCCCTCCCGCCAGGACCAGCAGGATTGTCGCCAGGAGCAGGCCGTTCCTTGCCCAGCGGGCCTTCGCCGACGAGAGAAGCGTCAGCGGCAACCGCGCCCCCTGCTGCTGCCGTGCCCGGGCTGCATCGTGCCGGCTCGCCGCGGCGGCAATGCGACTGAGACGTTACTCACGCTGGTAGTCACACCCCCCAGGTGACATCGACGCGCGTTTTCTGCGCAGCGCGCAGCATTTCGAGCAGCGGGTGCGCGCGCTGGGCCAGCGTGATCGCGCGCGCGCCTTCCTCGGCGGCCGGCTCGCCGCGCCGCTGCGCCTGTTCGGCTTCCTCGCGCGCCTGCTTGACCTGCGCCTTCTCCTCCTCGACCGCGGCGGCGAGTCGACTGAGCGCATCGCCGACCTGCTCGGCGCTGATCACCCCGCGCGGCGTGTCCTGCTTGCCGATGATGGCCAGGATGCGGCGCGCGGTCTCGGCGAACATGAAGATCTCGCCGGCGGCTTTGGAACGGAACACGACCAGGGCCATGGAACCCTCGGATGGTGTGCGATTGCATCCAGTCTAGTCGACCGGCGCCCGCCGATATACTTGCTGCCTTCGATCCAGCAACGCGATCAACGGAGAAATTCATGGGCAAAGGCGACCTGCGCAGCCGGCGCGGCAAGATCTACAACGGCAGCTACGGCAAGACCCGTCCGGGTCGCGCGCCCAAGAAGAAGGAAGAGGGCGCGGCCAAGGCTGCCGCCCCCCGTACGCGCAAGTAGCAGTTCGGCGCGCAGCCGAAGAGCCGGGGCAACCCGGCTTTTTTCTTCGTGGGACTGCCCCGCATTGTCGTTGTCGCGACATTCGTCGCGCTGGTTGCCGCCTGCAGCCCGCGCTTCGACTGGCGCGAGAACCGGCAGCCGGCAGCCGGATACGTCGTGGCGCTGCCGGGCAAGGCGCAGACCGCGATGCGCGAGATCGTCTTTGAGCACCCCGGCGGGGCGGTGCGCGCCGAAATGACGATGCTTTCCACCGGGGTCGGCGCGTCGCTGTTCGCGGTCGGCAGCGTGAGCCTGCCGCCGTTCGCGGTCGATTCGCCGACCGCGCTGGACGCCACGCTGGCCTGGTTCAGCGAAGGCCTGCTGCGCAACGTGCAGGCGAAGCGGGCTGTCCCCGAGGAAACCGGCGCACCGGCCGGGCTCGGCACGCGCACACTGCGGGCCGCGCGGGCCTTCTCGGCCCCAGGCTCGGCCGGCAGCGGCCGACCGGCGCGACTTGCCGTGCGCCTGTACGTGGTCGATGATCGCCTTTTCCAGCTCGTCGCCCTGGGCGCCGAAGGCGAAATCCCGCCGCAGGCGCTGGAGACGTTCTTCGACTCGTTCCGACTCACGCCCTAGCGGGCGCCGGCCGGCACACAAGCGCGACGCAGCCGGCCGCGCAGCAGCGGCCCGGCCCGACATCACTTCGCAACGGAGGTCCGAATGAAGCTCGAGAACCCGCTGACCGGCACGATGGTCTCGCTGGACGAATGGTGGATGCCGTTCACCGCAAACCGGCAGTTCAAGGCGGCGCCGCGGCTGCTGGCCAAGGCCGACGGCATGTACTACTGGACGCCGGACGGCCGCCAGATCCTCGACGGCACGGCGGGCCTGTGGTGCATCAACGCCGGGCACAACCGCAAGCCGATCGTCGAGGCGGTGCAGAAGCAGGCGGCGACGATGGACTACGCGCCGCCGTTCCAGGTCGGCCATCCGGTGGCGTTCGAGGCGGCCACCGCGGTGGCCAACGTCGCGCCGGCGGGGATGCGGCACGTCTTCTTCGTCAACTCCGGTTCGGAAGCGGCCGACACGGCGATCAAGATGGCGATCGCTTATCACCGCGCCAAAGGTGAGCCGAGCCGGCGCATCATCATCGGCCGCGAGCGCGGCTACCACGGGGTGAACATCGGCGGCACGATGGCCGGCGGCATCCCCGGCAACCGCAAGGTCTGGCCGGCGATGATGGCCGGCGTCGACCACATCCGCGCCACCCACGACCTGGCCCGCAACGCCTTCTCGCGTGGCCAGCCGGCGCACGGCGCCGAGTTCGCCGACGAACTCGACCGGCTGGTCGCCTTCCACGACGCCAGCAACATCGCCGCCGTGATCATCGAGCCGATGGCCGGCAGCGCCGGCGTGCTGATCCCGCCGCAGGGCTACCTCGACAGGATCGCGGCCACCTGCCGCAAGCACGGCATCCTGCTGATCTTCGACGAGGTGATCTCCGGTTTCGGTCGCCTCGGCACGCCGTTTGCCGCGCAGTACTTCAAGATCACGCCGGACATCCTGACCTGCGCCAAGGCGATCAACAACGCCGCCGTGCCGCTGGGCGCGGTGCTGGCCAGCGACGCAGTGCACGACGCGATCGTCAACAGCGCCCCGGAAGGCGCGATCGAGTTCCTGCACGGCTACACCTACTCCGGCCATCCGCTGGCCTGCGCGGCGGTGGTCGCGACGCAGAAGCTGTATGCGGAGGAGAAGCTCTTCGACCGCGCGCGCGAGATCGCGCCGTACTGGGAGCAGGCGCTGCATTCGCTGAAGAGCGCGCGGCACGTGATCGACATCCGCAACCTCGGACTGGTCGGCGGAATCGAACTGGAGCCGCGCGCCGGCGCCCCCGCCAAACGCGGGCTGGAAGCGCACGTCAAGTGCTTCGAAGCCGGCGCGCTGGTGCGCTTCACCGGAGACATCCTGGCGCTGAGCCCGCCGCTGGTGATCGAGAAGACGCAGATCGACCAGCTGGTGGAGACGATCGGCGCGGTGCTGCAATCGATCGACTAGGAAGGCGACATGGGCAAGACCGAAACCACATTGAACGACATCACACACTGGATTGCCGGCCGACGTGTGGGCGGCACACCAGCACGGACAAGCGAAGTGTTCAACCCCGCAACCGGCGAGGTCAGCGGCCTGGCACGCCTCGCCGATACCGCAACCGTCGACGCCGCCGTGCAGGCAGCCAAGGACGCCTTCCCGGCCTGGGCCGACACGCCGGTGCTGCGCCGGGCGCGGGTGCTGTTCAGGTTCAAGGAACTGCTGGAGAAGAACCACGACCAGCTGGCGCGGCTGATCACCCGCGAGCACGGCAAGGTGTTCGACGACGCCAAGGGCGAAGTAATCCGCGGCATCGAGGTGGTCGAGTTCGCCACCGGCATCCCGCACCTGATCAAGGGCGAGTACTCGGAGCAGGTCTCCACCGGCATCGACCAGTTCTCGCTGCGCCAGCCGCTCGGCGTGTGCGCGGGCATCACGCCGTTCAACTTTCCGGTGATGGTGCCGATGTGGATGTTCCCGGTCGCCATTGCCTGCGGCAACACCTTCGTCCTGAAGCCCTCCGAGCGCGACCCGTCGCCGTCGCTGCTGATGGCCGAACTGTTCAAGGAAGCGGGCCTGCCCGACGGCGTGTTCAACGTCGTGCAGGGCGACAAGGTGGCGGTCGACGCGATCCTGCAGCACCCGGACGTCGCCGCGGTGAGCTTCGTCGGCTCCACCCCGATCGCCGAGTACATCCACAACGAGGGCGGCCGCCATGGCAAGCGCGTGCAGGCGCTCGGCGGCGCCAAGAACCACATGGTGGTGATGCCGGATGCCGATCTGGACCAGGCGGTCGACGCGCTGATCGGCTCGGCCTACGGCTCGGCCGGCGAGCGCTGCATGGCGATCTCGGTGGCGGTGGCAGTCGGCCGCATTGCCGACGAACTGGTGAAGCGGCTGGCGCCGCGCGTGCGCGCACTGAAAATCGGCGACGGCATGGACAAGAGCTCCGAGATGGGCCCGCTGGTCACCGCCGCGCACTGGACCAAGGTCAAGGGCTACGTCGATCACGGCGAGCTCGAGGGGGCGAAGCTGGTGGTCGACGGGCGGGGGCTCAAGGTGGCCGGCCGCGAGAACGGTTTCTTCCTCGGCGGCTGCCTGTTCGACCAGGTGCAGCCGGGCATGCGCATCTACAACGAGGAGATCTTCGGCCCGGTGCTCTCCGTGGTGCGCGTGCCGGATTTCGCCGCTGCGGTCGACCTGATCAACGCGCACGAGTACGGCAACGGCGTGGCGCTGTTCACCGCCGACGGCAACACCGCGCGCGAATTCGTGCGGCGGATCCGTGTAGGCATGGTCGGCGTCAACGTGCCGATCCCGGTGCCGATGGCGTTCTATTCGTTCGGCGGCTGGAAGAAGAGCCTGTTCGGCGACACCCACGCCTACGGCCAGGAAGGCGTGCGCTTCTATACCAAGTACAAGGCGGTGCTGCAGCGCTGGCCGGGTTCGATCGGCAAGGGCGCCGAGTTCGTGATGCCGACCGCGAAGTGACGCATCGGTCCGAGAGCGCGCGGCGCAGCCGCGCGGCGCTCGGAAACCGATGCGTCATCCCCGCGAAAGCGGGGATCCACGCCGTCGGCGGGCCTGTCGCGCCGTCTCTTCGGGAAAGACACCATGAAGATTTATCGGATCGCCACCATTCCCGGCGATGGCATCGGCAAGGAAGTCGTGCCGGCCGGGCAGCGGGTGCTCGAGGCGCTGGCGGCGTCCGGCGGCGGCCTGCGCTTCGAGTTCGAGGACTTCGGCTGGGGCGGCGACTGGTACCGCAGGCACGGCGTGATGATGCCGGAGGACGGCCTCGACGCCCTGCGCGGCAAGGACGCGATCCTGTTCGGCTCCGCCGGCGACCCGGAGATCCCCGACCACATCACGCTGTGGGGCCTGCGGCTGAAGATCTGCCAGGGCTTCGACCAGTACGCCAACGTCCGGCCGACGCGCATCCTGCCCGGCATCGACGCGCCGCTGAAGCGCTGCCGGCCGGAGGACCTGAACTGGGTGATCGTGCGCGAGAACTCCGAGGGTGAGTACTCGGGCGTCGGCGGCCGCGTGCACCAGGGGCACCCGATCGAGGCGGCCACCGACGTGTCGATCATGACCCGCGTCGGCGTCGAGCGGATCCTGCGCTTCGCCTTCCGGCTGGCGCGGTCGCGGCCGCGCAGGCTGCTGACGGTGGTGACCAAGTCCAACGCCCAGCGCCACGCGATGGTGATGTGGGACCAGATCGCCAATGAGGTGGCGGCGGAGTTTCCGGACGTGCGCTGGGACAAGGAACTCGTCGACGCGGCGACCGCGCGCATGGTCAACCGGCCGGCGTCGCTCGACACGATCGTCGCCACCAATCTGCACGCGGACATCCTCAGCGACCTCGCCGCCGCGCTGGCCGGCAGCCTCGGCATCGCGCCGACCGGCAACATCGACCCCGAGCGCCGCTACCCGTCGATGTTCGAGCCGATCCACGGCTCGGCCTTCGACATCATGGGCAAGGGGCTGGCCAACCCGGTCGGCACCTTCTGGTCGGTGGTGATG
>CAZSYX010000036.1:0-26072 GCA_964610575.1 uncultured Burkholderiaceae bacterium
GCCGGCGATGGAGATCGCCGGGCGCGTCGCAGGCAGGTTTGCCGATGTCGTCATAACAGCCTCCGTGAAGAACATCCGCACCGCACCGGCCCCCGGGCAGGCGCATCACGATGATGACAAGCAAATCGCTTGCCAGCATCGTCCGGAAAACGGAGACCGAATGCAACTCAGCACTCACCACCGTTGAGTGCCAACGGCGGCCCGGGGCCCGGAAAGGTCGCTCAGCAGCAGATCAGTGCGCCTGCTGCGCCATCCAGACGGCCGCCTCGACGCGCGAGCGGAAGCTGAGCTTCTTGAGCAGGTTCTTCACGTGGACCTTGACCGTGCCCTCGGTGATCGACAGCGTGCGGGCGATGCGCTTGTTGCTCTGGCCGTCGGCCAGGCAGCGCAGCACCTGCTGCTCGCGCTCGGTGAGCAGAGACAGCTCGCGCCGCATGCCGCCGGCCAAGTCCTGCGCCTCCTGCCGCAGCGCGCTGGCCAGCCGCGCCGCCAGGGCCTCGCCGATCACCGTCTCGCCGGCCAGCGCCGCCCGCACCCGCTCGAGCAGCTGCTCGGGTTCCATGTCCTTGAGCAGGTAGCCGTCGGCGCCGGCGCGGATCGCCGCCATCAGGTCCTCGGCGGCATCCGACACGGTCAGCATCACCACGCGGCGCGACGGGTCATCGGCCTTGATCGCGGCCAGGATGTCGAGCCCGCTCTCGGCCTTCAGGTTCAGGTCGAGCAGGATCAGGTCGGGTTCGTGCTGCTGCACCAGAGCGATCGCCTGGGCGCGGTTGCCCGCCTCGCCGATGACCTCGATCGACGGCTCCATCGCCAGCAGTTGCACGACGCCCTTGCGGAACAGCGGGTGGTCGTCGACCACCAGCACGGTGTTTCGGCTTTCCATGTTCAGGAGGTTTCGCTGGTCGATGTCTCCGCGGCCGCCACCCGCGGCGCCGGGACGATCGTCATCCGGGCCGGCACGCGCAGCGACACCCGGGTGCCGCCGCCGCTGCGCCGGCCGATGTCGATCGCCCCGCCGAGCAGACTGGCACGGTCGCGCATGATGTCGAGCCCGAAGTGCTGCGCCGGCGAGGTCTCGGTGGCGATGCCGACACCGTCGTCCTCGATGGCGACGCCGAAGCTGCCGTCGGCCCCACGTTGCAGCTCGATCGACACCGAGCGGGCGCGCGCGTGCTTTTCCACGTTGGTCAGCGCCTCGCGGACGATCTGCAGCACGTGGATCTGCGCGTTGGCCGACGGTTCCAGGCCCGCCAGTTCCCCTCGCACCGCCGCCGGCAGCGATGTCCGCCGCCCGAAGTCGTTCATCACCTCGCGCAGCGCGGCGTCGAAGCTGGCGCCGCCCACCTTCATCCGGAAGGTGGTCAGCAGCTCGCGCAGCTGCCGGTAGGCGCTCGACACGCCTTCTCGCAGTTCGTCGAGCACCGCCTGCGCGGCCTGCGGATCGCCGCCGCGTTCGAGCAGCGCCGACAGCCTCGTGAGCTGGATCTTCGTGTACGACAGCGACTGCGCCAGCGAGTCGTGCAGCTCGCGGGCGATCGCGGAGCGCTCCTCGAGCAACGACAGGCGCTGGTGCTCCTCGCGCTGCTCGGCCGTGGCCAGCGCGGCGCCGATGTGGCGGCCGATCGTCTGCGCCAGCTCGAGCTGCCAGGCCTCGAGCGCGCGGCCGGGTGGCAGCCGCAGTGGCATCACACCGTAGGACACGCCGCCGTCGAGCAGCGGCACGTTGACGATCCGCTGCTCGCCGCGATCGGTCATCTCGGTGCGCGAGGCGAGCCGCCCGTCGTTCACGCACTGGGCGCAGCGGCCGCGGTCGAAGAGCTCCGCGCGCAGCGCCTCGTCGCCGGCCAGCGGCAGTCCGTGCGCGCTGCCGGCATGGCGGGCGCAGATCACCGCCCCCTCGGTGCCCAGCGCGCGGCTGAGGTTGGCGAGCACCGTCTTCAGCGCGCCGGCATCGAACGGCTTCTCCGACAGCAGCTGCGTGGTCTCGTACAGCAGCGACAGCGAGTGGTTCTTGCGCTCGAGATCGGCGGTCTTCTCGGCGACCTGCTTCTCCAGTGAACCGTAGAGCCGGGCCAGCTGCTCGACCATCGAATTGAAGGCCTGGCCAAGCTGGCCCATCTCGTCCGGCCCGGTGGCGTTCACGCGCGCCTTGAACGAGCCGGTGCGCACGGCGCGCGCCGAGCGCAGCAATTCCGACAGCGGCTGGAAGACCTCGACGTGCAGCAGAACGATCGCCGTGACGACGAGGGCGAAGATCATGAAGAAGGCGGCGCCGAGCCATACGCGCAGCCACTGGATGCGCGCCTCGACGTCGTGCTCGAGCAGCACGACGAAGCGGTCGACCTCGGCCACGAAAGGATCGATGCCGGACAGGAACTCCGCCCGGCGCGCCGGATCGCTGATCGCCGCCCGTGCCAGGGGCTGCACGTCCTGCCGCCAGTGAGCGACGATGCCGTCGTAGGCCTGCCGCAGTCCGGCGTCCTTTTCTGCCGGCAAGGCGTCGACCAGCATGCTGCTGCGCAGACGGGCCTCGAAGCCATCGATGGCGGCGAGCGCCGCGCTCGTGCCATTACCCGGCGCCGCCGCCAGATTGGCGATCCGCGTGGCCAGCGCGTACGACTGCATGCGAAGCGAACCGGCGATGTTGATGGCGCTCGCCTTGCCGGTGGACTTCTCGGTGAAGACGGTGGCCGTCAGGATCACCGCCAGCGCGATCAGCGTCACTACGCCAAGCGCCACGCCGACCCGCACCAGGATCGACTGCGTCCAGATCCGCTTCAGAACACTCATCCGCGTGCGCTCCGTCTCCGCACTGCAGGTCACTCGACGATATCCGCAGCGACCGTCGATGCACCGACCGAACTCAATCGGCACACCCCAAATTAATCGGCACACCCCAAACGGCGCAACGAGCCTACCTCCAAAGCGATAGGCGGCTCTGCCTCCGTCGCTGAAGCGGCTGGTCGAAATTGATCTGCATCAGCGAAATGCCGCGGAACAGCGCCTACGGTGCCGACCGAACGAAGGTGCATCGCGCCGAGTTGGTCGGACCGGGTGGAGGCAATTCTGCCGCCGGTTCCAGCACAGAAGAGTGACTCTACCGAAGGGAGAACCCATGGCCGCCGCGCAACCGTCCGGAGCCGCCCCACGCACGACGAGTTCAGCCGACATCGTCGACTGGCGCCCGGAGGACAACGCCTTCTGGGAGTCCGCCGGCAAGCGCATCGCCAACCGCAACCTGTGGATCAGCGTGCCCAGCCTGCTTTGCGGGTTTGCGGTATGGCTGATGTGGGGAATCATCACCGTGCAGATGGCCAACCTCGGCTTCCCGTTCACGCAGGCCGAGTTGTTCACGCTGGCGGCGATCTCGGGCCTGTCGGGCGCCACGCTGCGCATCCCGGCATCGTTCTTCATCCGCATTTCCGGCGGCCGCAACACCATCTTCCTGACCACCGCGCTGCTGATGATCCCGGCCATCGGCACCGGCATCGCGCTGCAGGACAAGGCCACGCCGCTATGGGTGTTCCAGTTCATGGCGCTGCTGTCCGGCATCGGCGGCGGTAACTTTGCCTGCTCGATGTCGAACATCAACACCTTCTTTCCGAAGCGGCTGCAGGGCACCGCGCTCGGCATCAACGCGGGGCTGGGCAATTTCGGCGTCACCACCATGCAGATCCTGATCCCGCTGGTGATGACCGCCGCGGTGTTCATGGCGGTCGGCGGCGACGCGATGACGCTGGTCAAGCCCTCCGGCACGCTGATCGGCAAGATCCCCGCCGGCACGCCGACCTACATCCAGAACGCCGGCTTTATCTGGCTGGTCTTCCTGGTGCCGCTGGCCTTCCTCGGCTGGTTCGGCATGAACAACCTGCTGACCATCTCGCCGAACATCGGCTCGACCGCGGCGTCGCTCGGCAAGATCCTGCTGCTGTACGGCGTGGCGCTGGTCACGGCGGCGATCGGCCTGTACCTGTACCTGCCCAAGCCGACGGGCCTCGGCCTGCTCAACATGTGGGTCGCCATGCCGCTGATCATCGTCGGCACGCTGCTGGCGATGAAGCTGGTGGCCTTCGGCGACATGAAGGCGAACCTGCAGAAGCAGTTCGAGATCTTCAGGGACAAGCACACCTGGTCGATGACGCTGCTGTACATCGTCACCTTCGGCTCGTTCATCGGCTTTTCCAATGCGCTGCCGCTGTCGATCAACGTGATCTTCGGCCAGAGCCACATGATCGACCCGAGCGGCGCGATCAAACACCTGCCCAACCCGAACGCACCCTCCGCGCTGACGTACGCCTGGATCGGCCCCTTCGTCGGCGCGCTGATCCGGCCCGTGGGCGGCTGGATCTCCGACAAGGTCGGCGGCTCGATCGTCACGCAGATCATCTCGGTGGTCATGGTGGTCGCGTCGGCAGCCGTCGGCTACGTGATGATGCTGGCCTACGCCTCGGCCACGCCCGAGCAGTACTTCATGCCGTTCCTCGGGCTGTTCATCGTGCTGTTCGCCGCCAGCGGCATCGGCAACGGCTCGACGTTCCGCACCATCGGCGTCATCTACGACCGCACCCAGGCCGGCCCGGTGCTCGGCTGGACCTCGGCGGTGGCTGCCTACGGCTCGTTCATCGCGCCGATCGTCATCGGCGAGCAGATCAAGGCCGGCACGCCGCAGTACGCGATGTACGGCTTTGCCATCTTCTACGCGCTGTGCCTGGTGCTGAACTGGTGGTTCTATCTGCGCCGCAATGCCTACGTGAAGAACCCGTGAGACTGTCTGTCACCAAGGAAACGAGATGAGCAACTTCCTCGACCGCATGCTGTTCTTCACCAAGGACAAGACGCCCTTTTCCGGCGGCCACGGCGTGGTCACGCAGGAGGACCGGCGCTGGGAGGACGGCTACCGCAAGCGCTGGCAGCACGACAAGATCGTGCGCAGCACGCACGGCACCAACTGCACCGGCTCGTGCAGCTGGAAGATCTACGTCAAGGGCGGCATCGTCACCTGGGAGACGCAGCAGACCGACTACCCGCGCACCCGGCCCGACATGCCGAACCACGAGCCGCGCGGCTGCTCGCGCGGCGCCAGCTATTCGTGGTACCTGTATTCGGCCAACCGCGTGAAGTACCCGCTGGTGCGCGGCCGCTTGGTCCGCCTGTGGCGCGAGGCGCGCCGCAAGCTCGATCCGGTGCAAGCCTGGGCGTCGATCCAGGAGGACCCGGCCAAGCGGCGCGAGTACCAGAGCAAGCGCGGCCTCGGCGGCTTCATCCGCAGCACCTGGGACGAGGTCAACGAGATCATCGCCGCTGCCAACGCGTACACGGTGAAGACGCACGGCCCCGATCGCGTGATCGGCTTCTCGCCGATCCCGGCGATGTCGATGGTGAGCTACGCCGCCGGCAGCCGGTATCTGTCGCTGATCGGCGGCGTGTGCATGAGCTTCTACGACTGGTACTGCGACCTGCCGCCGTCGAGCCCGCAGATCTGGGGCGAGCAGACCGACGTGCCTGAGTCGGCCGACTGGTACAACTCGACGTACATCATCGCCTGGGGCAGCAACGTGCCGCAGACGCGCACGCCCGACGCGCACTTCTTCACCGAGGTCCGCTACAAGGGTGCGAAGACGGTGGCGATCACGCCCGACTACTCCGAGGTCGCCAAGCTCTCCGACGTCTGGCTGCATCCCAAGCAGGGCACCGACGCCGCGCTCGGCATGGCGCTCGGGCACGTGATCCTCAACGAGTTCCACCTCGGGGCGAAGAAGTCCGAGTACTTCACCGAGTACGGGCGCCAGTACACCGACATGCCGACGCTGGTGATGCTCAAGCGCGACGGCAACCGTTTCGTGCCCGACCGCTACCTGCGCGCCTCCGACTTCGACGACAAGCTCGGCCAGGGCAATAACCCCGAGTGGAAGACGCTCGCGGTCGATGAAGCCAACGGCCAGATCGTGCTGCCCAACGGCTCGATCGGCTTCCGCTGGGGCGAACAGGGCGACAACATCGGCAAGTGGAACCTCGAGAAGCGCGAGGCGCGCGGCGGCGCCGAGATCAAGCTCGCCCTGACGCTGCTGGGATCCGACGGTGCCGCGACCACGCCGGTGGCCTTCCCCTACTTCGGCGGCATCGAGACCGAGCACTTCTCGGCCAACCCGCTGAAGGAAGTGCTGGTGCGCAACGTGCCCACCCGCACGCTGCGGATCGGCGGACAGGACGTCCGTGTCGCCACCGTGTTCGACCTGCTGGCGGCCAACTACGGGGTCGACCGCGGCCTCGGTGGCGACCACCTCGGCACGAGCTACGACGACAACGCGCCGTACACGCCGGCGTGGCAGGAGAAGATCACCGGCGTCTCGCGCGCCGCGGTGATCCGCCTGGCGCGCGAGTTCGCCGAGAACGCGCACAAGACGCGCGGCAAGTCGATGGTGATCATCGGCGCGGCGATGAACCACTGGTACCACTCGGACATGAACTACCGGGCGGTGATCAACATGCTGATGATGTGCGGCTGCGTCGGCCAATCGGGCGGCGGCTGGGCGCATTACGTCGGCCAGGAAAAGCTGCGACCGCAGACCGGCTGGGTGCCGCTGGCCTTTGCGACCGACTGGGTGCGGCCGCCGCGGCAGCAGAACTCGACCAGCTTCTTCTATGCGCACACCGACCAGTGGCGCTACGAGAAGCTCACCGTCGACGAGATCCTGTCGCCGCTGGCCGACCGGGCCAAGTTCGCCGGCAGCCTGGTCGACTTCAATGCCCGCTCGGAGCGGATGGGCTGGCTGCCCTCCGCCCCGCAACTGCAGACCAACCCGCTGCAGCTTTGCCGGGAGGCTGCCGCCGCCGGCATGGAGCCGAAGGACTTCGCGGTCAAGGGCCTGAAGGACGGGTCGCTGAAGTTGTCGTGCCTGGACCCGGACAACCCGGTCAACTGGCCGCGCAACCTGTTCGTCTGGCGCTCGAACCTGCTCGGTTCCTCGGGCAAGGGTCACGAGTACTTCCTCAAGCACCTGCTGGGCACCACGCATGGGGTGATGGGCAAGGATCTCGGCGAGGAAGGCGGCGTCAAGCCAACTGAAGTGAAGTGGTACGAACAGGCGCCGCAGGGCAAGCTCGACCTGCTGGTGACGATCGACTTCCGCATGAGCACGACCTGCCTGTACTCGGACATCGTGCTGCCCACCGCGACGTGGTACGAGAAGAACGATCTGAATACCTCCGACATGCACCCGTTCATCCACCCGCTGTCCACCGCGGTGGATCCGGCGTGGCAGGCCAGATCCGACTGGGAGATCTTCAAGGGCATCGCCAAGAAGTTCTCCGAGGTCTGCGTCGGCCACCTCGGCGTCGAAAAGGACCTGGTGCTGGTGCCGACGCTGCACGACACGCCGAGCGAGCTCGCCCAGCCGCTCGAGGTGCGCGACTGGATGAAGGGCGAGGTCGACCTCGTGCCGGGCAAGACCGCCCCGCAGATGATCGCGGTCGATCGCGACTATCCCAACACCTACAAGCGCTTCACCGCGCTTGGCCCGCTGATGACCAAGGTCGGCAACGGCGGCAAGGGCATCGCCTGGAACACGACCGACGAGGTCGAGGCGCTGAAGGCACTGAACGGCGTGGTCACCGAGGCCGGCGCCACGCAGGGCATGGCGAAGATCGAGTCGGACATCGACGCCACCGAGGTGATCCTGATGCTGGCGCCGGAGACCAACGGCCACGTGGCGGTGAAGGCCTGGGATGCGCTCGGCAAGATCACCGGCGTCGACCACAAGCACCTGGCGCTGCACCGCGAGGACGAGAAGATCCGCTTCCGCGACATCCAGGCGCAGCCGCGCAAGATCATCAGCTCGCCGACGTGGTCCGGCCTGGAGAGCGAGAAGGTCTCCTACAGCGCCGGCTACACCAACGTGCACGAGCTGATCCCGTGGCGCACGCTCACCGGGCGCCAGCAGTTCTACCAGGACCACGCCTGGATGCGCGCCTTCGGCGAGGGCTTGTGCGTCTACCGGCCGCCGGTCGACATGAAGTCGGTGGCCCCGGTCAAGGGCCACAAGCCGAATGGCAATGGGGAGATGGTGCTGAACTTCATCACGCCGCACCAGAAGTGGGGCATCCACTCCACGTACACAGACAACCAGATCATGCTGACGCTCAATCGCGGCGGCCCGGTGGTCTGGCTGTCGGAGACCGATGCCAAGTCGGTGGGCATCGCTGACAACGACTGGATCGAGCTCTACAACTCGAACGGCGCCATCGCCGCCCGCGCGGTGGTCAGCCAGCGGGTGAACCCCGGCATGTGCATGATGTACCACGCGCAGGAAAAGATCGTGAACACGCCGGGCTCGGAGGTCACCGGGCAGCGCGGCGGCATCCACAACTCTGTCACTCGCGCCGTCCTGAAGCCGACGCACATGATCGGCGGCTACGCGCAGTTGAGCTACGGCTTCAACTACTACGGCACGATCGGCACCAACCGCGACGAGTTCGTGATCGTGCGCAAGATGGCCAAGGTCGACTGGCTCGACACGCCGGCGCCGGATGCGATGCAACAGGCCGCTGCGGCCGCGAAGGCCTGAGGAGGATCGCCATGAAAGTTCGTGCGCAAATCGGCATGGTGCTGAATCTCGACAAGTGCATCGGCTGCCACACCTGTTCGGTCACCTGCAAGAACGTGTGGACCAACCGCACCGGGGTGGAGTACGCCTGGTTCAACAACGTCGAGACCAAGCCCGGCATCGGTTACCCGAAGGAGTGGGAGAACCAGGACAGGTGGAACGGCGGCTGGGTGCGCAAGCACAACGGCAAGCTGGCGCCGCGCCAGGGCGGCAAGGCGCGCATCCTGATGAACATCTTCGCCAACCCCAACCTGCCGGAGATCGACGACTACTACGAGCCGTTCGACTTCGACTACGACCACCTGCAGAGCGCGCCCGAGATGACGGCGGCGCCGACCGCGCGGCCGCGCAGCCTGATCACCGGCGAGCGGATGGAAAAGATCGAGTGGGGGCCGAACTGGGAGGAGATCCTCGGCGGCGAGTTCTCCAAGCGCTCGAAGGACGCCAACTTCGCCGAGATGGAGAAGCAGGTCTACGGCGAGTTCGAGCAGACCTTCATGATGTACCTGCCGCGGCTGTGCGAACACTGCCTCAATCCCACCTGCGTCGCCTCGTGCCCGTCGGGCTCGATCTACAAGCGCGAGGAAGACGGCATCGTGCTGATCGACCAGGACAAGTGCCGCGGCTGGCGGATGTGCGTCTCCGGCTGCCCGTACAAGAAGATCTACTACAACTGGTCCACCGGCAAGGCGGAGAAGTGCATCTTCTGCTATCCGCGCATCGAGGCCGGCCAGCCGACCGTGTGCTCGGAGACCTGCGTCGGGCGGATCCGCTACCTCGGCGTGCTGCTGTACGACGCCGACCGCATCGAGGAAGCGGCGTCGGTCGAGCACAGCCGAAGCCTCTACGACGCGCAACTGCAGATCTTCCTCGACCCCAATGATCCGGCGGTGATCGAGCAGGCGCGAGCCGACGGCGTGCCCGATGCGTGGCTGGCGGCGGCGCGCAACTCGCCCGTCTACAAGATGGCGGTCGACTGGCGGGTGGCCCTCCCCTTGCACCCCGAGTACCGCACGCTGCCGATGGTCTGGTACATCCCGCCGCTGTCGCCGGTGCAGGCGCGGGTCGAAGCCGGCGCAGTCGAGATGAAGGGCGAGATCCCCGACGTCTCCAGCCTGCGCATCCCGCTGAAGTACCTGTCGAACCTGCTCACCGCGGGCGACGAGGCGCCGGTGGCCCGCGCGCTGGAACGGATGCTGGCGATGCGCGCCTTCATGCGCGGCCGCCATGTCGACGGGGTCGACCGGCCGGAGATCCTGCAGCAGGCCGGCATCACGCAGGCCGAGGTCGAGGACATGTACAGGATCATGGCCATCGCCAACTACGAGGATCGCTTCGTCATCCCGACCACGCACCGCGAATACGCCGAGGACGCCTTCGACCTGCGCGGCTCCTGCGGTTTCTCGCTCGGCAACGCGGCCGACGAGAAGGCGGGCGTCAAGAGCCTGTTCGGCTCCAAGCGCAAGGTCATCAAGATCAAGGAGCAGGCGTGATGGCGACGAACGACACTCACGCCGCCCTTGCCCTTCGCGCGCTGGCGCGGCTGCTCGACTATCCGACCGAGCCCCTGTTCGGCCACCTCGAAGAACTCGCGGCCGCGCTTGCGTCGGCGCCGGTGAAGCCGGCGCGGCGCAGCGGCTTCGAGCCGCTGCTCGCCCGGCTGGGTTCGTTGGACCCGCTCGACGCGCAGGAGCGGTACATCGACACCTTCGACCGCGGCCGGCGCACCTCGCTGAACCTGTTCGAGCACGTGCACGGCGACTCGCGCGACCGCGGCCAGGCAATGGTCGACCTGCTTCAGATGTACCGCGCCGCCGGCATCGAACTGGACACCGACCAGTTGCCCGACTACCTGCCGGCCTTCCTCGAGTACCTGTCGGTGCTGCCGGCACGCGAAGCGCGCGAGCACCTCGCCGAGGTTACCCACCTGGTGCGTGCTGTTGGCGGCGTGCTCGCTTCGCGCCAGTCGGATTACGCCGGCGCCTTCGACCTGCTGCTGGCGCTGGCCGGCGAGCCGGCGCTCGGCGCCGATGAAACGGTCGAGGACGACACCTCCTACGCCGCCATCGATGCCGCCTGGCTCGATGCACCGGTCGACTTCATGGGCGCGAGCGCGCCGTGCTCGACCGTGCCGCGCCCGGCCGCCGAACAACCGATCCAGTTCCAGCGGAGAGTCTTATGAGCTCCTTGCACACCCTCGCCTTTGGCGTCTATCCGTACGTCTGCCTGGCCGTCTTCCTGATCGGCAGCCTGATCCGCTTCGACCGCGAGCAGTACACGTGGAAGTCGGACTCCAGCCAGATGCTGCGCACCGGCCAGCTGCGGGTCGGCTCGAACCTGTTCCATATCGGCATCCTCGGCATCTTCTTCGGCCATCTGTTCGGCCTGCTGACACCGATCCCGGTGTTTCACGCGCTCGGCATCGAGGCGCCGGCCAAGCAGATGCTGGCCATCGTCGCCGGCGGCGCGGCCGGCTTCGTGATGCTGGTCGGCCTGATCATCCTGATGCACCGCCGCTTCACCGAGCCGCGGATCAAGGTCACCACCACGACGATGGACTGGGTGGTGCTGTGGCTGCTGGCGGTGCAGCTGGCGCTCGGGCTGGTGTCGCTCGCCTTCTCGTGGCAGCACCGCGATGGCGGCGAGATGATCAAGCTGATGACCTGGGCGCAGCACATCGTCACGCTGCGCACCGATGCCGCCAGCTACATCGGCGACGTTGCGCCGATCTTCAAGCTGCACCTGGTGCTCGGCATGACGATCTTCCTCGTCTTCCCGTTCTCGCGGCTGGTGCACATCTGGAGCGGATTCGCCGCCCTGACCTACCTCGGCCGCGCCTACCAGGTCGTTCGCGCGAGGCGCTGAGATGCAGGCGCAGGACATCCGCAACCGCCTGCTCGAGCGCGCCCGCGCACTCGGCCTCGAAGGCGACAGCGAGGAGCGGCTGGTCGACGAGCTGCTCGACCGCGAGGTGCAGCCGCCGCTGCCGACGGAGGACGACTGCCGCCGCTACTACGCCGCGCACCGCAGTCTGTTCCGCAGCGGCGACCTGGTCGAGGCCGACCACATCCTGTTCGCGGTGACCGAGCACACGCCGCTGGCCGCGATGCGAAGCCGCGCGCAGCAGGTGCTCGAACAAGTGCTCGCCGAGCCGGCCCGCTTCGCCGCGCTGGCAGCGGAGTGCTCGAACTGCCCGTCGGCGCAGGTCGGCGGCAATCTCGGCCAGCTGACGCGCAGCGAAGTGGCGCCCGAGTTCTGGCAGGCGGTCGCGCAGTTCCCCGGCACAGGGATCCTGCCGAATCTCGTCGAGAGCCGCTACGGCCTGCACGTGCTGCGGGTGTCGCGGCGGATCGACGGCCGCGAGCTGCCGTTCGAGGCGGTGCAGCCGCGGATCGCCGCCCGCCTGGCAGAGCGCAACCTGAGGCGGGCGCTGCGCGACTACGCGCACTCGCTGATGCACGCCAGCGAGGCGCACAGCCACTGAGGCGGCCATGCCCGACACCGAACTTCTCGCCAGGCTGGCGCGCTTCGAGAAGCAGTTCTTCCCGCGCTACGAGAAAACCTTCCGCCGGCTGGTCGAGGAGGGCCAGCAGCCCAAGACGCTGTTCATCGGCTGCTCGGACTCGCGCATCGTGCCGTTCGCGCTGATGGACTGCGGGCCCGGCGACCTGTTCATCGCCCGCAACGTCGGCAACCTGATTCCGCCGTGGGACATGTCGGCGGGCTTCCACGGCACCGCCGCGGCGATCGAGGTCGACGCCATGCACTGGGCGCGCCTGGACCGCGCGCCCTGACTCATGCCGCGCATTGCACACGACAAGCCCGGCAGGCAATGACCGCGGCGATCACCCTCAATCAGCCGGAGCCCAGATCATGGCAATGACGGAGCAAGGCAAGCGCACTTCGGTCCTGACGATGAACACGTTGGCCTTCACGGTCAACTTCGCCATCTGGACCATGTTCTCCATCATCGGCATCAGGATCAAGGCAGAACTCGGACTGAACGAAACCGAGTTTGGCCTGCTGGTGGCCACGCCGATCCTGACCGGCTCGCTGATTCGTCTGCCGCTGGGCATGCTTACCGATCGCTACGGCGGCCGCATCGTCTTCTTCATCCACATGTTGCTGGTCGCCATCCCGACCTATGGGCTGGCCTTCGCGACCCAGTACTGGCAGTACCTGGTGATCGGCCTGTTCGTCGGCCTCGCTGGCGGCAGTTTCGCGATCGGCATCGCCTATACCTCGGCATGGTTCCCGAAGGAAAAGCAGGGGACCGCGATGGGCATATTCGGGGTCGGCAATGCCGGCTCCGCCGTCACCAATCTCGCTGCGCCCCTGCTCGTGGTCGCCTTCGGCTGGCGGATGGTGCCGCAGGTGTATTCCATTGCCCTTCTGGTGATGGCCGTGATCTTCTGGTTCCTCACCTTCCCGGATCCGAAGCTCGAGGAGCGTAGAAGGAAGAACGTCTTCCCGACGATCGGGCAGCAACTGGCCCCGCTGACCGAAGCGCGCGTCTGGCGACTGGGCCTCGCCTACTATTTCGTCTTCGGCGGCTTTGTCGCACTGGCCCTGTGGCTGCCGAAGTACTACATCGGCGAATACGGCCTGGACCTGAAGACCGCGGCCTTCATCACCATGTTCTTCACACTGCCCTCGGGCTTGATCCGCGCGCTGGGCGGTTTCGTCTCCGATCGCTGGGGCGGGGACACGGTCACCTGGTGGGTCTTCTGGGTGTGCATCGTCTGCCTGTTCTTCCTCGCCTATCCGCCGACGACGCTGATCATTCACGGCATCAAGGGCGACGTCAGCGTGAAGATCGGCGTCGGCGTGGTGCTGTTCACCGTGCTGGTGTTCATCGTCGGCATCGCGCAGGGCATCGGCAAGGCCAGCGTCTACCGCAGCCTCGCCGATCACTACCCGGACAACATGGGCTCCGTCGGCGGCCTGGTGGGGGTCATCGGCGGGCTCGGCGGTTTCAGCCTGCCGATCGTGTTCGGCATCGCCGCCGACGCCACCAACGTGCGCAGCAGCAGCTTCATGCTGATGTACGCCATGCTCGCCGGCGTGATGATCTGGACCTGGGCGGCGGAACGCAGCGAACGCCAGGCCATCCTCGAGAAAGACACCAAGCTGCGCGATCAACTGGTCGCGGGACGCCTGCTCGATCCGCGGGTCGCCGGCAGTCGCTGGCTGGTCGGCTGGCGGCCCGACGACGAGGACTTCTGGCGCGCGAGCGGCCGGCGCATCGCACTGCGCAACCTGGTCTTTTCGATGCCGGCCCTGTTCCTGGCCTTCGCCGTGTGGATGGTCTGGAGCGTGGTGGTCATCGAACTGCCGAAGATCGGCTTCAAGTTCTCGACGAGCGAACTGTTCTGGCTCGCCGCCTTACCGGGGCTCTCGGGCGCCGGTTTGAGGCTCGCTTATTCGTTCGTGGTGCCGATCTTCGGTGGCAGAAACTTCACCGTGTTCAGCACCGCCTCGTTGCTGCTGCCGGCGCTGTGGATGGCCCTCGCGGTGCAGGACCCGAGCACCAACTACGCGGTGTTCGTGGCCATTGCGCTGCTGTGCGGCCTCGGCGGCGGCAATTTTTCAGCCAGCATGGCCAATATCAGCTTCTTCTTCCCGAAGCGGATGCAGGGCACGGCGCTGGGGTGGAATGCCGGTGCGGGCAACCTGGGCGTCGGTGTCATGCAGGCGGTCGTGCCGTTGAGCATCTACGGCGGCGCCCTGGCGGTCATGGGCGGCGGACCGCAGACCTACAACGATCCCGCAGTGAGCCAGGTGTGGCTGCAGAACGCCGGCTATATCTGGGTGCCGTTCATCCTGCTGGCGACGCTGGCCGCATGGTTCGGCATGGACAACATTCGCGGCGTCCGGGCGACGTTCCGGGAACAGGCGGTGATCTTCCGCCGCAAGCACGCCTGGATGCTCGGCTGGCTGTATGGCGGGACGTTCGGCTCCTTCATCGGCTTTGCGGCCGCCTTCCCGACACTGCTGGCGACTCAGTTCCCCGACTCGGGCCTGCTGAGGTACGCCTTCCTGGGGCCCTTGCTCGGCGCCCTGATCCGGCCGCTGGGAGGCTGGATTTCCGATCGCGTCGGCGGCGGCCGTGTGACCTTCTGGAACTTCCTCGTCATGTTCGTCGCGGCGCTTGCGGTGTTCGGGTTCCTGCCCGACAGCTCCGGTCCGGGCAATGCCAGTGCGTTCTTCTGGGTCTTCGTGCTGCTCTTCCTCACCACCGGCATCGGCAACGGCTCGGTGTTCCGAATGGTGCCGAGTGTGTTCCTGACGCTGCATACGCAGCGGGTGAGGGGTCAGGGCGACGAGGCCATGGCGAAGGCAAAACGCGAGGGCGAGATCGAGGCGTCGGTCGCGCTCGGATTCACGGCAGCCATCGCGGCGCTGGGGCTGTTCTTCATTCCCATGGCCGTGGGCGTCTCGCTGGCGACGACCGGCACTCCGCACGCCGCCTGGTACGTGTTCATCGCGTTCTATCTGAGTTGCGTCCTCGGCACGTGGTGGTGGTACCGGCGCAAGGACGCCGAGATCTATTGCGAATAGCGCGCAGGCCCCGAAGGCCGCTGCGGCGACTGCAGTGGCGCCGCCTGGGATCGACGCCACGCACTGGCTGCGGTTCTACGCCGCCCCCCCCGACCGCCCGGCCGGGCGGTGGGGGTGTTGCTGCATACTGCCCTCGGCCCGTTCATCCGCGTTCCCGGCAACAACATGACTGCCCCAGCACCGAGCGCCGAAGCCTTCATCGCCAACCTGCCGCTGTTCAAGGAATTGTCCGAAGAGCAGCGCGCGCGCATTGCCGCCGGCGCCCGCATGCTGCGAATTGCGCGCGGCGAGACGCTGTTCCGCCGCGGCGATCCGGCCGCCGGCACCTACATCGTCTGCTACGGCCGGGTGAAACTGTCGTTCGTCTCGCCGACCGGCGTCGAGAAGGTGATCGAGATCATCGAGCAGGGCCAGAGCTTCGGCGAGGCGGTGATGTTCCTCGAGGTGCCGCACGTGGTCAGTGCGCAGACGCTCGCCGACAGCCTGCTGCTGCTGGTGCCGAAGGAAGCGGTGTTCGAGAACATCGACCGCGACCCGGTGTTCGCGCGCCGCATGCTCGCCGGGCTGTCGCGGCGCCTGCACCAGCTGGTGGCCGACGTCGAGGCCTACTCGACGCGTTCGGGCACCGAGCGGCTGATCGGCTTCCTGCTGCGCGACTGCGTCGGCGCCAGCGCCGAGGAAGGTGCGCCGGAACCCCAGGGCAGCATCGACATCGAGCTACCCGTGGCCAAGGGCGTCATCGCCTCGCGGCTGAACCTCACCCAGGAGCACCTGTCGCGCATCCTGCACGATCTGTCCGCGCTCGGACTGATCGAGGTGCACGGTCGGCGCATCCACGTGCGCGACGTCGAGCGGCTGCGCCGGCACGCGCGTTAGATCTGTTCGGCGCTCCGCTCGCAGATGTCGACTTCGTAGGCGCCGTCGTCGCGCGCCATCGTGAACCAGGCGTAGCCGTTGCGCTCGAGCACGTTATAGAGCGGCAGCGGCTCGCGGCCGACGATCAGCCGGATGCGCTCTCCCGGCTGCAGGCGGCACAGCGCATCCATGACCTCCTCGAACGGCCGGGGCGGCTCCCAGTTGCGGGCATCGAGGACAATCATCGGCAGCTCTCCAGCAGGTTGACCGGTGCGCTGCAGGCGCGCCTTTCCGTTGCGTGCCGCACCGGACCTCAGTGTCCCCTTCGGCACGCAAGCGGGAAATGATTCGTGCTAAGTACATCCTGCCGGCCGGCCGGCGCTCGCGCCCATACCGACGCCGGTACCCCTTCCGCGCCTTCTCACTGCGCAGGAGTTGACGCGGCTCAAGGTGACGGCCCGTCCTGCCCCCCAAACTGCGGCGGTTTCCACCGGTTCGTGGCGGCTTTGCCCTGCCCGCGCTGGCCTGTCCGGCAGCGCCTGCGCAAGCGGCGGGGCCCGACATCGACATGAACGCTTGCCAGCAGCAACCCCTGGTGTATTCGTGCTCCGGATGCTCGAGCGCGGCGCAGCTCGCCGACTTCGACCCGGTGCAGGCGCAGCGCGTCTTCCGGGCTGTGGCGCAGCAGATGGCCCGCGCGCTGCCCGTTTGTGCAGAACACGAGTCGGCACTGATGCGCCCGCGAATTGCGGAAGGAGCCTGCCCATGAGCGTTGCCAACCTGCCCCCGCTGAGACTCGGTGGCCGCGAGCTGAAGCCAATCGTGCAGGGCGGCATGGGCGTGGGCATTTCCGCCCACCGTCTGGCGGGCACGGTCGCTGCGAACAACGCCGTCGGCACGCTGGCCTCGGTCGACCTGCGCCGCCACCACCCCGACCTGATGGCCCGCACGACCAACATCGGCTGCGGCGAAAACGCGAAGGCGACGATCAACGCCGCTAACCTCGAGGCGCTCGACCGCGAAATCGGCGCCGCGCGCCGCATCGCCGGCGGCGCCGGACTGCTGGCCGTCAACGTGATGCGCGCCGTATCGGAGTACGCGGCCTATGTCCGCCAGGCCTGCGCCAGCGGCATCGACGCGATCGTCGTCGGCGCCGGCCTGCCGCTCGACCTGCCGGAACTGACGGCCGATCACCCGAAAGTGGGGCTGGTGCCGATCCTGTCCGATGCGCGCGGCATTGCGCTGATCCTGAAGAAGTGGGAACGCAAGGGCCGGATGCCCGATGCGATCGTGATCGAGCATCCGAAGCACGCCGGCGGCCACCTGGGCGCGGCCAGGATCGAGGACCTCGGCGATCCGCGCTTCGAGTTCGAGCAGGTGATCCCCGAGACCCGTGCCCTGCTGCGCTCGATAGGTGCCGAGGAGAAAGTGCCGTTGATCCCGGCCGGCGGCATCAACACGCCGCAACGGGTGCGCGAACTGTTCTCGCTGGGCGCCTCGGCGGTGCAGGTCGGCACCGCCTTTGCGGTCACCGAGGAAAGCGACGCGCACCCCGAGTTCAAGCGCGTGCTGGCCGGCGCGAAGCCGGAGGACATCGTCGAGTTCATCAGCGTCGCCGGCCTGCCGGCGCGCGCGGTGCGCACGCCCTGGCTGGAGAACTACCTGCGGCTGCTGCCGAAGCTGCAGGCCAAGGCCGCCGCGCGGGGCCCGAAGCGCTGCACGATGGTCTTCGACTGCCTGGCGCAATGCGGGCTGCGCGACGGCATCGCCAAGATCGGCCAGTTCTGCATCGACCACCAGCTGGCCGCCGCCCTGCGCGGCGACGTGATGAGCGGGCTGTTCTTTCGCGGGGATGGAAAGCTGCCTTTCGGCACCCAGATCCGCCCGGTGCGCGAACTGATCGCCTTCCTGCTCGGCGAGACCGAGGCCGCTGCTCGCCCGGCCCAAGTCGCCGAGCCTGCGCTGGCGACCACCTGACCCTGCGGCCAACGCCGTCGCCACGACGACGACGGCGGTAGCGCCACGACGGCGGCTACCTGCGCGATGCACGAAGGGCTCAAGTGGCTTCACGTGGCCTGCGTCCTCGGCAGCGGCAGCGGCTTACGACGCGCCGGATTCCGCTTGATGCAGATCAACGCAAGCCACAGTCGGTATTGCGCGTCGTGTGGGCGTGGCGCGCACACTTCGCGCCTGCCGATCCACCATCGGGCGGCATCTGGTCCGCACTCGGGAGGAGAAAGTGGCGCTGATTGACTTCCGCACGCCGGCGGCCGGTTTCGACCAGCCGCTCGAGCTCTGGCTGGCCTGCCACGATCGCGTGCGAAGGATGACCGGCCTGCTCGAAAGGCTGCGCGAGCACCTGGGCGCGATGGGGGTCGACGACGCCGCGCGCGTCACCGCGACGACGATCCGCCGCTACTTCGACGAGGCGGCGCCGCGCCATCACGAGGACGAGGAAGTCGACCTGTTTCCGCTGCTGCGCCGCCTGCTGCCGCAGAAGGACCCGGCGCGGCGGCCGGAAGTCGAAGCTGCGCTCAGCCGGCTCGAAGCCGAGCACGTCAGCCTCGGCCGGGTCTGGCAGCTCGTGCGACCGGTGCTGGAGGCCATCGAGCGAGGCGAGCCGGCAACGCTCGACGCCGAAGCGGTGCGCGTGTTCGCCGCCGGCTACCGCGGCCACTGCGAAGTCGAGGACACGGTGATCGCCGACGCGCTCAAGCTGTGCCTCGGCGATGCCGATCTCGACGCGCTCGGCCAGTCGATGGCCGAACGGCGCGGCGTCGACTGGACCCACCTGCACAGCAGCCGTAACGGCGGCAAGTAGGCCGCGCGCCGCGGCCGCTTCAACTGGCCGGCGAAGAACGCAGGCCGAAGATCTTGCCGTCGGCGAACAGGTACTCCACCCGAAGCAGTCGCCCGTCGCCGACCTTCGGCGCGATGTAGCCGATCACCTCGATGCGGTCGCCGGATTTCGGCTCGCGCACGTCCCACGCCTGCATACGAGAAAGCGGTGCGAACTCGATCGTCCATTCGCCGGCCGCCTGCTCGGGCAGGCGTGTTCTTGCCAGGATCGCAGCGCCGTCGACGTTCTGGCTCTGCGCCGGCAGGCTGCGCCGGCCGAGATCCGCCGGCAGCTTCATGGCGCGGTCGACCACCAGCACGACCTCGGCGTGCGGATTGGCCCAGCGCACGGTCTTGATGCGCCCTTCCAGATAGACCGGCTTGTCCTGATCGAAGCTCGACCAGCCGTGATGCGCCAGCGCGGCCAGGGGCGCGACGGCCGTGGCCAGCAGCAAGGTGCGTCGTTTCATCGAACAGTCCCTCATAAGTAGGCGATCAGGCGGCCGGCGGCGAGCACCGACAGCCACAGCAGCAGCGACGCCGCCGCCTGCAGCCGCGCCAGGGCGTCGCGCCCGCGCAGGCCGCCCCGCGCATGAAACACGACTGCGTTCAGTCCGGCGATCAGGATCAACACCAACTTGGCCCGAAAGGCGGGATTCGCTGCCACCTCCGTCGCCGCCGAGACCAACAGCAACGATCCGGAGGCGACCGCACAGGCAAAGCCGGCGAGCGCAGTGCGCAAGACGAGCCGCGCCAACGGCACGACGCCAATCTCGCGCCCCAGGCCGAAGACGCGCAGTTCGAGCAGCAGCACGCTGCCGAACAGCGCGCCGATGCTGGCGATGTGGACGGTTTCCAGCAGCGGATAGGCCCAGACCGAGCGACGGATCGCCTCGGCCAGGGCGGTGGCCTCAAGCGCCGCCAGCACGCCCGCTCCGCCGGATGCAATTGGCCGCCGCGCCCGCCCTCATCGGCTGCCGACCCGCGCGACTACTTCTTGCCGCCGAGCAACGAGCCAAGCACGCCGCGCAGCACTTGCCGCGCGACGGCCGAGCCGGCGGAGCGGGCGGCGCTCTTGGCTGCGGCCTCGACAACGCCCTCGCGGCGCCCGCCGCGCGGGCCGGTGGAACCGAACAGGATGTCGCTGATGCCGCCCAGCATGCCGCCACCACCGGGAGCGGGAGCGGCTGTGCCAGGCGCACCCTTGGTCCCCGGCGCCGGCGCGGGCGCCGACTCGGCGCGCGCCTTCAGCATCTCGAAGGCCGATTCGCGATCGAGCGCCTTTTCGTAGACGCCGGCCACCAGCGAGCGGTTGACCAGCCCCCGCCGCTCGGCGGGCTCGATCGGGCCGATCTGCGATGCCGGCGGCAGCACGTAGGCGCGCTCGGTGACGCCCGGCGTGCCCTTGGCGTCGAGCAGCGAGACCAGTGCCTCGCCGACGCCGAGTTCGAGGATCGCCCGCTCGATGTCGAGCTTGGGGTTCGGCCGCATCGTCTGCGCCACCGACTTCACCGCCTTCTGGTCGCGCGGCGTGAAGGCGCGCAGCGCGTGCTGGACGCGGTTGCCGAGCTGGCCCAGCACCTTCTCGGGAACATCGAGCGGGTTCTGGGTGACGAAGTACACGCCGACGCCCTTGGAGCGGATCAGCCGCACCACCAGTTCGACCTTTTCCAGCAGCGCCTGCGGCGCGTCGCTGAACAGCAGGTGTGCCTCGTCGAAGAAGAACACCAGCTTGGGCTTGTCGCGGTCGCCGACCTCCGGCAGGTTCTCGTAGAGTTCTGACAGCAGCCACAGCAGGAAAGCCGCATAAAGGCGCGGGTTGTTCATCAGCTTGTCGGCGGCCAGCACGTTGATCACGCCCTTGCCGTCGGCCGTCTGCATCAGGTCCTCGATGTTGAGCATCGGCTCGCCGAAGAACTTCTCGGCACCCTGCTCTTCCAACTGCAGCAGCCCGCGCTGGATCGCGCCGATGGAGGCCGGCGAAACGTTGCCGTACTGCGTCCTGAACTGCGCGGAGTTGTCGCCGACGTACTGCACCATCGCCCGCAGGTCCTTCAGGTCCAGCAGCAGCAGGCCGTTGTCGTCGGCGATCTTGAATGCCATCGAGAGCACCCCTTCCTGGGTGTCGTTCAGGCCCAGCAGGCGGGCGATCAGCAGCGGCCCCATGTCGGAGACCGTGGCGCGCACCGGATGTCCTTGCTCACCCCAGACGTCCCACAGCGTGACCGGGAAACCCTGCCACTTCGGCTCCGGCAGCCCGAACTTCTGCAGCCGCTCCATCATCTTCGGGCTCGCCTGGCCGGCCTTGGCGATGCCGGTGAGATCGCCCTTGACGTCGGCCATGAACACCGGCACGCCGATTGCCGAGAACCGCTCGGCGAGCACCTGCAGCGTGATCGTCTTGCCGGTGCCGGTGGCGCCGGTGATGCAGCCGTGGCGGTTGGCCAGCGCGGGCAGCAGCGCCAGTTCGTGTTCGCCTGTCTTGGCGATGATCAGGGGCTCGGCCATCGTGTCCTCGGGAAAGTCTGCGTCGGTAAGATGAAAGTGCGGCGTCGTGCAAGGGGTCTGGACCTCGTTCGCGAGCCGATCATTCAGCCTCGAATGTTAGACTCGCCGCCCCCGAAGTGCAGCCAGACATCGACCATGGCCGGCCATTCCAAATGGGCCAACATCCAGCACCGCAAGAACCGGCAGGACGCCAAACGCGGCTCGCTGTGGACCAAGATCATCCGTGAAGTGACGGTCGCCGCGCGCGACGGCGGCCCCGACCCCGACATGAACCCGCGGCTGCGGCTGGCGCTGGACAAGGCGCGGCTGGGCAACGTGCCGAAGGACAAGCTGCAGTCGGCGATTGCGCGCGGCAGCGGCAAGCTCGAGGGCGTGAACTACGAGGAGATCCGTTACGAGGGCTACGGCATCGGCGGCGCGGCGGTGATGATCGACTGCATGACCGACAACCGCACCCGCACCGCCGCCGAAGTACGGCACGCGCTGACCAAGCACGGCGGCAACCTCGGCACCGACGGCTCGGTGGCCTTCATGTTCAAGCACTGCGGCCAGTTCCTGCTTGCGCCCGGCACCTCCGAGGACAAGGTGATGGAAGCGGCGCTGGAGGCTGGCGCCGAGGACGTGATCACGAACGACGACGGCTCGGTCGAGGTGATCTGCGCTCCCGGCGACTTCCCGACCGTGAAGGACGCGCTGGAAAGGACGGGCCTGAAGCCCGAAGTCGCCGAGGTCACGATGAAGGCCACCGCCGAAACCGCGCTCGCCGGCGACGATGCGGCGCGGATGCAGAAGCTGCTCGACGCCCTGGACGATCTGGACGACGTGCAATCCGTCTACACCACTGCGGCGCTCGAGCAATGAACGTACTGGTCATCGGTTCGGGCGGCCGCGAACACGCGCTGGCCTGGAGGCTGTCGCGCTCGCATCGAGTAACCCAGGTGCTGGTTGCACCGGGCAACGGCGGCACGGCGCGCGGCACCACCGGGCCGAGCGCGCGGATCAGGAACCTCGAGATCACCGACGTCGCCGCGCTGGCCGAGTTCGCGGCCGCAAGCGATGTGGCCCTGACGGTGGTCGGGCCCGAGGCGCCGCTGGCGGCCGGCATCGTCGACGTGTTCCGCAGCCGCGGCCTGCGCATCTTCGGCCCGACGCAGGCCGCGGCGCAGCTCGAAAGCTCGAAGGATTTCGCCAAGCGCTTCATGAAGCGGCACGGCATTCCGACCGCCGAATACGAGACCTTCAGCGACGCGACCGCCGCGCACGACTACGTGAACCGCCGCGGCGCACCGATCGTCATCAAGGCCGACGGCCTGGCCGCCGGCAAGGGCGTGGTCGTGGCCCGGACGCTCGCCGAGGCGCACGCCGCCATCGACGCCATGCTGGTCGACAACCGCATGGGCGATGCCGGCGCGCGGGTGGTGATCGAGGATTTCCTCGACGGCGAGGAAGCCAGCTTCATCGTGATGAGCGACGGCCAGCACGTGCTGGCGCTGGCCTCCAGCCAGGACCACAAGCGGCTGCGCGACGGCGACGAGGGGCCGAACACCGGCGGCATGGGCGCCTATTCGCCGGCGCCGATCGTCACACCGACGATCCATGCCCGTGTGCTGCGCGAGATCATCCTGCCGACCGTGCAAGGCATGGCGGCCGACGGCATCGAGTACACAGGCTTCCTCTACGCCGGGCTGATGATCGACTCCAAGGGCAACCCGAGCACGCTCGAGTTCAACTGCCGCATGGGTGATCCGGAGACGCAGCCGATCATGCTTCGGCTGAAGTCCGATCTTGTCGATCTGCTCGAGCACGCCATCGACGGCACGCTGGACGAAGTCGAGGCCGAGTGGGACCGCCGCACGGCGCTCGGCGTGGTGCTGGCCGCGGCCGGCTACCCGGATGCGCCACGCAAGGGCGACCCGGTGATCGCGCTGCCCGCCGATGCCGAGGACTGCGTGATCTTCCATGCCGGCACGCAGGTCGTCGACGGTCAGTTGCTGACCAGCGGCGGCCGCGTGCTCACCGTGACCGCGCTCGGCGACAGTGTGCGCGCAGCACAGCGCCGCGCCTACGACGCGGCGGCGCAGGTGCGCTTCGCCGGCCAGCAGTACCGCACCGACATCGGCCATCGCGCCATCAATCGGCGCGCTCCTGCCGCCGCGCCCGCTTCGCCGCGCGAGTGATGCGCGGCAGGCGCCCGCATCAGCGACGTCAATGCCGCCGCAAGGCGGCATCCTGTTTCGGGGACTTCACGTGACCTACACCGTCGAGCAGCACATCGCCCTGAAGCGCGTTTCCGACATCGCGCCCTCCCCCGACGGCCGCTGGCTGGCGGTCGCGGTGCAGCGGCTCGATCGCGACGGCGCCAAGTACGTGTCGGACCTCTGGAAGGTGCCGACCGACGGTTCGCCGGCCACGCAGCTGACGCGCGGCGACACGAAGGACACGTCACCGTGCTTCCGCCACGACGGCGCGCTGTGTTTCCTGTCCAATCGGCAACCCAACGAGGTCAAGACCGACGAGGATGCCGACAAGCGCATGCAGGTCTGGTGCCTGCCCACCGCAGGCGGCGAGCCGCTGATGCTGACCGACGAGCCGCTCGGCGTCGAAGGCTTCCGCTGCGCCAAGGGTGCCGACCGCATGGTGCTGTTCGCGCCGGTGCTGACCGACGTGCCGTTCGAGAAGCAGCGCGAGACCGCCGCCGAGCGAAAGAAGAAGGGGCCGAGCGCGCGCCGCTACGGCCGCCAGCCGGTGCGCCACTGGGACCACTGGCTGCACCAGAACGAGGACTTTGCCTTCACGCACGTGATCGCCTGCGACGCCGGCGGCCGCCACCGCGTCGACCTCACGCCCGGCGCGCGGCACGAATTCGCCATCGAGCCGTCGCTTGACGTTTCGCCCGACGGCCGCCTGGTGGCGGTGACGAGGCAGACGCCCGGCGCTGACCGCGAACTGGACACGACCATCCTGCTGATCGACGCCGACACCCGCGAGCAGCGGGTGATCGGCGAGGCGCCGTGCGTGAACTTCGACGCGCCGGTGTTCTCGCCCGACGGCCGTCGCATTGCCAGCACACGTTCGTTCCGCAGCCCGAAGGCGGTCGGGCGAACGCTGGCGGTGGTGATCGACGTGGCCACCGGCGGCATCCGTGAACTGGCCGCGCAGTGGGACCGCTGGCCCAGCGTTTCTGACTGGAGCACGAACGGCCGCAGGCTGATCGCCAATGCCGACGACGAAGGCTGCACGCCGGTGTTCACCATCGACGTCGACAGCGGCAAGGTCGAGCGGGTCAGCCACGTTGATGCGGGCGGTGCCCATTCGAACCTGACCTCGCTTGCCGATGGCCGCATCGCCGGCATCCGCTCGACGCTGCTCGAAGCGCCGGAGTGCTTCGTCACCGACGCCCGCGCCGGAAGCACGCCGAAGACGCTGGCCCGGCTGTCTGGCCAGGAGAAGGCCGACTTCGCCACCGTGGAGAACCTGCGCTTCAAGTCGACCGATGGCGCGATGATCCATTCCTTTCTCGTCAAGCCAAAGAACGCGCGAGGCCGGGTGCCGCTGCTGCTGTGGATCCACGGCGGGCCGATCGGCATGGACCAGGACGGCTGGCACTGGCGCTGGAACCCGCTACTGGCGGTGGCGCAGGGCTACGCGGTGGCGCTGCCGAACCCGCGCGGCTCGACCGGCTTCGGCCAGGAGTTCATCCAGGGCGTCTGGGGCAACGTGTGGGGCGCGCAGTGCTACCAGGACCTGATGGCGGTCACCGACGCGCTGCTGAAGCGGCCCGACATCGACGGCGCGCGCACGATGGCGATGGGCGGCAGCTTCGGCGGCTACATGACCAACTGGGTCGGCACCCAGACCGACCGCTTCAAGTGCCTGGTCACGCACGCCAGCATCGTCACCATGGCGCAGTTCACCGGCGTGACCGACCACCCGGCGTGGTGGTACCTGGAGATGGGCGGCGAGGACCCCTACGCCGACATGCCGAAGTTCGACCGCTACGCGCCGATCCGCCACATCAAGAACTGGAAGACGCCGACGCTGATCATCCACGGCGAACTCGACTACCGCTGCCCGATCAACGAGGGACTGAACCTGTTCGAGGCGCTGCAGTACCACGGCGTGCCGAGCGAACTACTGGTCTTTCCCGACGAGAACCACTGGATCCTGAAGCCGCGCAACATCGTCGCCTGGTACGAGTCGGTGCTCGAGTTCATTGGACGCCATCTGAAGAAATGACTCACTTCGTCGACACCCAGTCCGTCCGCGAGTACCTGCTCGGCCTGCAGCGGCGCATCGTCGAGCGCTTCGAAGCGCTTGACGGCAAGCCCTTCCGCGCCGACCTGTGGGAGAAGCCGCCCGGCAGCCCGCTCGGCGGCGGCGGTCTGACGCGGATCGTCGAGGACGGAGGCCTCCTCGAGCGCGGCGGCGTCGGCTTCTCGCACGTGCTCGGCGAGCGGCTACCGCCTTCTGCTACGGCGCAGCGACCGGAACTGGCCGGCCGCGCCTTCGAGGCAATGGGTGTGTCGCTGGTGTTCCATCCGCGCAATCCCTACGTGCCGACGGTGCACATGAACGTGCGCCTGTTCCGTGCGCACGCCGTCGGCCAGCCGGACGTGTACTGGTTCGGTGGCGGCATGGACCTGACACCTTACTACGGCTTCGAGGAGGACGCGCGCCACTTCCACGCCGTCTGCAGGACGGCGC
>CAZSYX010000036.1:26172-30495 GCA_964610575.1 uncultured Burkholderiaceae bacterium
TACTACGGCTTCGAGGAGGACGCGCGCCACTTCCACGCCGTCTGCAGGACGGCGCTCGAACCTTTCGGGCCGGCGCTTTATCCGCGCCTCAAGCGCTGGTGCGACGAGTACTTCTTCCTCAAGCACCGCAACGAGCCGCGCGGCATCGGCGGCGTGTTCTTCGACGACTTCCACGAACTCGGCTTCGAGCGCAGCTTCGCCCTGCAGCGCGCGGTCGGCGACGCCTTCCTCGACGCCTACGTGCCGATCGTCGAGCGGCGCCGCAACCATGCCTACGGCGAAGGCGAGCGCTCGTTCCAGGCCTACCGCCGCGGCCGCTACGTCGAGTTCAACCTGGTATTCGACCGTGGCACGTTGTTCGGCCTGCAGTCTGGCGGCCGCACCGAGTCGATCCTGATGTCGATGCCGCCGAAGGTCGAGTGGAAGTACGACTGGCATCCGCAGCCCGGCACGCCGGAGGCGAAGCTGTACGCGGACTTCCTTCGCCCGCGCGACTGGGCCGCGGAGTAGCGTTGACCATCGGCCTGCTCGGCGGCAGCTTCGACCCGATCCACATCGGGCACCTGCAGCTGGCGCGCGACGCGCTGGCGCAACTGGCACTGACCGAGGTCCGCTTCATCCCCGCCGGCCACCCGTGGCAGAAGGGACAGGTCACGGACGCCACGCACCGCGCGCAGATGGTGCTGGCGGCGATCCGCGAAGAGCCGAGCTTCGTGCTCGACATGCGCGAGATCGAGCGGCCGGGACCGACCTACACCATCGACACCCTGCGCGAACTGCGCGCGACGCTGGGCGACCACGTTGCGCTGGTGCTGATCATGGGCTCGGACCAGTTCGAGCGGATCGACACCTGGCGCGACTGGATGCAGCTGCTCGAGTACGCCCACCTGGCGGTGGCGCGCCGCGCCGACGCCCTGCTGACGCCGAGCTACGCGCTGCAAGAATACTTCAACGCGCACTGGGCGAGGCCACACGCGGTGCACGAGGCCGGGCACGGGCGCATCGTCGAGATCGAGATGACGCCGGTGGATGCCTCGGCCACCGAGATCCGCGCCCTGCTTTTGCAGCCGCCCTCCCCGATGCGCGATACCCGTCTGGCCGAGATCATGCCGGCGCCGGTGCTCGACTATATTCGTGCCCATCACCTATACCGCTAGCAACTGCCGCCGGGCCGCCCCAAGGCAGTTGCGTGCCCCCTTGGGGGGGCGGGCGCGAAGCGATGGGCGGCGATTAAAAGGAACGGATGGACATCCGCAGACTGCAGCGCCTCGTCGTCGACGCCCTCGAGGACGTCAAGGCCCAGGACATCAAGGTCTTCAACACGACGAAGCTGACCGAGCTCTTCGATCGCGTCATCGTCGCCAGCGGCACCTCCAACCGGCAGACGCGCGCGCTTGCCTCGAGCGTGGTCGAGAAGGTCAAGGCCGCCGGCGGCGAGGTGCTCAGTGTCGAGGGAACCGAGGTCGGCGAGTGGGTGCTAGTCGATCTCGGCGACATCGTGGTGCACATCATGCAGCCGGCGGTCCGCGACTACTACGCGCTCGAGGAAATCTGGGGCGGCAAGCCGGTGCGCATGAAGCTCGCCCCGCCGGCGCGCGGGCGCGTCGCCGCGTGAGCACCGCCGGGCAGGTGCAGGCACGCCAGCCCCGGACGCCAAGCCGATGAAGATCTCGATCATCGCCATCGGCCAGCGGCAGCCGCGTTGGGCCGATGACGCGATAGGGGACTTCCTCAAGCGCTTTCCGGCTGATTTCTCGGTCAACCTGCGCGAGCTGAAGCCCGAGCCGCGGGACGGCCGCCCGCCCGAGCGGATCCGCGCCGCCGAAGGTGAAAGGCTGCGCGCGGCGCTGCCCGCGGGCAGCGTGACGGTGGCGCTCGACGAGCGCGGCCGCGACCTCACCAGCGCCGCTTTTGCCGAGCAGCTCGGCCGCTGGCGCGACCGCGGCGACTCGCCCTCTTTCGTGATCGGCGGGCCGGACGGCCTGACCGACGAGTTGCGCCGCGGTACACAGTTGCTGCTGCGGCTGTCGAGCATGACGCTGCCGCATGCGCTCGCCCGCTTGCTGCTGGTCGAGCAGCTTTACCGCGCCTGGTCGATCCTCGCCCGCCACCCCTACCACCGCGCCTGAACGGAGAACAGCCATGACCGACCTGTATCTCGCTTCGCGCAGCCCCCGCCGGCGCGACCTGCTGCGGCAGATCGGCGTCCGCTTCGAGCCACTGGTGCTGCGGCTTGCGCAGCCGCGCGGCCCCGACATCGACGAGGCGCCGCACGAAGGCGAGACCGCCGGCGCGTTTGCCGCCCGCGTCGCCACCGCCAAGGCGCGCTTCGGCCTCGAGGTACTCGGCATGCGGCAACTGGCCGTGCGGCCTGTGCTGTCGGCCGACACGGTGGTGACGGTCGGCGGCGAGATCCTCGGCAAACCGGCCGACCGTACCGAAGCTGCCGCCTTTCTGCGTAGGCTCGCCGGCCGGGCGCACGAGGTGCGCACCTACGTCGCGCTCGCCTGCGGTCCGGCCGCGCGGCTGGAACTGTTCACCGCCGAATCGGTGTCGACGGTGCGCTTCGCCCCGCTCTCCGAACGACAGATCGAGCGCTACTGCGCCGGCGGCGAGCCGTACGACAAGGCTGGCGGCTACGCCATCCAGGGCATGGCCGCTTGCTTCATCGAGCACCTCGAAGGCAGCTACTCCGGCGTGATGGGCCTGCCCCTGTTCGAAACCGCGCAACTGCTGCGCCTGGCGGGCATCGCCGACCTTCCTTGATCCCTTCGCGCGCCGCGCCGAGCCGCCTCAAGCGGCGCGCGCCGACTTCTGTCCGGCGGAAGTGCACGTGCATCGGCGCAGCCGATGCGTACACTTCCGCCGAAGGTTTATGGACGACATCCTCATCAACATCACCCCGCAGGAAACGCGGGTGGCGGTCATGCTGGCCGGTGTCGTGCAGGAACTGCACGTCGAGCGCACGGCCTCGCGCGGCATCGTCAGCAACATCTACCTCGGCAAAGTGGCGCGCGTGCTGCCGGGAATGCAGTCGGCCTTCGTCGACATCGGGCTGGAGCGCGCCGCCTTCCTGCACGTGGCCGACATCCTCGAGCACCGCCAGCAGGAGCGGCCGCCGCCGATCGAGCGGCTGATCCGCGAGGGCGACGCGATCCTGGTGCAGGTGGTCAAGGACCCGATCGGCACCAAGGGCGCGCGGCTGTCGACGCAGGTGAGCCTGGCCGGCCGCATGCTGGTGTACCTGCCGCAGGAGCCGCACATCGGCGTGTCGCAGCGGATCGAGGGCGAGACCGAGCGCGCCCAGTTGCGCGACACGCTGACCCGGCTGGTACCGGCCGACGAGACGGGCGGCTACATCGTGCGCACCAGCGCCGAAGACGCCGGCGAGGAGGAACTGGCCGCCGACATCGCCTACCTGCGGCTGCGCTGGTCGCGGATCCGCGAAGCGGCGAGCAGGCAGCCGGCGCCGACGCTGCTGTACGAGGACCTGTCGCTGGCACAGCGGGTGCTGCGCGACGTGGCCACCGACGAGACCACCTCGATCCAGGTCGACTCGCGCGAGAACTTCCTGGCGCTGCAGGCCTTCGGCCGCCAGTACGTGCCCAAGGTCGCCGACAAGCTGGAGCACTACTCGGGCGAACGGCCGCTGTTCGATGTCTACCAGGTCGACGACGAGATCGAGCGCGCGCTCGGCCGCCGGGTGGAGCTGAAGAGCGGCGGATATCTGATCATCGACCAGACCGAGGCGATGACCACCATCGACGTGAACACCGGCGCCTACGTCGGCACGCGCAACTTCGACGACACGGTGTTCAAGACCAACCTCGAGGCGGCGCAGGCGATCGCCCGCCAGCTGCGGCTGCGCAACCTCGGCGGCATCATCGTGGTCGACTTCATCGACATGGCCAACGTCGAGCACCGCGACGCGGTGCTGGCCGAGTTCCGCAAGGCGCTTTCGCGCGACCGCACGCGGATCACGGTGAACGGTTTCACCCAGCTCGGCCTGGTGGAGATGACGCGCAAGCGCACGCGCGAATCGCTGGCGCACATCCTGTGCGAGCCCTGCCCGACGTGCCAGGGCCGCGGCGAGATCAAGACCGCGCGCACCATCTGCTACGCGATCCTGCGCGAAATCCTGCGCGAGGCGCGCCAGTTCGCCGAGACCAGGGAGTTCCGCATCCTCGCCTCGCAGACGGTGGTCGATCTCTTCCTCGAGGAGGAGTCGCAGGCGATGGCGATGCTCTCCGACTTCATCGGCAAGCCGATCTCGATGCAGGTCGAGAGCGTCTACAGCCAGGAGCAGTACGACATCGTGCTGGT
>CAZSYX010000037.1:0-30198 GCA_964610575.1 uncultured Burkholderiaceae bacterium
GGCCATCCACCACCGCGGACTACCGCCAGCGCAGCGCACGCGGCACCGCGATGGAGACGCCGGCGTCCCCTGTGCAGCCGACGTCAAGGAGGAGGCGCCTGCCGAAGGCTGGCGCCGGGGGACATGAGCGCAGCAGGGCACCGCAGCGTCTCGATCGCGCGTCAACCGGGGCAGGCGTACCCCCGCGCGGCCTGCAACTGGCCGCACCCAGGCCTACGTGGGGCGCCACAAAGCGGTCAGCGACCGGCAAGCGGTCGTCGTGGCCGTGCGCTATCGACCCTGAGCGGTCGGACCGTCGTTCGCTGGGGTCCACCGCCGAAGTGGTCGTTCGCGCAGCGATGTCACTGGAGCGGTTCGACTATTGCGGCTATGACTTCTTGCCAGCCTTGCGCAACAACTCCAGTCCTTGCGCGGTACGCGCGCGCCCGCGCTTCGCGCGCAACAGAAAGCGCGTCTCCGCATCGAACTCAGCCAGCATCAGCGTCGCCATTTCGTCAATTAGGCGGTTGACGCTGGTACCGCGACGCCGTGACAGTTCTTTCAGGCGCTCATGCTTGTCGTCAGGAAGACGAATAGTCAGGGCGCTCATCTAGTGACCTCCTTCAGAAACTGCCCGGGCGTCATCACCGACAACCCGGGGAACTTCAGTTGCTGTGCGCGCAAGTCGCGCACGTTCCTCGTGACGATGTGGTCGGCGCCACCGGCGACCGCCAACTCCACAAGATGGTTGTCCGCCTCGTCTGGCAAATTGGGACGCCAGCCAAAGTAGATCCGTGTCCATCGACAGTGCGCCAGGAAGATATCGAACAGTTCGTTTCGCTCGGTAACGCTGAGCCGGCACTTCGCGAACAGATCGGCGCGTCCTAGCACGTCCTCGTATTCCATGAGCAGCGCTGTGCCCATCAATGGCGTGTGCTCGTCGCACAAACAGGCGGCGAGCACTTGGTTGGCCGCTCCCGTTCCGAGGCAAGCACCCACGAACACGTTCGTATCGAGTACGATGATCACCCCTGAATGGTAGCAATTTTGCCACCACCGTATGAGGAGAGCCCAGCGTCAGCTTTGTCGAGTTTGGGCCCGGCAAAAGCGTCCTCTGGCCGAACTCGGGCCTACGCGGGGCGCCTCAAAGCGGTCATTGGCAAGCGGTCCTCGTGGCCGCGGGCTATCGAGCCGCTGTGGAGCTTCGTTGCGTTCACGGGCGTGACTGCGGAGGTCGTGCCCGCCAAGGGCGGCGGGCAACACGGCACCAGGATTGAGACGCCGGGGTGCCCTGTGCAGCCGAAGTAAAGGAGGAGGCGCCTGCCGAAAAGGCAGGCGCCGGGGGACATGAGCGCAACAGGGCACTCCGGCGTCTCGATCGCGCCCCCAACCGGAGCCGGTGCACCCACCCGCGACGGTCCGCAACCGGCCGACCGGGAACGCAGCCGCTGGTCCCGCGAGCGGGAATCGAACGTTTCCGCGCGGCCCGTGCGCGACTCCGGCACTGGGTACCGCGGCTCAGCCGCCGATGCCGAGCCTGTGCATCCAGTCGGCCAGCGACGGCGCTGGCGGCGCGGCGGCGTGCGCAGCCCGCACCGCGGCGCGATCCTGCGGCGGCCGGTTCTGGCTCAACTTGAACTTGCCGTCGAGCCGCTCGACCTCGATCGTCACGCCGACGATGGCGCGCTTCATGCCCTCGCGATAGGTCTCGGGCAACTCGTCCCACTGCGGGCGGTAGGCGTCGTCGTGGCGGCCGATCAGCGCCTTGAGGATCCGTTCCTTGTTCTCGGCATCGTGCGTGACGGCGAGCCGGCCGGCGGCGTGCACGACGATGTAGTTCCAGGTCGGCACCGCCTCGCGCACCGAATACCAGCTCGGCGACACGTAACCGTCCGGCCCGTGGAAGATCGCCGTCACCATTGATCCGCCGCTCCATTTTGACCAGTGCGGATTGGCTCGCGCCACGTGGCCAAGCAGGCGAACGCGGGTCTCGCTCTCCTCGACCTCCAGCGGCAGGTGAGTGAAGCTCGGCTCGCCGTCGGCCACCGACACCAGCGTGGCCAGCGGCCGCTCGCGCATCAGCGCGATGAGCGTCGCCTGGTCGCCGACGGCGAAATGCGAGGGCTGGTACAGGCTCATGTGAGTCCCGCTTCCTCGGGCAGGCCGAGCATCAGGTTCAGGTTCTGCACCGCCGCGCCGCTGGCGCCCTTGCCGAGGTTGTCCAGCCGCGCTACCAGCAGCGCCTGCCGCGCCGAGTCATTGGCGAATACGAAAAGTTCGAGTCGATTGGTGCCATTGAGCGCCTCGGGCTCGAGGAAGGTGCCCTCGCGCAGCGCGCCGCTGTCGTTGAGCCCCCGCACGGTGACGAAGCGCTCGCCGGCGTAGTGCTCGGCCAGCGCCGCGTGCAGGTCGGCTCCGGAAACCGCGCGCGGCAGCGCTGCCAGCTGCAGCGGCACGTGCACCAGCATGCCGCGGCGGAAATAGCCCACGGCGGGCGCGAACAGCGGTGCGCGGTCGAGCAGCGCGTGCGCTCGCATCTCTTCGACGTGCTTGTGCGAAAGCCGCAGGCCGTAGGCGCCGAAGTTCTGCGGCCGCGCGCCGGGCGCCGGCTGCTCGAAGCTCTCGATCATCTTGCGGCCGCCGCCGGAGTAGCCGGAGATGGCGTGCACCGACAGCGGCAGTTCGGCTGCAAGCCAGTTCCGCTCGCGCAGTGGCCGCACCAGCGCCAGGAAGCCTGTCGGGTAGCAGCCCGGGTTCGAAACCCGGCGCGAAGCCGCAACGTGCGCCCGTTGCTCCTTCGTCAGTTCCGGCAAGCCGTAGACCCATCCCGCGACCGTGCGGTGCGCCGTGCTGGCGTCGATGACGCGGGTACGTTCGTTGTCGATCAGCGCCACCGTCTCGCGCGCCGCATCGTCGGGCAGGCAGAGGATCACCAGGTCGACGGCGTTGACGATCTCGCGCTTGGCCGCCGGGTCCTTGGCGCGCTCGCGCGGCAGGCCGGCCACTTCCACGTCGCCGCGCGCGGCCAGCCGCTCGCGGATCTCCAGCCCCGTCGTGCCGTGTTCGCCGTCGATGTAGATGGTGGGCTTGCTCATCGTCCTCTCCCGTTCCCGTGGCGCCGGCGCGCGGCGCGGTTGCGATTGTGCCTTTGTGCCGGCGGTGGCTTCAGCGCAGCCGCGCCAGCAGCCCGTCGAGCTGCACCGCCATGCGGTCGATGTCCTCGACGGGCACGTTCAGCGCCGGCATGAAGCGCAGCAGGTGCGGCCGTGGCGAATTGAGCAGCAGCCCCTCGGGCTGCATTTCGCGCGCCGCTTCGACCAGAGCGCCGCCGATCGGACGGCCGAGGTCGAGCGCACGCAGCAGCCCGCTGCCCCGCTCGCCGACGAGACCGTGTCGCCCGGCCAACCGCTGCAGGTGCTTCTGCAGATGCGCGCCGCGCTCGGCCACGCCGGCCAGGAACTGCGGCTGCGCGACCACGTCGAGCACCGCACTGCCGACCGCCGCCATCAGCGGATTGCCGCAGTAGGTGCCGCCCTGGTCGCCGTGCGCAAAGCAGGCGACCTCTTCCTTCGCCAGCAGCGCCGCCAGCGGCACGCCGCCGCCGAGGCCCTTGCCGAGCGTCATGATGTCGGGCACGACGCCCGCGTGCTCGAACGCGAACAGCGTGCCGGTGCGGCCGACACCGGTCTGCACCTCGTCGACGATCAGCAGCAGGCCGTGTTCGTCGCACAGGGCGCGCAGGCCGCGCAGAAACCCCGCATCGGCGGGAACAACGCCCGCTTCTCCCTGGATCGGCTCGATCATCACCGCCACGGTGCGCGGCCAAATCAGATCGCGCACCGAGCCGAGGTCGTTCAATCGCGCCTTCGGAAACCCCGGCACCTTGGGTTCGAACAGTTTGTCCCAACCGTGCTTGCCGCTGGCGGCCATCGTGGCCAGCGTGCGGCCGTGAAAGCCGTCGGCGAAGGTGACGATCTCGTACGCGCCGTCCTTGCGCAGCGAACCCCACTTGCGGGCCAGCTTGATCGCGCCCTCGTTGGCTTCGGCACCGCTCGAGGCGAGGAATATGCGCTCCAGTCCCGATAGCTGCGCCAGCCGACGTGCCAGCGCAGCCGCGGCGTCGTTGAAGAACGCCGGGCTCGGCGAGATCAGCCGCTGCGCCTGCGCCGTCAGTGCAGCGGCGACTTCCGGTGGACAGTGGCCGAGCGCATTGACGGCCCAGCCCTGCACGAAGTCCAGGTAACGCTTGCCGCGCTGATCGACCAGCCACGAGCCTCGGCCCTCGACGAACACCAGCGGCGGCCGCGCCGCGACGTCCATCAGCGCGTCGGTCTCGAAGTGGTCGTTCTTCATCGCATTGTCTCCTTGGGCGAGAAAAACAAAAAGGCCGCGGAGTTCGCGGCCTTTCGTGGGTCCGGCACTCGAAGTGCCGGGGCGAACAACTCGTTCAGGGCGCGCGAGAACTCCTGCGGGGCTCCGCAGTACGTCGGGCGCGTCGGACGAGTTCGATCAACATGCGGTGCAGTCTAAGCGAGATCGGCGCGCGATGTGAAGGCATCGGCGAAGAACTGCTCCTCAGGCAGGCCGCAGTGTTGCGTGAAGTCCTTCTTCGCCGCATCGACCATCACCGGCGCGCCGCAGGCATAGACCTGCCAGGCGGACAGGTCGGGCAGGTCTTCCATCACCGCGCGGTGCACGAAGCCGGCACGGCCGGCCCACTGGTCCTCCGGGATTGCATCAGACAGCACCGGTACGTAGGTGAAGTTCGGCTGCTCGCGCGCCCACTGCTCGGGCAGTTCCGGCAGGTACAGGTCGCGCCGCGCGCGGCAGCCCCAGTACAGGTGCACCGGGCGCGCCGGTCGCTCGGGTTCGTCGCGGTTCAGGCGCTTGTGGAAGATGTGCTCGGCGATCGCCTTGATCGGCGCAAAACCGGTGCCGCTGGCGAGCAGCACGATCGGCCGCGTGCTGTCCTCGCGCAGGAAGAACGTGCCGAGCGGCGCCTCGATGCGCAGTATGTCGCGCTCCTTGATCGCCGGCTGGGTCACGCCGAACAGCGCGTCGGTGAACAAGCCCCCCGGCATGTGACGGATGTGCAGCGTGATCTTTTCGTCGGCGTGCGGCGCGGTGGCCATCGAATAGCTGCGCCGCGAGCCGTCCTTGAGGATGAACTCGAGGTACTGGCCGGCGCGGAACTGCAGCCGCTCGCTGGCCGGCAACTGCAGCGAGACGATCGCCACATCGGGCGCCGGCCGCTCGATCGAGGCGATCCGGCACGGCATCTTCCTGATCGGGATGTCGCCGAAACCCGTCAGTTCGCGCGCCTCAATGACCAGATCGCTCTGCGGCCGGCTGCAGCACACCAGCAGCTTTCGCAGTGCCTGCTCATCGGCCGTGAGCGCCGAGGACGAATGCGGGCCTTGCGTCCATTCGCCCTCCAGACCCTTCGCCTTGCAGGTGCCGCAGGCGCCGTTCTTGCAGCCATACGGCAGGCCGACGCCGCTGCGCAGCGCCGCGGCGAGGATCGTTTCATCGGCCTCGACCGTGAATTCACGACCCGAGGGGCGGACGGTGACCTTGTAGCTCATAGAATGCGCGGATGGAAAAGGCAACGCCCGCGCATTTTGGACACAATCCGCGCGGGCGTCGTCGCCTGGGCCGGCCGCCGCTGCTGATCATCGGCTGCGGCGACATCGGCGGCCGGATTGTCGCACGCCTCGCTGCGCGCTTTCGCATCGTTGCACTGACCTCCTCGCCCGAGCGTGTGCCGCTGCTGCGCGCCGCCGGCGTGGTGCCAATCGTCGGCAACCTCGATCGTCGCCGCTCCCTGGCGAGACTGGCCGGCTTCCGCAGCCGCGTGATTCATCTGGCGCCGCCGCCGGAAACAGACGGCCGCAGCGATCCACGCACACGCGCGCTGCTGGCCGCACTGCGCGGCAGGCCGAGGCGGCTGGTGTACGTCAGCACGACCGGCGTCTACGGCGACCGCGCCGGTGGCCGCGTCGACGAGACGACGCCGGCCGCGCCGGCAAACGACCGTGCCTGGCGCCGGCTCGACGCCGAGCGTGCGGTGCGCGCCGCGCATGGCAGCGTGGTGCGTGCACCGGGCATCTACGCACACGACCGGCTGCCGCTGGCTCGCCTGCGCAGCGGCGCACCCGCACTGGCCGACGACGACGACGTCTTCTCCAACCACATCCACGCCGACGACCTGGCACGAACCTGCATCGCGGCGCTTTACCGAGGCGGCCGCGGCCGCGTCTACAACGCGGTCGACCGCTCGCAACTGAAGATGGGCGAGTATTTCGACCTCATCGCCGATCGTTGCGGGCTGCCCCGTCCGCCCCGCCTGCCGCGGGCGCAGTTGCGCGCGGCCGTCAGTCCGATGATGTATTCCTTCATGAGCGAGTCGCGGCGGATCATCGGCGAGCGCATCGAGCGCGAATTGCATCTGCGCCTGACCTGGCCGACGGTCGCCGACACCCTGGCCAGCCTGTGACCGCAAACTGGCGAAGGACGCGCCATGGCCCAAGACAACTTTCCGCCGACGGGCACTTCGTCCGGACCGGGACTCATCGGCAACCTGATGCGACTGGTCGGCCGCTCCAAGGCGCAGGATCTGATCAAGCTTGCTGATGCCCTGCTGTCCGAACGCGGTGAAGCCTCCGGCGTCGCACTGGCCAGTGAACTGCTGTCTGCTTACGCATCGCTGACGACGGAAGAGCGGATCGACTTCCTGCTGAAGCTGGCCAGCCGCTTTGGCGCCGACCGCGCGCGGCTGGAACGCGCCATCGATCGCTACCGCAACGACCCCTCGGCAGGCAACGGTGTCGCCCTGCATGTCGCCGCCGAATCGCGCCGCCAGGAACTGTTCCGCCGCCTCAACCTCGCCCCCGGCGGCACCGAACGGCTGGTGCGGATGCGCGAGGACGTGCTCGCCGCGGCGGTGGTTCATCCCGAACTCGAGACCGTGGATGCCGATTTCCAGCACCTGTTCGCCTCCTGGTTCAACCGCGGCTTCCTGGAACTGAAGCGCATCGACTGGAACATGCCGGCACTGGTGCTCGAGCGGATCATCCGCTACGAGGCCGTGCACGAGATCACGAGCTGGGACGACCTGCGCCGCCGCATCGACCCGGCCGACCGCCGCTGCTTCGCCTTCTTCCATCCGCAGCTGCCCGGCGAGCCGCTGATCTTCGTCGAGGTGGCGCTGGCCCGCGAGATCCCCGATGCCATTGCGCCGCTGCTTGCGGCCGAGAGGCGGCCGATCGCAGCAAGGCGGGCCACGACCGCGGTGTTCTATTCCATCTCCAACTGCCAGGACGGGCTGCGCGGCGTGCCGTTGGGCAATTTCCTGATCAAGCAGGTGGTCGACGAACTGAAGCGCGAACTGCCCAACCTGCGCAGCTTCGTGACCCTGTCGCCGGTGCCCGGGTTCATGGGCTGGTTGCGCCGCGAGCGCAATGCGCGCGCTTCGACGTGGCTGACCGAAGAAGACCGGCAGACGATCGCTGCCATCGACGAACCCGGCTGGACGCAGGTCGCAGTAATGGCGCGCCCGCTGCGTCCGGCGCTGACGGCGGCACTGGCCGAGTACCTGCTGCGTGCTCGCGATGGCAAGGGGCGCCCGGTCGATCCGGTGGCCCGCTTTCACCTCAACAACGGTGCCCGACTGGAGCGGCTCAACTGGCTCGGCGACCTCTCCGACAAGGGGCTGCAGCAGGCCGCCGGCTTCATGGTCAACTACCTGTACGACGTCTCCCAGATCGAGCGCAACCACGATGCGTTCGCGCGCGAAGGTCGTGTCATTGCTGCGCGGGCAGTGGAAAAGGCGCTGCGACCGCAGGCGGCTGCGTCGTAGGAATCTGGTGCTGGTCTCCCGCTGCCTCACGTCAGCCAGAGCCCCAGATCGCCTGCATCGCGCCCTCGAAGCGGCGTGCGATCGCTTCTTGCGAGGCGTGTCGGTCCCGGCTGATCACCCAGCGGCCCGCCACCATCACGTCGCGCCACGGACGACCCGGGCTTGAGAACACCAACGCATCGAGCAGCCGTTCGGGCGGAAGGCCAAGCAGCGGCGCGTCGAGCACGTCGGCCACCAGCGCATCGGCGCGCGCGCCGGGCTGCAGGCCCCAAGCGGGTTGTCCTGCCGCCGCGGCACCTGCCTTCACGGCGCGACTGAACAAGCGCTCGGCCGTCGACGGAGTGCCGGCCTGCGGCGCGGCACTGACGTTGCGCCGGCGCAGCACGAGGCGCTGGCCGTAGTCGAGCCAGCGAAGCTCCTCGAGCGCATCGCGCGAGACGTGACTGTCGGAGCCGATCGCAAGCCGAACACCGGCGGCCAGCCAGCCGGGCAGATCACACAGGCCGTCGCCGAGATTCGCCTCGGTGGTCGGGCAGATCACCGCGGCGGCGGCGCTCTTCGCCACCGCGTCGATCTCAGCGGGGACGGTATGCGTGGCATGTACCAGGTTCCAGCGCGCATCGAGCAGGCCTTGCCTGGCCAGCCACTCGATCGGCCGAGCGCCGGTGGCCTTCAGGCAATCCTCGACCTCCGCGGTCTGCTCGGCGACATGGATGTGGATCGGGCCGGCGAAGCCCTCTGCCAGGCGCCGCAGTTCGGTGATCGACTCCGGCGCCGCGGCGCGCAGCGAGTGGATCGCCAGGCCCGCGTTCACCAGCGGCCGGCCCGCAGAGGCGATCGCGTTCGCGGCACGCCAGACATCGGCCGCGCCCATGGCAAAGCGCCGCTGGTCGTCGCGCAGCCGCGGCTGTGCAAAACCGGCGCGCTCGTACAGCACCGGCAGCACCGTCAGCCCGATGCCCGCCGCGGCGGCTGCATCGGCGAGTGCCCACGACAGCTCGAGCGGATCGCCGTACGGCCGGCCGTCGCGGTCGTGCTGCAGGTACTGGAACTCGCACACCTGGGTGTAGCCGCCGGCCAGCAGCTCGACGTAGAGCTGCGCGGCGACGGCACGCAACTCGCCCGGTGTGATGCGCAGCGCGACGCCATACATGCGGTTGCGCCAGGACCAGAAATCGTCGGCATCCGACTCGCGTCGCTCGGCCAGCCCGGCGAAGGCGCGCTGGAAGGCATGGCTGTGGGCGTCGACGATGCCCGGCAGCAGCGGGCCGGCCAGCACCTGCGCCTCTGCGGGCGGTTTCGTCACGTCCGCGGTGACTTCGGACCAGCGGCCGTCGGCACCGATGCGCAACAGCACGCGCTCGCGCCAGCCCGCCTCGCCGGCAGCATCAGTCAGCCAGGCGCGCGGCGCCCACAGCGCGGCGGGTCGCGTCTCAGGCATCGGGCCTCCAGGCGAGCACGCTTTGGAGCAGCGCACGCAACACCGGCTCGAGCTGCACGGCGCGCTGCGGGTCCACCGCGTACGGCGGCCGCTCGTCCATGTAGGTCGACCAGCACATCTCCAGCTGCACCGCGTGCACGCCCGCCGGCGGCTGGCCGTAGTGACGTGTGATGTAGCCGCCCTTGAACCGGCCGTCGGTCACGTGCGTGTAGCGGTCCTGCGCGGCGAGCACCTGCGTCAGCGCGGCGCGCAGCGACGGCGCACAGCTTGCACCGCCGGCAGTGCCGAGGTTCAGGTCCGGCAGCTTGCCCTCGAACAGCCATGGCAGCACCGACTTGATGCTGTGCCCGTCCCAAAGGACCGCATGGCCGTGCTCGCTCTTCAGCCGCGCGAGTTCGGCGGCCAGCGCGCCGTGATACGGGCGCCAGTAGCGGGCGAGCCTCCGCTGCACTTCGGCATCGGTCGGCGCCTGGCCGGCGCGGTACAGCGGTTCGCCGCTGAACAAGCGCGTCGGGGCGAGCTCGGTGTTGTTGGCGCCGGCGTACATCGGGCTGTTCTCCGGCGGGCGATTCAGGTCGATCAGGTAGCGCGAGTGGCGCGGCACGATGACACTGGCGCCCAGATCCTGCGCGAAGGCGTACAGCCGATCGAGATGCCAGTCGGCGTCCTCCGCCGTCAGCGCCCGCTCGACCAGCCGCGGTTTCAGCGGGTCCGGGATGAGCGTGCCGACATGCGGCAGGCTGACCAGCACCGGCTTGGTGCCGCGATGCAATGCGTAGATGCTTTCGTTCATGGCATGCGCTCGGCGCCGGCCAGAACGACGCGCCGGCAGGGGTTGCCGCCGCCGAACCGGTAGGCGAGCTCATTCGGGTGCTCGACGCTCCAGACCGCGAAGTCTGCACGCTGGCCCGCAGCGAGCCGACCGCGGTCGGCGAGGCCCAATGCCCTTGCGCCGTTGACGGTCGCACCGCGCAGCGCTTCTTCGGGCGTGAGGCGAAAGAGCGTGCAGGCCATGTTCAGCATCAGCAGCGTCGACAGCGTCGGCGACGAACCCGGATTGTGATCGGTGGCAATCGCAATCGGCACACCGGCAGCGCGGAGCTTGTCGACCGGCGGCAGCCTGGTCTCGCGGAGAAAGTAGAACGCGCCCGGCAGCAGCACGGCGATGGTGCCGGCGCGGGCCATGGCTTCGACACCTGCATCGCTGAGGTATTCGAGATGGTCGCAGGACAGCGCGCCGAACTGCGCGGCCAGCTGCGCGCCACCCTGGTCGGAGAGCTGCTCGGCGTGCAGCTTCACCGGCAGGCCAAGCCCGCGCGCCACCTCGAACAGGCGCCGCGTCCGTGCCGGCGTGAAGCCGATGCGATCGCAGAAAGCGTCGACGGCGTCGACCAGCCCTTCGGCGTGCAGATGCGGCAGCCAGGCGCAGGCGGCATCGACGTAGTCGTCGGCGCGGTCGTCGAACTCGGGCGGCAACGTGTGCAACGCGAGATAGGTCGTGCGGACCGTCAGCGGCAGTGCGTTGGCCAGCCGGCGCGCGGTGCGCAGCATGCGCGCCTCGTGCTCGAGGCTCAGCCCATAGCCGGACTTGATCTCCAGCGTGGTCACGCCCTCGGCCATCAGCGCCAGCGCGCGGCGGCGCGCCGTCTCGAACAGTTCTTCATCGCTCGCCGCCCGCGTGGCGGCAACGGTGGCACGGATGCCGCCGCCGGCGCGGGCAATCGCCTCGTAAGTCGCGCCCTGCAGCCGCAGTTCGAACTCTCGCGCGCGATCGCCGCCGTGGACGAGATGCGTGTGGCAGTCGACGAAGCCCGGGGTTACCAGGCTGCCTCCGAGGTCGATTTCAATCTCGATCCTCGGTCCGCGCGGCAGATCGACTTCCGCACCGACCCAGCGCAGCTTTGCGCCATCGACCAGCAATGCACCGCGTTCGATCAGTCCCCACGGCGAATCGCCATCGAGCGTCGCCAGCCGGGCGTTGCGCCACAGTGTCAGGCCCACGCCGCGTTCTCCTGCGGCGTGGCCGCCAGCCACCAGCCCACCGCCACGGCGCCGGCATCGACCGGCACGAACGTGAGCGACGCCGGCGCCTCGTCGAACCAAAGCAGGCTGCGCGCGGGCACCGGGAGTTCCGAGGAGGCGATGCACTGGCCGGCCACGGCAGCAAACAGGCCGCACTGCACCGCGCGCGGCCGCCAGCGCTGGCCGGCGGAGACAGCAAACATTCCGCCGCGTATGCCGCGCAGCATCAGGTTCAGGTCGCGCGTTGGTCCATCGAGCAGCCGGCAGACGGTGGGCGCCTCGCCGCTGAAGCGCAGCGGCGCGCTTTCCGCCGTCAATCGGTGCGCGGTGCCAGCGACAGTCAGTTCGACGCCATTGCCGTCAAGCACCGTGAACCAGCGTTCGACCGCGGGAAACGAAGAGAACGAGCCGTCGGACTCGACGTCGGCGACACTGACCCGCAGTCGCCACGCCTCGACCGACGGCCACGCCAGCAGCTCGCGCGTGAAACCGCCGCCGTTGCGCCAGCGCTGTGGCGACGCCTCGTCAACGCGGATCATCCGAACGCTCATGGGCTGAAGCTCCCGGCGAGCTGGTAGCGCGAACCCGGGTGCACCAGGCGCGCCAGCGTGATCGGCACGCCGCGACTGACCGTGCGGCGGACGATGACGAGGCACGGCTCGTCGCGCTCGATGCCGAGCAGCTTCGCCTCCTGCGCCGTGGCGCGACTCGCCTCGATTGTGTACTGCGCCTCCCACAGCGGCGCCACCTCGAGCAGGTAGTGGGTTGGCGTAGTGCGGGTGAAGTCGACGGCCAGGTAGTCGGGGGCGGCGGCGGGGTTCACGTAGCGATCCTCACACTGCAGCGGCGCGCCGTCATCGTGATGCACGATCAGGGTGTGGAACACAGCGCTGCCGGCCGCGATGCCGAGGCTCGCCGCCAGCGCCGCGGTGGCCTGCTCGCTGCGCTTCAGATGCACCTCGGCGTGGTGGCGGTGGCCGCGCGCCTCGATCTCCTCCTGCAGGTCGCGGATGGTCAGCGTCGAGGAGACGCGGTGCAGCTGCGCCGCGAAGGTGCCCACGCCCTGCACGCGCTCGACCAGGCCCTGGGACTGCAGTTCGCGCAGCGCGCGGTTGACCGTCATCCGGCTGACGCCGAAGTGCGCCACCAGCTCGGCCTCGGAGGGCATCAGCTCGCCGGGCCGCCAGCGGCCGGCGGCCAGTCCCGTCTTGAGAAACTCCTTGACGCGCGCATACGGCGCGGCGGCGCGGGAAGCGGCGATGTCCATGCCGCGATGGTACTTGTGCATACCTGTCTAGACAAGTAAAGTCGCGGCATTGCCTGCCCCCGCCCGCCGAGGATCCCGATGACCGACCTTTCCAGCCCGCAGATCGCCCGTGCGCACCCGGTGCGCTCCCCGCGCGGCGCCGCCATCAGTTGCCGCAACTGGCAGATCGAGGCCGCCTACCGGATGATTCAGAACAACCTCGATCCCGAGGTGGCGGAGAACCCCGACGCCCTGGTGGTTTACGGCGGCATCGGCAAGGCGGCGCGCAACTGGGACTGCTTCGAGGCGATCCTGAAGGCACTGCGCGAGTTGCGCGAGGACGAGTCGTTGCTGATCCAGTCCGGCAAGCCGGTCGGCGTCCTGCGCACGCACGCCGACGCGCCGCGCGTGCTGATCGCCAACTCGAACCTGGTGCCGAAGTGGGCCACCTGGGAGCACTTCAACGAGCTCGACCGCAAGGGCCTGATGATGTATGGCCAGATGACGGCGGGCTCGTGGATCTACATCGGCAGCCAGGGCATCGTGCAGGGCACCTACGAGACCTTCGTCGAAGCCGGCCGCCAGCACTATGGAGACCCCTCGGCTGCGGCAAGCCGCAGCCGATCCCCCGAGGGGATCGAGCCCGGCTTGGGGCGGCCCGGCGCTCGGGCTCGTGGCGGCAGCCAATGGGAGGGCCGCTGGATCCTCACCGCCGGCCTCGGCGGCATGGGCGGCGCCCAGCCGCTGGCGGCCACCTTTGCCGGCGCTGTCTCCCTGAACATCGAATGCCAGCAGAGCCGCATCGATTTCCGCCTGCGTTCGCGCTACCTCGACGAGCAGGCGGCGAACCTCGACGATGCGCTCGCTCGGATCAAGAAGTACACCACGCAGAAGAAGGCGGTGTCGATCGGATTGCTCGGCAACGCCGCCGAGGTGATGCCGGAACTGGTGCGGCGCGCGAAGGCGGGCGGCATCAGACCCGATCTCGTCACCGACCAGACCTCGGCGCACGATCTCATCAACGGCTACCTGCCGGCCGGATGGACGGTCGAGCAGTGGCGCGCCGCGCAGGCCGAAAGCAGCCAGCACGCCCGCCTTCGCGATGCGGCGGCGAAGAGCTGCGCCGTGCACGTGCAGGCGATGCTTGCCTTCAAGAGCATGGGCGTGCCGACGGTGGACTACGGCAACAATATCCGCCAGGTGGCGTACGACCAGGGCGTGGGCAACGCCTTCGACTTCCCCGGCTTCGTGCCCGCCTACATCCGGCCGCTGTTCTGCCGCGGCAAGGGGCCGTTCCGCTGGGTGGCTCTTTCGGGCGACCCGGAGGACATCCGCAGGACCGACGCCAAGATGAAGGAACTCTTCCCGAACGACGGCAGCCTCCACCGCTGGCTCGACATGGCACAGAGCCGCATCGCCTTCCAGGGCCTGCCGGCGCGCATCTGCTGGATCGGGCTGGGCGAAAGGCATCGCGCCGGGCTGGCGTTCAACGAGATGGTGAAATCGGGCGAACTGGCAGCGCCGATCGTGATCGGCCGCGATCACCTCGACTCCGGTTCGGTGGCCAGCCCCAACCGAGAAACGGAAGCGATGCGCGATGGCTCGGATGCCGTCTCCGACTGGCCGCTGCTCAACGCCCTGCTCGCCACCGCCGGCGGCGCCACCTGGGTCAGCCTGCATCACGGCGGCGGCGTCGGCATGGGCTACTCGCAGCACGCCGGCGTGGTGATCGTCTGCGACGGCACCGACGCGGCGGCGAAGCGAATCGAACGCGTGCTGTGGAACGATCCGGCCACCGGCGTGATCCGCCACGCCGATGCCGGCTACGAGGACGCGATCGCCTGCGCGCGCGAGCAGGGCCTGAACATGCCGATGCTGGGGAAATGACCTTGCGCACATTGCGAATCAGTCCCGGTCGGCTCACTCTCGGCGATCTGCAGGCAGTCCACGCCGGCGACGTATCGGTCGAGATCGACCCCACGGCGGGCAAGGCGATCGCCGCCAGTGCCGCGGTGGTCGAGCGCGCCGCCGCGGGCAGCGCTCCGGTCTATGGCGTCAACACCGGCTTCGGCAAGCTCGCCTCCACAAGGATCAGCGAAGCCGACCTTGCCACGCTGCAGCTGAACCTGATCCGCTCGCACAGCGTCGGCGTCGGCGAGCCGCTGTCGCCGTCCGTGGTGCGGCTGATGCTGGCCCTGAAGGCGGCGAGCCTGGCCCGCGGCCACTCCGGCGTGCGTCCCGCCGTCATCGACATGCTGGTCAAGGTGCACAACTCGGGCCTGGTGCCGTACGTGCCGAGCCAGGGTTCGGTCGGCGCCTCGGGCGACCTGGCGCCGCTGGCGCACATGACGCTCGCCCTGCTGGGCGAAGGCGAAATGCTCGTCGACGGCAAGCGGGCGCCGGCGGCGCCATTGCTGCGCGCGGCCGGCATCGCGCCCCTGGCGCTTGCCGCCAAGGAGGGCCTGGCGCTGATCAACGGCACGCAGACCTCAACCGCGCTGGCGTTGCACGCGCTGCTCACCTTCGAGCCGGTGCTCGAAGCGGCGCTGGTCATCGGCGCGCTGACGGTGGATGCGGCACGAGGCAGCGATGGGCCGTTCGACCCGCGCATCCACGAACTGCGCGGCCAGCCGGGACAGATCGACGTCGCCAAGTACTACCGGGCGCTGCTCGTTGACAGCGAGATCCGCGCCTCGCACCGCGAAGGCGACGACCGCGTGCAGGACCCCTACTGCCTGCGCTGCCAGCCGCAGGTCGTCGGCGCCTGCCTCGACCAGTTGCGGCACGCGGCGCTGGTGCTGCTGCGCGAAGCCAATGCGGTGACCGACAACCCGCTGGTGTTCGCACCCGACGCCGAAGGCGTCGGCTCCGAGCCCTATGGGGCGCTCGTCTCCGGCGGCAACTTCCACGCCGAGCCGGTGGCGCTTTCCGCAGATGGCATGGCGGTCGCGATCGCCGAGGTTGGCGCGATCGCCGAGCGGCGCATCGCGATGCTGATCGACACCGGCGTGTCGCACCTGCCGCCCTTCCTGGCGCGCGAGCCGGGACTGAACTCGGGGTTCATGATCGCGCACGTCACCGCGGCATCGCTGGCCAGCGAGAACAAGTCGCTGGCGCATCCGGCCAGCGTCGATAGCCTGCCGACCTCGGCCAACCAGGAAGATCACGTCAGCATGGCCACGTTCGCCGCGCGGCGGCTGGCGCCGATGATCCGCAACACGGCGCACATCCTCGGCATCGAACTGCTGGCCGCGGCGCAGGGCATCGACTTCCTGCGTCCGCTGAAGAGCTCACCGGCACTGGAGGCAGTGCACGCGCTGGTCCGGGAGAGGTGTCCGTCGGTGGAAGGCGACCGCTACCTGGCGCCGGACATCGACCGGGCCACCCTGCTCGTCACCGACGGCTCGCTGTCGCGGATATTCCGCAAGCTGCCGCGGCTGCCGGTGCTGTGGATCGCCGCGTGAGAGCGGCAAGGCGCGACGGCCGCGCCTGAGCGAACAGGCTCGCGCTCAGCGCGTGCCGGCCTCGCCCTTCAGGTAGGCCGCCAGCGGCGCGTCCTGGTTCTGCGCGTGGGCGGCAAACCAGCCCATCAGTTCGTGCGCATAGTGGCGCACGCCGTCGACATCGCCGGCATCGAACCGGCGCCGCATGTCGGCCAGCCGTTCGACGAAGCGGTCGTGCTCCCGCTTGTGCACCCCGTAGTGGGGGTAGTTCTCCTGCAGCATGTACTGCTCTTCGAGCGCGGTGTGCCGGAGCATGTGCTCGTGCAGCGCCAGCAGGTGCTCGCCATAGTCGGCCTCGGCCGGGTCGTTCAGCGCGTCGACGATCGACTGGAACTCGTGATGCAGGTCGTCGATCGGCTTGAAGCCGACGAAAATGTCGTCGTGTCGCGTCTTGGTCGCGGCCTGGCTCATGGCGGTCTCCACCGGGTTGACGGCGCAAAGGTAAGACGGCGACCGGGCGGCGCGCTTGACCGAGCGCAAAGCCCGCCCGATCGTGCTTGCGTCCGCCGCCGCAAGCGGCAAACTTCTGCAACCCGGATTATTGCCGGAGAAAACGATGCTCGAACTGGCCTCTCTGATCAACCGGCAGGCACGCTTCCGCGGCGCAGCACCCGCGCTGACCTTCGAGGGGGCGACGCACACCTACGCGCAGTTCGCCGAGCGGGTCAGCCGTACCGCGAATGCGCTGGCCGGCCTCGGTATCCGCCGCGGCGACAAGGTGGCCAGCCTGCTCGGCAACTGCCGCGAACTGGTCGAACTGACCTTCGCCATGCCGTCGCTCGGCGCGGTGAACGTGCCGCTGTCGCCGCTGCTGATGGGGCCGGGGCTGCGCGCGCTGCTCGCCGATTCGCAGGCATCGGCGCTGGTCACCCAGGTGTCGATGCTGCCGGTGATCGAGTCGATCCGCGACGAACTGGCACAGGTGCTGCACCGGCGCGTCGTGCTCGTTGACGGCGCCGAGCCGGGCTGCTTCAGCCTGGCCGAACTGCGCTCGGTCGCTTCGGCACAGCCGCCGCGGGCGACCGTCACGCAGGACGACCTGTTCAACATCATGTACACCAGCGGCACGACCGGCCTGCCCAAGGGCATCATGCACACGCACTACGTTCGTGCGATGTACGCGCTGCTGATGGGCGCGGCCTGGCGGATGACGCCGGAGTCGGTGGTGCTGCACACCGGGGCGATCGTCTTCAACGGCGCCTACACCACGCTGATGCCGTGCTTCCACCTCGGCGCGCACTACGTGCTGGCGTCGCAGTTCGATGCCGCCGAGGCGATCGCGCTGATCGAACGGCACCGCGTCACGCACACGATGATGGTGCCGGCGCAGATCGTCGCGCTGCTCGACGCGCCGCAGTTCGCCCCGGAGAAACTGGCGTCGCTGCAGATGCTCCTGTCGCTCGGCGCGCCGCTGCACCAGGAGCAGAAGGAGCGGCTCAATCGCCTGCTGCCGGGCCGCTTCTACGAGCTGTACGGCCTGACCGAGGGCTTCGTCACCATCCTCGACGTCAAGGACTCGGTGCGCAAGGCGGGCTCGGTCGGCGTGCCGCCGCCGTTCTTCTCGATGCGAATCGTGCGCGAGGACGGCACCGACGCCGACGGCGGCGAGATCGGCGAAATCGTCGGCCGCGGGCCGATCCTGATGAGCGGCTACCACAACCGCCCCGACCTCACCGAGAAGGCAATCCGCAACGGCTGGCTGCTGACCGGCGACATGGGCTACGTGGACGACGAAGGCTTCTTGCACCTGGTCGACCGCAAGAAGGACATGATCGACTCCGGCGGCGTGAAGGTCTATCCGCGCGACGTCGAGGAGGTCGCCGCCCGCCATCCGGCGGTGGCCGAGGTCGCCGTCTTCGGCATTCCCGACGAAAAGTGGGGCGAGACGCCGGTGGCCGCCGTGGTCCTGCGATCGGATGCGCACGCCAGCGAAGACGAACTGCGCGAATGGATCAACGGCCACGTGGCCGCGCGCTACCAGCGCGTGGCGCGCGTGCTGATCATGAAGGACTTCCCGCGCAGCGCCGCCGGCAAGACGCTGAAGCGGGAGATGCGCTCGCCGTTCTGGAAGGGGCGGGAGAAGAGCATCTGAGGCGCAGTTTCGTCGCCCCGGCGAGAGGCCGGGGCCCAAGTTCGCGGCGCAGAAAACCGGGTCCCGGCCTGCGCCGGGACGACCAATCCAGCCAAGAAAGACGGAGGGCCAGGCACCTCCCGGTGGCTGGCCCGTCCGAGGGCAGGCTCGAAGCCTGCCGCAGGTGGTGTATCAGCGATACACCAGAATCGGAATCGTCGAGTGCGTCAGTACCTTCTGCGTTTCGCTCCCGAGTAGGACCGCGCTCAGGCCACGCCGCCCGTGCGAGGCCATGAAGATGACGTCGCAGCCGTACTTCTTGGCCGTGTCGATGATCGCCTCATAAGGCGAGAACGACTTCACCATCTCCGTCTCGCACGGAACCTTGGCGTCCTTCGCGGCCTGCACCAGCGGCGCCAGCCGTTGCTCGGCGGCCTGGGCGTTACGCGCCTCGAACGCCTCGAGCGTCTCGGGACGGTACTCCGACAGCGTCGAGTAAGAGTACGGCTCGACCACCGTCAGCCCGACCACCGATGCGCCGAGCTGGCTGGCCATCTTCAGCGCGCCCTGCACCGCCTTGGCCGAAAGCTCGGACCCATCGGTCGGTAGCAGGATCTTCTTGAACATATGACTTTCTCCGAAACGCCAACGTCATCCTAAGCGCCCGCCGAGTGGCGGCAATTGATGGCTATCAAGACGCCGCCAAGGGACCCGCTGCCGATGCCAGATGCCGCAACGCAGCCGCTGCGGCGGTGAATCCCATCGCCCCGGTGACGGCCACGGTCGAGCCATAGCCGGCACAGGCCAGCCGCGCCTGCGGCGAGCAGTCCTGCGGGGTTCGGATCGGTTCGTCGGAGTAGATCGCCGCGACGCCGAACCTGCGAATCCGGGTACCGCTTTCGCGCGGGAAGCCGTAGTGCCGACGAAGGCGATAGCGGACCTTGGCCAGCAGCGGATCGCCGCCGGCACGTGCGAGATCTTCCTGCCGCAGTCGGGTCGGGTCGATCCGACCGCCGGCGGCGCCACAGGTGATCACGGCGATGCCTTGGATCCGGCAGGCGGCGATCAATGCCGCCTTGGCGCTGACCTGGTCGATGCAGTCCAGCACCAGATCGTGGCCGGCAGCCAGCCGCGCGGCGTTGTCCACATCGACGAACTCCTCGACCGGCAGCACCTTGCACGACGGGTCGATCGCCGCGATGCGCTCGGCCATCGCCTGCACCTTGGCCTTGCCGTAGGCGTCGCCAAGCGCGTGGATCTGCCGGTTGGTGTTGCTCTCCGCAATGTGGTCGAGGTCGACCAGCGAAATCGTGCCGACGCCACTTCGTGCCAGCGCCTCGGCCGCCCACGAGCCGACGCCGCCAACACCCACTACCGCGACCCGTGCCGCACGCAAACGCAGGTAGCCCTCTTCGCCATACAGCCGCGCCACGCCGGCGAAGCGGCGTTCAGGATCGGGCTGCTCCGCTGCCTCGACCGACGAACTCGACTGATGGGGCATCGGCTGCCGGTTCAGTTCTCGCGCACCATCTGAACGATCCGGTTCACGTCGATCGTGCGCGCCTGCTGCTCGATCTGCGGCTGGTAGCGGCCCTGCAGCCCGCGCGCCTCCTGCACCATACCGTCGAAGGCGTCCTTCAGCATCTGCGTGCTCATCGTGCGGCCGCCGGCGTAGTAGCGCGCCGCGGCCTTGCCGAGCGCATACGTGGTGGCGAACGAGAAGGCCATGCCGGTGGCGCCGCGTGCCAGCGTGCCGGCCATCCGCCCCGCCGCTTTGCCGAACAGGCCGCCGATCAGCTTGCGGCCGATCTCCTCGAGATACTGGCCGGTGAGGCCGACGCCCATGGCGGCCAGCAGGTCCTTGATGTGGCCGCGGTCGAGTTCGTAGCCGTGCGCCTTGCCGATCCGGTAAACCATGCGCATCTGCAGCGGAATGATCGCCATCGATGCCATCGACTGCGGCAGCAACTCCAGCGCGCCGTTCAGGATCGACGCGTTCAGGATCATCTTGTCCAGTTCGGCGCTGTCGGCGGCGACGCTCGCCACGACCGGTCCCGGCTGTGCGGGCGCCTGCTTTTCCGGCGCGGCCGCGGCCGGCAGCGGCAGGGTGACGAGCGCATCGGCCACCGCGGCCGGCTCGGCCATCTGCGGCGGCGTCAGTTTCAGCGCCGCGCCGAGATCGGCGAGGAACCTGGTCTCGGCCTCGCTGCGCAGGGCGTCGGCGTCGCACACGCCTACCGCAAGCTCGAAAGCGAGCTGGCGCACCTCGCTGCTGCCCAGTGCGGCAGCCGCCTTGGCAACGTCGATGCGCCTGAGCAGAACGTCCTGGTAAAGCGCCGGCAGGCTCAGCTGGCCCGCTTCGGCGCCGAGCGACTCGGCGACGCGCCGCACTTCGTCGCGCTCGGCATCGGCCTTGTGGCCGTCGGCATAGGCGGCCATCAGCGCGATGGCCAGCACGGCCCGTGTTTCCTCGGCATTCATCTCGACACCCCGCTTGCACTTGGACTCGGGCGGCAAGCTTGCCACATCGACGCACCGCGAGCCGGCCAAAGCGAGGCACACTGACGCCCGTGAAAACCCCTGCCGACGAATCGTCCGACACGCCGGCCCGGCTGCTCGCCAGCTACCCGTCGCTGGCCGACCTGCCGAATCGCCTGCGCGAGGAGGTAGCCAGCAACCTGACCGTGCTTCGCCTGCCGGCCGGCAGCAGCGTGTTTCGCGAGAACGACGCCTGCGGCGGCTTTCCGATGGTCCTGCAGGGACGCGTTCGGATCAGCCGCATGCTGGCCGACGGGCGCGAGCTGGTGCTGTACGACGTCGGCCCGGGCGAAAGTTGCGTGCTATCGACCAGTTGCCTGCTCGGCAACGCCCGCTACAACGCGCACGGCGCCTGCGAAACCGACGTCGAACTGGCGCTGCTGCCGCGCGCCTTGTTCGACCGGCTGCTCGCCGAGCATCCGCCCTTTCGCACCGCCGTGTTCAACCAGTTCGGGGAGCGGCTCGTGCGGCTGGTCGAGCTGGCCGAGGCGGTCGGCTTCCAGCGGGTCGAGCAGCGGCTGGCGGCCGCCCTGCTCGGCGGCGGCCGCGAACTGCACACGTCGCACGAGAAGCTGGCGCAGCGGCTTGGCGCATCACGCGAAACCGTGAGCCGGGCACTGAAGGTCTTCGAGGGCAACGGCTGGCTGCGGTTGGGTCGCGGCGCGATCGAGGTGCTGCAGCCCGAGCGGCTCCGCGCCGTCGCGGAAGGCGGCGTGGGCATTGTGACGGGCGTCACTGAAGGCCAGCCGGCGCGGCTGTAACCTGCCTGCGTGGGCTCTATTGCGGGCCCGGCCAACGAACCGAGGAGAAATCAATGAAGACCAATGTGGGCGGCATCGACCGCATCCTGCGCATCGCCGTCGGCGCGCTGCTGATCGTACTGGCGGCGCTGCACGTGATCGGCGTGTGGGGCTATATCGGCGTCCTGCTGGTCGCCAGCGGGCTGTTGCGCTTCTGTCCGGTCTACCTGCCCTTCGGCATCAGCAGCTGCCCGACGAAGGAAGGCCAGGCCAAGGGCTGACGTTGTCTACCGGCCGCTGCGTCCGGGCGTGCAGCGCCGGCGCAGCGCGGATTGAAGGCGGTGCTAGTGCACCGCCTTGACCATGTCCTCGATGACCTTCTTCGCGTCGCCGAAGACCATCATGGTCTTGTCCATGTAGAACAGTTCGTTGTCCAGCCCGGCATAGCCGGCCGCCATCGAGCGCTTGTTGACGATGATCTGCCGCGCCTTGTACGCCTCGAGGATCGGCATGCCGGCGATCGCCGACTTCGGATCCTTCGCCGCGGGGTTCACCACGTCGTTGGCGCCGAGCACCAGCACCACGTCGGTGTCGGAAAAGTCGGAGTTGATGTCCTCCATCTCGAAGACCTGGTCGTACGGCACCTCGGCCTCGGCCAGCAGCACGTTCATGTGCCCCGGCATGCGCCCGGCCACCGGGTGGATCGCGTAGCGCACGCGCACGCCCTTCTCGATCAGCTTGTCGGCCAGTTCCTTGAGAGGATGCTGGGCGCGCGCCACCGCGAGACCATATCCCGGCACGATGACCACACTCTCGGCGTTGGCCATCAGGAAGGCCGCATCGTCGGGCGAGCCGGACTTCACCGGCCGCTGCTCGGCGGCTCCCGCTGCCACTCCGCCCTCCTGACCGAAACCGCCCAGGATGACGTTGAAGAACGAGCGGTTCATCGCCTTGCACATGATGTAGGACAGGATCGCGCCCGAGGAGCCCACCAGCGAGCCGGCGATGATCAGCATCGAGTTGTTGAGCGAAAAACCAATGCCCGCCGCCGCCCAGCCCGAGTAGCTGTTCAGCATCGACACCACCACCGGCATGTCGGCGCCGCCGATGGGGATGATGATCAGCACGCCGAGCACGAAGGCGATCGCCAGCATCGCCCAGAACGGCAGCCACTGCTGGGTGGCGGCGAACCAGGCGCCGAAGACGAGCATGGCAATCGCCAGCGCCAGGTTCAGCATGTGCTGGCCCGGGAACATCACCGGCGCGCTCTTGAACACGCGCAGCTTGTAGCGGCCGGCCAGCTTGCCGAAGGCGATCACCGAACCGGAGAAGGTGATCGCGCCGACGAAGGCGCCGATGAACAGTTCGATGCGGTTGCCGAGCGGGATCGCCCCTCCCTTCTCGACGATGGAAAACGCCCACGGCTCGGCCACCGCGGCGATGGCGATGAACACCGCCGCCAGGCCGATCATCGAGTGCATGAAGGCGACCATCTCCGGCATCTTGGTCATCTCGACCGTGCGCGCGATGTAGGTGCCGATGCCGCCGCCGACCACCAGGCCGGCGAGGATCCAGCCCATGCCGATCGTCGCCACCTGCGGCGCCAGCTTGTAGATCAGCGCCACGGTAGTGACCATCGCGATCGCCATGCCGACCATGCCGAACACGTTGCCGATGCGCGAGGTGGTCGGATGCGACAGGCCCTTGAGTGCCTGGATGAAGAACACCGAAGCGACCAGGTACAGCAGGATGACGAGGTTCAGGCTCATGACAGCGACTCCGCCACAGCTTCAGGCGCGCGGCGCGCGGATCGTGTCGTCCCCGCGAAAGCGGGGACCCAGTGTCTTTGGGCGAAAGCCGCTGGATTCCCGCTTGCGCGGGAATGACACCCAATAGCAATTCGTAATGCCATCACTTCGCCCCCCCGGCCTTCTTCGGCTCTTTCTTCTTGAACATCTCCAGCATCCGCCGCGTGACCAGGAAGCCGCCGAAGACGTTGACCGCGGCCAGCGCCACCGCCAGCACGCCCATGCTCTTGCCGAGCCCGGTTTCGGTCAGCGCCGCGGCGAGCATCGCGCCGACGATGATGATCGCGGAGATGGCGTTGGTGACGCTCATCAGCGGCGTGTGCAGCGCCGGCGTGACGTTCCACACCACGTGGTAGCCGACGTAGATGGCCAGCACGAAGATGATCAGGTTGATGACGGTGGGATCGACGGCTTCCACGGTGGACTCCTACAGAAGTGCTTCGAGTTGGCGCTGCAGGCGGCGAATGAGGTCGCCGGCAGGTTCGGTGGTCGACAGGCCCGCTGCCTGGCCGGCCCACAGAGAAACGTATTCCGCCTTGCCCTGCGCGTTGGCGGCGGCGCGGATGTCCTGCGTCAGGCGGTTCTGGATCGGGTATTCGGGAATGTCGCCGGCGGCGTCGATTTCCTGCATGAGGCGGTTGGCGACCCCGCGCGCCCAGCGGCCGCTGAAGGCGCGCGTCAGGCGCGTGCTGGTGTCCTCGATGCCGGCCAGCGCCGCCTTGTAGGCCGCGGAGGCGCCGCATTCGGGCGAGCGCAGCAGCGCGCTGCCCAGTTGCACGCCGCTGGCGCCGAGCAGCAGCGCAGCGGCGATCTGCTCGGCCGTCATCACGCCACCGGCAGCGATCACCGGCACCTCGACCGCGGCGGCCATCTGCGGCAACAAGGCAAAGAGGCCAATCTGCGCAGCTTCGGGCAGCACCGCAAAGGTCGGGCGGTGCCCGCCCGCCTCGATTCCCGAGGCCACCACCGCATCGCAGCCGAGGCCGGCGAGCTGCCTCGCCTCGCGCACGCAGCTTGCCGTGCCGATCACCTTGGCGCCCTGCGCGTGCAGCGCCTGCAGGTGCGACGCGTCGAGCGCGCCGAAGGTGAACGAGAACACCGGCACCCGCGCGGCGAGCACGGCGTCGAACTGCTCGGCGAATTCTGGCGCGAACGCTGACGGGATCTTGCCGCGCGGCAGGCCGAGTTCGCTGCGATAGCGCGCGAGCTTTGCCTGCATGCGCAGGATCTGCGCCTCGTCGGCTCCAGGCTGCGGCGTGACGAACAGGTTGACCGCAAATGGCCTGTCGGTGAGTTCGCGGATCCGCTTGATCGCCGCCTCGATCTGCTCCGGCGTCAGCATGCCGCAACCGATCGAGCCCAGCCCGCCGGCGTTGCTTACCGCGGCGACCAGTTCCGGCGTGTTCACGCCGGCCATCGGCCCGCCGACGATCGCGTGCTCGATGCCGAGCAGCGATGTCAGCCGCGCGGCGCGGGCGCGGATCAGTTCAGAGGGTCGCGGCACGGCGACGTGTCGTTCCCGCGAAAGCGGGAACCCAGTGACTTTCGCTGCAACGACAGGTCCCCGCTTTCGCGGGGACGACAGACGATTTCGTGGTCGCCTTCACGTGCCCTTGCGCCGGATCTCGCCGCCCATGCACATCAGGCAGGCCGCGACGATGTCGTCTTCGAGGTTGACGGTGAACTTGCCTTCCTTGTCCACCACCAGCTTGAGGAAGTCGAGCAGGTTGCGCGCGTACAGTGCCGAGCTGTCCGCCGGCACGGTCGCGGGCAGGTTCGGCACGCCGATGATGCGAACGTTGTGCTTGGTCACCGTCTTGTCGGGTTCCGAGAGCGCGCAGTTGCCGCCCTGCTCGACCGCCATGTCGAGGATCACCGACCCGGCCTTCATCGACTTCACCATCTCCTCGCTGACCAGCACCGGCGCCTTGCGGCCGGGGATCAGCGCGGTGGTGATGACGATGTCGGCCAGCGCGATGCGCTTGGCGACCTCGGCCGCCTGCCGCTGCATCCAAGCCGGCGGCATCGGCCGCGCATAGCCGCCCACGCCCTTGGCGATCTCGCGCTCCTCGTCGGTCTCGAAAGGAACGTCGATGAACTTGGCGCCGAGCGACTCGATCTGCTCCTTCACCGCCGGACGGACATCGGAGGCCTCGATCACCGCGCCGAGGCGCTTGGCGGTGGCGATCGCCTGCAGCCCGGCCACCCCGGCGCCGAGGATCACCACCCGCGCCGCCTTGATCGTCCCGGCCGCCGTCATCATCATCGGCAGCAGCCGGCCGTAGGTGTTGGCGGCGAGCAGCACCGCCTTGTAGCCGGCGATGTTGGCCTGCGAACTGAGCACGTCCATGCTCTGCGCCCGTGTCGTGCGCGGCGCGGCTTCCAGTGCGAATGCAGTCAGGCCGGCGGCGTTCATCGCCGACAGCCCCTCGGCGTTGAACGGCTCGAGCATGCCGATCAGCACCGTGCCCTTCTTCATCTGCGCCAGTTCGTCGCCGGAAGGCTGCCGCACCTTCAGCACCATCTCGGCGCCGAGCGCCTGCTCGGCGGAGCCGATCTGCGCGCCGGCGGCGGCGTACATCTCGTCGGTCTGGCTGGCGGCCAGTCCGGCGCCGGACTGCACCAGCACGGTGTGCTTGCCGGCGACCAGCTTTTTCACCGTTTCGGCAGTCGCGGCGACGCGCGTCTCGCCTGGCCGAGTCTCGGCCGGCACCCCGATCAACATGGAGCTCTCCCCCGCTTGGTTTTTGCACTGCGCCGCCTTGGGCGGCGGCCGAGTGACTAGAATTTACGCGATTGTCCCACCCGCCTCCACCGGCGCGACTAGCGCCTTTCCTCGAAGCATGCCTGATCCCTGGAAACCGTCGGTCACCGTGGCCGCCGTCATCGAGCGTGACGGCCGCTTCCTGCTGGTCGAGGAGGAGACGGCCGACGGGATCCGCCTGAACCAGCCGGCGGGCCATCTCGATCCCGGCGAGAGCCTGCTCGCCGCAGCGACGCGCGAGACGCTCGAGGAGACCGCATTCGCCTTCACGCCGACGCAGTTGATCGGCGTGTACCTGTGGCGCTCGGAGCCGCCGGCGGGCAGTGCGGTGACCTACCTGCGCTTCGCGTTCTGCGGCGATCTAGGCGCCCATGACCCCCGCCGCCGGCTGGACGAGGGCATCCTGCGCGCGCTGTGGCTGACGCGCGAGGAAGTCGCCGCGCGCGCCGCCGTGCATCGCAGTCCGCTGGTGCAGCGCTGCGTCGATGACTACGTGGCCGGTGTGCGCTACCCGCTGGACCTGCTGTTCACGCACCACTCGGCCGTCGCTTCCGCCGTCGCCCCGGCGCAGGCCGGGGCCCAAGGTCTCGGCGCGCAAATTGGGTCCCGGCCTTCGCCGGGACGACAAGTTCAATGAACAGACGTCGCGTCGTCGTCGGCCTGTCCGGCGGCGTCGACTCCTCCGTCGCCGCCTGGCTGCTCAAGCAGCAGGGTTACGAGGTCGTCGGCCTGTTCATGAAGAACTGGGAGGACGACGATGACGACGAATACTGCTCGAGCCGGCAGGACTGGCTCGACGCCGCGTCCGTCGCCGACCTGCTCGGCATCGACATCGAGGCGGTGAACTTCGCCGCCGAGTACCGCGAGCGCGTGTTTTCCGCCTTTCTGGCCGAGTACTCGGCCGGCCGCACGCCCAACCCGGACGTGCTGTGCAACGCCGAGATCAAGTTCAAGGCCTTCCTCGACCACGCGCTGCGGCTCGGCGCCGAGCACATCGCCACCGGCCACTATGCCCGGGTGCGCCTCGTCGCGAGCGACGGGCGCATTGCGCAAGATGGGGAACGCGCGCTAGCGCGCGTTGGCGATGGCCGCTTCGAACTGCTGCGGGGCGTCGACCCGGGCAAGGACCAAAGCTATTTCCTGCACCGGCTGAACCAGGCGCAATTGGCACGCACGCTGTTTCCGGTCGGCGGCCTCCTCAAGAGCGAGGTGCGGCGCATCGCCCGCGAGATCGGCCTGCCCAATGCCGCCAAGCGCGATTCGACCGGCATCTGCTTCATCGGCGAGCGGCCGTTCCGCGAGTTCCTCAACCGCTACCTGCCGATGAAGCCCGGGCCGATCCGCACACCGGACGGCAAGGTGGTCGGCGAGCACGTCGGGCTGTCCTTCTACACGCTCGGCCAGCGCAAGGGCATCGGCATCGGCGGCACCCGCGAGGGTTCCGGCGAACCGTGGTTCGTCGCGCGCAAGGACATGGCCAGCAACACACTGTGGATCGTGCAGGGGCACGATCATCCGTGGCTGCTGGCGAACACGCTCGTCGCTGCCGACGCCAGTTGGATCAACGGCGATCCACCCATGGCCGGGGCGCGGCTGACCGCCAAGACGCGGTACCGGCAAGCCGACGCGCCATGCACGGTGACCGCCATCGACGGCAACCATTTCACGCTTGCTTTCGCTTCGCCGCAGTGGGCGGCCACGCCGGGCCAGTCGGCGGTGCTGTACGAAGGTGACGTCTGCCTTGGCGGCGGCGTGATCGACCGGGTCGAAGTGGAGCAGCCTGGCGCTACGCCGCTCTCCGGTAGCGGCGTATCAGCCAGCGTGGCCTGAGGAAGGCGGCGAGGTAGACGAGGCCGAATACCAGGTAGGCACCGAAGAGCACCGGCTCCGACACGCCGGCCCGCCAGCCGATCGCGCCGATCGCGCCGAGCAGAACGTTGGCAAAGATGAGCAGTGCCCACGTCGTCCTGCTCGACAGGCCACAGCGCTGCAACAGGTGGTGGATATGCGCCCGATCGGCCGCCACCGGGCTGCGCCGGCGCAGCAGGCGGCGCACGGTGACGGTGAACAGGTCGAACAGCACCAGCCCGACCACCCACAGCATCACCACCGGCGGCACCGCAACGGGGCGGCGCTGCGTCAGGTCGATGGTGAACCAGGCCACCGCAAAGCCGAGCACCAGGCTGCCGGCATCGCCCATGAAGGTGCGCCAGCGGCCACGCCACGGGTGCGGCACGTTAAACAGCAGGAAACCGAGCACGGCGCCGAGCAGTGCGACGATCACGGCCAACGAGTCCGCCTCGCCCAGCCAGAAGGCGAAGGCGCCGAAGTAGCCGAGCATCACGGCGACCAGGCCGCCGGCCAGGCCGTCCAGGCCGTCGAGCATGTTGATGCCGTTGACCACCGCCACGGTGGCGAAGAGGGTGAACGGGATCGACCAGCCGCCGAGCAGCAGCGGCCCGTTTCCTAACAGGTCGCCGAGGCTCAGCAGGCGATGCTCGCCCCAGGTCGTCATCAGCAGCGCCGCCAGCAATTGCACGGCCAGCTTGCCGCGCGGCGAAGCCTCGATCAGGTCGTCGATCAGGCCGATGAAAGCGAGCACCGCAATGAGTGCCAGCATGAGCCCGAGCTTGCCGAGCGCGCCGAACGACAGGAGCAGTGCGGCATAGAAGCCGAGCGTCAGCGCGATGCCGCCGGTCAGCGGCACTGGATGGCTGTGCCGCTTGCGCCCGCCGGGGTGATCGAGCAGGCGCAGCCGCTCGGCCGGCCGGCGCAGCAGCACGATCAGCAGCGCAGTCAGGCAGCAGGCGACGAGGGGCGGAACGAGGATGGGCACTGGAAGGGGAAACGGACAGGCGGTTCGCCGCGATTATGCAGGGGCGGCGCCGCCGCGCCCGGAGAACCGCTCCTTCTACTTCGCCTCGTCGACAGCGGCCTCGACGTACTCCGGCACCCACGAGCGCAGGAACTGGCGCGCCTCGGCATCGCCGTGCACCTGCACGCGCAGGCCTGCCAGCAGCGTGTCGACCGAAGCGACGTTGACCGGCCGCGCCTTGGCCACGCGCACGCTCGGGTGCGTGGTGCGGTCCGTCAGCTCGTCGCTGGTGAAGACTTCCTCGTGCAGCTTCTCGCCGGGGCGCAGTCCGGTGCAGCGGATCTCGATCTCCTCCTCGCTGCGGCCCGACAGCTGGATGATGGTCTTGGCCACGTCGAGGATGCGCACCGGCTTTCCCATCTCCAGCACGAAGATCTGCCCGCCCTGGCCGAGTGCCGCGGCCTGCAGCACCAGCTGCGACGCCTCGGGGATCGACATGAAGTAGCGCGTCGCCTCCGGATGGGTGACCGTGACCGGCCCGCCGCGGGCGACCTGCTCCTGGAACTTGGGGATCACGCTGCCGGCGCTGCCGAGCACGTTGCCGAAGCGCACCACGCTCACCAGCGTCGAGCCGTCTTTCGGCTGCAGCGTCTGGCAGGCGATCTCCGCCAGCCGCTTGGTCGCGCCCATCACGTTGGTCGGGTTCACCGCCTTGTCGGTCGACACCAGCACGAAACGCGGCACATGCGCGGCAATCGCTTCCGCCGCCACGACGTAGGTGCCGAACACGTTGTTGCGCACCGCCTGCCAGCAGTTCTCCTCCTCCATCAGCGGCACGTGCTTGTAGGCCGCCGCATGGAAGACGATCGCCGGCTTCTGCCCTGCGATCACCTCGCGCACCCGCTCGGCGTCCTTGACGTCGCCGACGAAGCCAATGAAAGGCACCTCGGGGAACAGCTCGCGGAACTCCTCGCCGATGCGATAAAGCGCGAACTCGCTGTGCTCGAACAGCACCAGCCGCGCCGGCGCAAAGCGCGCGATCTGCCGGCACAGCTCCGAGCCGATCGAGCCGCCGGCGCCGGTCACCATCACCACTGCGCCGCCCAGCATCTGCCCGACCTCGGCACTGTTGATGCGCACCGCATCGCGGCCGAGCAGGTCCTCGAGGTTGATGCGGCGCACGTTCTCGATCGTCACCCGCCCCTCGATCAGGTCGGCCAGCGCCGGCAGCAGCAGCGCGTTCAGGCCCGCCCGCATGCAGATCGTCGCCGCCTGCTGTCGCCGCTCGCTCGATGCCTCGGGCATCGCGATCACCGCGTCGCGCACGTCCATCTCACGTGCCAGGTGCTCGACGTCGGCCAGGCTACCCAGCACCGGCACGCCGTGGATCTCGCGGCCGTGCGCTTCGCGGCG
>CAZSYX010000038.1:0-30096 GCA_964610575.1 uncultured Burkholderiaceae bacterium
ACACCCTGAACTACCTCGACATCAAGACGGTGGTGGTGTCCTGCGGCACCTGCTATGACCAACTCGTCGGCTACGAGTTCGAGCAGATCTTCCCCGGCTGCCGCATCGTCGATATCCACGAGTACCTGCTGGAGAAGGGCGTCAGGCTCGAAGGCGTCAGCGGCGTGCGCTACATGTACCACGACCCCTGCCACAGCCCGATGAAGCAGCAGGATCCGGTCAAGACGGTCAACGCGCTGATCGCCACCGCCGACGGCCGGAAGATCGCCAAGAACGACCGCTGCTGCGGCGAAAGCGGCACCTTGGCGGTCACGCGGCCCGATGTCTCGACGCAGGTGCGCTTCCGCAAGGAAGACGAGATGCGCAAGGGCGCCGAGCGGCTCCGCGCCGACGGCTTCAACGGCGACGTGAAGGTGCTCACCTCCTGCCCGTCGTGCCTGCAGGGCCTGAAGCGTTACAACGATGATGCCGACCTCGACGCCGACTACATCGTCGTCGAACTGGCCCGCCACCTGCTCGGCGCGGACTGGCTGCCGCGTTATGTGGCGGCGGCCGCGAGCGGCGGTATCGAGCGGGTACTGGTGTGACCCAGTCCTCCTGCGTGCTGTGCGCCGGCGACGGCGGCGAGGTCCTGTTTCGCGACGGCCTGCTTCGCGTGGTGCTGGTCGACGATGCCGACTATCCCGGCTTCGCGCGGGTGATCGCCAACGCGCACGTGCGCGAGATGACCGACATCGAACCCGCGGATCGGCAGCGTCTGCTGGAAGCGGTCATCGCCGTCGAGTCGGCTCAGCGCGAGGCGCTCGCACCGTACAAGATCAACCTTGCCAGCCTCGGCAACGTGACGCCGCACGTGCACTGGCACGTGATCCCGCGTTTTGCCGACGATGCGCATTTCCCCGGGCCAATCTGGGGCGCGCGGCAGCGCGAGCCGGACCCGGCGCGACTGGCCGAACGCCGGGCACGGCTAGGGGCGCTGCGCGCAGCGATCGTCGCCAGGTTCGCCGCCGCCGGCTGAGGGCGACAGCGTCTGCGCCGCTATGGCGTGCGCGCCACCACCAGGTTGGTGACCCGTGCCGCGCCGGCTCGTTTCAGCGCGGCAGCGACCTCGTCGAGCGTGGCGCCGGTGGTCATCACGTCGTCGACGACCACCAGTCGCATGCCCGCGAGGTCGCCGCGCGCAACGAACGCGCCGCGCACGTTGCGCCGCCGCTCGGCAAGCGCCAGATCCATCTGTGCCGAGGTGTGCCGGGTGCGCAGCAGGATGTCCGTGCGCAGCGGGCGGCGGCAGACGGCGGCGACACGCCGTGCAATCTCCTGGGCCTGGTTGAAGCCGCGCTCGGACTGGCGCTCGAAGGCAAGCGGCACCGGGCAGATCGCATCGGTGTCGCGCAGCACCTGCTGTGCGGCGCGGGCCAGCAGGCTGCCGAACGCATCTGCCAGCGTCAGCCGGCCGCCGAACTTCAGCGCGGTGATCATCCGGTCCACCGGCGGCGCGTAGTCGGCCAGAACGACGGTGCCGTCGAAGCGAGGCGGCGAGCGCAGGCAGTTTCCGCAGCGATCCTCGCTTCGCGCCATCGGCAGGCGCAACGCGCACGCCGCGCAGCGCGGCACGTCGCCGGCGAAGTAGTCTCGCGCGCAGCCGGGGCAGAGCGGGTCGCCGTCCTCGAGATCGCAGACCACGCAGCGCGGCGCGAGCAGGCGCCGCAGCCGCGCAACTCCGCGCGCGAATGGACCTCGCAGTGTGCTGCCGAACCCGTCGCTGTCGGCGTTCGCCATGAGGGGCCAGCATATACTCGGCGCCCGCACCCATCGGCAGCCGCCCTGCGCGCCGTCCCGGTCCGTTGCCATGTCGCTCGGCCCAGGCACCTCCGAACTGACGCCGACCATCGTCGATCCGCCGCGCATGCCGGCGCGCATCGACACGGTGCGCCGCCAATTCGACCGCCGCGCCGCGCGCTTCGCTCAGCACGAATTCATCGTTCGCGAAGTCGGGCAGCGGCTGATCGAACGGCTGCAGGTCATCCGCCTCGCTCCGCGCCGCATCGTCGACGTCGGCTGCGGCGCAGGGGGCACGCGCAAGGCGCTGCTGGAGCGCTACCCGCAGGCACACTGGCTCGGCCTCGATCTCTCGCCGGCGATGCTCGCCCGCGCCGCGCCAGCCTCGCCGCTGTCGCGCCTGCTGCCGTGGCGCGCGTCGCGGGCGCAAGTGGCCTGCGCCGATGCGGCGGCGCTGCCGCTGCCCGAGGGCAGCGCCGACCTGCTGTTCTCCAACCTGATGCTGCACTGGCATCCGCAGCCGCACGCCGTCTTCCCCGAGTGGCTGCGCGTGCTGCGCACCGACGGGCTGCTGCTGTTCTCCTGCTTTGGCCCGGACACGCTGAAGGAACTGCGTCGGGCCTACGCCATGGCGGGCATCGCGGCGCGTCCGATGCCCTTCGTCGACATGCATGACTTCGGCGACATGATGGTCGCCGCCGGTTTCGCGACGCCGGTCATGGATGACGAGACGATCCGTCTCACCTATGCATCGCCGCGGGCGCTGCTGCGCGAGGTGGCCGCGCTTGGCGGAAACCCGCGTGACGACCGTGCCGTCGGGCTCGTCTGCGGCCGGCGCGCGCGTGCGCTGCTTGCGGCGCTCGAGGAGATGCGAGATCCGCAGGGACGGATCTCGCTGAGCTTCGAGATCGCCTACGGCCATGCCTGGCGGCCGCAGCCCCGCATTCGCGGCCAGTCGACGGTGTCGCTTGATCACCTGCGCGCGCAGTTGCGCCGGTCGTGACGAAAGACGAGCATCGCGGTTCAACCGACGCGGTCGATCGACCGCGCTTGACAACAGGAGGAAGTTGCAATGGGTCTCTTCACGTTCTTGAAGGAAGCGGGGCAGAAACTCTTCGGCAAGGAGGTGAAGGCGGAACAGGCCGCTGCCGATCCTGCAAAGCGTGCCGAGGCCGATCGAGCGGCGGCCACGGCCATCGAGAATTACGTACAGACACTCGGCCTGAAGGTCACCGCATTCACGGTGACCTTCGACGGCGTCACCGCCATCGCCAAGGTCTATGGGGTGGCGGATGACCAGGAAAACAAGGAAAAGGCGATCCTCGCGGTCGGCAACGTCGAGGGCGTGGCCGGCGTCGACGACCAGATGACGGTGTCCCGCGCTGCGCCGGAGGCAAAGTTCTACACGGTGGTCAAGGGCGACACGCTGTCGAAGATCGCCAGGGAGTTCTACGGCAACGCCAGCGAGTACATGCGCATCTTCGAGGCCAACAAGCCGATGCTGACCCACCCGGACAAGATCTATCCGGGGCAAAACCTGCGCATACCGCCGAAGTAAGGGCCTTGTTGCGCCGCACAAGCCGGCTTCCGTCCGGCTTGGCGCGCCGCTGCAACCGATCGGCAGGGGCCGCGGCGGCCCTCTTTACCCCCGGGGGGATGCAAGGCGGCCGCGAATGCATATAATCCGCCGCTCTGCGCAGGACCGGTTCCGCCGTTCGGGCCGGTCTGCCCGACGGGGCTCCGCTAGTGGTACCCGTGTGCGCACCGCTTTTTTGCGAAGCCCTGTCGATGATTGATCCTGCTCGTTGCTGGATGATCAAGCGCAACTGCTCGGCGAGCCCGATGCAGGTTGCGTGGGTCTTCGTGTCGATCGTTGCTGTTTCGTTTGCCTTCGGCGCCGTGTTTGCGGCGCAGGGCCTCTGGCTGGTGCTGCCCTTCGTCGGCATCGAAACGCTGGCGGTGGCAGCGGCGTTCTTCTGCTACGGCAGGCGGGCGGCGGATTACGAGCGGATCGAGATCGGCGGCGGCGAGATCGCCGTTGAGCAGGTTGAGGGGGGCCGGCGTTCGGTGCGGCGTCTGCCGTCACCGTGGGCGCGGGTCGAACTGCAGTGGCTTGGCCGGACCGGCCGCGTAAAGGTTTGGCTGGCGGCCGGAGCGGAGCGCATCGAGGTGGGTCGTCACCTCCTTGATGCGCGACGCGTGCAACTGGCGGAGGAATTGAAGATGGCGCTCGCCGGGCCGCTGCCGGCGTGACGTCTCTTCGATGGATCGTGAATCGCAGCGCAGGACTTAATAGATGATCATTCGCTCGATGAGGCAAGCACTCCTTAGGTCCGCCGTGGCCACCGCGGCGCTCGCTGCTGCCGGCAGCGCCGCCGCGATCCAGAGCAGGTACAACCTGGCGCCGCCGGTCACGCGCATCGCCGAGGAGATCCACGGCCTGCACTGGATGATGATGGCCATCTGCGGCGTGATCTTCATCGTCGTCTTCGGCGTCATGTTCTATTCGATCTACGCCCACCGCAAGTCGAAAGGTGCGGTGCCGGCCAATTTCCACGAGAGCACCAAGGTCGAGGTCATCTGGACGGTGATCCCGTTCCTGATCGTGATCGGCATGGCCGTGCCGGCGACCAAGACCGTGGTCGCGATGAAGGACACCAGCAACGCCGACCTGACGATCAAGGCCACCGGCTACCAGTGGATGTGGGGCTACGACTACCTCAAGGGTGAGGGCGAGGGCATCTCCTTCCTGTCGCGCCTGTCGACGCCGCGCTCGCAGATCGATGGCGCCGACGCCGCCGCTCGCGCCGCCAACAAGACCTACCTGATCGAGGTCGACAACGAGGTCGTGGTGCCGGTGAACAAGAAGGTGCGCGTGATCACCACTGCCAATGACGTCATCCACGCCTGGTTCGTGCCGGCCTTTGGCGTCAAGCAGGATGCGATTCCCGGTTTTGTCCGCGACACCTGGTTCCGCGCCGAGAAAGTCGGCACCTACCGCGGCAATTGCGCCGAGCTGTGCGGCAAGGATCATGCGTTCATGCCGATCGTCGTGCGCGTGGTGAGCAGCGAGGACTACACCAAGTGGGTCAACGAGAAGAAGCTGGCGCTGGCGGCAGCCAAGGACGACCCGAACAAGACCTGGGAACTGGCGGAGCTGAAAGAGCGCGGCGCCAAGGCCTACGCGGCCAACTGCCAGGCCTGCCACCAGGCCAACGGCCAGGGCGTCAAGGGCGCCTTCCCGGGGCTCGACGGCAGCCAGGTCGTGATGAGCAAGGAGCAGCAGATCGCCATCATGCTCAACGGCAAGGGGGCGATGCCGCCGTGGAAGCAGCTGTCGGATGTCGAGCTGGCGGCGGTTGCCACCTATGTCAAGAACAGCTGGGGCAACAGCGCCGGCACGGCGGTGCAGCCGGCCGAGTTTGCGGCCGCCCGCAAGTGACGCGGATGTGCGTGAGCAAGATGCAGAGCATTGCGGCGAACGGAAACAGCCGCGTCATCCCCGCGAAGGCGGGGATCCAGAATCGTCGTCGGACCCAGTACTGAGGTAAGCCCATGAGCGCAGTCGCCCACGAACACCTGCACGGCCACGATCACGCGCACGACCACCCGCACGGCTGGCGGCGCTGGCTGTTCGCGACCAACCACAAGGACATCGGCACGATGTACCTGTGGTTCAGCTTCACCATGTTCATCGCCGGCGGCATCCTGGCGCTCGGCATCCGCACCGAGCTGTTCCAGCCCGGGCTGCAGGTGTTCCAGCCCGAGTTCTTCAACCAGCTCACCTCGATGCACGGGCTGATCATGGTGTTCGGCGCGATCATGCCGGCGTTCGTCGGCTTCGCGAACTGGATGATCCCGCTGCAGATCGGCGCGCCGGACATGGCCTTCGCGCGGATGAACAACTTCAGCTTCTGGCTGCTGCCGCCGGCGGCGATGCTGCTGGTGGCTTCCTTCTTCGTGCCCGGCGGTGCCATTGCGGCCGGCTGGACCGTCTATGCGCCGCTCACCCTGCAGATGGGCATGGGCATGGACATGGGCATCTTCGCCCTGCACATCATGGGCGCCAGCTCGATCATGGGCTCGATCAACATCATCACCACGATCCTGAACATGCGCGCCCCCGGCATGACGCTGATGAAGATGCCGATGTTCGTCTGGACCTGGCTGATCACCGCCTACCTGCTGATCGCCGTGATGCCGGTGCTCGCCGGCGCGATCACGATGACGCTCACCGACCGCCACTTCGGCACCTCGTTCTTCAACGCCGCCGGCGGCGGCGACCCGGTGATGTTCCAGCACATCTTCTGGTTCTTCGGCCATCCCGAGGTGTACATCATGATCCTGCCGGCGTTCGGCATCATCAGCCAGATCGTGCCGGTGTTCGCGAGGAAGCCCTTGTTCGGCTACGCCTCGATGGTCTACGCCACCGCGTCGATCGCCATCCTGTCGTTCATCGTCTGGGCGCACCACATGTTCACCACCGGCATGCCGGTGACCGGGCAGCTGTTCTTCATGTACGCGACGATGCTGATCGCGGTGCCGACCGGCGTGAAGATCTTCAACTGGCTGGCGACGATGTGGCGCGGCAGCATGACCTTCGAGACGCCGATGCTGTTCGCAGTGGGCTTCATCTTCGTGTTCACGATAGGCGGCTTCACCGGGTTGATCCTGGCGATGGCGCCGATCGACATCCAGGTGCAGGACACCTACTACGTGGTCGCCCACTTCCACTACGTGCTGGTGGCCGGTTCGCTGTTCGCGCTGTTCGCCGGCACGTACTTCTGGCTGCCGAAGTGGACCGGCTACATGTACGACGAGAAGCTCGGCAAGTGGCACTTCTGGTCGTCGATGATCACCTTCAACATCACCTTCTTCCCGATGCACTTCCTGGGGCTGGCCGGCATGCCGCGCCGCTACGCCGACTACCCGATGCAGTTCGCCGACTTCAACATGGTGGCGACCATCGGCGCCTTCGGCTTCGGCCTGTCGCAGCTGATCTTTCTGTGGATGGTGCTCAAGTGCATCAAGGGCGGCGAGCAGGCGAAGGCCAACTACTTCGACGCCCATGACGACGGTCTCGAGTGGACGGTGCCATCGCCGGCGCCCTTCCACACCTTCGAGACGCCGCCGAAGGTCGAGTTCAAGCACGTGCACTGAGCTGGCGGGCAGGCCGGGCCATGATGACCGAAGGCGACAAGCGGGCCAACCGCAGGACGGCGCTGATCCTGCTGTCGGTTGTCGTCGTCTTCTTCGCCGGTGTCGTCGTGCGCCACTGGCTGTACGGCGGCTGACCCGGAGCCCGCGGACATGAGCGAAGCGCGCGCCGCGTCGACCGAGAACCGCGCCATCCTGCGCAAGCTGCTGGTCGTGGCGGTGCTGATGTTCGGCTTCGGCTGGGCCCTGATCCCGCTGTATCGCAAGATCTGCGAGGTGACCGGGATCAACCTGCTGACCAACAAGGATCCGGCGGTCGAGGCGCGCGCGCGCAACACGCAGGTAGACACCAGCCGCACGATCGTCGTCGAGTTCGACGCAAACAAGCAGGGGCCGTGGCGCTTCAAACCGCACATCAACCACATCACCGTGCATCCCGGTGAACTGGTCCACGTCGACTACGACCTGGTGAACCTCGAGAAGCGCGCCATGGCCGGCCAGGCGATCCCGAGCTACGCGCCGATGCAGTCGGCCCAGTACTTCCAGAAGCTGGAGTGTTTCTGCTTCAAGCAGCAGGTGCTCGCCGCTGGCGAGACGCGCAAGTTCCCGGTGGTGTTCTTCATCGACCCCGACCTGCCGAAGGACGTGACGCAGATCACGCTGTCGTACACGTTCTTCGAGGTGGCGGGCGCGCTGCCGCCGGCGGCGACGGGCGGCACCGATGCGGGCGGCTGAGATGCAACCTGTCAAATCGCCGCCGCACCGGCGCCAGGCGTCGCTGGGGCAGACCGCGCGCGCAGTGTTCTGGTCGTTTTTCGGCGTGCGCAAGCGCGCCCACTACGAGGCCGATTCGGCGCAACTGAATCCGGTGCATGTGATCGTCATGGGGGTGATCGGCGCGACGATATTCGTCGCCGTGCTGGTCCTGATCGTCCGTTGGGTCGTCGGCTGACACGCGGCGCAACGCAAGAACAGAGGCGAAGAGGGGAGAGTCGAGATGGGCAACACGCACAGTGCAACTGCGCCGGACTATTTCGTTCCGGCGCCGTCGAACTGGCCGATGGTCGGCATGATCGCCATGATCCTCGCCGGCTTCGGCGCGGCGATGCTGGTGAACAAGGTGGCCTTCGGCGGCTGGATCCTGCTGGCCGGCTTCGCCGTGCTCGCCTACATGATGTTCGGCTGGTTCGGTGCGGTGATCGCCGAGTCGGAGAGCGGCAAGTACCGGCACAAGGAGGACGTCTCCTTCCGCTGGGCGATGGGCTGGTTCATCTTCTCCGAGGTGATGTTCTTCGCCGGCTTCTTCGGCGCGCTGTTCTACGCGCGGGTCATCACCATGCCGCTGCTGGGCGACTTCGACCACCGGCTGCTGTGGCCGGACTTCACCGCCGCCTGGCCGCACAGCGGGCCGGCCGGCACGGTCGAGGACTTCACCACGATCCCGGCCTGGCCGCTGCCCACCATCAACACCATCCTGCTGGTGACGTCGGGCATCTGGCTGACGATCGCGCACCACGCGCTGCGCGCCAACCATCGCGGCAAGGCGGCGTTCTGGCTGTTCATGACGCTGGCCTTCGGCTTCACGTTCGTGGCCATCCAGGCCTACGAGTACATGCACGCCTACCGCGACCTGAACCTGCGGCTGGACTCGGGCATCTTCGGTTCGACCTTCTTCATGCTGACCGGCTTCCACGGCTTCCACGTGCTGGTCGGCGCGATCATGCTGACCGTCGTGCTGCTGCGCCTGCTCAAGGGCCATTTCAGGCCGGAGCACCATTTCGCCTTCGAGGCGGCCGCGTGGTACTGGCACTTCGTCGACGTGGTCTGGATCGGCCTGTACATCGTCGTGTACTGGCTGTAGTCCGGCGGACCGCCGCACACGAGAAAACGGCGCCCGCGGGCGCCGTTTTTGTTCGGCGGCGAAGCCCGGTCAGGGCTAACGACGCGGCTCGATCCAGCCCATCCAGTAACTGAACCAGATGAACAGCAGCAGCAGCACCGACAGGGCAACGCGAACCGTCAGCGCATTGACGGTGCGGTTGGTCGAACCGCGGTCGCGCACCAGGAACATCAGTGCGGAGCCCAGCGCGACGAGGATGCCGGCGAAGGCGAAGGCGATGACTGCTTTCATGGCGCGCTGCAGGGTTGACGGCTGGCATTATCGCAGCGACGCGACGCCCGACTCTTGATGGCTCGCACACGAACCCTGATCGCCTTCGTCGCCGCTGCTGCGTCGATCGCGCTGACCGTTTCGCTCGGCAACTGGCAGCTGCGCCGCGCCGACGAAAAGCTCGCGCTGCAGGCGGCCTGGGACCGCGCCGAGCAGGCGGTACCGATGCCGGTGGCCGGAACCGACGTCGCGACCGTGGCCAGCCGCCTTCCGCTGCGCGTGCAACTGCGCGGCCGGTTCCTGTCTGCGCACGAGGTCTGGCTCGACAACCGGCAGATGGACGGCCAGGCCGGTCTGATGCTGGTCGCGCCGCTGCAACTCGCCGATGGAGCCGTGGTGCTCGTCAACCGGGGCTTCGCCCGCCGCGATCCGCGCGACCGGACCCGGCTGCCGGAAGTCGCGCGGCCGAATGACGAGGTGATCATCGAAGGCCTGGCCGCGGCGCAGACCGTCCGTGTACTGCAGCTCGGCGAAAACGCGCCGGTCGGCGTTGGCGGGCCGGTCGTTTGGCAGAATCTCGACTACGACGCCTTTGAGCGCGCCAGCGGACTGGCGGTGGCCCGTTGGGTCGTTCAGCAGACCAACCGTGCCGACGATGGCTTGCTGCGCAACTGGCCGCGCCTGAGTGCGGGCGTGGAAAAGCACCACGGTTATGCGCTGCAGTGGTTCGCGCTGGCGGCGCTGATCACTGCGTTGACCGCATTCTTTGGCCTGCGCGCGCTGCGGCGCCGATCCTCTGTGAATCGCTTCGATGACTGAGACCGAGACTGCGGCGCATCCGCCCTCCCGCTGGCGCCGCTACCGGATGCTTTACCTGCTGCTAGCCGTGTGCGTGGCGCCGGTGGTCGGCTCCTACACCGCCTACTACCTGCTGCCCCCGTCGGGGCGCACTAACTATGGCGCGCTGGTCGAGCCGCAGCGGCCGCTGCCCGCGCTTGCACTGCGGCGGCTCGACGGCACCGCAGTGCCGGCCGCGAGCCTGCGCGGTTCGTGGCTGATGGTGCAGGTCGATGGCGGCGCGTGCGACGCCGCCTGCGAGAAGAAGCTCTGGCAGATGCGGCAGGTCAGGCTGACGACCGGCAAGGACGCCGACCGCGTGCAGCGCCTCTGGCTGATCATCGACGATGCGCCGCTCGCCACCTCGGTGATCCGCGAGTACGACGGCACGATGTTCCTGCGCGGCCGCGCCGACGACGCGGCCGCCTTCCTGCCGCTTTCCGCCGGACCCGGCGCGAAGCTCACCGACCACATCTGGCTGATCGACCCGCTTGGCAACCTGATGATGCGCTGGCCGAAGGATGCCGACCCGAACCGGATGAAGAAGGATCTGATCAAGCTGCTCAAGGCGTCAAAGATCGGTTGACCAATGGACCTCGCCTCGCTGTTCTGGCTGGCCGTCAAGGCGGTGGCGATCGCGGCGCTGCCGCTCGCCTACGTCACGCTGTCGAATGACCCGGACAAGCACCGCAAGCTGGCCTGGGTGACGGCGTTCCTGACGCTCGACCTGGTCATGTTCGGCGCCTTCACGAGGCTCACCGACTCCGGGCTCGGCTGCCCCGACTGGCCGGGCTGCTACGGGCACTCGAACCCGCTGTCGGCCGGCGAGCAGATCCGCGCCGCCGAGACGGCGTTGCCCTCGGGCCCGGTGACGATGACCAAGGCCTGGATCGAGATGCTGCACCGCTATTTCGCGATGGCAGTCGGCTTGCTCATCATCGCGCTGACGGTGCTCGCCTGGCGCCGCTGGCGGCATTCGCCCGAGCGGTCGCCGTGGCTGGCGACCTTCACCCTCGTCGCCGTCTGCCTGCAGGGTGCATTCGGCGCGCTGACGGTGACGATGAAGTTGCAGCCGGCGATCGTCACCGCGCACCTGCTCGGCGGTGTCGGCCTGCTCGCATTGCTGACCTGGCTGGCGCTTCGCGAAGCTCCCTCGCCAGTGGTCGATTCCCGGGCAGCAGCCCTGCGGCCGCTGGCTGCTGTGGCTGCGCTGCTGCTTGTGCTGCAGATCGCGCTCGGCGGCTGGGTCAGCACCAACTATGCGGTGCTGGCGTGCCCGGACTTTCCCACCTGCCAGGGGCACGTCTTGCCGGCGGACATGGACTTCGGCGCGGGCTTCACGCCGTGGCGAGATCTCGGTATGACCGCCGACGGCGCGCCGATCCCGTTCCAGGCCCTGGTCGCCATCCACTGGACACACCGCAGCTTTGCGTACGTGGTCATCGCGGTGCTGGGCCTGCTGGCGTGGCGGCTGCGGCTGCTGGTGGGGGTATCCAGGGTGGCGCGCGCGCTGGCGGCCGTGCTGGCGATCCAGTTCGTCACGGGGCTGGCGAGCGTCGTGCTGAGCTGGCCGCTGCTGCTGGCGGTGCTGCACAACGGCGGCGCGGCGGTGCTGCTGGTACTGCTGGTGACGATCAACTACCGGCTTTCCGCGAGCGGCGCCGGCGCTGGAACTGACGCACTAACCCGTGCACGAGCGCAGGGCCGCGGTTAGAATCGCGCCCTTTCCACGCCTGCCGGCGCCTGTCCCCGGACACCGACCGAACCGCGATGCAGATTCAAGCCGACACCGTCCTGCGCCCCGCCTGGCAGCACCTTGCCCGGCAGTACTGGCTGCTGACCAAGCCGCGCGTGACGCAGCTCGCCATCTTCTGCGCGGTGATCGGCATGTTCCTGTCGAGCCGCGAGCTGCCGAGCCTGGCCTCGGTGGCGGTGGCGACGATCGGCATCTGGCTGCTGGCCGGCGCGGCGTTCGCGGTCAACTCGATCATCGAGCGGCAGATCGACGCGAAGATGGCGCGCACGCGCATGCGCCCGGTGGCGCGCGGCGAGATCACGCCGCTGCAGGCGATCGTGTTCTCCGGCGTGATCGGCGGCATCGGCATGTGGGTGCTGTACACGCAGGTCAATGCGCTGACGCTGTGGCTCACCTTCGCCACCTTCGTCGGCTACGCGGTCATCTACACCGTGCTGCTGAAGCCGAACACGCCGCAGAACATCGTCATCGGCGGCATCAGCGGCGCCATGCCGCCGGTGCTCGGCTGGGCGGCGATGACCGGCGACGCGCCGGCGCAGGCCTGGCTGCTGGCGCTGATCATCTTCGTCTGGACGCCGCCGCATTTCTGGTCGCTGGCGCTGTATCGCCTCGACGACTACCGCAAGTCCGGCCTGCCGATGCTGCCGGTCACGCACGGCGAACAGTTCACCCGCCTGCACATCCTGCTGTACACGATTGTCCTGGTCGCCACGACGACGCTGCCGTACGCCATCCAGATGGCCGGCCTGCCGTATCTCGCCTGCGCGCTCGGCCTCGGCGCCGTCTTCCTTGCCTACGCGTGGCGCCTTCATCGGCGCTACAGCGACCGCCTGGCGCGCGCCACCTTCAACTATTCGATCGTCTACCTGGCGGCGCTGTTCGCCGCGCTGCTGGTCGATCACTACATCGTCGGCTAGACGACAGCAGCCGCAGCGCCGCGTCAGCGGCAGCCGTGCCATGAAGCGCCTTTTCGCTGTCCTTTTCTCGCTGGTCCTGGCCGCCTGCTCGAAGCAGGGCTTCAACAACGTCGACATCACCGGCGCGAACTACGCCAACGAGTTCTCGCTGACCGACCACACAGGCGCGCGGCGCACGCTCGCCGATTACCGCGGCAAGGTGGTGGTGATCTTCTTCGGCTACACGCAGTGCCCGGACGTGTGCCCGACGACGATGCAGGAGATGACGGAAGTGCGCCGGGCGCTCGGCAAGGACGCCGACCAGGTGCAGGTGCTGTTCGTCACCGTCGATCCAAAGCGCGACACGCGCGAGGTGCTCGCCCAGTACGTGCCGGGCTTCGACCCGAGCTTTGTCGGCCTCTACGGCACCCTGGAGGAGACCGCGAAGGTCGCCAAGCAGTTCAAGGTCTTCTACCAGAAGGTGCCGGGCCCCACGGAAACCTCGTACACCATCGACCACACCGCCGGCAGCTACGTGATCGACAAGTCGGGTAAGCCGCGGCTCTTCCTCAAGCACAACCAGGGCGCGGCGCCGATCGTTGCCGATCTGCGGCAGCTGCTCTAGCGGCGGCCGGGCCGCCCGAAGCTTTCAGCTCAGTGCGCCAGTCTCGGCGTTGATGGCGACGGTGCTGGCCAGTACCGGAGTGCCGGGGCTGGCCGGGCCGATGCCAAAAGCCTGGCGCACGTGTTCATCGAGTCGCAGCTCGAAGCCAAGGAACAGGCTGACCGGCGCGCCTTCGTAGTGCACGCGCTGGTAGCGGTGGGTGCCTCGGTCGAGCACGGCGTGCGGCTCGAACGGATCGAAGATCACCCAGTCGCCCGGCCCGGCCGGACACCGCGCATTGGCGCGCGCAAACACGATCTCCCGCTGCGGGCCGGCCACGCACCAGGCGCCGAACAGCACCTCGCCGTAATGGGCGTCGTTGTGGAAGAAGGCGCCGCGGCAGGCATACCACTCGAACTCACCGCGCAGCGAGTCGCGCAGCACGGAAGGCAGCGCCTCCGCCAGTGCAGCGTGAATCTCGCTATTGCTGAATCGGCCGAGGCCATGGACTCGGCCCGGGGTGTTCACCGCCCTGGTGTCGGGCAGGGACATGTCAGGCACGTCGAGCCGTCCGGCCAGCAGCCGGGTCCCGGTGCCGCGATCGGCTGCGCCCGGGCGCCGGCAGATGGCCGGCTCGCAGCCGAGTTCAGCAAATATCGCCTGGCTCACCGGCACAAAAAAAGAACCCCGCAGGGGGTGCGGGGTTCTGAAATCCGCCTCTTCGGAGGAGAGGGGGGAGGAGGAGAGGCGGACACTGCAAAGAGCAACCAACCAACCACGAAAACTGCCGCGGATCAGGCCTCGACTTCGAGCGCCGCGCGCAGCTTCTGAAGGGCTTTGACTTCGATCTGCCGTATGCGTTCCGCGGAAACGCCAAATTCATCAGCCAGGTCATGCAGGGTCGCGGTACCCACGTTGCCGTCGGCGTCTTCGTCTAGCCAGCGCGCCTCGATGATCCGGCGGCTGCGGTCGTCCAGCCGCGCCAGGGCACGCCGCACGCCGTCGGTCTGCAGCAACTCGTGCTGCCGCCGCTCCAGGACCAGCGTCGGTTCGGCGTCCGGGTCGGTCAGGTAAGCAATCGGCGCGAATTCCTCCTCCCCGTCCTCGGTGCGGCCTTCCAGCGACAGGTCGGCGCCGGTCATCCGCGTTTCCATTTCCGCGACTTCTTCCGGCTTGACGTTCAGTTCGCGGGCGATGTGCGCAACTTCGTCCTGCGACATCGTGCCCAAGCCCTGCTTCATGCTGCGCAGGTTGAAGAACAGCTTGCGCTGCGCCTTGGTCGTGGCGACCTTCACCAGCCGCCAGTTGCGCAGGATGAACTCGTGGATCTCGGCCCTGATCCAGTGCAGCGCGAACGACACCAGCCGCACGCCGCGCTCCGGGTCGAAGCGCTTGACTGCCTTCATCAGGCCGATGTTGCCTTCCTGGATCAGGTCGGCATGGGGCAGGCCGTAGCCAAGGTAGTTGCGGGCCACCGCCACCACCAACCGCAGGTGCGACAGCACCAGCTGCCGGGCTGCGTCGAGGTCGTCGCGCTCCCGGAACGCCCGCGCCAGCGACAACTCCTGATCGGGCGTCAGCATCGGCACCCGGTTGACGGCCGTGATGTAGGCGTCGAGGTTGCCGAGGCTGCCCGGATGAAGCGCGAGGCTGCCAGCGTTACTGAAGGGAACCAGCGAGGTCCGACCGGTCATGCAGCGATCTCCTTTTGCGGCCATGTTAGCACTCGACCTTTCCGAGTGCCAATCCATAGACCAGCGGCTGGCGGAATGGTTCAGCGGCGGGGGCGCCGATAACCCTTTGTAGAAATTGACCTTAATGGGAAGTGAGCGGACACAAACTCAGTCGATATCCTCCCCCGAAAGTGGGGTCATCGGGTCCGCCGCAGTCCCCAGCGGGTGCCGAGCGCGGCGATCGCCCCACCCACGAACGCGGCCACGACCGCGAGCAACACCAGCCACTGGGGCGGCAAAGCTTGCAGATTGAAGCTGGCGCCGTAGGCCTGCGCCAACTCGGCCGCCTGCGCCGCCGCCGCCGTCAAGCCCGCCCAGGTCAAGCCGGCTGCCAGAAGGGTGCCGAGGGCCAGCGTCAACGCGCCGGCGTACGCGAACGGCCGGACGACGAACCGGGTATCGGCGCCCACCAAGCGCAGCGCCCGCACGTATTCGGCGGAACTGGTCAGTTGCAACTGGACCGACGCCAGGACGATCAGCACCAGCAAGACCGCCGCCAGCCCGCCGACCAGCGTTGCGGTCACGGTCGCGGCGCGCAGCAGCGCCCGCAGTTGCCGATGCCAGCCAGTATCCGCGGCTACGGACTCCACCCGCGGCAGGCGCCGCAGCTCGGCCACGGTCGTCTCGACCTCGGCCGGTGGCGTTTCGGTCGACAGCGTGACAACGAGCACGTCCGGCAGCGGATTGCCCTTCAGGTCGGCAAGCCCGCTGCTGCCGGTGCGCTGGGCGAGCGCCTTGAGCGCCGCGTCCCGCGTGATCCACTCGACCTGCGCCACGCCGGCGCGCCCGGCCAGCAGCGACTGCAACTGGCGGATCTCTGTCGTCGACGTCGACGCCACCAGGAACAGGTTGATCTCCGGCCCGAGCGGTAGCTGCTGGACAAGGGGCGCCGCCGAACGGGCGACCGAAGCGCCGACGAGTGGCACCGTGAACGCGGCTGCCGCCAGCACGACCGCGAGCAGGAAGCTGCCGGGGCGGCGTCGAAGCAGCCGCGCCATCTCGCGCAGCGCGTGAGCGCGCACCGCCAGGGCCTTCATTCGGAGATCCGTCCTTCGGCGAGGCGCAGCCGCCGGGCCATCGACGGCAGCGGTGCCGGTTCACCGTGCGAGGCCATCAACACGGCCATGCCGGCCCGCGCAAACTCTTCGAGCAGCTGCAGCAGGACGGTTGCCGCCGCGGCATCAAGGAAGGCGGTCGGCTCGTCGACCAGCAGCACGGCCGGCCGGTTGACGATGGCGCGGGCAAGAGCCGCCCGCTGCTGCGCTCCGGCCGAGAGCTGTGCCGGCATCTCCGCGCCATCATCGGCCAGGCCGACCCGCTGCAGCGCCGAGCGTGCCCGCTCCGCCGCCGCCTTGCGCGAAAGGCCGTCGGCGAGCGCGGGCAGCATTACGTTGTCCAGCACGCTCCGATCGGCCAGCAGGTGCAGGTCCTGCGGCACCATGCCGATCGCGCGCCGCAGTGCGCTCAGCGCCGCGTCGCGCAGGCGTGCCGGTTCCTCGCCGGCGACCGCGACCCGGCCGTCGTCCGGCGCCAGCCAGCCCGTGATCAGTTTCAGCGCTGTCGACTTGCCTGCCCCGTTGGCTCCCGTGAGCACGGCGAACTGCCCCCGCTCGACCGTGAAACTCGCCTCGTTCAGTACGGGCTGCGCACCGCCGAATGACTTGCGCACCCGATCGAATTCGATCAGGGGCGTGGTGGCCGCGTGCGCCTCGGTCATTCGGTGGACAGTCGGTTCTCGATAAGCGCCGCGACGTGGGCACGGCGCGGCGCGATTCTAGGTGCTCGCCCGCGGGGAGCACGTCGGTGCCTGGATAGGCACGCGGTAAAGTGTGTACAAGCGCCTGCCGGCGCGCTGTCATCCGCCCGTCATACGTGCTGACTATGGTCAAGAGAAAACAGCGCGAACAGCATAGCAAGGACTCCCGAATCGTCGCCCGTGCGCGCCCGCCGGCGGTTTCAATGCCGGAACGCTTCCTCGACCGCGAACTGTCGCAACTCGCCTTCACCGAGCGCGTGCTGGCGCAGGTGGCGCGCGAGGACGTGCCGCTGGCCGAGCGGCTGCGCTACGTGTGCATCGTCTCGTCGATCATCGACGAGTTCTTCGAGGTCCGCATGTCGGATCTGATCGACGAGATGATCGAAGCTGGCGGATGGGGGCCGGCGGCGCCGCAGTGGGAATCCTTCGTCCGCCTTTCCGAGCGTGTGCACGGGCTGGTCGAGCGGCAGTACCGGCTGTTCAACGAGGTGCTCACGCCGGCGCTGGGCAAGCGCCACATCGTCGTCCTCAGCCACGGGCAGCGCAACAGCCGCCAGCGTAAGTGGGTCCGCGAGTACTTCGAGCGCGAGGTGCGGCCGCTGCTGTCGCCGATCGGGCTCGATCCGTCGCACCCGTTCCCGCTGCTGATGAACAAGGCGCTGAACTTCGTCGTGCAGGTCGAAGGAAAGGACGCCTTCGGCCGGCCGTCGTCGATCGTGGTGCTGAAGGTGCCGCGCGCGCTGCCGCGGGTGATTTCGCTGCCGGCCAATCTGTCGCCGCGCATGCAGGCCTTCGTGATGCTGTCGTCGGTGATCCGCGCGCATCTGGCCGATGTCTTTCCCGGTCGCGCCGTAGCCGGTTTCTCGCAATTCCGCGTCACCCGCGATTCGAACCTGTGGGTTGACGAGCGCGAGGTGCACAACCTGCGCCAGGCGCTGCGCATGGAGCTGACCCAGCGGCACTACGGCAGCGCGGTCCGGCTCGAGGTGCTGCGCAGCTGTCCGCAGCACCTGGAGACGCTGCTGCGCAATCAGTTCGCCTTGCCCAACGAGGCCGTCTACCGCGTCGACGGCCCGGTCAACCTGGTGCGGCTGAACGAACTGGTCGATCACCTGAAGCAGCCCGCGCTGCGCTGGCCGCTGTTCACGCCGGCGTGGCCGGCGAGACTGAAACTGGGCGGCGACATCTTCGAGCGGCTGCGCGCCGGCGACCTGCTGCTGCACCACCCGTTCGAGAGTTTCGAGCCGGTGATCGAATTCCTGCGCCAGGCGACGTTCGACCCGAAGGTGGTCGCGCTGCGGATGACGCTGTATCGAACCGGGGCGACGTCGATCCTGGTCGACCTGCTGATCGAGGCGGCGCGACGCGGCAAGGAAGTCACCGTGGTGGTGGAGTTGAAGGCGCGCTTCGACGAGGAGGCCAACATCGACCTCGCCGAGAGGCTGGAGAAGGAGGGCGCGCAGGTCGTCTACGGCGTGGTCGGCCTGAAGACGCACGCCAAGCTGCTGCTGGTACTGCGCCGTGAAGGCGACGGTAAGCGGCAGAAGCTGGTCCAGTACGCGCACCTGGGCACCGGCAACTACCATGCGACCACCACCCGGCTTTACACCGACTTCGGCATGCTGACCGCCGAACCCGCGATCTGCCGCGACGTCGAGCGCGTGTTCATGCACATCACGAGCCTGGCCAAGGTCGAGAAGCTGACGCACCTCTGGCTGGCGCCTTTCGCCCTGCACAAGCAGGTGCTGGGGGCGATCGCACGCGAGGCGGCATGGGTCAAGAAGGGCAGGCCCGGGCGAATCATCGCCAAGATGAACGCGCTGATCGACGAGGCGACGATCAACGCGCTGTACGAGGCGTCGCGCGCTGGCGTTCGCATCGACCTCGTCGTGCGCGGCGCCTGCGCGCTGCGGCCGGGAGTGAAGGACCTGTCGGAGAACATCACGGTGCGGTCGATCGTCGGCCGGCTGCTCGAGCACCACCGCATCTATTACTTCCGCAACGGCGGCACCGACGACGTCTACCTCTCGAGCGCCGACTGGATGGGGCGCAACCTGTTCCGCCGCATCGAAGTGGCCTGGCCGGTGCTGGACGGTAAGCTGAAACAGCGCGTGCTCAACGAAGGGCTGAGGCCGTATCTCGAGGACACCGCCGAGGCCTGGGTTCTTGGCCCCGATGGTGTCTATCAGCCGCCAAAGGCCGGCACCGGCGGGCGCAGCGCGCAGCGTCTGCTGATCGAGGCGCTGGCTGAGCGCGCGTAGAGGCACGAATGGAACTGCTCCTCTGGCGTCACTGCGAGGCCGAAACCGGCGAGCCGGACCTCGGCCGCACTCTCACCGGCAAGGGCGAAAAGCAGGCACGCCGCATGGCGGCCTGGCTGCATGCGCACCTGCCCGACTCCGCGCGCATCCTCGTCAGCCCGGCGCGGCGCTCGCAGCAGACGGCGAAGGCGCTGGCCGAACTCGCGCCGCGCAAGCTGAAGACCGTCGATGCGCTGGCGCCGGGTGCCAGTGTCGAAGACGTGCTGCGCGCGGTGCGCTGGCCAGACGCGACGTCCGTGGTCATCGTCGTCGGCCATCAGCCCACGCTCGGCTGGGTGGCCAGCCACCTGCTGACCGGCGCCGAAGCCGACTGGCCGATCAAGAAAGGCGGCGTCTGGTGGTTCAGCTCGCGCGACCGCGATGGCGTCGAGCAGGCCGTCCTGCGCGCCGTGCTCAATCCGGATCTGCTCTGAGCGCTTGCCGGTGACGCAGATTGGTCAGAGCGGCTTGGCGCTGAGCCGCAGCCCGACCTTCTCCCACTGTGCGGCTTCCTCCTCGAGCAGGAACTGAGTCAGCGGGTGACGAGCCAGCCAGTCGCCATCCAGCCGCAGCTCGTAGCTCGCGCGTGCCGCGCGCAGCGTCCACTTTGGCAGCCGAATTGACCGCCGCGCGTGGCACAGGATCACCGCCAGGCGCAGCGCCAGGATCTTGGCCACGCGCGACGGGTCGGTGAGTGCCTCGGCGACTTTTCGCAGGTTGCCGCGCTGGGCGAGGATCAGCGTGGCGATCCGCTGCTGGTCGGTGGTCGAGAAGCCGGCCAGGTCGGCGTTGCCGACCAGATAGGCGCCGTGCTTGTGGTGGTCGTTGTGCGAGATGGCGAAGCCCACTTCGTGCAGCGCTGCTGCCCAGGCAAGCCGTTTGACCTCCTCCTCGCCCGCCTGCGGGTCAAGTGCGTCGTGCAGTTCGCGGGCGATGCTGCCGACCTGCTGCGCCTGCGCGCGATCGACGTCGAAGCGCTTCTGCAGGCGCGCCACCGTGGCATCACGCAGGTCGCGCCGCTCGCGCCGGCCGAGCAGGTCGTACAGCAGCCCGAGCCGCAATCCGCCGCGCGCCGGCACCAGTTCGGTGATGCCGAGCGTCTCGAACACCGCGCTGAGCACGGCGATGCCGCCGGCCAGCACCTGCGCACGCTCCGGCTTGACGCCTGGCAACTTCAGCTTGCGGATCTCGCCGTACTCGATGAGGAACTGGCGCAGGTTCAGCAGCATCGCGGAGGTGATCGCGCTGCCGTCGCCCCAGCCGACCTGCCGGATGAGTTCCGCCGCCGCACCGATCGTGCCGCTCGCGCCGAAGGCCTCGGCCCAGTGCGCTCGGCTGAACACGTTGACCGCTTCCTCGAACTCCGCTGCTGCAGCAACCTGCGCCGTGCGAAAGCTGGCGCGGTCGATTACGCCATCGCGGAAGAAGCGCAGCGTGGTGTTGACGCAGCCGACCCTGAACGACTCGGCGGCCTGCGCCTCGAAGCCGGTGCCGACGATCAGTTCGGTCGACGCGCCGCCGATGTCGACGACCAGCCGCGGCTCTTTCGACGGTGGCGCCGAGTGCATGCAGCCCTCGAAGGTCAGCCGCGCTTCCTCGCGCCCGGAGATGACATCGATCGGGTAGCCAAGCGCGTGCTGCGCCTCGAGCAGGAACTCGTCGCTGTTGGGCGCCTCGCGCAACGTCTGCGTGCCGACGGCCCGCACCTGCTCCGGCGCGAGACCGCGCAGCCGCTCGTTCATCCGCGCCAGGCACTCGCAGGCCGCGTCGATCGCCTTGCGCGAGATGCGCTGGTCCGTGCCGACGCCCGCGGCCAGCCGCACTGTTTCCTTCCAGTAGCCCTGCAGTTCGATATGCCGGCCGTGCGCCCGGCCCATTTGCAGGCGGAAGCTGTTCGAGCCGAGGTCAACCGCGGCGAGTTGCATGTGCTCGGAAGACGAACAGTTGCATTGCGGGCATTGTAGGTCGCCGAGTGAGCGCAGACGCCGCGCCGCCCGTGTTCGGAATTGATTCAACGCATGTCTTCGGCGCCAACGTTCCGGCACCATCGCAGCTATGGGAAAGAACGCCGAAGTCCGTCTGGCGCGATTGGCAGCGTCGCGGCTGGCGCGTGAACTGAAGACGATCCGGGCCATGCTGCGCATCGCCTGCCGCGATCGTCACGACACCGCGGAAGGACTGTGCGCGGAGTGCGAAGCGCTGGCCGATTACGCTGCCAAGCGACTGGCCCTGTGCCCCTATGGCCCGGACAAGCCCACCTGCGTCAATTGCCGGATCCACTGCTACGGGCCGCGGCAGCGCGAGCAGGTGCGCGAGATGATGCGCTATGCCGGCCCACGGATGATGCTGCGCCATCCGTACCTGGCGCTCATGCACGTGGTCGACGGCCGCCGGCCGGCGCCACCGAAACCGAACCAGGCGGTCGCAGCTGCAGCGGCGCCGCCGGGCGAAGTCGCCGAGCCCGGCGCGGCTGCGGCCGGCGAGTCCACGCCTTGACCGGGCGCCCGGGCTGATCGGAACCGATCAGTCGGCGCCGACCAGCGCCGCCGCAAAGCGCTCGGCGACGAACGGCTGCAGGTCTTCGAGCTGCTCGCCGACGCCGATGAAGTAGATCGGCAGCTGTTTGCCGCGCCGCTCCCGCGCGATGGCCGCCAGCACGCCACCCTTCGCGGTGCCGTCGAGCTTGGTGATGATGAGGCCTGTGAGGCCAACAGCGTCATCGAAGGCCCTCACCTGTGTCAGCGCGTTCTGGCCGTTGGTGCCGTCGAGCACCAGGATCACCTCGTGCGGCGCGCCGTCGAAGCTCTTGTTGATCGAGCGCTTGACCCGCTTCAGCTCGTCCATCAGGTGCAGTTGTGTCGGCAGCCGTCCGGCGGTATCCGCGATCAGCACGTCGATGCCGCGCGCGCGCGCCGCCGCCACCGCGTCGAACACCACCGCGGCCGGGTCGCCGCTCTTCTGCGCGATCACCTCGACGCCGTTGCGCTGGCCCCAGATGGCCAGTTGCTCGCGTGCCGCCGCGCGGAAGGTATCGCCGGCGGCGAGCAGCACCGTCTTGTGCTGGTCGGCCAGCCAGTGTGCGAGCTTGCCGATCGAGGTCGTCTTTCCGGCGCCGTTCACGCCGGCCACCATCATCACCAGCGGCTTGTCGCGCGCGAGTTCCATGCGCGCTTCGCACGGCGCGAGCAGCGTGGCCAGCTCGTCACGCAGCGCATCGCGCACCTCGGCCGGCGTCTTCAGGCCCTTGAGCTTGATGCGATCACGCAGCGCGGCCAGCAGTTCGGTGGTCGTGGCCGATCCGCAATCGGCGCCGAGCAGCGCGACCTCGAGATCGTCGAACAGCGCGTCGTCGATCACGCCGCCGGAGAACACGCCGACGATGTTCACGCGCGTGCGCTCCAGGCCCTTCTTCAGCCGCGCCAGCCAGCCGCCCTTTTCTTCGCTCATGTTGCCCCTTCGCCCTCCGGGCTGTTCCCCCAAGGGGGAGCGAGCGACGTCGGAGCGGCCGTACGTCGCTCGCGCTCTGCGAGAATCGCTTCGTATCGATAAGGGGGCGCAGTTTAAGTGAGCCGCAACGCAGGCCCATCGCGAGCGCGACCGGCCGCTGGCCCGGCGCGCGTGCCGCAACAGGTACGGATCATCGGCGGCATGTGGCGGCGCACGCCGATTCCGGTCGCCGACCTGCCTGGCCTGCGGCCGTCGCCCGACCGCGTGCGCGAGACGCTGTTCAACTGGCTCGTTCACCTGCGGCCCGACACGCCGACGCTGCGCGGCCTCGATCTGTTCGCCGGAAGCGGCGCGCTCGGCCTCGAACTCGCCTCGCGCGGCGCGGCACGCGTGGTGCTGGTGGAACGGCAGCCGCAGCTGCTGCAGCGGTTGCGCGTCCTGCAGGCGAAGCTGGATGCGAAGCAGGTCGAAATCATCGCCGGTGAAGCGCTTGCGGTGGCTGCCGGCCTGCCGCGCGCGAGTTTCGATGTCGTCTTCCTCGACCCACCCTTCGGCGCGGGGCTGCTCTGGCCGGCAGTCGAGGCGGTCCGCCCCTTGCTGGCCAGCGGCGGGATCATCTACGCGGAGACCGACGCACTGATTGCGCCGGCCGATGCGGCTGCCCATGGGCTGGAAGTGCTGCGTTCGGCCCGCGCCGGGCGCGTCTGCTTCCATTTGCTGCAACTGCGCAATGCCTGAATAATCCCCGACCGGGCAGGGGTGCCACCGAGCACCGAGGGGATAGAGATGGTCATCGCCGTTTATCCGGGCACGTTTGACCCGTTGACGCGTGGGCACGAGGATCTGGTGCGCCGTGCGGCGGGGCTCTTTCCCAAGCTGGTGGTCGGCGTTGCCGACAGCCGCACCAAGGGGCCGTTCTTCTCCTTCGATGAACGGCTGACCATCGCCCGCGAGGTGCTGGGCCACTATCCGAACGTCGAGGTCGCCGGCTTCCGCGGCCTGCTGCGCGACTTCGTCCGCGAGCATCAGGCGCGGGTGATCGTCCGCGGCCTGCGCGCCGTATCCGACTTCGAATACGAGTTCCAGCTCGCCGGCATGAACCGCTACCTGCTGCCCGACGTCGAGACGATGTTCCTGACGCCGTCGGACCAGTATCAGTTCATCTCCGGCAGCATCGTGCGCGAGATCGCCATGCTCGGCGGCGACGTCAGCAAGTTCGTGTTCCCGTCGGTGGAGCGCTGGCTGAAGGCGAAGCTGGAGCAGATGGGCCGCACTGAAGGCGGCTGAGAAGCGCATTCGCCAGGCAACGGGCGCAGCGGACAGCGGCGGTTGAAGCGCGAACGCATCGAGACCGTCGACGCGCTGCGCGCCTTCGCGCTCGCCGGCATCCTGCAGGTCAACATCCAGTCCTTCGTCTGGGGCGCAGGTGATCCTCTCGGTTTCTTCGCCGAGCCACCGGGGCTGGTCGACACCGTCGTGCACCTGCTGGTCGGGACCTTCGTTTCGACGAAATTCCTTTCGATCTTCGCCTTCCTGTTCGGACTTGGCTTTGCGCTGCAGTGGCGCTCGTTGCGAAGGCGCCTTGCGGCCGACGATGCGCGCGCCACCTACCGGCGCCGCCTGTGGTTCCTGCTTGCGCTTGGACTGGCGCACGGGGTGTTGCTCTACTTCGGCGAAATACTTGCCGCCTATGCGGCGATCGGTTTCCTGCTGCTGCGCTGCGCCGAGTTGAGGCCGGCGGCGCTGGTGGCCGCCGCGCGCGGCTGGTGGCTGGGCTTCGCGGTGCTCACAGTGGCGAGCACCGCTGCCATCGAAGGATTGAGGCACGCCTTGCCACCCGACGAAAATCCAGCGCAGCTGCCCGATTGGGCGCTCGAACGGCTGGCCGTCTACACGCAGGGCAGTTACCTGGAACAACTCGGCCCGCGCTTTGCCGACTACCAGAGCATCCTCGGCACGATGGCCTTGCTCGGGGTGCCGCAGATCATGGGGCTGTTCCTGCTCGGCGCCATCGCCGGCCGGCTCGGCTGGCTGGCGCAGCCGCAAAGGCACCCCCGACTGTGGCGTGCGGCAACATGGATCGGCGCAGCGGCGCTGCCTTTCGCGTTTGCCGGGGCGTGGCTGAACTTCGTCACCATGCGCGACTCGCCGGGCAATCCGGCGAGCGTCGGCTATGCGCTGCAGAACATCGGCGCGCTCGTTGCCTGCCTGTATGTCGCGGCGTTCGTCCGGCTGCATCGACGGCCGTCGATGCACAGGCTCGTTGACTGGCTGGCACCGGCCGGGCGGATGCCGCTTTCCAACTACATCGCGCAGTCGATCGCCATGGGGCTGCTGCTGTCGGGCTGGGGACTCGGGCTCGGTGCCTGGCTCGGCCGAGCCGAACTGGCGCTGCTCGCGCTGGCGATCGTTGCCATTCAGATCGTCGCCAGCCGTGCCTGGATCGGGCGCTTCGGCCAGGGGCCGCTCGAGGCCCTATGGCGTCGCGCGACCTACGGAGTGCGGCCGTAGCGGCCGATCGAGCGAAATGGCTGGCGGGGCAACGTCAGCCGCGATCCGCGCCGCCGCCGGCAATGCGGTCGAGCCGGGCCACGAACCAGCGCTCGGAAAACCCGCCGAGGAAACACAACGCGAGCACGAGTGCCGGCGACAGCTGACCGAGGTTGATCAGTCCCGCCTCGACGAACAGCACGATCGGCACCGCCACCGCCGCGCCGATCATGGGGCGGGCGAAACTGAGCCAGCGCTGCGTGCGCAGGTCGGGGCTGCGCGCCGCGAGATCCGCGCGCAGCCAGTTGAAGGCGAAGCTGACCAGGCCGCCGAAGAAACCCATCAGCACGCCCGAGACGAGGATCATGCCCACGGTGACCTCGACATCGTCGCGCGCCAGCCAGTCGAAGCCGCCGAGCAGCGCCCACAGGCCGAAGAAGGCCACGGCGGCGATCAACATCGTCGCCAGCACCGGCAACTGCTGCCGCACCAGCGCGATCCGGTGCCGCCGCTCCTGGCGCGCCGCGTGAATGTTGCGAAGCAGTCCCTGCAGCAATGCCACCGGCGGGGCGTGGCCGCGGGCGCTCGCCGCGAGTGCTTCGGCTGCGTCCTGCCGCCAGCCTGAAAGCAGGGTGCGGCTCTCGGCCAGCGCCAGCGCCATCTCGGCTCGGCGCTCGTCGTCGGACATCGCCAGCACGCGTTCGCCCTCGATCTGCTGCAGGCAGTCCCAGGCCACATAAGCCCGCTGCACTCGCGCCGCTTCGGCCGCTCGCGCGAGCAGCGCGTCGCAGCGGCCGAGCATGTCGTGCAGCTCGCCGCTCTCGGTGGCAAACCTCTCGTGCAGCGCCTGCAGCGCACGGGCGCTGTCCAGCAGTGCCGCCTCCAGCGCTGCTGACTGCGCATCTCGCGCCGGCCACTCGCCTAATGACGGCAGGAAGCCGGCGCCGGCGGCCGGCGCGGGGTGCGTGTCGGCAGCATCGCCTGGGTTGTCGTTGGGCTTGTCGGTCATTGGCTCCGGCTTCCACGGCCGGTAATCGAAAGTGCGTGCGGCGCTCGCTCAGCGGGTAAGCATAATTGCTAAGTTGTCTTCTATCAGTGCAGCCGTCGCAGTCCGGCGTAATCCGGCTACCGGATGCGCGCCAAGGACTGCTGAAATCATGAACGCACGCATCGCCGAACTGAACCTGTTCCCGGTCAAGGGTTGCCGCGGCATCGCGCTGCAGGCGGCCACCCTGTTGGCCACCGGCCTGGAGAGCGACGGCGTCGGCGACCGCGAGTGGCTGGTGGTCGATGCGGACGGCGAGTTCCTATCGCAGCGCGAATACCCGAAGATGGCGTTGATCGAGACGAGGCTGACGCCGACGAGCCTGCTGCTGAAGGCGCCGGGGATGCTGCTGCTCGATGTTCCGCTCGCTTCCGAGGGCGACGTGGTCGAGGTGCGCGTGTGGAACGACCGGGTCTCCGCGGTCACGCAGGGCGAGATCGCCGATGCGTGGCTCGGCAGCTACCTCGGCGTCCCGGCGCGGCTGGTGCGCTTCGACTACGAAGGCAGGCGGCTGGCAGCGCACCGCTACACCGGAAGCGTGGACGCGCCGTTCAAGTTCGCCGATGCCTTTCCGCTGCTGGTCACCACCACCGCATCGCTGGACGCGGTGAACGAGCGCCTGCGGCGGCAGGGCGAGGCAGCAGTGACCATGTCCCGATTCCGGTCGAACATCGTGCTCGATGGCCCGCCGGCGTTCGAGGAGGACTACGTCAAGCTGCTGCGCGTCGGACCCGTTGCCATCCGTCCGGTGAAGCCCTGCGCGCGCTGCTCGGTGCCCGGCGTCGACCCGGCCACCGGCGAGCATTCACCGGTGGTGACCGACGTGCTGGCGGGCATGCGGGCGACGCGGGACGGCGTGATGTTCGGCGTCAACGCGATCGTCGTCGAAGGCGCGGGCGCAACGCTGCGGCTCGGCGACGCCGTCGAGGTCGAGCTGCGTTTCTGAGCGCGCCGCGTGGCGCGCACTTCGGTCAGGCGAGCGCCAGTCCGGTCGAGGCTGTCTGCGGATACAGTCGCGCCAGCACGGTGCGAGCCGCCTGAGTCAGTTCCGCCGAAAGCGCGGTTGCCAGTTCCCGCTCGGAACGGTTTCCGGAGCGCTGTCCCCAAAGCGCCGCGAGGGCTGCGCGACGCTCCTGCAGTACAGTGCGCACCACGTCCTGCCAGTGGGCCGGATGCTCGGAGGCGGTCCATTCGCCACGTCCGCGGCCGAAGTGCGCCACCGCAAGATAGGCGAGCAGGGCCGATGCGGCGAGTTCGTCGAGCACTTCGTCGGTCCAGCCGATCTCTGTCTGTTCAGCGCCACGGATCACGTTGTAGCCCCGCGCCAGTCCCGCCGCGCCGAGCGCGCCGAGCACGCCGCCGAGGAGCAGTCCGCCACCGAGCGTGAGGCCCCCGGTCGCGAGGTCAGCCTTCAGGCCGGCCAGTGCGCCGGTGATTGCGCCGCCGAGCAGCGCCGCCTTGCCTTCGCTGACCCGTTCGCTGACCGCGTAATGCTCGGCGAGCCGACTGAGGATCTCGTCGCGGGCGTGGCCACCGAGCCCGTGCAGCGCGATCAGCTCGTCGGTGCTGGCGCGGATGTCGGCATCGAGCCGCGCAGCGAGGGTGGCCATGGCTGCCTGCTTCGGTGCCGCTTCGCTACCGCCCGCCAGCCCGAGCGCCGCGCCGAGTTCGCGCAACCGGCCGCGGAGCCCGTCGCCGGCGACCGGCTCGCGGTCGACGGCCGCACGCGCGAGCCGTTGCGCCAGCACCTGGATCGACTGCGCGAATGTCGCCTCGCGCTGCTCCCGCCAGGCGGCGGCCAGCCGCGACAATGGCGCCTGCTTGCCACCGGGTAACGCCTTGCGCACCTCGTCGAGCAGAACGATCTCCTGCACCCAGCAGCGGGCGAAGGCATCGAGCGGTAGAACGGCGCGCACACCGGCGTACGAGCCGAGTTGCCGTTGCCACAGGGCGACCTGGGCGGCTTCGACATGGGCCGGCTTCGGCTGCCCCGTCTGGTTGAGCAGCACCAGCACCGGCTTGCCGATCAGTTCGAGCACCTGCATTTCCGGCTCGACATAGCCGGCCGCCTGCGGGCCTTCGGCGGCGTTGACGAGGTACAGCACCACATCGGCGTGGTCGAGCGCGGTGCGCACGGCCTGTTGCGTCGACCAGAAGGCCCGGTCGCGGAAACGATCCCAGACCTCGGTCAGGAACCAGCCGAGCGGATTGCCCCGCTGCGCGAGCCGGCGGGCAAGCCGCACGCTGTCGCCGAAGCCGGGCGTGTCCAACAGTTCAAGCGAATCGCCCGCGGCCGTTTCGATCAGCGTGAAGCGCTCGGCCGTCTCGGTGACATGCGGCGCGTCGCGCACGGTGCCGACATCACGGCCGAGCAGGGTACGGGCCAGCGCCGTCTTGCCGACGTTGGTGTGCGACACCAGCGCCAGCGCGATGCGTTGCGCAGTGGCGTCGCTCATGAGGTGGCGGGGACCTCGAGCGCGGCCTGCAGCGATTGCCGAGCCGACGTAACGTCGGGCTGCTCGAGATCGACGAACACGACCGGCACATTGCGCTCCGTCGCGAAGCTGCGCCAGAGTGCGCGCCTTTCGTCGAGCCTCGGTGTTGCACCGAACTGCCGCCGGAAGGCCGACTCGTCGACCAGCGCAACCAACTGATGTGCGTGCGCGGCGGCGCGCAGCCGGTCGACGAAGGCACCGTGGTTCTCGGCTTCCGGCGTGGCCGTCAATGCGAACAGCGCGGCGAGCAGGGTTGCATCGCCGACGATCTGTCGAGGGTCGATATCGTCCTCGGCGCCGAAGGCCGTCGCCGTTGCCACGCTGAATGTGGTCCTGGCGCCGAGTGCCTGCGTGAACAACGCGTGCAGATTCAGCGTCGCCTGCGGCGACATCGATGCGTTGTAGGGCACGACCCGCGCAGTGACCGGTTCCTCGCGCAGCGTGCGGATCAGCGCCCGGAAGTAGGGTTCGTCCAGCGGCAGCGGAAAGCGCGCAGCCAGGCGGGCCTCCATCCAGCGGTCGCCCAGCGCCAGCAGCACCCTTGGCAGCACGACGGTGAAACCCACCGTCACCGCATACAGGTGCAGCCACGGCGCGGCAATCACGCCGTGGCCGACGGAGAAGCGCAACCGGGCGTAGCCGTTGACATCCGGCAGCGCGATGCCCGTGAGCGCGGACGCCGGGCCGAGCACGGTGTTGAGCAGCGCGTGCACGGCGGGCGCCTCGAGGAAGGTGCTCTCCCAGCCGGCGCGGTATTCGAAGGCAATGCCGCGCAAGTACAGGGCGGCAAGCGCGCCGAGCGCAAAGGCTGCGGCGGAGGCGTGGAGCACTCGGCCGATGCGCGCCGCGGTCAGCCCCGCGCTGGCCTGCATCCAGTCGGCGGCGAACTCGGCAGCCACCTTGCCGCCGCGCTTGGGCGGTGCGCCGGTGACATGTGCCAGCCGCGCCAGCAGCCGCGCGATCGGGCCCAGGCCGCGTGCGCGCGCATCCACCAGGCCCCAGGTACCGCGGATCAGGATCGCGACGTAGACGGCGATGTTCCACAGCAGCAGCGCCAGCAGCGGCGGCGCGAGCAGGTTGACGCGCTGTCCGGCGCCGATCGAATCGGCCGCGGCGCCGGCGGCGACGGCCAGCACCGGGACCACCCAGCCGACCCACGCCGGCCAGGTGACCGATGAGAGCAGCCGCGGCACGCGCTTGTCGCGTGTCGCGAGTCTTTCGACCGCCAGCGCAGCGCGGCGCGCGATGAAGGCATCGGACGCTGCGCCTTCGCCCTCCACCTTCGCCGCCGCATGCGTTGCCCAGGCGCGATCGTCGTCGCTCCAAGCGTCCGACGCCGGCTCGCGCTCGAAGGCACGAACCAGCACGGTGCGGCAGGCGGCGGCTTCGTTCATGTTCGGCTCGTCAGCGCACTCGTCGGCAGATCATCAATTGTGACCATCGTCCTACGCCAGCGCCGCCGGTGGAGATAACCAATGCTTCACCCGATCCGCGAGGCGCCGAACTTCAGACGTTGAAGCGGAAGTGCATCACATCGCCGTCGCGCACGATGTAGTCCTTGCCTTCCAGCCGCATCTTGCCGGCTTCCTTGGCGCCGTGCTCGCCCTTGCACTGCACGTAGTCGTCGAAGGCGATGGTCTCGGCGCGGATGAAGCCCTTCTCGAAGTCGGTGTGGATCACGCCGGCCGCCT
>CAZSYX010000039.1:0-29823 GCA_964610575.1 uncultured Burkholderiaceae bacterium
GCCACCCGCCGCCCTTGGCGGGCACGACCTCCGCAGTCACGCCCGTGAACGCAACATCAGGGCCGATCAGCCGGCGGCCGTCGCGGTTCCAGCCTGCCTCGGCTTGCGCCGGCGCGCCGCGGCCTTCTTCGTCGCCCCGACTGACGCCGGCCGGTTCTGCGGCGCGGCGGCCTTGGCGGCGGGCTTGCGGGCACGCTTCGGTTTCTCGGGCGCTTCGCGCGCCGCGGCGCGCTTGCGCGCCGCCCCCTGCTTGGCCCTTGCGGCCAGCGCCAGCTCGCGCACGCGCGCGATGTCCTCGTCGCTGAACGGCCCGTTTACGCCTGAGATCGCCGCCAGCCTCATGCCGTGCTTCAGGCCCAGCTTGTAGATCTCTCGCACCTTCTCCCACTCGATCGCGCGGCCGACCGTGAAGTTCTCGAAGCGCCCTTCGAGTGCCAGCACGATGGTCTCGGCCAGGCACGCGTAGGCCACGCCCTTCGGCAGACCGATGTTCTTCATCTTCACGTCGCCCGGCAGTTCTATCTCGCCGGACTCGATCACCAGCACGTCCGGGCGCTTGGCCACCTCCTCCGGCGGCAGGTCGAGCGGGCGCGCCACGTCGGTGATCACGCAGCCGGGCTTGACCTTCATGATGTCGAGCACCTTCTTGCCGGCGCCCGAGGTCGCGGTGACGATCATGTCCATGTCGGCGATGTCGGTGTCGGCGCGCGAAGACAGGAACATCTTCGCATCCGGCGTTTCCTTCCGGATCGACTCCTTCAGCGCCAGCAGCTTGGCGGTCTCCGGCGAGACCAGGTAGACCTCTTCCGCCGCCTTGACCAGCAGCCGTGCGCACACCGAGCCGATCGCACCTGTCGCACCGACCACCATCGCCTTGAACTTCACCCGCGCGTCGCCGTTTGGCCGCGGCACCAGGCCGAGTTTCAGCAGCGCATCGTGCGCTGCCCACAGCGCGCCCGAGGCGCTGTAGCTGTTGCCGGTGGTGATCGGCAGCGGCGCGCGCTTGGCCACGGTGACGCCGGCGTCGCCGACCACCTTGGTGAAGGCGCCCAGGCCCATGATCTGCGCGCCGAGCTTGCGCGCCATCTCGGCGGCGTCGAGCAGCCGCTTGTAGGTGAACTCGGGGCTGTGGCTCATGATCTCCTTCGGCGTGCCGCCGACCGAGATCAGCCAGCCTTCGGCCTCCACGCCGGTCGGCGACCTGATGCCGCTGACCTTCGAGTAGACGAATGGCGGCGCGTAGGCCATCACCCGCTCGAGCGCGTCCATGAACACCGGCGGCGAGACGCGCGACAGCATCTCGACCGGCTTGATCTTCTTGAAGTACTCCTGCGACAGCGGGTGGATGACGAACGCGAAGCGGTTGATCCGCTTCTCGCCTCCCGGATAGACGATCCGAGGCTCCATGCCCGCCTCGGTGATGATTCCGAGGTAATCGTCCTCGAGGATGTCGTCCGGGTTCTTGTCGGTGGCGGCGACGATCATCGCGTCGAGCAGGTTCGGCCCGAGCACGTGGCCGAACATCGACGGCGCGCCGTCGACCACCATCATCACGCCCTTGTCGGCGAAGGCCGCCGTGCGCTCGCCGTTGATGCTCGAGGTGATGATCGTCTTGCCGGCCAGTTCCTCGGCGCCGAACTCGTCGAGCTCGTGCACCGGAGCGACGATCACGGTCGCCTTGGCCATCGCGCGGCGCAATACGAAGCGCGTCCACTGGTTCAGGATGTCCTCGGGGATGACGCGTGGCGGCTTCCAGTCGGCGACGTAGTGCGCGCCGCTGGCGTACAGCGACAGCGCGTCGAGCGAGGTGAGCAGCTTGGGCACGCCGAGCTGCAGCAGCGGGTCGGCGAACTGCAGGTTGTCGGTGTACTCGGCCATCGTCGTGGCCAGCTTGTAGCTGGACAGGCCGGACAGGAACAGGACCAGCGCGTTGTCGAAGTAGTTGCCGAGCTTGATCTGCGTGTGCCGCACCGCCCACTCGAGGAAGATCTCGCCCAGGCGGGCGCCGGTGGTCACCGGCACGCGCGTGACCAGGCTCTTCATGTGCGCGGCTTCCTTGTCGACAAAGCGGCACGAGCCGACGGTGTAGCTGTCCCGCGCCAGGCCGATGCCGATCACGTCGGCCTGTCTTTCCCACTGCTTCAGCAGCCGCTCGGCCTTGGCCTTGTTGCCGTCGGTGCCGAACCGCTTGACGCTGAGCTGCTTGCCCAGGAAGCGTGTCGTGAACTCGAAATCCTGGCTGCTCGAGCCGAGGCTGATGCTGACCACATTCTTCATACAATGTCTCCTTGGCGCGGCGGTTCTTCTTCTTTTGTAGCCGATGATGCCACTGGCGCCGCTGCCCGCTGCGGACGGCGCCGAAACCCAATGATGGAGGACGTTCGTGATCTCGAACTTGATCGGCGACAGGGCCCGCGCGGTCGGCCTGCCAGCCGCGAAACGCGCCGCCGGCATCGTCACCCGCCTGCTGCCGATTCCCCAGCCGACCCTGATGGTCGGGCCCGGCTCCAGCGCCCGCCTGGGCCAGGCGGTGGGCGGCTTCGGCCACCGCCACGTGCTGATCGTCACCGACCAGGTGATCTCCAGGCTTGGCCTGCTGGAGCCGCTCGCCGAGGCGCTGGCCGCAGGCGGAACCGCATTCACGGTATTCGACGAGGTCACGCCCGATGCGCCGATCCCGGTGATCGAGAAGGGAATCGAGGTCTTCACCCGCGAGCACTGCGACGCGATCGTCGCCTTCGGCGGCGGCTCGGTGATGGACGCGGCCAAGGTCATCGGGCTGGCCGCCGCCAACGGCCGCCACCCGCGCTCCTTGGTCGGCTATTTCCGCGGCCTGCGCGGGCCGGCCCCCATCTATGCCGTGCCCACCACCGCCGGTACCGGCTCCGAGGTGACCGTGGCCGCGGTGATCTCCGATCCGGAGCGCGAGAAGAAGCTGGTCATCGCCGACACGCGCATCGTGCCGAAGATGGCGGCGCTCGATCCTCTGCTCATGACCGGCCTGCCGAAACCGGTGACGGCGGCCACCGGAATGGACGCACTGACCCACGCCGTGGAGGCCTACATCGGCTACTGGGGCACCAGCTTCACCGACCGCATGGCGCTGTCGGCGGTGTCGATGATCTACGAGAACCTGCCGCTGGCCTACAACGACGGCGGCAACCTCGCCGCGCGCGAGAAGATGGCGCTGGCGTCGACCTACGCCGGGCTGGCCTTCACACGCGCCAACGTCGGCAACGTGCATGCGATCGCGCACCAGCTCGGCGGCAAGTACCACACCCCGCACGGGCTGGCCAACGCGATCGTGCTGCCGCACGTGCTGCGTTTCTCGGCGGGCGAGATCACCGGCAAGCTCGCCACGCTGGCGCTGCGCGCGAAGCTGGGCAATGAGGGCGAGTCCGAGGAAGAACTGGCCGACCGCTTCCTCGACTCGGTCGAAGCGCTCGCCGCCTCCGTCGGCATCCCGCGCTGCATCGACGCGCTGCGCGAGCGCGACATCCCGGCGCTGGCCGAAGCGGCCTGCTGGGAGGCCGACACCAACTACCCGGTACCGCGGCGGATGACGCAGGACGACTGCGAGGCGATGCTGCGCGCCGTGCTGCCCGCGGAGCCGGAGGTCAAGCAAGCCGCGCCGAAGAAACGGGTTGCCCGCAAGAAGGCCGCACCGGCGGCTGCCAAGGCCGCGCGCCGGCGCAGTGCCAAAGCGCAGTAGCGGCGCCCTGCAGCCCGCCCGGCGCGGTCAGCGCGCCGGGCTTCGCTGCGGCCAGGTGCCGGCGCGGTGCTGCTGCAGCCAGTACGCGCCGATGATGGTCTTCACGTCGGTGACGCTTCCCTTCGCGATCCGGCCGAGCAGTTCGTCGAGCGTAGCGGTGAAGACTTCCAGCACTTCGCCGTCGTTGTCCACCGTGGCATCGAAGGCGAGGCCGCGGGCGAGGTAGATCTCGATCTTCTCGTCGCAATAGCCGATCGCGTTGTGGAAGCCACCGAGGTAGATCCACTCGCGCGCGGTGTAGCCGGTCTCCTCGCGCAGTTCGCGCCGAGCGCAGGAAAGGATGTCCTCGCCCGGATCGATCTTGCCGGCGGGGAACTCGACGAAGGTGCGCCTGAGCGGGTAGCGGAACTGGCGCTCGAGCACCAGGCGGCCGTCGTCGAGCACCGGCACCACCATCACCGCGCCCGGATGGCGCAGATACTCGCGCGGCGCAACGTGCCCGTCCGGGCAGCGCACCGTGTCCTCGTAGACCTTGAGGAACTGACCGGTGTAGGCGAGCCGCGACTCGAGGGTTTCCTCGGCCAGCGGGTCGGGCGTTTCAGACTGCTCGTTCATCGACCACGCTGCTCGCGCTGAGCATCGCTCACTGGACTACCCGCCCAGCGTGCGCACCATCGCCTGCGCGCACAGCGCCAGCAGGTACTGCGGCACGATGCCGAGCACGAGCACGGAGATGCCGTTGACCGACAGCGCCACGCGCATCTCGGGCGCGGCGACGATCGGCGAGGTGTCGGCGGGCTCGTCGAAGTACATCACCTTGACCACGCGCAGGTAGTAGAAGGCAGCGACCAGCGACAACAGCACGGCGATCACCGCCAGCCAGATCGCGGTGCTCCCGCCGAGTCCGCCCATGCCGCTGCCGAGCAGCGCCTGCAGCACCACCAGCTTGGCGTAAAAGCCGACGGTCGGCGGGATGCCGGCCAGCGAGAACATCAGAAGAAGCATCACGAACGCGTACCACGGGCTGCGCCGGTTCAGGCCCTTCAGGTCGGCGATCTCCTCCGCCTCGAAGCCCTGCCGCGCCAGCAGCATGACGATGCCGAAAGTGCCGAGCGTGGTGATCGCGTAGGTGATCACGTAGAACATCGCCGCGCTCCAGGCGTTGGCGGTGGTCATCGTGTTGCCGCCGACCACGCCGGAGAACATCGCCAGCAGCATGAAACCCATCTGGCCGATCGTCGAATAGGCCAGCATCCGCTTGAGATTCGTCTGCGCGATGGCGGTGACGTTGCCGATCACGAGCGAGGCGATCGCCAGCAGCGCCAGCATCTTCTGCCAGTCCACCGCCAGCGGCAGCAGGCCCTCGACCAGCATGCGGAAGGCGATCGCGAACACCGCCAGCTTCGGCGCCGAACCGATCAGCACCGTGACCGGCGTCGGCGCGCCGTGATAGACGTCAGGCAGCCACATGTGGAACGGCACCGCGCCGAGCTTGAAGGCCAGGCCGGAGACGATGAACACCGTGCCGAGCACCAGCGCCGCGCGGCTGGCGACCTTGCCGGCGCTGATGTTGCGGGCCAGTTCGTTGAGGTCGAGCGTGCCGGCAGCGCCGTAAAGCATCGACATGCCGTACAGCAGGAAGCCGGAGGCCAGCGCGCCGAGCACGAAGTACTTCATCGCCGCCTCGGTCGCCTTGGCGTCGTCGCGGCGCAGGGCCACCAGCGCGTACAAGGCAAGCGCCTGCAGTTCCAGCCCGAGGTAGACGACGAGCAGGTTGTTGGCCGAGATCATCACCATGACCCCGAGCAGCACGAACAGCGTCAGCACGAAGAACTCGCCATGCCACATGCCGCGATCACGTGCATAGCCCTGCGCGTAAACGAGCATCAGGCCGGTGGCCAGTGCGGCGAACATCTTCAGCACGTTGGCCATCGGGTCGGTGACGTACAGGCCGCCGAAGGCGTAGATCACCGCGTCCTGGGCGAGCAACATGCCGCACAGCGCAGCGACGACGACCAGCGCCACCAGCGAAAGCGCATAGGTGACGTTGCGGCGCTCGTCGTCGAGGAAAAGGTCGACGACGAGGATCAGCATCGTCGCCACGGCGAGCACGATCTCGGGAGCGGCGGCAAGGAGGTTCATCTCGTTCATCTCGCTGCCCCTACCGCGCCAACGGGATCTTCGACTGGCCGACGTGCTGCAGCAGTTCGGCCACCGAGGCGCCCATCAGGTCGGTGAACGGCTTCGGGTACACGCCCATCCACAGCACCGCGCCGGCCAGCAGCGCCAGGATCAAGAACTCGCGCGCGCCGATGTCGGTGAGCTCGGCCACGTGCGGGTTGCCCACCTCGCCGAAGATCACCCGCTTGTACATCCACAGCGAATACGCGGCGCCGAGGATCAGCGTCGTGGCCGCTGCCATGCCGATCCAGAAGTTGTACTTGACCGCGCCGAGGATGACGTAGAACTCGCCGACGAAGCCGCTGGTGCCCGGCAGGCCGCAGTTGGCCATCGCGAACAGCATCATGAAGGCGGCAAAGCGCGGCATCGTGTTCACCACGCCGCCGTAGTCGGCGATGTTGCGGCTGTGCATGCGGTCGTACATCACGCCGATGCACAGGAACATCGCGCCGGAGACGAAGCCGTGCGAGATCATCTGCACGATCGCCCCCTCGACGCCGATCCGGTTGAAGATGAAGAAACCGAGGGTGACAAAGCCCATGTGCGCGATCGAACTGTAGGCCACCAGCTTCTTCATGTCGGTCTGCACCAGCGCAACGAAACCGATGTAGACCACCGCCACCAGCGAGATGGCGATGATGAACCAGGCGAGTTCGTGCGCCGCGTCCGGCGTGATCGGCAGCGAGAAACGCAGGAAGCCGTAGGCGCCGAGCTTCAGCATGATCGCCGCCAGCACCACGCTGCCGCCGGTGGGCGCCTCGACGTGCGCATCGGGCAGCCAGGTGTGCACCGGCCACATCGGCACCTTGACCGAAAACGCCGCGAAGAAGGCGAGGAAGAGCAGCACCTGCGCCGTGAGCGGGATCCTCACCTCGCGCCAGGCGGCGAGATCGAAGCTGCCGCCGGCGGCGTAGTAGAGGTAGACGAGCGCCACCAGCATCAGCAGCGAGCCCGCCAGCGTGTACAGGAAGAACTTGAACGCCGCGTAGACCCGGTTCGCGCCGCCCCAGACGCCGATGATGATGTACATCGGGATCAGCGTGGCTTCGAAGAAGATGTAGAAGAGCAGCCCGTCGGCGGCGGTGAAGACGCCGATCATCAGTCCCGACAGGATCAGGAAGGCGGCGTAGTACTGCGCGACGCGGCTCTCGATCACCTCCCAGCCGGCGATCACCACGATCACGGTGATGAAGGCGGTGAGGATGACGAACCAGACCGAAAGTCCGTCGATGCCGAGGTGGTAGTGCGCGTTCAGCCGCTCGATCCACATCGCCTTTTCGACGAACTGCAGGCCCGCCTGCGTGGCGTCGAAGCCGGTGTACAGCGGCAGCGTCACCAGCAGGCCGAGCAGGCTGCCGACGAGCGCCACCGTTCGCACCACGTTGGCGTTGCGGTCGCGGCCGGCGCCGAGGATCAGCACGCCGAAGCCGATCGGCAGCCAGATCGCGAGGCTCAGCCAGGGAAGCGTGTTCTGCATTTCTTGTTCTTGTCGCGTTCAGTGCGCCGACAGCACGTAAGGCAGGGTGAGGAAGAAGAACAGCACCAGGCCGAGGCCGACCAGCATCGCGAATGCGTAGTGATAGATGTAACCGGACTGCAGGTGGCGGATCACCGCCGCGATCCAGCTGATCAGCTTCGCGCTGCCGTTCACCGCCACGCCGTCGATCAGCGCCATGTCGCCGCCCTTCCACAGGCCGCGGCCGAGCAGGCGCGCGCCGCCGGCGAAGACGACCTCGTTGATGCGATCGAGGTAGTACTTGTTCTCCAGCAACGCATAGATCCCCGCAAAGCGGCGCGCGATCGCTGCCGGGATGTCGGGCCGCTTCAGGTAGAAGAACCAGGCCAGGCCGACGCCGGCCACGTCGAGCCAGAACGGCGCAGTGACCAGGCCGTGCAGCGCCATGTGCCAGGGCCGTTCGTTGACCGAGCCGAACGACTGCCACATCGCCGCGAGCTTCGCCATCGCCGGGTGCTTCGCGGCATCGACGTGGATCACGTCCTTGAAGAAGCCGCCGAACAGGAACATGTCGATGGCCACAAAGCCAATGACCACTGACGGGATCGCCAGCAGGATCAGCGGCAGCGTGACCACGGCCGGCGACTCGTGCGGCTTCTCGCCAGGCGCCAGGCCGTGGTGGTGGTCGCCCGAGGGCTCCTCGTCGTCGTGGTCGCCGTGGTGATCGTGCTGCCTGCCGAAGCGCTCCTCGCCGTGGAAGGCGAGGAAGTACATGCGGAACGCGTAGAACGCGGTGACGAACACGCCCAGGGTCGTCGCGAAGTAGGCGAAGGTCGCGCCGGGCATGCCCGCCTCGTGCGCGGCCTGGGCGGCGATCAGGATGCTGTCCTTCGAATAGAAGCCGGAGAACAGCGGCGCGCCGATCAGGGCCAGCGATCCGAGCAGCGCGGTGATCCAGGTCACCGGCATGTACTTGCGAAGGCCGCCCATGTTGCGCAGGTCCTGGTCGTGGTGCAGGCCGATGATCACGCTGCCGGCGGCGAGGAACAGCAGCGCCTTGAAGAAGGCGTGCGTCATCAGGTGAAAGATCGCCACCGAGTAGGCGGAGGCGCCGAGCGCCACCGTCATGTAGCCGAGTTGCGACAGCGTCGAATATGCGACGACCCGCTTGATGTCGTTCTGCACGATGCCGAGGAAGCCCATGAACAGCGCGGTGATGCTGCCCACCACGATGACGAAGGACAGCGCCGCCGGCGACAGCTCGAACAGCGGCGACATCCGCGCCACCATGAAGATGCCGGCGGTGACCATCGTCGCCGCGTGGATCAGCGCCGAGATCGGGGTGGGGCCCTCCATCGAGTCGGGCAGCCAGACGTGCAGCGGGAACTGCGCGCTCTTGCCCATCGCGCCGATGAACAGGCACACGCAGATCACGGTCATCAGCAGCCAGGAGGTGCCGGGCAGCGTGGCTCCGGTGCCGGCCAGTCCGGGAGCGGCCTTGAACACCGCCGCGTAGTCCAGCGTGCCGAAGTAGGCGAACACCAGGCCGATGCCGAGCACGAAGCCGAAGTCGCCGACGCGGTTGACGAGGAACGCCTTGAGATTCGCGTAGATGGCGGTCGGCCGCTTCCACCAGAAGCCGATCAGCAGGTAAGACACCAGCCCGACCGCCTCCCAGCCGAAGAACAGCTGCAGGAAGTTGTTGCTCATCACCAGCATCAGCATGCTGAAGGTGAACAGCGAGATGTAGGCGAAGAAGCGTTGGTAGCCGGGGTCGTCGGCCATGTAGCCGATGGTGTAGATGTGCACCATCAGCGATACGAAGGTGACCACCAGCATCATCGTCGCGGTGAGAGAGTCGACCAGGAAGCCGACTTCCAGCTTCAGCTCGCCGACCGTCGCCCAGATGTAGACCGTGCCGTTGAAGGTGTTGCCGCCCATCACGTCGACGAAGACCAGGGCCGAGGCAATGGTGGCGACCAGCACGCCGAGGATCGTCACCGCGTGCGCGCCCGAGCGGCCGACCACGCGGCCGAGCAGGCCGGCGACGATCGCGCCCACCAGCGGCGCCAGCGGAACGAGCAGGTAGAGCTTCTGCATGGACGTCATCGCCCTACCCTTTGAGGCGATCCAGCTCGTCGACGTTGATCGTCGACAGGTTGCGAAACAGCGTGACCAGGATCGCCAGGCCGATGGCCGCCTCGGCCGCAGCCACGGTCAGGATGAAGAAGACGAACACCTGGCCGTGGTAGTCGCCGAGGTAGTGCGAGAAGGCGACGAAGTTCATGTTGACGGCGAGCAGCATCAGCTCGATCGCCATCAGCAGCACGATCAGGTTCCTGCGGTTCAGGAAGATGCCGACCACGCCGATCGCGAACAGCAGCGCGCCGACTCCCAGGTACCAAGAAAGTGAAACCATGCTCTTCCGCGGCGCCCCCTCCGCGCCAAATCTGTTCGCCCCCGGTCGCTTCGCGCCCGCCCCCCGCGGGGGCACGCAACTGTCTTGGGGCGGCCCGGCGACAGTTGCTTTCCCTTGGCGGCCCTACCTGCGCGCGTCCTGCTTGCCCTCTGCGTCCGCCGGCATCGCCACCAGCCGCACGCGATCGGCACGCTTCACGCGCACCTGGTCGCCCGGCCGCTGGTACTTGCTGTCCTTGCGCCGGCGCAGCGTCAGCACCACCGCAGCCACCATGCCCACGAGCAGGATCAGCCCAGCCACCTGCACCGGGAAGACATACTGGGTGAACATCAGCTTGCCGAGCGCCTCGATGTTGTTCACCCCGGCGATGCCCGGCCCGGCCGCGCGCTTGCTCTGCCAGGCGCCGTGCGACAGCACCAGCCACAGCTGCAGCGCGATCGCCGCGCCGACGATCGCCGCAAGCGGCATGTGCCTCCAGAAGCCCTCGCGCAGCCGGTCGACGTTGATGTCGAGCATCATCACCACGAACAGGAACAGCACCATCACCGCCCCTACGTAGACGAGCACCAGGGCGATCGCCAGGAACTCGGCGCGCAGCAGCATCCACAGGCAGGCCGCCGAGAAGAACGCCAGCACCAGCAGCAGCACCGCGTGCACCGGGTTGCGCGCGGTGATCACGCCGACGGCCGCCGCCAGCAGGATGCCGGCGAAGACCAGGAACAGGATCGTCGTGATGTCCATCGGTCGTCTGCGCTCAGCGGTAGGCGGCGTCCTGCTCGCGCGCCGCGGCGATCTCCTGCTCGTAGCGGTCGCCGACCGCCAGCAGCATTTCCTTGGTGTAGTACAGGTCGCCGCGCTTCTCGCCGTGGTACTCGTGGATGTGCGTCTCGACGATCGAGTCGACCGGGCAGCTCTCCTCGCAGAAGCCGCAGAAGATGCACTTGGTGAGATCGATGTCGTAGCGCGTCGTGCGGCGCGTGTTGTCGGCGCGCTTCTCCGACTCTATGGTGATCGCCAGCGCCGGGCAGACCGCCTCGCACAGCTTGCAGGCGATGCAGCGTTCCTCGCCGTTCGGATAGCGGCGCAGCGCGTGCAGGCCGCGGAAGCGGGGGCTGGCCGGCGTCTTCTCCTCGGGGTACCGGATGGTGATCTTGCGCGCGAACGCGTAGCGGCCGGTCAGGGCCAGCCCCTTGACGAGTTCCTTCAGGAGCAGGCTGCCGAAGAATTCGCCGATCGCCGCCATCACCTGCTCCAGATGTTCAGGGGCGTCTGCATCCAGACCATCACCACCACCAGCCAGATGCCGGTGAGCGGGATGAAGACCTTCCAGCCCAGCCGCATGATCTGGTCGTAGCGGTAGCGCGGGAACGACGCGCGGCCCCAGATGAACAGCGAGACGACGAAGAACGTCTTGGCGACGAGCCAGAACCAGTCGGACAGCCGGTCGAACCAGGCGGGGAAGTCGACGCCGAGCAGCACCTCGAGGTTCACCGGCGAGGCCCAGCCGCCGAGGAACATGATCGTCGCCAGTGTCGACAGCAGGATCATGTTGGCGTACTCGGCGAGGAAGAACACCGCGAAGGTCATGCCCGAGTACTCGACCATGTGCCCGGCGACAATCTCGCTTTCGCCCTCGACCACGTCGAACGGATGCCGGTTGGTCTCGGCGATCGCCGAGATCACGTAGATCACGGCGAGCGGCAGCAGCGGCAGCCAGTTCCACGAAAGCAACGGCAGGCCCATGGCTGCGAACATGCCGCGGTTCTGGCTGTCGACGATGCCGGTCAGGTTGAGCGTCCCTGCCACCAGCAGCACGGTCACCAGCACGAAGGCCATCGCCAGCTCGTAGCTGACCATCTGTGCCGAGGCGCGCATCGCACCCAGGAACGCGTACTTCGAGTTCGACGCCCAGCCGGCGATGATCACGCCGTAGACGCCGACCGAGGTCACCGCCATCACGAACAGCAGCCCCGCGTTGATGTCGGCCAGCACCAGGCCCGGACCGAACGGGATCACCGCCCACGCTGCCAGCGCCGGCATCATCACCAGCGCCGGCGCCAGGAAGTACAGCGGCTTGTCGGCCTGCGTCGGCGCGATCACTTCCTTGAACATCAGCTTGACGGCGTCGGCCCACGGCTGCAGCAGGCCGCCGTAGCCGACCCGGTTCGGCCCGAGCCGGATGTGCATCCAGCCGATCAGCTTGCGTTCCCACAGCGTCAGGTAGGCGACCAGGATCAGCAGCGGCAGCACCACCGCGACGATCCTGGCCAGCGCCCACACGGCCGGCCAGGCGGGCCCCAGCAGTTGCGCGCCGCCGCTGACGAAAGCGTCGAGCATCAGGCGGGCTCCATCGTCAGCGGCCCGAACATCGGCCCCAGCGTGCTGGTCGAGGCGTGCGCCGCGGGGACGCGCACCACGCCGTCGGGCAGGCGCTCGTCGAGCGCGCATTCGAGCAGCGCCGCCGCGTCGCCCTGGCGGACGCGCGCCTTCTCGCCCGGCTTCAACCCGAAGGCGGCCAGCGTGCGCGCGTTGGCGCTGGCCCGCGGCGGCCGCGCGTCGACGGTCTTCTGCAGCGACTGCGCGCGGCGCACGATCGGGTCGGAGAAGTACACCGGGACGTCGGCGATCCGCTCGGCGGCGGCGGCAGCGGCGGCGGTCATTGCCGGCGCGAGCGAGGTCGCGTTCGACAGCCGCCCGGCGACGTCGGCCGGCAGCGCGTCGGCGCGCACGGCCTCCGGCGAGTCATAGTCGAAGCCGGCCAGATCGAGCTGATTGCCGAGCACGCGCAGCACCTTCCAGCCCGGCCTGGCGTCGCCCAGCGGCGGCACCACGCCGTTGAAGCCCTGCACGCGGCCCTCGCAGTTGACGAAGGTGCCGGCGGTTTCGGTAAACGGCGTGATCGGCAGGATCGCGTCGGCGTACTCGAGCGCGCTGTTGCGGTAGGCGCCGAAGGAGATCACGGTGTCGGCGCCCTTCAGCGCCTGCAACGTTGCCGACGGATCGGCGGTGTCGTACTCGGGCTCGCAGTTGAACAGCAGGTAGGCGCGGCGCGGTTCGCGCACCATCGCCGCCGCATCCAGGCCGAGCGCGCCGGGCACGGCGCCGGCCAGATAGCCGCCGACGCTGTTGGCCGCCTCGCCGATGACGCCGCAGCGCGCCCCCGTGGCCTGCGCGATCCACATTGCCCACGCCTGCAATTGCGCTGCCTGCGGGTGCTGTGCGGCGGCGTTGCCGAGCAGGATTGCCGATCGCTGGCCCGAGCACAGGCTGGCGGCGATCTTCCGCGCCGTTTCCGAGGCCGTGACGCCGGCCACCGGCGCGGCGATGCCCTTGATCGACGCCACCGCATCGGCGATCTCGGCCAGCACCTGCACCCACGACCTCGGCCGCACGATCGCCCGTGCCGCCAGCGGCATCAGAGGATCGTCGTCGGCAGCGTGCAGCACGCTCACCTGCGCGCCGCGCTTGCCGGCATGGCGAACGCGGATCGCCAGCAGCGGATGGTCCTTGCGCAGGAAGGAGCCGATCAGCAGCAGCCGGTCGAGCGAATCGATCTCGGCCACCGGCATGCCGAGCCACGGCACGCCGGCGCGGCCGCCGTCGGCGCCGAAGTCGGACTGCCGCAGGCGGAAGTCGACGTTCTCCGAGCCGAGGCCGCGCATCAGCTTGCCGAGCAGGAACAGTTCCTCGACCGTGCTCGCCGGCGCCGCCAGCGCGCCGATTGCCGCGGCGCCGTGCTGACGCCGGACGTCGGCCAGGGCGTGCGCCACGTAGGCAAGTGCTTCGGGCCAGTCGACTTCCTGCCACTGGCCGGCCTGCCTCACCATCGGCCGCGTGATGCGGTCGGCGGCGTACAGACCCTCGTAGGAGAAGCGGTCGCGGTCCGACAGCCAGCACTCGTTGACCGCCTCGTTTTCGAAAGGCACGACGCGCAGCACGCGATCCTTGTTCACCTGCACGACGAGGTTCGAGCCGAGCGAATCGTGCGGGCTGACGCTCCTGCGGCGGGCGAGTTCCCAGGTCCGGGCGGCATAGCGGAAAGGCCTGCTGGTCAGCGCACCGACCGGGCACAGGTCGATCATGTTGCCGGAGACCTCGGAGGTCACCGCGCCTTCGACGAACGACAGGATCTCCGAGTGCTCGCCGCGGCCGGCCATGCCGAGTTCCATGATCCCGGCGACTTCCTGGCCGAAACGCACGCAGCGCGTGCAGTGGATGCAGCGCGGCATCTCGTCGGCCGAGATCAGCGGCCCGAGGTTCTTGGCGAACACCACGCGCTTGGGCTCGGCGTAGCGCGAGGCCGAGCCGCCGTAGCCGACCGCGAGGTCCTGCAACTGGCACTCGCCGCCCTGGTCGCAGATCGGGCAGTCGAGCGGGTGGTTGATCAGCAGGAACTCCATCACCGCCTTCTGCGCCTGCTTGGCCCGCTCGGAGGCGGTGCGCACGATCATGCCCTGCGTCGCCGGCGTGGCGCAGGCCGGCAGCGGCTTGGGCGCCCTCTCGACCTCGACCAGGCACATCCGGCAGTTGGCGGCGATCGACAGCTTCTTGTGGTAGCAGAAGTGCGGCACGTAGATGCCAAGCTTCTCGGCCGCGTGCATCACCATGCTGCCCTCGGCAACCTCGACCTTCCTGCCGTCGATCTCCAACTCGACCATGGCCTACAGATACTCCGGCACCAGGCAGCGCTTGTGCTCGATGTGGTGCTCGAACTCGGAACGGAAGTGCTTGACGAAGGCACGCACCGGCATTGCCGCGGCGTCGCCGAGCGCGCAGATCGTCCGCCCCTGGATGTTGTCGGCCACCGAGTTCAGCAACTCGAGGTCCTCGGGCCTGCCCTGCCCGTGCTCGATCCGGTGCACCACGCGGTAAAGCCAGCCGGTGCCCTCACGGCACGGCGTGCACTGGCCGCAGGACTCCTCGTAATAGAAGTACGACAGCCGCTCCAGCGAGCGCACCATGCAGCGCGTGTCGTCCATGACGATCACCGCGCCGGAGCCGAGCATCGATCCGGCCTTGGCGATCGAGTCATAGTCCATGTCGCAGGCCATCATCACGTCGCCCGGCAGCACCGGCATCGACGAGCCGCCGGGGATGCAGGCCTTGAGCTTCCTCCCGCCGCGCATGCCGCCCGCGAGCTCGAGCAGCCTGGCGAACGGCGTGCCCATCGGGATCTCGTAGTTGCCGGGCCGCTCGACATCGCCGGAGACGGAGAAGATCTTGGTGCCGCCGTTGTTCGGCTTGCCGAGTTCGAGGAACTTCTCGCCGCCGTGGCTGATGATGAACGGCACCGCGGCGAAGGTCTCGGTGTTGTTGATCGTCGTTGGCCTGCCGTACAGGCCGTAGCTCGCCGGGAACGGCGGCTTGAAGCGCGGCTGGCCCTTCTTGCCCTCGAGCGATTCGAGCAGCGCCGTTTCCTCGCCGCAGATGTAGGCGCCGTAGCCGTGCGCGGCATGCAGTTCGAAGTCGAAGGCCGAGCCCAGGATGTTCCTGCCAAGATAGCCGGCGGCGCGCGCCTGCTCGAGCGCCGCCTCGAAGCGCTCGTAGGTTTCCCAGATCTCGCCGTGGATGTAGTTGTAGCCGACAGTCGCCCCCATCGCGTAGCCGGCGATGGCCATGCCCTCGATCACGATGTGGGGGTTGTAGCGCAGGATGTCGCGGTCCTTGAACGTGCCCGGCTCGCCCTCGTCGGAGTTGCACACCACGTACTTCTGGCCCGGGAAGCCGCGCGGCATGAAGCTCCACTTCAGCCCCGTCGGGAAGCCCGCACCGCCGCGTCCGCGCAGCGCCGACTTCTTCACCTCGGCGATCACTGCATCGGGCGGGATCCTGTGCTCGAGGATCTTGCGCAGCGCCGAGTAGCCGCCGCGCGCCTCGTAGCCCTTCAGGTCCCAGTTGGCTCCGTCCAGCCCGGCCAGGATCACCGGGCTGATGTGGCGGCCGTGGAAACAGGTCTGTGCGCTCATCGCTTCACTTTTCCTGCTTCAGTTCGTCGAGCAGCGCATTGAGCTTCTCCTCGCTCATGAAGCTTTCCATGCGCTTGTTGTTGACCAGAAGCACCGGCGCGTCGCCGCAGGCGCCCATGCACTCGCCTTCCTTCAGCGTGAACCGGCCGTCGGGCGTGGTCTCATTGAAGCCGATGCCAAGCTTCTCCTGCAGGTGCTTGGCCGCCCGGTTGCCGCCCGACAGCGCGCACGGCAGGTTGGTGCACACCGTGATCTTGTGGCGGCCGACCGGCGCCGTGTCGTACATCGCGTAGAAGGTGGCGACCTCGTAGACCGCGATCGGCGGCATGCCGAGCACCCCGGCCACCGCCTCGACCACATCCTTCGACACCCAGCCGTGCTCGTCCTGCGCGATCGCCAGCGCCGCCATCACCGCCGAGCCCCGGTGCTCGGCCGGGTACTTGGCGATCTCGCGGTCGATCTTCGCCAGCGCTGCGGCCGACAGCAGGTTCGAGGACTTGGGCACTGCGCTCATCTTGTCGTCGCTGCACGCCTTATCTATCGATCTCGCCGAACACGATGTCCTGGGTGCCGATGATCGTCACCGCGTCGGCGATCATGTGGCCGCGCGACATCTCGTCGAGGCCCTGCAGGTGGGCGAAGCCGGGGGCGCGGATCTTCAGCCGGTACGGCTTGTTGGCGCCGTCGGACACGAGATAGATGCCGAACTCGCCCTTCGGGTGCTCGACCGCCGCGTACGCCTCGCCCGCCGGCACGTGGAAGCCCTCGGTGAAGAGCTTGAAGTGGTGGATCAGCTCTTCCATGTTCGACTTCATCTCGACCCGCGACGGCGGCGCCACCTTGTGGTTGTCGGTCATCACCGGGCCGGGGTTGTCGCGCAGCCACTCGACGCACTGGCGGATGATGCGGTTCGACTGCCGCATCTCCTCGACCCGCACCAGGTAGCGGTCGTAGGAGTCGCCGCTGCGGCCGACCGGCACGTCGAAGTCGAGCAGGTCGTAGACCTCGTACGGCTGCTTCTTGCGCAGGTCCCACTCGACGCCGGAGCCGCGCAGCATCGGGCCGGTGAAGCCCATGGCGAGCGCCCGCTCGGGCGACACCACGCCGATGCCGACCAGCCGCTGCTTCCAGATCCGGTTGTCGGTGAGCAGCGTCTCGTACTCGTCGACGTAGCCGGGGAAGCGGTTGGTGAAGTCCTCGATGAAGTCGAGCAGCGAGCCCTGCCGGTTCTCGTTCAGCCGCTTCAGATCTTCGCGCTTCCGAAACTTCGACTCGCGGTACTGCGGCATCGACTCCGGCAGGTCGCGGTAGACGCCGCCCGGGCGGTAGTACGCCGCATGCATGCGCGCGCCGGAAACCGCCTCATAGATGTCGAACAGATCCTCACGCTCGCGAAACGCGTAGAGCAGCACCGCCATCGCGCCCACGTCCAGCGCATGGGCACCGATCCACAGCAGGTGATTCAGCAGCCGGGTGATCTCATCGAACATCACGCGGATGTACTGCGCGCGCAGCGGCACCTCGACGCCGGCGAGCTTCTCGATCGCCATCACGTAGGCGTGCTCGTTGCACATCATCGACACGTAGTCGAGCCGGTCCATGTACGGCACCGACTGGATGAAGGTGCGCGTCTCGGCGAGCTTCTCGGTCGCCCGGTGCAGCAGCCCGATGTGCGGGTCGGCGCGCTCGATCACCTCGCCGTCGAGTTCCAGCACCAGCCGCAGCACGCCGTGCGCCGCGGGGTGCTGCGGCCCGAAGTTCAACGTGTAGTTCTTGATCTCGGCCACGGTCTATCGCCCCTGCCCGTAGCCTTCTTCGCGGATCACGCGCGGCACGATCTCGCGCGGCTCGATCGTCACCGGCTGGTAGACGACGCGCCGCTCGCCGGGGTCGTAGCGCATCTCGACGTGGCCGGAGATCGGGAAATCCTTGCGGAACGGATGGCCGACGAAGCCGTAGTCGGTGAGGATCCGGCGCAGGTCCTCGTGGCCCTCGAAGACGATGCCGTACAGGTCGAACGCCTCGCGCTCGAACCAGCCGGCGGCCGACCAGACCGGCGTCACCGAGGCAACGATCGGCAGTTCGTCGTCGGGGCAGAAGGTCCGCACTCGCAGCCGCCAGTTGTGCGTCACCGACAGCAGGTGTACCACCACTGCGAAGCGACGGCCTTCCCAGCTGCCGTTGCCGTAGTTCAGGTAGTCGACGCCGCACAGATCGATCAGCTGCTCGAAGCGAAGTTGCTCTTCGTCGCGCAGTGCCCGCGCGACCTCGAGGTACACGGCCACCGGCACGACGATCGTCACCTCGCCGCGGGCCACCGTGGTGCTGGCGATTCTGTCCCCCAGCGCCACGCCGAGGTTCTTCACCAGGGTTTCGAGTCGGGTCATCGCAGTCCGCTCAGCGCGCGATCGTGTTGGTGCGCCGGATCTTGTTCTGCAACTGGATGATCCCGTAGATCAGCGCCTCGGCCGTCGGCGGGCAGCCGGGAACGTAGACGTCGACCGGCACGATGCGGTCGCAGCCGCGCACCACCGAGTAGCTGTAGTGGTAATAGCCGCCGCCGTTGGCGCACGAGCCCATGCTGATCACCCAGCGCGGCTCGGCCATCTGGTCGTAGACCTTGCGCAGCGCCGGCGCCATCTTGTTGCACAGCGTTCCGGCGACGATCATCACATCCGACTGGCGCGGGCTCGGCCGGAACATCACGCCGAAGCGGTCGAGGTCGTAGCGCGAAGCGCCAGCGTGGATCATTTCCACCGCGCAGCAGGCCAGGCCGAAGGTCATCGGCCACAGCGAGCCGGTCTTGCTCCAGTTGATGAGCTTGTCGACGCTGGTGGTGACGAAGCCCTCGTTCAGAACGCCTTCAACGCCCATGTCGCGTCCCCTTGCAGCGGCTCGCTGCTACTCCCAGTCGATCGCGCCCTTTTTCCATTCGTAGATGAAGCCGACGGTCAGGATGGCGAGGAAGACGATCGCCGCCCAGAAACCGGTGCTCCACTGTCCCAGCCCCATCATCGAGGCGGCGAACGGAAACAGGAAGGCGATCTCGAGATCGAACAGGATGAACAGGATCGCGACCAGGTAGTAGCGCACGTCGAACTTCATGCGCGCGTCCTCGAAGGCTTCGAAGCCGCACTCGTAGGGCGACAGTTTCTCGGGGTCGGGACGGTGCGGGCCGAGCAGCGCACCGACCGCGATCGGCGCCACGCCGACGACCAACCCCACCAGCAGGAAAAGCAGCACCGGGAGGTAGGTTTCGAGGTTCATCGGAGCGATCGGGGTCGGGCCTGGCAAGCGGTTCGAGCGGCACCGCCGGCTTGCCGCGGCGCCCGGTGCACCGGAGCCGCGGCGCATCGATTCAGGTGGTGCCCACGGTGAGATTCGAACTCACACAGCTTGCGCCGCCACCCCCTCAAGATGGTGTGTCTACCAATTCCACCACGTGGGCAAGAGCGATGCGATCTTACTTGAATCGAAAGCGGCCCGGCGTCGCCGCGGGCCGCTCTTTTCCCTGTGCGCGACGCTGACTTGCCCTCCCGCGCCGCGCGCTACCTACTTCGGAATGTCGGCCGGCTTGCTGCCGCCCGCGTCCTTGGTCGGCTCGGTTGCCGGTGCCGGGATGTCAGTTGCCTTGGCGGGCCCCGGAACGTCGCCTGCCTTCGAGGCCGGTGCCGACGGCGCCGGCATCGTGCTCATCACGCCACCGCCCGCTGGCTTGCCTCCCACGCGGCCGGACAGCCCTGTGTAGGCCAGCCCGAGCGTGGCGATGAAGAACACCGTCGCCACGCCCGCCGTCGAGCGCGACAGGAAGTTTGCCGAGCCGGTGGCGCCGAACAGGCTGCCGGAGGCACCGCTGCCGAAGGCCGCGCCCATGTCGGCGCCTTTGCCGTGCTGGAGCAGCACCAGGATGACCAGTGTGATCGCGCACAGGACCTGCACAACGATCAGTAGAGTCGTCAGAAAACCCATCTTCTTCCCTCGCCAATCAGGCCGCCGCCGCGCAGATGGCCGCGAAGTCCGCCGCCACCAGCGATGCGCCGCCGATCAGTCCACCATCGATATCGGGCTGTGCGAAAAGCTCGCCCGCGTTGCCCGGCTTCACGCTGCCGCCGTAAAGAATCCGTGTGCGCTGCGCCGCTTGGGCGTCTGCGCCTGCCAGCTGGGCGCGGATCGCCGCGTGCACTTCCTGCGCCTGTGCCGGCGTGGCCGTGCGGCCGGTGCCGATCGCCCACACCGGTTCGTAAGCCAGTGCGCCGCCGGCAAGCTGTTCGACCGAGCACTGCGCCAGTACCGCGGCCAGCTGCGCCGCCACCACCTCAAGCGTGCGGCCGGCGTCGCGCTCAGCGAGCGTTTCGCCAATGCATACGATCGGCTTCAGATCCAGCGCAATCGCCCGCGCTGCCTTCTTCGCCACCAGTTCGTTCGTTTCGCCATACAGGGCACGGCGCTCCGAGTGGCCGACGATCACCCAGCGGCAACCGACATCGAGCAGCATCTCGCCGGCGACCTCGCCGGTGAACGCGCCGGGCGCCTGCTCGGAGAGGTTCTGCGCGCCAAGCTCAGCACCCGTGCCGGCGATCCCGGCGCCCACCTGCGGCAGGTACACGAACGGCGTGCACACCACCGCGTCGCACGGCGCCGAAACGCCGCGCCACGCCGCCACCCACTGCGCGTTGGCAGCGCTCGATCCGTTCATCTTCCAGTTGGCTGCGACAAGTTTGCGGCGCATGGCAAAGTCCGGTTCGGAAATGTTGGGAATCAGCTCGCGGCCACGGCTGCGCGGGCGGCGGGCGTCTCGCGCGCCCGCGCATCGACTTCGAGCACGATCTTGCCGACGTGCTGGCTCGATTCCATCAGCGCGTGAGCGGCGGCCGCCTCGGCCAGCGGATAGGTCTTGAACAGCACCGGCTTGATCCGCCCGGCCTCGATCAGCGGCCACACCACCGACCGCAGTCGGCGCGCAACCGCCCCCTTGAACTCGACCGGGCGCGGCCGCAGCGTCGAGCCGGTGATCACCAGCCGTCGCCGCAGCACCGCGTTGAGATCGACGTTCGCCTTGGCGCCGCCGAGCAGCGCGATGATCACCAGGCGGCCGTCATCGGCCAGGCACTGCATCTCTCGCGGCACGTAGTCACCGGCCACCATGTCGAGGATCACGTCGACGCCGCCTCCGCCGGTGAATTCCTTCGCCACCGCGGCGAAGTCCTCGGTCCGGTAGTTGATCCCCCGCGCCGCGCCGAGTCGTTCGCAGGCGCGGCACTTCTCGTCCGATCCCGCCGTCGCCAGTACCTTGTTGCCCAGAGCATGCGCAAGCTGGATCGCCGTGACGCCGATGCCGCTCGATCCGCCCTGCACCAGCAGCACCTCGCCCGGCGCCAGGTGCGCGCGGTCGTAGACGTTGCTCCACACGGTGAAGAAGGTCTCGGGCAGGCTCGCCGCCTCGCTGAAACTCAGGCCGGCCGGCACCGGCAGCAACTGCGGTGTCGGCACGACGCAGTGCTCGGCATAGCCGCCGCCCGCCACCAGCGCGCACACCGCGTCACCGACGTTGAAACCCGTGCCCTCGAGGTCGCCGCCTTCGATCACCCCGGCCACCTCGAGTCCTGGCAGATCGGAGGCTCCCGGCGGCGGCGCATAGGCGCCCTTGCGCTGAAGCACGTCGGGCCGGTTCACGCCCGCCGCGAGCACGCGCACCAGCGCTTCGCCCCGACCCGCGCGCGGCAGCGGCCTCGCCGCAAGTCGCAGCACCTCGGGCCCGCCGGGCTGGGAGATCTCGATTGCCTGCATCGTTTGTCCGCGCGGGCCGCCACGGCCCGCACCCACCTGCGTGTTACTGCTGCGCGGCGCCGGCGTCGGCGGCGGCAGCCTTCATCGACAGACGCACGCGCCCCTTCTCGTCGGCCTCGATCACCTTGACCTTCACCGCCTGGCCTTCCTTCAGGTAGTCCGAAACCTGGTTGACGCGCTCGGCGGCGATCTGCGAGATGTGCAGCAGGCCGTCGCGGCCCGGCAGGATCTGCACGATCGCGCCGAAGTCGAGCAGGCGCAGCACCGTGCCGTCGTAGATCTTGCCGACTTCGACCTCTGCCGTCAGCTCGCGGATGCGGCGCTCGGCCTCGCGGCCCTTCTCCATGTCGACGCTGGCGATGATGATCGTGCCGTCGTCCTCGATGTCGATCTGCGTGCCAGTCTCCTCGGTGAGCGCGCGGATCACCGCGCCGCCCTTGCCGATCACGTCGCGGATCTTCTCGGGGTTGATCTTCATCTTGATCATGCGCGGCGCGAAGGCCGACAGCTCGCCGCGCGGCGCTTCCATCGCTTCCTGCATCTTCTGCAGGATGTGCATGCGGCCTTCCTTGGCCTGAGCGAGCGCCACCTGCATGATCTCCTTGGTAATGCCCTCGATCTTGATGTCCATCTGCAGCGCGGTCACGCCGGTGGCGGTGCCGGCCACCTTGAAGTCCATGTCGCCGAGGTGGTCCTCGTCGCCGAGGATGTCGGTCAGCACCGCGAACTTGTTGCCTTCCTTGATCAGGCCCATCGCCACGCCGGCCACGTGCGCCTTGACCGGCGCGCCGGCGTCCATCATCGCCAGGCAGCCGCCGCAGACCGAGGCCATCGAGGAGGAGCCGTTGCTCTCGGTGATCTCCGAGACCAGGCGGATCGAGTACTGGAACTCGTCGACACTCGGCAGCACGGCCACCAGTGCGCGCTTGGCCAGGCGGCCGTGGCCGACTTCGCGCCGCTTCGGCGTGCCCATGCGGCCCGTCTCGCCGGTGGCAAACGGCGGCATGTTGTAGTGCATCATGAAGCGCTCACGGTACTCGCCCATCAGCGCGTCGATGATCTGCTCGTCCTGCTTGGTGCCGAGCGTGGCGGTAACCAGCGCCTGCGTCTCGCCGCGCGTGAACAGCGCCGAGCCGTGCGTGCGCGGCAGCACGCCGAGCCGGATCGAGATCGGCCGCACGGTGCGCGTGTCGCGCCCGTCGATACGCGGCTCGCCCTCGAGGATCTGGCTGCGCACGATCTTCGACTCGAGTTCGAACAGGATGTCGCCGATCTCGTTGCGGTCGGGCGGCGTCGTGCCGGCCGCCGCGGCGTCATCGGCCAGCCGCCCGAGCACCAGTGCGTGCACGTCGCGCAGCTTCTGCGTGCGCGCCTGCTTGCTGCGGATCTCGTACGCCGTGCGCAGCTCGGCGCCGGCGATGTGGATCACCTTGGCGATCAGCGCCTCGTTCTTGGCCGGCGCCTGCCATTCCCGCACCGGCTTGCCGGCGTCGCGCACGAGTTCGTGGATCGCGTTGATCGCCGCCTGCATCTGCTCGTGGCCGTAGACCACCGAGCCCAGCATCACGTCCTCGGGCAGCTGGTCGGCCTCGGACTCGACCATCAGCACGGCACGCTCGGTGCCGGCCACGACCAGGTTCAGCTTCGAGTCCTTCAGCTGGCTCGCGGTCGGGTTCAGCACGTACTGGCCGTCGAGGTAGCCGACGCGCGCGGCGCCGATCGGCCCTTTGAACGGGATGCCGGAAATCGACAAGGCGGCGGACGCGCCGATCATCGCCGGGATGTCGGGGTCGATCTCGGGATTGACCGACAGCACGTGGATCACCACGTGCACCTCGTTGAAGAAGCCGTCGGGGAACAGCGGCCGGATCGGCCGGTCGATCAGCCGGCTGGTCAATGTCTCCTTCTCCGACGGCCGCCCCTCGCGCTTGAAGAAGCCGCCCGGGATGCGCCCGGCGGCGTAGGTCTTCTCGATGTAGTCGACGGTCAGCGGGAAGAAATCCTGTCCCGGCTTGGCCTCGGTGCGGCCGACCACGGTGGCCAGCACCACGGTGTCATCCATCGACACCAGCACGGCACCGTTGGCCTGGCGGGCGATCTCGCCTGTTTCGAGGGTGACGGTATGCGCCCCGTACTGGAACGACTTGGTTACTTTTTCGAACACGATGGTCTTCCTTTCAGGAGGGAACGCGGCCGCCGACGGTCAGCGCGAGCGCCGACGCCGGTATTCGCCTGTGGCAGGGGCCCCGCAAGCGGGGCTGCCCGCGGCCGGTCGAGCGTGCAGCACGGCCCTGCGGGGCCAGCCCCAAGGCCGTGGTGCAGCGGAGGAAACACGTTTACTTGCGCAGGCCGAGGCTCTCGATCAGCCCCTTGTACGACTCGGGGCTCTTGCCCTTGAGGTAATCGAGAAGCTTGCGGCGGCGGCTGACCATCTTCAGCAGACCACGACGGGAATGATGATCCTTGACGTGCGTCTTGAAGTGCTCGGTCAGGTCGTTGATGCGGGCGGTAAGCAGCGCGACCTGGACTTCCGGCGAGCCGGTATCACCCTTGGCGCGTTGATACTTGGCGACGATGTCGCCCTTGTTGATGCTGGCAACAGGCATGATTTTCCCTTTCGGATCAGACACGCGGACGCGGAAGGAAGGCCGCGCCGTGAAAGTGGGGGAGTATAGCCGAACCGCCCTGCCCGGCCGGGGATCGGCGCCCCGCTCCGGGCTCGTCGGCCCGGCGAAGGCCGAGGCCCAATCTGGCGCCGTCAAACTTGGGCCCCGGCCTTCGCCGGGGCGACCTCGTTCCGTCTCAGGGCGTCATCGACGTCTGCGGGTTCAGGCGCTCGGTGGTCGTGTACAGCTTGTTGAGCGCGTTCAGGTAGGCCTTGGCCGAGGCGGCGACGATATCGGGGTCGGCGCCGACGCCGTTGACGATCCGGCCGGCACGGCCCAGCCGAACGGTGACCTCGCCCTGCGACTCGGTGCCGGTCGTGATCGCGTTGACCGAATACAGCAGCAGTTCCGATCCGCTCTTGACCTGGGCCTCGATCGCCTTGAACGATGCGTCCACCGGCCCGTTGCCCTCGGCCTCGGCCGCCACCTCCTGCTCGCCGATCGAGAACACGATGCGCGCGTGCGGCCGCTCGCCCGTTTCCGACTGCTGCGCCAGCGACACCAGCTTGAAGTACTCGTGGTGCAGGGTGACCGCCTCGTCGGAGAACAGCGACTGGATGTCCTCGTCGAAGATCTCGGCCTTGCGGTCGGCGAGTTCCTTGAACTTGGCGAATGCCGCGTTCATCTCGCCTTCGCTGTCCACCGGGATGCCGAGTTCCTGCACCCGCTGCTTGAACGCGTTGCGGCCCGAGAGCTTGCCGAGCACGATCTTGTTCGCGCCCCAGCCCACGTCCTCGGCACGCATGATCTCGTAGGTGTCGCGCGCCTTCAGCACGCCGTCCTGGTGGATGCCCGAGGCGTGCGCGAAGGCGTTGGCGCCGACCACCGCCTTGTTCGGCTGCACGACGAAGCCGGTGATGCCGGAGACCAGCTTCGAGGCCGGTACCAGGTGCCCGGTATCCACGCCGACCTCTAGCCCGAAGTAGTCGCGACGCGTCTTCACCGCCATCACCACTTCCTCGAGCGAGCAGTTGCCGGCACGCTCGCCCAGCCCGTTGATCGTGCACTCGACCTGGCGCGCGCCACCGATCTTCACGCCAGCCAGCGAGTTGGCCACTGCCATGCCGAGGTCGTTGTGGCAGTGCACCGACCAGATCGCCTTGTCGGAATTGGGAATGCGCCGGCGCAGATTGGCGATGAACTCGCCGTAGAGCTCCGGCACCGCGTAGCCGACCGTGTCGGGAATGTTGATCGTCGTTGCGCCCTCGGCAATCACCGTTTCCAGCACGCGGCAGAGGAAATCCGGCTCGGAGCGGTAGCCGTCCTCGGGCGAGAACTCGATGTTGTCGGCGAACTGGCGCGCGAAGCGCACCGCCAGTTTCGCCTGCTCATACACCTGCTCCGGGCTCATGCGCAGCTTCTTCTCCATGTGCAGCGGCGAGGTGGCGATGAACGTGTGGATGCGCCGGTTCTCGCAGCCGGCCAGCGCCTCGGCGGCGCGGCCGATGTCCTTGTCGTTGGCGCGCGCCAGCGAGCACACAGTCGAGTCCTTGACCGCATTGGCGATTGCCCGCACTGCCTCGAAGTCGCCGTTGCTGGAGGCGGCGAAGCCCGCCTCGATCACGTCCACGCGCAGCCGCTCGAGCTGCTTGGCGATGCGCAGCTTTTCCTCGCGCGTCATCGATGCGCCGGGGCTCTGCTCGCCGTCGCGCAGGGTGGTGTCGAAAATGATCAGGCGGTCCATGGTTGATCTCCAAACGGGATTCGCGCCACCGGCATTTAGCGGGCGGCCAGCAGAACTCGAATTGTGGGGAGGGGGTTATCTGCGCGCGGGGCGCAGCAGCAGGCACAGCAGGCCGAGGCCGGCTGCAGAAAGGCGGGGATTGATTGCCTGCGAAAGCATGACTGGGACTATAGGGGCAAACGTTGTCATGCACAACCGAGCGGCAATCGCGCCTCGCCGCATCTCTAGCGCCCGCCGGGCTCCGGCGGCACCGGCCGCGCCGGGTTCGACTCGCCGCGGAACCAGCGCCACGCCCAATAGACGTAGCCCGAAACGGCGTAGCAGCAGAACAGCGTGAACAGGGCGATCGGCGGATCCGACGAGATGACGAAGATCAGCACGATGATGGCCACCATCACCCAGAACGGCACGCTGCGCGCCACCTGGAAGCTCTTGCCGCTGTAGAACGGTGCGCTGGAGACCATCGTCAGCCCGGCGTAGACGGTGAAGCCGAAGGCGACCCACGGCATCGCCGCGTCCTTGATGTGGAACTTGTTGTCGATCGCCAGCCAGACGAAGCCGGCCACCAGCGCCGCCGCCGCCGGGCTGGGCAGTCCCTGGAAGAAGCGCTTGTCGATCACGCCGAGGTTGGCGTTGAAGCGCGCCAGCCGTGCCGCCGCGCAGGCGCAGTAGACGAAGGCGCCGGCCCAGCCCCAGCGACCCAGCCCGCTGAGAATCCACTCGTACATCACCAATGCAGGTGCGACGCCGAACGAAGTCATGTCGGAGAGCGAATCGAGTTGCTCGCCGAAGGCGCTCTGCGTGTTCGTCAGTCGCGCGACACGGCCGTCCATGCCGTCGAGCACCATGGCGACGAAGATCGCGATCGCGGCCGCCTCGAAGCGCTGGTTCATCGCCTGCACGATGGCGAAGAAGCCGGCGAACAGCGCCGCCATCGTGAACAGGTTCGGCAGCAGGTAGATGCCCCGGCGGCGCGCCGTCGGCCGCACCACGATCTCGTCGGCCACCGGCAAGGCGGGCCGATGAAACGGGCGCGTTTTGCGGCGACGGAAGCGCATCTGTCAGAGCTCCGCCAGGATCGTGCTCGTCGCCGCCACCCGGTCGCCGACCGCAACGCGCGGCCGCGCTGTCAGCGGCAGGTAGACGTCGACCCGCGAGCCGAAGCGGATGAAGCCGTAGCGCTGCCCGCGCGCCAGCCGATCGCCGGCCTTGACGTAACAGAGGATGCGGCGCGCGATCAGTCCCGCCACCTGGACCACGGTGATGCGCTCGCCGTCGAGCTTCAGCACCATCGCGTTGCGCTCGTTCTCGGTCGAGGCCTTGTCCAGGTCGGCGTTGAGGAACTTGCCGCGCGAGTACTCGACCCGCTCCACGGTGCCGTCAACGGGCGAGCGGTTCGAATGCACGTTGAACACGTTCATGAACACGCTGATCAGCAGCGTGTCGCGCTCGGTGTACGGGTCGCGCGCCTTCTCCACCTTGACGATGCGGCCGTCGGCCGGCGCCAGCACCGCGCTGGGTTGCTGCGGCACCTCGCGCGGCGGGTCGCGGAAGAACTGGATGACGAAGATTGCCACCACCCACAGTGGCGCCGACCAGCCGAACCCGGCGACCGCCCACACGACAACGGCCGCCCCCACCGATGCGAAGACAAAAGGCCAGCCCTCGCGGGCGATGATCGGATGCGGATATGCGGACACTGCGGCTGCCTTCAGTGGGTCAGCCCCTATGGTATCCGCAACCTGCACACGCGGTTACGGCGGCAGCAGGCGCGCCTTGCCGTTGACGGTCAACTGTTGCAGCGAACGGCCTGCATCGAACTGCGGTTCTTCCACCGGCGGCGCGGCGCTGCTCATCATCTCGGCGCGCATGCGCGGTACCGGCGGCGGGGCGACGCCGAAGTTCAGTTCCTCCAGCCGCACTCGCTCGGCCGGCACTTTCAGCGCTCGCGCGGCTGCAGCCACCTTGTCGTTCAGGTTGGCGATCGACTGTTCGATCAGCTCCGCCTCCAGCTTCGTGCGCGCCGCGCGCGAGAGGCGGAAGTCGATGCCGGCCAGCGCCAGGTGCTGCTGCGCGGCGGCGACCGCTCGCGGCAGCGCGGCGAGGTCGCTCGTGCGCAGCGACACGCCTTGCCGCACCCGCCAGCCGACCAGCTTGCGCTGCGTGCCCGGCTGGTAGACGGGGTAGCTGGTGTAGCCGGTGGTCTCCACCAGCGCCTTCGGGTCGGCCCGCTTCAGCTGCGCCACACCATCCGCCACGCGCTGGTTGACCAGCGACTGGGCGCGCGGCAGGTCCGCTTCCTGGGTTTCGAAGAAGAACTGCGCCAGCGCCTCGTCGTTGTCGGCCTCGACGGCGGCGCTGCCGGTCATCAGCAGCAATGTGCCTTCGCCGCGAAGTGCCGGCGGCTGGGCACGGACCGCCGCCGAGACGAGCGCGGCCGCGAGTATGGTGGCGGCAGTGATGGCGGTCAGTGGCTGTGTACGCATGGGCAACCTCTGTTCGGCAATTTCCACCTGCAAGGGTAGTCGTTCGACGGAGACGGTCAAATGACCAGAGGCAATTTCTTGCACGGCGTGGCGGGGATGCGCTAAAAGATCGGCCGATCGCGGGTTCGGCCTCAGGCAGTTACAAACAAGGCGTTCCTGCTGCCGCTGCGGCAAGGGGGTCGCATCCCATGCGACCGCGCCGCCGTTTCCGTGCAGCAGGTTGCCCCGCCGATCGTTGCAGGGGAAACTGAAGTGGCTATCTCGCTGGTGCTGGCTGACGACCACCCGCTCGTGCTCGGCGGGCTGCAGTCGTTGCTGGCCCGCGAACGCGACATCGAGGTGCTTGCCTGCTGCGCGGATGGACTGTCGACGCTGCAGGCCGTCGAGAAGCATCGCCCCGACATCCTGGTGCTTGACGTGAGAATGCCGCGGATGGACGGGCTGGCGGTGCTGCAAACGCTCAAGAGCCGCGGCCTCCGGACTCGGGTGATCCTGCTCGCCGCCGAGCTGCGCGCGGTGCAGATCGCCGAAGCCACGCGGCTGGGCGTGCGTGGCGTGTTGCTCAAGGACATGGCACTAGGTACGCTGGTTCAGTGCATCCGCGCGGTGCACGAAGGCCGCCAGTGGCCGGAGCACGGATCGATGGCCGGCGCCATGGAACAGCTGCTGAAGCGCCGGCAGGGCGAGCACGATCTCGCCAGATTGCTCACCGCACGAGAGCTGGATGTGGTGCGCGGCGTGGCGCGCGGCTTGCGCAACAGGGAGATCGCCAGTGAGCTCGCGATCAACGAGGGCACGGTGAAGATTCACCTGCACAACGCCTACCGGAAGCTCAACGTCGAGGGACGCCTGGCGCTCAGCGTCTACGTACGCGACAAAGGTATCGACTGACGGGCAGCGCTGTCCGTGCCTCAAGACGGCCGTCTGCGCTGGCGCGGAGCGCCCAGCGCGGATTATCGCTGCTGCAGAGAGCCGGAACCTGCCCCGACAAGGCGGCAGGCTCCAGGCCCAACGGGCGAACGTCAGTTGCGCGACCGATCGACCAGGCGGTTTGCCTTGATCCACGGCATCATGGCTCTGAGCTTCTCGCCCACCTTCTCGATCTCATGCTCGCCCATCAGGCGGCGGCGCGCCAGCAGCGTCGGCGCGCCGGCGCGGTTCTCGAGGATGAAGCTCTTGGCGTACTCGCCGGTCTGGATGCGCTCGAGCGCCTTCTTCATCGCCGCTCTGCTCGACTCGTTGATCACCTCGGGGCCGGTCACGTACTCGCCGTACTCGGCGTTGTTCGAGATCGAGTAGTTCATGTTGGCGATGCCGCCCTCGTACATCAGGTCGACGATCAGCTTCAGTTCGTGCAGGCACTCGAAGTAGGCCATTTCGGGCGCATAGCCCGCGTCGACCAGCGTCTCGAAGCCGGCCTTGACCAGCTCGACGCAGCCGCCGCACAGCACCGCCTGCTCGCCGAA
>CAZSYX010000040.1:0-29747 GCA_964610575.1 uncultured Burkholderiaceae bacterium
TCACCTGCCGCGGGTTCAGCGAGCCGCGCTCGGCGATGCGCTCGACCTGCACGATGACGATGCCGCCGGAGTTGCGCGCCGCCATCGCGATCGCCAGCCCTTCGAGGGTCAGCGCCTCCTTCTCCATCGTGATGTTGCCGTCGACATCCGCCGTGGTGCCGCGGACGACGCCGACGTCGATGCGCGGCGCCTTGTAGAACAGGTACTCCTCGCCGTCGATCTCCATCAGCCGGACCAGGTCCTCGGTGGTGCGCGCGTTCAGTTTGCCGCCGCCCAGCCGCGGGTCGACGAAAGTGCCCAGGCCGATGCGGGTCACGTGTCCCGGCTTGCCGGCCGCCGTGTCGCGGAACAGGTGCGTGATCACGCCCTGCGGCAGGTTGTAGGCCTCGATTCGGTTGGCCACGGCGAGCGCCTGCACGCGCGGCACCAGTCCCCAGTGGCCGCCGATCACGCGCCTGATCATGCCTTCGTGTCCGAAGTGATTCAGGCCGCGGTCCTTGCCGTCGCCCTGCCCGGCCGCGTAGACCAGCGTCAGGCCCTCGGGCCGGCCGATCCCATCGGGATCGGCGGCGCTCGATTCGAGGAAGCGGCTTTCGAGTGCCACGGCGATGTTCTCGGCGAAGCCGATGCCGACGAAGCCGGTGGTGGCGATCGTGTCGCCGTCCTGCACCAGCTGCACCGCCTCGCGCGCGCTGACGATCTTGCCCTTCTCGAAAGTGCGCAGCGCCGCAAGCAGTTCGCGGCCGTGAGTGCTCATGTCTTCTCCTTGCCGAGGCGTAGCGCCCGCTCTTCTAGAATGACCGTCCGTCAAGACAACTACACACGAGGACCGCCATGGAAATCAAGAACAACGTGTTCATCGTCACCGGCGGCGCCTCGGGACTGGGCGGCGCGACCTCGACCATGCTGGCACGAAACGGCGGCAAGGTGATCATCGCCGACGTGCAGGCCGACAAGGGCGAGGCACTGGCGCGCGAACTGGGCGCGAACACCCGCTTCGTGAAGTGCGACGTGACCTCGGAGGCCGACGGGCAGGCGGTGGTCGCCGCCGCCGCGGCGCTCGGGCCGCTGCGCGGGCTGGTCAACTGCGCCGGCATCGCCATCGGCGAGAAGACGGTCGGCAAGGAAGGGCCGCACGCGCTGGCCAGCTTTTCCCGCGTGATCGGCATCAACCTGGTCGGCACCTTCAACATGATCCGGCTGGCGGCCACCGCGATGAGCGCGCAGGAACCCACCGCCGAGGGCGAGCGCGGCGTGCTGATCAACACCGCCTCGGTGGCCGCCTTCGACGGGCAGATCGGCCAGGCCGCCTACTCGGCGTCGAAGGGCGGCATCGTCGGCATGACACTGCCGATCGCCCGCGACCTGTCGCGCAGCGGCATCCGCTGCGTGACCATTGCGCCCGGCATCTTCGAGACGCCGATGCTGCTCGGCATGTCGCAGGAGGTGCAGGACTCGCTCGGCAAGCAGGTGCCCTTCCCGTCGCGCCTGGGCAAGCCGGCGGAGTACGCCAACCTGGTGGCGGCGATCCTCGGCAACGTGATGCTCAACGGCGAGACCATCCGCCTCGACGGTGCCATCCGCCTGCAGCCGAAGTGACGTCAGCGGCGCCACCGGCGCTGTTGACGTCATCCCGGTTTCGCGAAGCGAAGACCGGGATCCGGTGTCTTCTTTCGTCCGAGAGCAAGAGGCGCAGCCTCGCCGCGATCGGAAACGGATGCGTCATCCCCGCGAAGGCGGGGATCCAGTGTCTTGATGTCGCGCGAGGGCAGGGGTAACCCAGTGTCCGGCACACTCCTGTCCCGGTTCGCCACGCTCTGCACGGCCCTCCTGCTCGCCGCCTGTGCGGCTGCCCCCGAGCGCCCGTCCGCCCCCGAGGCGGCGTCCGGCTTCCGACTCGGCCTGCGGACGTCGACCACCAGCCGGCACATGGCGGCGGCGGCCAACCCGCTGGCCACCGAGGCCGGCCGCGAGATCCTGCGCGCGGGCGGTTCGGCCGTCGATGCGGCGATTGCCATGCAGATGGTGCTGACGCTGGTCGAACCGCAGAGTTCGGGCATCGGCGGCGGCGCATTCCTGCTGCACTTCGACGGCCGGCGCGTGCAGGCGTTCGACGGCCGGGAAACCGCTCCCGCCGCGGCCGACGAGAGCCTGTTCATGGCCGGCGGCAAACCGATGGGTTTCTACGACGCCGTCGTGGGCGGCCGCTCGGTCGGAACGCCCGGCGCGCTGCGCATGCTCGAGGCGGCGCACAAGCAGCACGGCAGGCTCGGCTGGGCAAGGCTGTTCGAGCCCGCCATTCGCCTGGCCGACAGCGGCTTCCCGCTCTCGCCGCGGCTGCATGCGCTGCTGAAGGACGAGAAATTCCTCGCCCGAGACCCCGCCGCGCGCGCCTACTTCTATGAGGCGAGCGGCGTCCCGAAGTCGGTCGGCACGATGCTGCGCAATCCGCCACTGGCGGCCACCCTGCGCTCGATCGCGCGCGGCGGTGCCGACGCGTTCTACCTCGGCGAGATCGCCGCCGACGTCGTCCGCGCCGTGGGTTCGCATCCGAACGCCGGAAAGCTGGCCGAGTCCGACCTTGCCGCCTACCAGGCCAGGGAGCGTGTGCCGGTGTGCACCGACTACAGGCGCTGGCGGGTCTGCGGCATGCCGCCGCCGTCGTCGGGAGGCATCGCGGTGGCGCAGATGCTGGGCATCTTCGCCGCCCTCAACATCGCGGTCGTGCCGCCGGTCGAGAGCGAGGGGCAACTCCAACCACAGGCCGACGCGGTGCACCTGTTCAGCGAGGCGGGCCGGCTGGCCTTCGCCGACCGCAACCTGTACGTCGCCGATCCCGACTTCATCCCGGTCGACTGGTTCGCGCTGACGCACCCGCGCTACCTCGCCGACCGAGCCGCGCTGATCGGCGAGCGGAGCATGGGGCGCGCCCAGCCGGGCGTGCCGGCCGGCTACACGATGACGTGGGCGGCAGACGAAGCGCAGCGAATCGCCACCTCGCACATCTCGGCGGTCGACGGCTTCGGCAACGCGGTGTCGATGACCACCTCGATCGAGGACCAGTTCGGCGCGCGGCTGATGGTGCGGGGTTTCCTGCTCAACAACCAGCTCACCGACTTCTCCTTCGCACCGAGCGAAGCCGGCAAGCCGATCGCCAACCGCGTGCAACCGGGCAAGCGCCCGCGCTCGTCGATGGCGCCGACGCTCGTGTTCGACCGCGCCAGCGGCGAGTTGCTGGCCACCCTCGGCTCACCCGGCGGCTCGCAGATCATCGGCTACGTGGCCAGGACGCTCGTCGCGCTGCTCGACTGGGATCTCGACATCCAGCAGGCGATCTCGCTGCCCAACTTCGGCAGCCGCAACGGGCCGACCGAGGTCGAGCAGGGCCGCGTCGGCCGCAGCCTGATCGAAGGCCTGCAGGCACGCGGTCACGAGGTCAGGGAAATCCCGATGACGAGCGGCTTGCAGGGCATTGTCCGCGTGCGTCTTCCCGATGGCCGCCGGGCCTGGGCAGGGGGCGCCGACCCGCGTCGCGAAGGCGTTGCGCTCGGCGACTGAACGGCGGCCGGCGGCTAAACTCCGCGTCACTTACTCAAGGAGATTGACGATGACGATCAAGGTCGGCGACAAGCTGCCGGATGGACCGTTGCAGGAGTTCATCGAAGTCGAAACCGCGGGCTGCTCGCTCGGCCCGAACACCTTCCAGGTGGCGGACCTGGTCAAGGGCAGGAAGATCGTGATCTTCGGCCTGCCGGGCGCCTACACGCCGACCTGTTCGGCCAAGCACGTGCCCGGCTACATCCGCCACTACGACGCGCTGAAGGCCACGGGCGTCGACGAGATCTGGTGCATGGCGGTCAACGACGCCTTCGTGATGGGCGCATGGGGCCGCGAGCAGCAGGCCACCGGCAAAGTGCGCATGATGGCCGACGGCTCGGCGGAGTACACAAAGAAGCTCGGCCTCGAGCTTGATCTGACCGCCCGCGGCATGGGCGTACGCTGCCAGCGCTTCTCGATGCTGGTCGACAACGGCGTGGTGAAGAAGCTGAACATCGAGGCGCCGGGCAAGTTCGAAGTGAGCGATGCCGAGACCATGCTGAAGCAGCACAGCTGAGATCGTTCGGTCACCACAAGGCGCCGCCTGCGGGCGGCGTTCTTGCTTCAGTGCAGCCTTGAGGCGGCCTGCTTCAGGCTCGCCAGTCGCCGGTTGACCTCGGCCGCATCGGGCGGAGACGCGGACAGCGACAGATAGGCCACCATGTCCGCTGCCGCGGCACGCGGACATTCCAGCCGCTCGTACAACTGCGCGCGGTCGAGCCTTTCCTGCGCCGCTTCCGGCAGCAGGTCGACAAGCCGATTGACCACTTCGAGCGCCGCCACCCACTGCTGCGCCTGCCAGTGGATCGCCTTCAGGTTGTGCAGCATCCGGGCCAGGATCTCGCGCTCGCGCGCGGCCCGCAGGTAAGGCGCCAGCGGCGGATCGGACTCTCCCGGCAGCGTTGCCCGCAGCCGCTGCCGCAGGTCCTCGGTCGACAAGGTCGCGCCGCCGCCGTACACGTCGATGAAGACCGTGCCCGAGTTCAGCGGCAACCTGACCAGGAAGTGCGCCGGGAACGACACCCCTTCCAGCTTGAGCCCGGCCGCCCGGCCCAGTTCCATGTAGAGGATCGACAGCGTGATCGGGATGCCCCGGCGGCGCTCGATCACGCGGTGCAGGTAGCTGTTGTGCGCCGACTGGTAGTCGTCGCCCGCACCGGTGAAGCCGAGTTCGCCGAAGAAGAAATGGTTGAGCAGCCGCAGCCGGACAAACGGCGACGCGTCCGGCGCAACACGCACGCGCAGCTGTGCCGCCCAGGACTGCACCTGATCGAGCACGCGCTGCGGCTCGCAGTCAGGCTCGGCATAAAGCGGCACCTGCGCCGCCGCAGTCAGCAGCGGCGAGGTGTAGCCGTCGGGCAAGACACCTGGCGAGTCGACGGCGGTCATTGAGCGCGCGCCGCGAAATCGCGCGGGCGGAAACCAAGCAGCAGGAGCACGATCCCGTACAGCGCGGCACCGCCGCCGATCAGGCCGGCCAGCAAAGCCGCCCGCAGTGGCCACTGCGCCTGCATTGCGGTCCATTCGATCTGCCGGTTGCCCAGCCACAGCATTACCGCCAGGGCGGCGAGCGCAATCGCCACCTTGCCGATGAATTTCGCCCACCCAGGCGAGGGCTCGTAAAGCCCGCGCCGGCGAAGGCCGACGAACAGCATCGCCGCGTTGGCCAGCGCACCCACACTGACCGACGCCGCCAGCCCGGCGTGGGCAAGGAGCGGCACCAGGATCAGGTTCGCTGCCTGCGTGGTCAGCAGTGCAACAACGGCGATCTTGACCGGCGTCCTGATGTCCTGCCGCGCGTAGAAGCCAGGGGCCAGGATCTTCACCGCGATCAGGCCGAGCAGGCCGACCGCGTAGCCGGTCAGCGCCTGCGCGGTCTGCGCCACGTCTTGCGCACTGAAGCGACCACCCTGGAACAGCACGGCAATCGCCCCTTCAGCGAGCAACCCGAGTCCCACCGCCGCCGGAGCCGCGATCAGCAGGGTGAGCCGCAGGCCCCAGTCGAGCAGCCGGCTGTAGTCTTCATGGCGCGCCTCCGCATTGGCCTTCGACAGGCTGGGCAGCAGCACGGTGCCGAGCGCGACGCCGAGCAGCGCGGTCGGGAACTCCATCAGCCGGTCGGCGAAGGCAAGCCAGGTCACGCTGCCCACCGCCAGATGCGACGCGATGTTGGTGTTGATGATGATCGACAGCTGCGCCACCGACACCGCGAACAGCGCCGGCAGCATCAGCTTCAGGATGCGCCGCACGGCGGCGTCCCGGAGCGCCGCCCGCAGCCCACCCAGACTCGGCAGCATGCCGATGGCGGCAAGCGCCGGCAGCTGGACGGCCAGTTGCAGCACCCCGCCGACCACCACTGCCACGGCGAGCGACAGGATTGGCCGCGACAGCTGGGGCGCCAGCCACAGCGCACAGGCGATGAAGGAGAGGTTCAGCAAGACCGGGGTGACTGCCGGCACCGAGAAGCGGCGGAAGGTATTGAGCACACCCGCCGACAGCGCGACCAGCGACATGAACAGGATGTAAGGGAACATCCAGCGGGTCATCAGCGTGGCGAGATCGAAGGCTGCCGGATCGCGCGCCAGCCCGGACGCAATCAGCCAGACCAGCACCGGCGCGGCGGCCACGCCGATGATCGAGGCGGCCAGCACGGCCCAGAACAGCGCCGTGGCAACGTGATCGACCAGCTGGCGGGTTCGGCTGTCGCCCTCGCGCGAGCGGACCCCGGCCAGGATCGGCACGAAGGCCTGCTGGAAGGCACCCTCGGCAAACAGCCGGCGCAGCAGGTTCGGCAGCCGGAAGGCGACGTTGAAGGCGTCGGTTTCGGCGCTGGCGCCGAAAACGCGCGAAATGATCAGGTCGCGGACCAGGCCGGTGACGCGCGAGGCAAGCGTCAGGCCGGAAACGGTGGCAGCGGCGCGCAGCAGGTTCAAAGCGATCCGATCGGCAAGCGGCTGCCGGGGCCCGGGCAAGGCCAAGGCTTGGCCGGGGAGCGTTGGTTTGCTATAGTTTATGGCTTCCTAGCGAGCCGGGCAGCGGGCTTGCTGCTTAGCCCTGCACAGCAGGCGCCGGCGGGACGCGAAACAGCAAACAGAACACGCAATAGGTCAAAACGATGGCAAACAGCAAACAGGCCCGCAAGCGGGCTCGGCAGTCGAGCGAGCGCAACACGCTCAAGTCAGCCCAGCGCTCGCGGGTGCGCTCTGCAATCAAGTCGGTGCGCAAGGCGATCGCCGGCGGCGACGCGCAGGCCGCGCAGACGGTCTTGCGCTCGGCCACGCGCGTGATCGACTCGATAGCCGACAAGGGCGTCGTGCACAAGAACAACGCGGCCCGCAACAAGAGCCGCCTGGCGGCAGCGATCAAGGCAATGGCCTGAGCCCGCTGCGCCTGCGCCGAGCCCCACGGAGGGCGAAGTGCCGGACCCAGTCCAGGCGCGGTTGCGCGGAAGCGGGCCGCGCCTTGTCGTTTCTGCAGTGCCCTTATGCGCCCCGCTCTGGCATCGTGCATCCCTCGTAGACGGGCAGTTCGTTGTCCTTGGCGAAGTTCATCACGAAGTTGAAAGCCATCGGCTCCAGGTCGTTCAGCCGCTCGTCGACGACCACGCACTTCACGCCGCCGACCAGCATCGGCCGGACGTAAGGCGAGTAGCCGATCCGCGCATCGCGGCCGGCGGCAAGTCCGCCCGGGCGATAACCCGACATCACGCCGCACAGGCGCTCGGCCCAGTCGCTCGGCCGGAACGGACGGCCGGCGGACGTGATGCCGTGGATGAAGAACTCGCGCGGCTTGCTGGAGGTGGACACCGGGGCGGAAACTGCGGCAAGAGTGAGCCGCGAACCGGTCCGGGTCATCCGCAGGCAATGCAGCCGCGTTCTTTCCGGTCGGGCATGGGAGCGGATTCTAGCTTCGCGCCGTCGCCGATCCGCCTGCTGCCGCGCCGCCCCGCTTGCCTCGGCCCGACGTTTGGCCGATAAGGCAGACGGCCACCAACACCGACTCCTTTCCCTTTGCGGACAGACGTCCATGACCCAGCCAACTTCCAAGGTCCTCCTGATCAACGACGAACCGCTGATCCTCAAGGAGTTCCTCAAGGGCCTGAACGCCGCCGCGCGGGCACTGGACAACCCGTTCGGCATCACCTTCATCGGTGCGCTCACCGCCAAGGAAGGGCTGCAGCTGATCGAGCGCGACGGCGACATCCAGATCGTGATCGTCGACGACAAGCTCTATGCGGTGCAGGAAGGCGCGCGCCGGCCGGCGGCACGCACCGGCAACGCCAAGGAGGCGCCGCGCAGCCTGCAGGTCAGCGCGCTGAAGCTGGTGCAGAAGATCACCGCGCTGCGGCCCGAGCTCGACCTGTACATCCTGATCGAGAAGGAGAAGGAAGACCAGGTCGTCGACGCGCTGTTCGCCGAGGCGGTGGACGGCTACTTCTACCGCGAGGAACGCGACCTGCGCGGCATGTACCGGATCCTCAACGCGCAGATCGCCGAGCGGGCGCGCACGCCCTTCTACGACGCCCTGCGCAGCTACGTGCTGGCGGCCAAGGACGCCTGGCACACCCCTGGCCACTCCAGCGGAGACTCGCTGCGCGGCAGCCCGTGGGTCAACGAGTTCCACGAGTTCATGGGCGAGCACGTCTTCGATGCCGACCTGTCGGTGTCGGTCAAGGCGCTCGACTCGCTGATGGAACCGACCGGCGTGATCGCCGAGGCGCAGCAGATGGCGGCCAAGGCCTTCGGCGCGCGCAAGACCTTCTTCGCCACCAACGGCACCTCGACCGCCAACAAGGTCATCCTGCAGACGCTGATCGCACCCGGCGAGAAGCTGCTGCTCGATCGCAACTGCCACAAGAGCGTGCACCACGGCGTGGTGCTGTCGGGTGCGCAGCCCGTCTACCTCGATTCGAGCGTCAACAAGGCGTATGGCGTCTTCGGCCCGGTGCCGAAGAGCACCATCCTGAAGGCGATCGAGGACCACCCCGATGCGCAGCTGCTGGTACTGACCTCGTGCACCTACGACGGACTGCGCTACGACCTGAAGCCGATCATCGACGCGGCGCACGCCAAGAACATCAAGGTGCTGATCGACGAGGCGTGGTTCTCGCACGCCCGCTTCCACCCCGACCTGCGCCCGACCGCGCTTGAATCCGGGGCGGACTACGCCACCCAGTCGGCGCACAAGACGCTATCGGCGTTTTCGCAGGCGGCGCTCATCCACGTGAACGACCCGGGGTTCAAGGAGCACCTGTTCCGCGAGAACTTCAACATGCATACGTCGACCAGCCCGATGTACAGCATGATTGCCAGCCTCGACGTGTCGCGCAAGCAGGCGGTGATGGAAGGCTACAAGCTGCTCGAGCGCACGCTGATGCTGGCCACCGAGCTGCGCGAGCAGATCAATTCGACCGGCGCCTTCCGCGTGCTCGAGCTCGACGACCTGCTGCCCGACGAGGTCAAGGGCGACAACATCCGGCTCGACCCGACCAAGATCACGGTCGACATCTCCTCCTGCGGCATGACCGTGGACGAGCTGCAGCAGGAGCTGTTCTCGCGCTTCAACATCACGATCGAGAAGTCGACCTTCAACACGATCACGCTGCTGCTGACCATCGGCACCACGCGCTCGAAGTGCTCGCGCCTGTACGACGCGCTGATGCGCATCGCCCGCGAGAAGCGCGCGCCGCGGCGGCTGTACCGCACGCCCGACCTGCCGCCGTTCACCGAGCTCGTCTACCTGCCGCGCGACGCCTACTACTGCGGCGGCGAACTGGTGCCGCTGCTCGACGAGAACGACCAGCCGAACAAGCAGCTGATCGGCCGCATCTGCAACGACCAGGTCGTGCCCTACCCGCCCGGAATCCCGGTGCTGGTGCCGGGCCAGCTGATCACCGACAACATCGTCGAGTACCTGATCCGCTACCTGCGCGTGCAGAACAAGGTCGAGCTGCACGGCGTCATCTACCAGGGCTATTTCCCCAGCATCCGCGTGCTGTCGGCAGCGGAAGAGCAGAAGATCGCACGCCTGCGCGAGGCCACGCCGGCGCGCAAGGCGGCCTGAACAGGAGCACCGATGTCACACCTGATGAACACCTACGCCCGCCTGCCGGTCGCCTTCACGCATGGCAAGGGCGCGTGGCTTACCGACGAAGACGGCCACGAATACCTGGACGCGCTGGCCGGCATCGCCGTGAACGGACTCGGCCATGCGCACCCGAAGCTGACCGCAGCGCTCGCCGAACAGGTCGGTCGTCTGATCCACACGTCGAACATCTATCGCATCCGCGAACAGGAAGCCCTGGCCGACCGCATCTGCGCGCTGACCGGCCTGGACGAGGTGTTCTTCGCCAACTCCGGCTCGGAGGCCAACGAAGGCGCGCTGAAGCTGGTGCGCATGTACGGCCACCAGCACGGCAACCCGGAGGCGCAGACGATCGTGATGGAGCACGCGTGGCACGGCCGCACGCTGGCCACGCTGGCCGCCACCGGCAGCGAGAAGGCGCGCAAGGGGTTCGATCCGCTGCCCTCGGGCTTCACCCGCGTGCCGTACAACGATGTGGCCGCCGTGGAGAAAGCCGCTGCGGCCGACCCGCGCGTGCAGGCGGTGTGGCTCGAAGTGCTGCAGGGCGAAGGCGGCATCCGCGTCGCCGACGCCGACTACCTGCGTGCGCTGCGGCGGCTGTGCGACGAGAATGCGTGGCTCTTGATGGTCGACGAAGTCCAGTGCGGCATTGCGCGCACCGGCAAGTGGTTCGGCTACGAATGGGCCGGCATCAAGCCCGACGTGATCACGCTCGCCAAGGGGCTGGGCTCGGGTGTGCCGATCGGCGCCGTGGTGGCCGGCGGCCGCGCCAAGGGCACGTTCGGCCCGGGCAACCATGGCACGACCTTCGGCGGCGGCCCGCTCGCCTGCCGCGCCGGTGTGGAGACGCTGCGCATCATCGAGGAGGAGAACCTGCTGGCCAACGCAGCGGCGATGGGGCAGCGGATCCGCGACGGCTTCGCAGCCGCGCTGCAGGGCCTGGCCGGCGTGGTTTCGATCCGCGGCCAGGGGCTGATGATCGGCATCGAACTGGACCGGCCCTGCGGCGACCTGGTCAAGCAGGCGCTGGCCAGCCGCCTGCTGATCAACGTGACACAGGACCGCGTGATCCGCCTGCTGCCGCCGCTCGTCATCAACGCGCGCGAGGCCGACGAGATCGTTTCCCGCCTGGCGCCGCTGGTGCGCGCCCTCGTCGGCACGCCGGTGCAGCGCGCCGCGTGAACGCGAGGCAGAGGGACACGATGGACACGAGGCCGATCCGCCATTTTCTGCGCCTCGACGACTTCTCGCGTGACGAGCTCGAGCACGTCTTCACGCGCACGCAGATCATCAAGGACCGCTTCAAGCGCTACGAGTTCTACCAGCCGCTCGCCGACCGCACGCTGGCGATGGTGTTCGAGAAGGCGAGCACGCGCACGCGCGTGAGCTTCGAGGCCGGCATGTACCAGATGGGCGGCTCGGTCATCCACATCACCACCAGCGATTCACAGCTCGGCCGCGCCGAGCCAATCGAGGACACCGCGCGCGTGATCTCGCGCATGGTCGACATCGTGATGATCCGCACCTACGAGCAGACCAAGCTCGAGCGCTTCGCCAGGTACTCGCGGGTGCCGGTGATCAACGGTCTGACCAACGAGTACCACCCCTGCCAGATCCTCGCCGACATCTTCACCTTCATCGAGCATCGCGGCCCGATCGCCGGGCGCACGGTGGCCTGGATCGGCGACGCCAACAACGTCGCCTACACCTGGCTGCAGGCGGCGCAGTTGCTCGGTTTCCGCGTCAATGTGTCGACGCCGCCCGGCTACGGCCTCGATCCGAAGCTCGCCCCGGCCGGCCCGCACCTGGCCGTGTTCGATTCGCCGCTCGACGCCGCTCGAGGCGCCGATCTGGTGACCACTGACGTCTGGACCAGCATGGGCTTCGAGGCGGAGAACGAGCAGCGCCGACAGGCCTTCGCCCACTGGTGTGTCGACGACAAGATCATGGCCGCCGCCAAGGCCGACGCGCTGTTCATGCACTGCCTGCCAGCGCACCGCGGCGAGGAAGTGACCAACGAAGTGATCGAAGGCCCGCTGTCGGTCGTCTGGGATGAGGCCGAAAACAGGCTGCACGTGCAGAAGGCGCTGATGGAATACCTGCTGCTCGGCCGCAACGTCACCTAGGAACACGTCATGCTCGACCACATGACCTTCCGCGTGCGCAACCTGGCGGCAACGCGGGCGTTCTACGAAAGCGCGCTGGCGCCGCTCGGGTACAAGGTCGGCTTTGAGGCCGAACACGACGGCGTGCGCATGCTCGGCTTCGAGCAGGGCGGCAAGTTCGACACCTGGTTCGTCGAGGCGCCGAGCAATCCCTCCGGCCCGACCCACCTCGCCTGGCACGCGACCAGTCGCGCCGCGGTCGACGCCTTCTACAAGGCGGCCCTGGCGCACGGTGGCCGCGACAACGGCCCGCCGGGACTGCGGCCGCACTACCACCCGAACTACTACGGCGCGTTCGTCTTCGACCCCGATGGAAACAATGTCGAGGCCGTCTGCCATGACCCCGAATAGGAAGGACCTCGGTGTGCTGCCCCGGCGCCGCGACCTGCTCAGTGCCACTGCCGGGGCGCTGGCGCTTGCCGCGGCCCCTGGATTGCGCGCGCAGAGCTGGCCAGCCAAGCCGCTGCGCATGATCCTCACCGCGCCGCCGGGCTCGTCGATCGACGTGCTCGGTCGACTGGTGGCCGACCCGTTGCGCGATCGCCTCGGCCAGCCGGTGATCGCCGAGAACCGCCCGCAGGCGGGCGGCACGATCGGCACCGACGCGATCGCCAAAGCGTCGGCCGACGGCTACACGATCGGCCTTTCGTTCACCGGCCCGCTGGCCACCGCGCCGTTCCTGTACACGAAGTTGCCCTACGACCCAGCGCGTGACCTGGCGCCGATCGTGCTCGTCGGCACCGCGCCGAACATCCTGGCGGTGAACAGCAACCTGCCGGTCAAGTCGTTCCGGGAACTGGTCGAATACATCCGCGCGCGGCCTGGACAGCTGAACTACGCCTCGGTCGGCAACGGCAGCACCTCGCACCTGGCGATGGAACTGCTCAAGCACATGGGCGGCCTATACGTCGTGCACATCCCGTACAACGGCGCGCCGCCTGCCGTGCAGGCCGCCGCGGCCGGCGACGTGCAGATGATCATGTCGAACCCCACCTCGCTGCTGCCGCTGATCCAGGCCGGCCGCATCCGGCCGCTGGCGGTGACAGGCCCGAACCGCTGGCCGCCGATGAAGGAACTGCCGACCATCGCCGAGAGCGGTTTCGCCGGCTTCGAGGCGGTGGCGTGGAACGGCTTCGTCGCGCCGGCCGGAACGCCGCGCGAGGTCGTTGCGCGGCTGAACCACGAGATCAACGCGATCCTCAACGCCGCGCAGGTGAAGCCGCGCATCGAGGCGGCTGGCTGGGACGTCGCCGGCGGCACGCCGGAGGCATTCGCGTCGTTCATGCAGGCCGAGCGCCGACGCTGGCAGCCGGTCATCGAGCGCAGCGGCGCCAAGATCGACTAGAGGCGCGCTCTTATACTTCGCGCTTGCGCCGGTTCGTCGGGCCGGCGCGGCGCCCGATCCCGCCGGGCTGAGCCGCGGCGGTGACCTTCCCGACTCTGCTCCTTCCGGGCATCGGTGCCCGGCAAAGACTCATGTCAACCATCCTCCAGCACCTCCCCGTCGGCGAAAAGGTCGGCATCGCGTTCTCCGGCGGACTCGACACCAGCGCCGCGCTCTTGTGGATGCGCAAGAAGGGCGCGGTCCCCTACGCCTACACCGCCAACCTCGGCCAGCCCGACGAATCCGATTACGACTCGATCCCCCGCCGCGCGATGGAATACGGCGCCGAGAACGCGCGGCTGGTCGACTGCCGCACGCAGCTGGTCGCCGAGGGCATCTCGGCACTGCAGTGCGGCGCCTTCCACATCTCCACGGCCGGCGCCACCTACTTCAACACCACGCCGATCGGCCGCGCCGTGACCGGCACCATGCTGGTGGCGGCGATGAAGGAAGACGACGTCCACATCTGGGGCGACGGCAGCACCTTCAAGGGCAACGACATCGAGCGCTTCTACCGCTACGGGCTGCTCGCCAACCCGTCGCTGCGCATCTACAAGCCGTGGCTCGACCAGGCGTTCATCGACGAACTCGGCGGCCGCGCCGAGATGTCGGCGTTCATGACCGCGGCAGGCTTCGCCTACCGGATGTCGGCGGAGAAGGCGTATTCGACCGACTCGAACCTGCTCGGCGCCACGCACGAGGCCAAGGACCTCGAGCAACTCGACTCGAGCATCCGCATCGTGCAGCCGATCATGGGCGCGGCTTTCTGGCGCGACGATGTGGCGGTGAAACGCGAGGAGGTGACGGTGCGCTTCGACCAGGGCCAGCCGGTGGCGCTGAACGGTGTGGCGTTCGCCAACCCGGTCGAGCTGATGCTGGAGGCCAATCGCATCGGCGGCCGGCACGGCCTGGGCATGTGCGACCAGATCGAGAACCGCATCATCGAGGCAAAGAGCCGCGGAATCTACGAGGCGCCGGGCATGGCGCTGCTGTTCATCGCCTACGAGCGGCTCATCACCGGCATCCACAACGAGGACACCATCGAGCAGTACCGCGACAACGGCCGCAAGCTCGGCCGGCTGCTCTACCAGGGCCGCTGGTTCGACCCGCAGGCGATCATGCTGCGGGAAGCCGCGCAGCGCTGGGTGGCGCGCGCGGTCACCGGCGAGGTGACGCTCGAACTGCGCCGCGGCAACGACTACTCGATCCTGAACACGACCTCGCCCAACCTCACCTACAAGCCCGAGCGGCTGACGATGGAAAAAGGCGAATCGATGTTCTCGCCGGCCGATCGCATCGGCCAGCTGACGATGCGCAACCTCGACATCACCGACACGCGCGACAAGCTGATCGTCTATTCAAAGGCCGGGCTGCTGTCGACAGGCGCCGGCACGTCGATGCTGCGCATCGGGGACGACAACAAGGAAAAGTAGGCGGGCCGTCGCCCCTGAAAACGCGGGCGACACGCCGATTCACCCGGTATCTCGTTGCGAACGACCGCGCGAAGCAGATTCGCCTTGGCGGGCGATCGCGGCAGCAGGGCTGAGCCAGGCTTTCAGGGGGCGGTCGCCAACCCCGGAACGGCCGTTGGCGCCGTCGCGGTCAATGGGCCGCTTCCGACTGATGGCGATACTTCGGTGCCGGCGGTGCAATAGCCGTTGTCGACCCGTTGCTGCTGTTCGATCAACAGTCGGCGACCGTCGCCTTCGGCAACTGATCGGACGCGCGGTGCGCGCGGTGGAGAAAGGGATCGCCATCAAATTGAACCCTGAGTTGCAGGTTGCGGACGCTCCCTGCGAACGGTCGAGGCGCGAGGGACTCTCAGAACGGTGGGGCGCCGGCCCGGGCCTCTTCGAGGGCAATCGAGATGGTGTCTGAACCTTCTGTGCTCCCGGAGTACACGCCGCTTGGACGACTCTGGACCGATGCACGTGTGACTCCGGTGACGAGATACCGTCGATGCGATGCTGCATCGCGACGCCCACTTGACGGGCCCAGAATCGCAGGCATAGGATCCGCGACCCTCCCATCGGCGAGAGGGAGAAGAACGAACCCACAGGAGACATGCGATGAATCGATTACTTCTAGCGGCGCTTCCCTGCGCGCTCGCTGCTTGCGCCACGTCGCCCGGCGTCACGACGTCTGTGACGCAACCCGGAGCTCCGGCGCTTTCGCACGCGGACGTTCTGACAAAACTCGATAGTCCGTGGGACATGGCCTTCCTTCCCAACGGCACCATGTTCTTCACCGAGAAGTGCCTCGGTCTCTCGGTGCGGCAGCCTGATGGCAAAGTCGTCAAGTTGCTGGGCATGAAGGACGCCAAGGGTTACGCGTCGAGCGCGAGCGATCTGTTCTGCGAAGGCCAAGCCGGCATGAATGGGGTTGCCGTGGATCCCAGCTTCGCCAGCAACCGGTTCATCTACGTCTATTCGACGTCGAGCCTGACCGCCCCCGGGACCAACCGTGTGATGCGGCTGAGGGTCAACGACGCCGTCACCGCGGCGTCCGACCGCGTCGACATCGTCACCGACATTCAGTACAAGCCGCGTGCCAGCAACCATCCGTTCGGCGGTCCCGGTGCGCACAACGGGGGGCGCATTCGCTTCAGCCCGGGCGACGGCTATCTTTACGTGACCACGGGCGACACGCACAACGGCGTCGTGCCTCAAAGCCCGACCCTCATTGGCGGCAAGGTCCTGCGCATCGATCGCGACGGCAAGGCCGCCCCGGGCAATGGCGCGCCGGCGGGCTTCGACCCTCGCATCTACACCTATGGGCATCGCAACCCGCAAGGCATCACTTTCCGGCCGGGTACCAACCAACCGTACACCGCTGAAAACGGTCCGTGGCACAGCGACGAAGTCACGGCGCTCAGGCCAGGGGGCAATGCGGGCTGGGATCCGCGCCCCAACATGGCAGGTCGGGGCGCGTGCCCGGACAACTACTGTGGCTACAGCCCGAACCAGATGGGCGCCGTGGATCCGAAGGAAAGGTCGGCATTCATGCCGATGACCGACACCAAGACCTACCCCGATGCGATGCGGCCGGCCTGGAACAACGATGGCTTGTCGCAGGGTATGTTCGGCGCCACCTTCCTGAGCGGTCCGCAGTGGAAGGCATGGAACGGCCGGATGATCATCGGCTTCGCCGGCATCGGCATCCACGGAACTCCGGTCGGCAACCGGCTTGACGTGCTCGATATCTCGGTCGACGGCTTGTCCGCCACTCGCACCACGGTGAACCTGCCCATGCCCGCCGCTCGTTTCCGCTCAGTGGTGCAAGGGCCGGATGGCAACCTGTATGTGGCGACCGACGAGGGATCGATCTCCCGCCTGACGCCCAACTGATCGTCCGCGGCGGGTGACGCCGTTGCATTGTTGATGCGTGGGGGCCTGCTGGCCCCCACGCTCTTTCGGGTAATTCCAAGAATGATGAAGTCAGTCCTTGTCCTCTCAGCAATGGGTCTGTGCCTGTCGAGTGGCGTCGCGTACGCCGACGACGAGTTGTACAAGACCAAGAACTGTTTCGCCTGCCACAGGATTGACAGGAATCACCTGGGTCCCCCATTCAAGACTATCGCGGCCAAGTACCTCGATGACAAGGGTGCCGACGCAAAGTTGGCAACGAAGATCCGTGAAGGGGGGGTCGGTGTCTGGGGTCCGGTACCGATGCCGCCGCAAACCCAGGTGACGGAAGCCGAAGCCTTGACGCTTGCGCGCTGGATTCTGGAACTCAAATGAGCCTCTCTTGAATGGCTCCGAATCCGTGAGCTCACCTCGGCAGGCGAGCGCCCTCCGCATCCCGCGGCGGTGCGTGCCTGCTGATGTTGGGTCGATGATCGGAACTTCTTGAAGGGGTGGGCTGCGCCGCCGTTTGGCGCCGCCTCTGGCTGCGCAGGCTGCATCAGATCCTCGCTGTCGCAAGTATTGGCCAGAGCAATTGCCGGGACCGTGCGCGCATCATGCGCCTGCGCCTTCCGCCACATCTGTGCTGCCGTGCTTGCGGGCATGCGAGGGACGGCGACAAGATCGCCGAGCGCGCTGCGCTCTTGGTCGGGTTACACGGAAGCGCTGAGAGCCGGCGCGTGACGGTTCCTTCATCACAAATTGCAGCCGTTCTGCGCTCCCGAGTCCATGTCAGCAATCCGGTATCGGCGGCCGTTCGCACCGATCAGACTGAACGCCTGCTGATGGCGGATTCGAGTCCTTTGGGCTCGCAGACTCATTGGCCGCTTGGCCTGCCGAGCGGGCGCCGCGAGGCGAACAGACGACAGACCGCTCACGGCTGAGTAACCGTTCCATTGGCCTGGTGCCTGCTGGGCGCCGGTGGCTTGCCTCGTGCACCGATCAGTCGTCCAATGCGAGGCGATCCTCGTCTACACGATCACCGGCTCCGGCTCCAGCCAGAGGCCGAACTTCTCGGCCACCTTCTCCTGCACCTCGCGCGCCAGGGCGAGGATCTCGGCGCCGCTGGCGCCGCCGCGGTTGACCAGCACCAGCGCCTGCTTCTCGTAGACGCCGGCGCGGCCGCGGGTGACCCCCTTCAGCCCGGCCGCGTCGATCAGCCAGGCGGCGGCGAGCTTGACACGGCCGCCGGGCAGCGGATAGCCAACCAACGACGGGTGATGCGCGATCAGCGCACGGTGCTCGTCGCGGGTGACGATCGGGTTCTTGAAGAAGCTGCCGGCATTGCCGATCAGCGCGGGATCGGGCAGTTTGCGGCGGCGGATCGCGACCACCGTATCGAAGATGTCGCGTGCGGTGGGCTGCGCGATCCCGCGCGCCTTCAGTTCCTGCGCCACGTCGGCGTAGCCGGCGACCGGCTGCCATTGCATGGGCAGCGCCAGCGTGACGAACAGGATCGCGCGGCGACCCGCAAGCGCATGCTTGAAGGCGCTGTCGCGATAGCCGAAGTCGCATTCGGCGGCGCTCATGCGCACGACCTGACGTGCGTCGAAGTCCCATGCGACGACTGAGTCGAGGCGCTCGGCGAGTTCCAGGCCATAGGCGCCGATGTTCTGGATCGGCGCCGCGCCGCAGTTGCCGGGGATCAGCGCCAGGTTCTCCAGCCCCGGCCGCCCCATCGCCAGCAGATGCTCGACCGTCGCATGCCAGTTCTCGCCGGCGCCGACCTCGATGTGCCAGGCGCCGTCGGCCTCGCCTAACTCGCACAGGCACGGCACCTCGACCTTGATCACCAGGCCGCCGAAGTCCCCGGTCAGCAGCAGATTGCTGCCGCCGCCGAGCACCAGTCGTGGCAGGCCGGCAAGCCTCGGGTCGGCCGCAAGCGCGGCGAGTTCATCGGCAGCGCGCACTCGACAGAAAAAGCGTGCACGCGCCTCGACACCGAAGGTGTTGAACTCGCGCAGCGAGAACTGCTCGTGCAGCGTCGGCAGCATCGGAGCCGAAGGCAGCAGCGCTCAGCGGATGGCGTGCGCGGCGTGGTCGGTACCCGCGCGCTGCGCCGCGCCCCGCCACCAGCGCGCATAAATGCGCGCCGCCAGCACATGCATCGCCGCGCAACGCGCGTCGAGATCCTCGCGCATCGCCTCGGCATCCTGCACCGCCGGGCCGCCGGTGGCCTCCCGCTCGGCCTGGACCTCGTCGTACCAGGCGTCGTCGCCGCTCCAGCTGAGCACGATCGCGGCCGTGGCCTCGCAGTGAAACTGCATGCCGATGTGTGCCACGCCGGCGTGTTCGAGCACGAAGGCCTGGTTCTCGCACCAGCGGCTGGCGAGGAAGTTCGTCGCCCGCGCCGGAGCCGCAAAGGTGTCGCCGTGCCACTGGAACATCTCGAACTCGGCCTGCGTCGCCCCCAGCCACTCGCGCGCCAGCTGCGACTGCGTGATCGCCACCTTGCCCCAGCCGATCTCCTTGACCGGATTGCGCGTGACCGCCGCGCCGAGCGCGCGGGCGAGCAGCTGGCCGCCGAGGCAATGGCCGATCACCGGCACGCCGGCGCCAACGGCACTGCGCAGCAGCAGGAGTTCCGGCCCGATCCAGGGCGGCGCGTCGTTGACACTCATCGGCCCGCCGAGCGAGCAGATGCCGGCGTAGTCGTCCGCACACCCCGGCACCGGCTCGCCCTGGTCAATGCGCACGAGGCGGTAGTCGATGCGGTGCTCGCGCAGCCAGTCCTCGAAATAGCCCGGCCCGACGTCGCCGTGATGCTGCAGGATCGCGACCGGCCGCTTTTCGACGTTCATGCCACCGACTTCACCCGCCGCGCCGGTGCCAGAAGCTCGGCAAAGCGGCTGCGGATCGCCCGCTCGATGCCCGCGGCGTCGAGACCGACGCTGGCCAGCAGCTGCTGCGTGTCGCCGTGATCGACGAAGCGGTCCGGCAAGCCGAGCAGCAGCAGCGGCACCTCGATGCCGGTTTCGGCCAGGACTTCCGCGCAGCCAGAGCCCGCGCCGCCCATCGCCGCGTTCTCCTCGACGGTGACGAGCGCATCGTGCGTGCGCGCCAGCCGCTCTATCAGTTCCCGGTCCAGCGGCTTGACGAAGCGCATGTTGGCCACGGTGGCGTCAAGCGGCCCGGCGGCGGCCAGCGCCGGATGCAGCATCGCGCCAAAGGCGAGGATGGCAATGCGCGCGCCCGGCGGGCAGCTGCTCTCGCGCCGCACTTCGCCCTTGCCGATCGGCAGCGACATCAGGTCGCGCTCGATGGCCACGCCGACGCCGGCGCCGCGCGGATAGCGCACCGCCGCCGGACCGTCGTGGCGCACAGCGGTGGTCAGCATCGCCCGGCATTCGTTCTCGTCGGCCGGCGCCATCACCACCATGTTGGGAATGCAGCGCAGGTACGACAGATCGAATGCGCCGTGGTGCGTGGCGCCGTCGGCGCCGACCAAGCCGCCGCGGTCCAGCGCGAAGGCGACCGGCAGGTTCTGGATCGCCACGTCGTGGATCAGCTGGTCGTAGCCGCGCTGCAGGAAGGTCGAGTAGATCGCCAGCACTGGTCGCAGCCCCTCGCAAGCCATGCCGGCGGCCAGCGTGACGGCGTGTTGCTCGGCGATGCCGACGTCGAAGTAGCGGCCCGGGAACTCGCGCTCGAAGCGCACCATGCCCGATCCCTCGCGCATCGCCGGCGTGATGCCGATCACCCGCGAGTCGGTCGCGGCGATGTCGCACAGCCAGTCGCCGAACACCTGCGTGTAGCTCGGCGCGCCTGCGGAGGCCGACTTCCTGATGCCGACCGACGGATCGAACTTGCCCGGCCCGTGATAAAGCACCGGGTCCGCCTCGGCCAGCTTGTAGCCCTGGCCCTTGCGCGTGACCACATGCAGGAACTGCGGGCCTGTGAGGTGGCGCAGGTTCTGCAGCGTCGGCACCAGCGCGTCCAGATCGTGGCCGTCGATCGGGCCGATGTAGTTGAAGCCGAATTCCTCGAACAGCGTCGCCGGCACCACCATGCCCTTGGCGTGCGACTCGAACTTGCGCGCCAGTTCGAACAGCGGCGGCAGCGGCCGCAGCATCTGCTTGCCGACGTTCTTCGCCGCGGCGTAGAAGCCGCCGCTCAGCAGCCGTGCCAGATAGCGGTTGAGTGCCCCCACCGCCGGCGAGATCGACATGTCGTTGTCGTTCAGCACCACCAGCAGGCGGATGTCGTCGATCACGCCCGCATGGTTCAGCGCCTCGAAGGCCATGCCGCCGGTCATTGCCGAGTCGCCGATCACGGCGATCGCGTGCCGGGTTTCGGCGCGGTGCTTCGCCGCGATGGCCATGCCGAGCGCCGCCGAGATCGAGGTCGACGAATGCGCGGTGCCGAAGGCGTCGTATTCCGACTCCTCGCGCCGCGGGAAGCCGGAGATGCCGCCCATCTGGCGGAGCGCCGCCATCGCCTCGCGGCGGCCGGTCAGGATCTTGTGCGCATAGGTCTGGTGGCCAACGTCCCAGACGATGCGGTCCTCCGGCGTGTCGAACACGTAGTGCAAAGCGATCGTCAGTTCCACCGTGCCGAGGTTCGACGACAGGTGTCCGCCGGTCTTCGACACCGAATCGACCACGAACGCGCGCAGTTCGTCGGCGAGCGCCGGCAGCTGCTGCGGGGCAAGCGCGCGCAGATCGGCCGGTGAATCAATGGTCTTCAGCAGTTCGGGCATGGTCTTGCGAAGCCTGCTGCCGGGCGAATCAGCTCGTGCGCCCGACGATGTAGTCCGCCAATTCTCGCAGACGCCGCGCGCGAGCATCGAGCGGCGCCAGGGCGGCCAGGGCCTCGCGGTGCAGTTGCGCCGCGCGCGCCTTGGCGGCGGCCAGACCCAGCACCGAGACGTAGGTTGGCTTGTTCTCGCGTGCGTCCTTGCCGGCGGTCTTGCCGAGCGACTCGGCGGTGCCCTCGACGTCGAGCACGTCGTCGACGATCTGGAACGCCAGGCCCAGCGCCCGGCCGTAGGCAGCAGCGGCGGCAACGGCCGCTGCATCGGCGCCGGCCGCCGCGGCGCCCATGCGCACCGCGGCCTCGAGCAGCGCACCCGTCTTCATCCGGTGCATCTGCTCCAGTTCGTCGATCGTCAACTGGCGGCCGACAGCAGCCAGGTCGATCGCCTGCCCGCCGCACATACCCTCGGTCGACGACGCGTGCGCCAGCATCGAGGTGAGTTGCGCCCGCAGCTCGGCGGCCAGTGGCGCATCGGCCAGCACGCGGAACGCCTCCGCCTGCAGCGCGTCGCCGGCAAGCATTGCGGTGGCTTCGTCGAAGGCCACGTGCACGGTCGGCTTGCCGCGTCTGAGCACGTCGTCGTCCATGCATGGCAGGTCGTCGTGGATCAGCGAGTACACATGGACGAATTCGACGGCCAGCGCGACGCTGTGCGCGGCAACGCTCGGCCGCTCTGCCTGCGCCGACCCCCCCGCGAGTTCCGCCGCCGCGTAAGCGAGCAACGGGCGCACGCGCTTGCCGCCGCCAAGCGCCGCGTAGCGCATCGCCTGGTGCAGCCGCGCCGGAACGCGGTCAGCCGGCGGCAGCGCTTCCTCGGCCGCCTTTTCGAACGAGGCGAGCCGGGAACGCACCCAATCGTCGAAAGAGGCGCCGGCGACGCGACCGAGCGGCGCGCTTGCCACTGCATTCATGCGCCGCGCAGTTGTCCCGGGGCGAGCGGAGTCAGCATGTCGCCGTCGAGCTTGCGGATCTCCTGCTCGGCCACCGCCAGCTTGCCCTGGCAATGCCGGGCCAGCTCGGCGCCGCGCCGGTAGGCGGCAACGGCGTCGTCGAGGCCGAGTTCACCCGCTTCCATGCGCCTGACCAGCGCATCGAGTTCGTCGAGCGCCTGCTCGAAGGTCAGCTCGCTGACCGGCTTGGGAGTCGAGGTCTTGGCCATCGCGTGATGTTTGAATACGTGACGATTCTAGGCCAGTGCCGCACCCGGCCTGGTCGGCCCGCCCGATAGACTGCGCGCCGTATGCAATCGCTCTGGATGCTGGTCGCCTCGGCGCTGTTTGCGGTCCTCGGCGCCTGCGTGAAACTGGCCGCCGCCCGGTACCACATCGCGGAGATCGTGCTCTACCGAGGGCTGACCGGCGTCGTTGCGCTGGCGGCCTACGCCTACTTCACGCACCGCCCGATCGGCACGCCGATTCCCTGGACGCATTTCCGCCGCGGCGCCGTCGGCACGGCCGCGCTGAGCCTTTGGTTCTTCGCGGCCTCGACTCTGCCGCTCGGCACGGCCACCGCGCTGAACTACACCTCGTCGCTGTTCCTCGCCGCGTTCATCCTTGGCGCCGCCTTGCGCGCACGCCGGCCGGTCAACGTGCCGCTGGTGCTGACGGTGCTGATGGGTTTCGTCGGGGTAGTGCTGCTGCTGCAACCGAGCTTCGGCGCCGGCCAGTGGCTCGGCGCCTCCGGCGGGCTGTTGTCCGGCCTGCTGTCGGCGACCGCCTACTGGTACGTGCGCGACCTGGCCCGCCAGGGCGAGCCGGAGTGGCGCATCGTGTTCTACTTCTCGCTGTCGGTGCTGGCGATCGGCTTCGCCGGCAGCCTGATCACCGGCTTCACCGAGCACACGCCGGCCGGCGCGCTGCTGCTCGCCGCGGTGGGCATCATCGCGCTGCTGGCGCAGCTGGCGATGACCCGCGCCTATTCGCTCGGCCACGCGCTGCTCACCGCCAGTCTGCAATACTCGGCGATCGTCTTTTCGGCGACGCTCGGCGTGATCGTCTTCGCCGACCGCATCGCCCTGGCCGGCTGGATCGGCATGGCGGTCATCATCGGCAGCGGCGCACTGGCCACCTGGCTGGCGCAGCGGCGGCCGCGCGCCGGCATCGACAAGCCTCTTTCCGTGGATAACCAATGAGCACATCCCTGGTTGCCGTTTCCGAACTCAAGGCCCACCTGTCGGACGCCGACTGGTGCGCCATCGACTGCCGGCACGACCTGATGGACGTCGAACTCGGCCGCCGCCAGTACGCGCAGGGCCACATTCCCGGCGCACAGTTCGCCAGCATCGACGACGACCTGTCCGGGCCGAAGACCGGCACCAACGGTCGCCATCCGCTGCCGGACCGGGCGCGCCTGGCGGCGAAATTCGCCGCCTGGGGCATCGGCAGCGACACGCAGATCGTCGCCTACGACGCCTCCGGCGGGCAGTTCGCGGCTCGGCTGTGGTGGCTCGCTCGCTGGCTCGGGCACGACAAGGTGGCGCTGCTCGACGGCGGCTGGCCGCTATGGCTTGCCGAGACCGGGCTCGCCAGCATCGAGCCGTCAGCGCGTCCGCCCGGCCGCTTCACGGCCGGTGAAAGCCTGGAGGGCGTCGTATCCGCGCACGAACTGCAGCGGCTGCTCGTCAACCACAGCGCGCTGCTGGTCGATGCACGCGCGCCGGAGCGCTACGAAGGACGGCTGGAACCGATCGACCCGGTGGCCGGCCACATCCCCGGCGCGATCAGCCGCTTCTGGCAGACCAATCTCGCCGACGGCCGCTTCAAGCCTGCCGCGCAACTGCGCGCCGAGTACGAGCAGCTCCTCGCCGGTCGCTCGCCGGCGCAGATGGTGGCGCAGTGCGGCTCAGGCGTCACGGCCTGCCATCACCTGCTGGCCATGCAGGTCGCCGGTCTGCCCGGTGCGCGGCTGTACGTCGGCTCGTGGAGCGAGTGGATCGCCGACCCGTCGCGGCCGGTGGCCACCGGCCCGCAGCCCTAGGCTCAGTGTGCATGCATCGCGGCGCCGATCAGCGCCGCGATGGCCACGCCAACCAGCACCAGCGCCACCTGCGGAGCCGACTGCGCCAGCCGCGAGCGGCGCATCATCTCCGGCAGCAGGTCGCTCAACGCGATGTAGATGAAGCTCGCCGCCGCCAGCAGCAGCGCGTACGGCAGCAGATGGTCCATCGCATCGAGGACGAAGTAGCCGACCACGCCGCCGGCAACGGCGGAGCTGCCCGAGATCATGTTGAAGAGGAAGGCGCGCCGCCTCGTGTAGCCGGCATTCAGCAGGATCATGAAGTCGCCCACTTCGTGCGGGATCTCGTGCGCCATCACCGCGGCCGTCGCCAGGACGCCGGCCTGCCAGTCGACCAGGAAGGCGGCGGCGATCACCACGCCGTCGGCGAAGTTGTGGAAGGCGTCGCCGACCAGGATCGGAATGCCGCCGCGGCGCGCCTCCTGCGCATCGTGGCCGTGGTGATGGCGGTGCTCGTCGCCCTCGTGATGGTGCGTGTGATGGATGAGCGACAGCTTCTCGAGCAGGAAGAAGCCGAGGATGCCGGCCAGCAGCACCCAGCCCAGCTGCTGGGGATCGATGCCGCTTTCCAGCGCCTCGGGCACCAGGCGCGTGAACGCGACGGTCAGCAGCAGGCCCGCCGAGACGCAGACCAGCCGATCGACCAGCGTGCTGAGGAAGCGGAAGCTCAGCCACGCCGCGAGCGCGATCGAAATCACCGTCGCGACGACGTTGGCGATGATGATCCAGGCGAGCGTGTTCATCGGTTGTCTGCAAGCTGAAGTCAGGCTAGCAGAGCTGTCAAGCGCGGCCTGTAGGAAGCAAAACGGCCGCGCAGTGCGCGGCCGTTTTGCCTCGATCAGCAGACCTCAGCCGACGCCGTTCGCCTTGAACCATGCCAGCGCCCGCTTCCAGCCATCGTCGGCCGCTTGCTTGCGGTAGGTGGAGCGATAGTCGGCAAAGAAGCCGTGCGGCGTGTCTGGATACAGAATGATCTCGGCAGACTTGTTGCCGGCCGCCTTCAGCGCGGCACGCATCCTCGCGACCGTGTCATTGGGTATGCCGCCGTCGGCGGCGCCGTACAACCCGAGGATCGGCTGCCTGATCGACGCGGCCACCTCCAGCGCGGTCCTATCGCCTGGGTGGTTGGCGCGCGACACCGTGCCGTACCAGGCCACGCCCGCCTTCAATTTCGGGTTGTGCGCGGCGTACATCCAGACGATGCGGCCGCCCCAGCAGAAACCGGTGATGCCCAGCCTGTCCCCATCACCACCGTTCGCAGTTGCCCAGGCGGCCGTCGCGTCGAGATCGGCCATGACCTGCGCATTCGACACCTTGGCGACGACTTCGCTCATGAGCTTGCCGATGTCCTCGTACCGGGAAGGATCGCCCTGGCGCGCGTACAACTCGGGCGCAATCGCCAAGTAGCCGGCCCTGGCAAGGCGCCGGCAGACGTCCTTGATGTGCTCGTGCACGCCGAAGATCTCTTGCACCACCAGCACCGTACCCAAGCCGCTGCGGCCGGCCGGCATTGCGCGGTAGGCGGGCATGGCGCCATCACGCGTCGGGATCTTCACTTCGCCGGCCGTCAGGCCCTGCGTGTCGGTGACGATCATCGTCTGCGCCTGCACCGGCAGCACGGCAGCGGCAAATCCGGCCGCCAGTGAGGTTTGCACAAACGACCGCCGCGTCTGCTCGGACGGCGGGAGCAGGCTATCGATCTGTTCGCGCAGCGCTCGAGGCAGCAAGGGAGCCGCCTCAGAAAGCGACGAGGTCGATCCGGGTGAGCGTGACTTGTGGCCCGATGCGCGGCGCGTTGGTCAGATGCCACGCCGTGTACTGCTCCGCATAAGGGTTAGTCGACGAGACGCCATCGACCGGCACGATCACCTTGTACCCCCGCAGCGCCGCACCTGCCGCCGTGTTGAGCACCGCGCCTTCGCCAGAGGTGCCGACAACGATGACGGTCTTGATCCCCTTTTCCTTCAGGATCTTGTCGAGATCGGTGTTCATGAACTTGTCGGGTCCCGACGAGACCGATGGGTCTCCGGCGCGCGGCGCGACCTCGGGCAGCGTGTCGGTCAGCGGCATTCCGGCCAGGCTGTAGACGACCGGCACGCCGGCCTGTCGGGCCTTGTCGAGCATTCCCTGCACCTTGGGCAGCGATGCCACGCAGCGCGGCCGCGGGCTGCAGGTCTGCTTGACGAAGTCGAGTAGGAGCAGTGCGGTTTCCTTCGGCTCAACCTTCACTGTCTTCAACTCGGGCGCCGCCGGAGCCTTGATGCTGGCCCACTCATCAACGATCGTCTGCGCCTGCGCCGGGAACAGGGCGGCGGCAAAGCCAACGGCCATCGACGCCTTCAGGAGGCCACGCCAGCCAGGCATCTGCCGCCCGCGCTGGACCACGCCATCGCTACCGGCGCCTGAAAAAGATCGCGACATGAAAACGCTCACTGTTTGTTCTCCTCTGCACAAGTCCTCTAAGGCGCGGCGAGTATAGAGATCGAGCCGCGTCGCACCTATCGGGATTCCCCGTAGCTAGAATCGCGCCGCTCACGCGTTTACGTGCGCCGCGCCAGGCCCTCTCGTGGCCGGCGCGGCGTTTCGTTATCCGCACTTGCCCAATCCCGACGGTTGCAGCACGACCGCTGCGGCCGCAACCGATGAAGGACCTGCATGCCCTTCGACGCCGAATCCATTGCCCACCGCTTCCGCCGGCTGGCGCCGGCCAGGGTCGACTACGCCTCGCTACGCGTGGTCGAGGAGCACTCGAACACCACGCGCGTGCGGCAGGACGTCGTCGAGCCGGCCGAGCGTTCGATCGACCGCGGCGCGATGATCAGCGTGCTGGCCGGCGACGGCATCGGCTACGCGGCGACCAGCGACCTGACCGATGCCGGCCTGCGCGCGGCGCTTGACCGCGCCGCGCATTGGGCGCGGCTGTCGCAAGGGCGCAGCGTGTTCGACGCCCCGCCCGCCCTGCCGAGGGCGGCCGGGCGCTACGCGTCGGCTACCACCAAGCCGCTCGCGCTGAGCGCCGCCGACCGGCTCGACCTGCTGATGCGCGAGTCGAAGGCCTGTCGCATCGACGAGCGCATCGTCGACTGGGAGGCGAGCCTGTGGACGGTGCGCAGCCGCCAGATGACGGCGGGCATCGACGACGGCGAAACGCTGCAGGAATACGACTTCACGATTCCGGCGCTGCACGTGGTGGCGCACGCCGAAGGCCTTACGCAGACGCGCTCGTGGGGCGGCCGCTACAACGGCTACTGCCAGCAGGGCGGGCTTGAAGTGATCGAGCGATCCGGCTTCGTCGGCAGCGGCCGCACCACCGCGGAGGAAGCGCTGCAACTGCTGGCGGCGCCCAACTGCCCCGCTGGCCGTTTCGACGTGCTGCTGATGCCGGACCAGATGATGCTGCAGATCCACGAGTCGATCGGCCATCCGCTCGAACTCGACCGCATCCTCGGCGACGAGCGCAACTATGCCGGCACCAGCTTCGTCACGCTCGACATGTTCGGCGCCTACCAGTACGGCTCGAAGCTGCTCAACGTCACCTTCGACCCGACCCGCAGCGAGGAATTCGCCAGCTTCGCCTTCGACGACGAGGGCAGCCGCGCGCAGCGCGAATTCCTGATCCGCGACGGCCTGCTGCTGCGGCCGCTCGGCGGCACGATCTCGCAGCAGCGCGCGGCCCGGCTGCGCAGCGACCTGGGGTCGGTCGCCACCGCGCGCAGCTGCGGCTGGAACCGGCCGCCGATCGACCGCATGAGCAACCTGAACGTCGAGCCGGGCACCTCGACGCTCGAGGAAATGATCGCCTCGATCGACGACGGCATCCTGATGAAGACCAACGCCTCGTGGTCGATCGACGATTCGCGCAACAAGTTCCAGTTCGGCTGCGAGTGGGGCCAGCGCATCCGCGAAGGCCGGCTGGCCGAGGTGGTGCGCAACCCCAACTATCGCGGCATCTCGGCCACCTTCTGGCGCTCGCTCGCCATGGTCGGCGATGCGTCGACGATGGAGGTGATGGGCACCCCGTACTGCGGCAAAGGCGAGCCGAACCAGGCGATCCGCGTCGGCCACGCCAGCCCGGCCTGTCGCTTCCAAGGGGTCGACGTCTTCGGCGCGGAGAAGTAGGCAATGAAGGAACTTTTCTTCGACCTCGCCGCGTACGCCAACGGCCAGTTGCGCGGCGGCGAAGTGCTGCTCGCCAACTTCGACGGCGAAGTCTCCGACTTCCTGCGCTTCAACCATGCCCGGGTGCGGCAGCCGATGACGGTGCACCAGGCCCATCTGACGTTGCAGCTGATCGACGGCCGGCGACACGACCGAACGACGCTGGCGATCACCGGCAATGCCGAGGAGGACCGGCCGGCGGTCAAGGGCGCCCTCGAAGCGATGCGCGCTGACCTGCCGGCGCTGCCGGAGGATCCCTACCTTCTCTACTGCGACGAGGCCGGCGCCTCGGACAACGCGCGCACCGGCCGCATGCCCTCGCCGGAGGAAGCGGTCGAGATGATCACCACGGCCGGCGCCGGCCTCGATCTGGTCGGCATCCTCGCCAGCGGGCCGGTATTCCGCGGCTTTGCCAGCTCGCTGGGTGCGCGCCACTGGCATGAAGTGGACAGCTTCCTGTTCGACTGGTCGGTCTACCGCAGCGGCGACAAGGCGGTGAAGGCGAGCTTTGCCGGCCAGCAGTGGGACCGTGCCGAGGTCGCGCGGCGGCTCGACGCCACGCGCGCGCAGCTGCCTTTCCTGGCGCGCAACCCGCGCACGATCGAGCCGGGCGCCTATCGCGCCTACGTGTCGCCGGCGGCGCTCGACGAGCTGCTGTGGATGCTCAACTGGGGCGGCGTCTCGGCGAAGGAGCAGCGCACCCAGCAGAGCACGATCCAGCAGCTGGTCGACGGCGAAGTCGCGCTGTCGCCACTGGTCACGCTGCGCGAGCACATCGCCGGCGGGCTGGCGCCGGCGTTCGACGAGGCGGGCTTCGCCCGCCCAGTCTCGGTCGACCTGATCCGCGCCGGGCGGCACGCCGGCAGCCTGGTCAGCCCGCGCACGGCGCAGGAGTACGGCATCGAATCGAACGGCGCCGACGAGTCCGAGTCGATGCAGGCGATGGAGCTTGCCGCGGGGCAGCTACCGCGCGCCGACGCGCTGCGCGCACTCGACACCGGCGTGTACGTCGGCAACTTCCACTACCTGAACTGGTCGGACCGCAGCGCTGCCCGAGTCACCGGCATGACGCGCTTCGCCACCTACTGGGTCGAAGGCGGCGAGATCGTCGCGCCGCTGGCGGTGATGCGCTTCGACGACAGCCTGTACCGGATGCTCGGCTCGGAACTCGAAGCGCTCGACGAC
>CAZSYX010000041.1:0-17893 GCA_964610575.1 uncultured Burkholderiaceae bacterium
AGGCGAGTGGCCAGGACATCCTGTGCGCGCCGGGCAGCCTGTTCTCGCCGACGCAGTTGCCGAGCACCTGGATGCGCGTGTCGGCAGCGACCTGCCTGAATCCGGCGGCGATGAAGTTCCTCGCCCGGGCCATCGACCGCGCCCGTTGAGACAACGCGGCAGGCCGGGCAAGAAGCACGATGGCCCGCGGCGGTGGACGCCGCGGGCCATCCGCTTCGCGCCGGGCGTGACTACCTGGCAGCGACCCGCACCGCGCTTTCGGCGCTGGAGATCTGCCGCACCACCTGCTCGGCGGCACGCTGGCCGGCGGCAGCGATCAGTTGCTCCTGCGCGGCGGTAGCAACCGGTGGGTCGCCCTCGGCGAAGCTCAGCAAGCCGAGCCGATTGGCTTCGGCGGCCTCGGCCTGGACCCGCGCGCGCACCACGCGCGCGTCGCCCCACACGACGACGGTGTCGTCGGAGCGGGCGGCCGGCTGCGCGGTTCCGGCGATCTCCTGGCGGGCCTGGGCAAGGGCCACCTTGTCCGCGTACAGGCTCGGGAAGTCGTACATCTTCCCGATGCGAATCGCTTCGTGGAGCTCGGTGACGACCTGCGCCCGCGTCTTGGTCGACGCGTCCGGCCCAATCACCGCCTCCGGATAGGGTTCGACACCGGCCCATGCGCCTGCGGAAACGCCCAGCAGAAGTGCGGCACTGCAGATCTGGACTCGTCCCATTTCGTTCTCCTTTGTCTCATCTCATCCCCCGCTTTCGATTCCTGCCGCATACAGCGATGCGGAAGAAGCAGTGGCGCCGACGGGTGGCGGTGGCCGCTGCGGCGCGGGCGTTCGGTGAGTGCTGCCGCCCGCGTGTAGGTGACGAAGCTTGCGCGCTGAAGTGCCGGGCGGTCCCACCGGGAGAAGTTGGACATCTCCCACCTGCGCAGGGGGGATCGCGCGTTCCGAGCCGTTGATCCCTACCGCGTTGCGGCCAGAGACTGGCGCAGATCGGCATTTCGCGTCATTGACGGGGAACACGGCAAGGCAAACACTGGCCAAGGCCATTGCGGGGCGAGGAGGCGCAGTCCACTTTTCGCCTGGTCGGTTGGCATCCGAGAACTCGTTCGAGAGGGTCGGTTGCGCACCGTGTGGTCATCCAAGCGATCGGCTATCCCGGCACACATCCGGCGCTTGTGCACGCTGGGCTTGCCGATGGAAGGGATCGTCCCGGCGCTGATGCGCGTGCTTTGCCGCGAGGCGCACTGCGACGCCGGCGTCGTGCTCTGGTTCGACGGCCGCGGCGAGATCGCGAACCTCTACGCGCGCAACCTGCCGCCGCCGGCGGAGATGGTGGCGTGGTTCGCGCCGGCGCCGGAGCCGAGCACCTCGCCCGCCCGGCCCCTGAGGAGGGGCGTGCCGATCCATCGGACCGAAACGGTCGAGACCTGTGCCGATGGCACCGACAGCGGGGCAACGGCCGAGAGGGGGCCGGAGCCTTTCTGTGCGCATCGGCACTTGTGCTCGATGGCCACGCCGTCCGGCGCGCCGATGCAGCGCCTGTGCTGCGCCGTGGTCAGGCCCGGAGCGCCGGTGGCCTCGCTCATGCTGTATCGGCCGGCGACCACGGCGCCCTTCAGCATCGATGAGCGCACTGCCGTCAAGGCGGCGGGTCGATACCTGTCGCTGAACGGCATCTCGACGCTGGCCGACACCAGCGCCGCGATGTACCGGGCCTGCGGCGAGCAGGCGTTGCTGCTGTGCGAGCCGGATGGCGAGGTCGTCAAGGCGTCGGCGAACGGTTACGAGTTCCTGGCCCAGGCCACGGGCTGCGCGATCAACCGCAGGACCGTTCCCCATGAACTGCAGCGGGCCGGGCGGGATCTGCTGCACCATCTGCTCACTGACGCCGCCATGCACTCGACGCGCGGCGCATACGGCGGCGAGCATTCCGCCACGCGGATCAACGCCTGGGGGCTGTTCCGGCTGCACGCGTTCTGGGAACCGAACGGACTGCACGCCGTGCTGATCGAGCGCGTCGAGCACCTGCTGGTGCGCCTGGTGGCCGCGATGCAATACCTCGACCTGTCAGTTCAGCAGAGTGAGGTGCTCCTGCTTCTGGCGCAGGGGCTGAGCCATGACCGGATCGCCGATCGCATGGGCGTTTCGCCCAACACCGCCGACTATCACATCCGGCAGCTCTATTCGAAGCTCGGCGCGCACACGCGCGGCGAAGCGATCGCAGGCGCACTCAACGCGGCCGAGGCAGCGCGCGCGGCATAGCGGGCGCGATCCCACCTGCGCAGGTGGTGTCCTTCCCATCCTGTCGGGCGGGACGCGCTAACCCGCATGGAACGACACTGTGTTCGCGGCCGCTCATTCGCCGCAGGCGGCGGCCGAAAAGCTCAGGGAGGATCCATGCAAGCCTCGATGAAACCCCTGTTCATGCGCGAACGGGCAATGCACTTCCTGGAGGACACGGTGGTGCACTCGATGCAAGGCGTGCTCTTCGCCTCGCTCTCCACCCTGTTCACGCTCGCCGGCGCAGCGATCTTTCTCGAGGATTCGAGCTGGCTCGCCGGTGGCGCCGAGATGACCGCCGCGGCGCCCGCGCCCGCAGCGCCGGTGCTCGCCGACCGTCCGCCGCAGCCGGTCGACACGCTTCATCAGGCGTCCTACGTGCTGCCGACAGTGCGATAGACCGAACCGCCGCGCCGGCGCGCAGCTTGGTGCCGGCGCAGCGGCGGCCCGCCGCTAGAACAACCCGACGATCCGCCCGCTGTCGTCGACGTCGATCCTGGTCGCCGCCGGCTCCTTCGGCAGGCCGGGCATCGTCATGATGTCGCCGCAGGTCATCACGACGAACTCGGCACCTGCCGCCAGCCGCACTTCGCGCACGTTGACCACGTGGCCGCTCGGTGCGCCGCGCAGCAGCGGGTCGGTGGAGAACGAGTACTGCGTCTTGGCGACGCACACCGGCAGCCTGCCGTAACCCTCGTCCTGCAGCCGGCGGATCTGCGTGCGCACCTTCGTGTCGGCGGTGACGTCGGCGGCGCCGTAGATCTGCGTGGCGACCGTCTTCATCTTCTGCCACAGCGGCAGGTCGTCGTCGTACAGCAGGCGGAAGTTCGCCGCGCCGCTGTCCGCCAGCCGCACGACCTCGCGTGCCAGCTCCTCGGCGCCGGCGCCGCCGGCTTCGAAATGCCGTGTGACGACGGCTGGCGCACCGTGATGCGCGACCGTCTGCTGCACCAGGCGCAGCTCTGCCTCGGTGTCGGTGGCGAAGTGGTTGATCGCGATCACCACCGGCAGGCCGAAGTGGTTGCGCAGGTTGTTCAGGTGCCGCTCGAGGTTGGCGATGCCGCGCTCGAGCCGCGGCAGGTCCTCCTGCGCGAGGGAGCCGGGTTCGGCGCCGCCTTGGAACTTCAGCGCGCGGATCGTCGCCACCAGCACGGCGGCATCGGGCCGCAGGCCGGACTTGCGGCACTTGATGTCGATGAACTTCTCCGCGCCGAGGTCGGCGCCGAAGCCGGCCTCGGTGACGACATAGTCGCCGAGCTTCAGCGCCGCCCGGGTGGCCAGCACCGAATTGCAGCCGTGCGCGATGTTGCCGAAGGGCCCGCCGTGGATGATCGCCGGGTTGTTCTCCAGCGTCTGCACCAGGTTCGGTGCGAGCGCGTCGCGCAGCAGCGCGGCCATCGCGCCGTGCGCATTCAGCTCGCGGGCGCGGATCGGCTGCAGACCGCGCGTGGTGCCGACGACGATGTCGCCGAGCCGCTCCTTGAGATCCGCCAGCGAGGTGGCGAGGCAGAAGATCGCCATCACCTCGGAGGCGGCGACGATGTCGAAGCCGTCCTGCCGCGGGAAGCCGTTGGCCGGACCGCCCAGCCCGATGGTCATCTCGCGCAGCGCGCGGTCGTTGATGTCGAGCACGCGCCGCCAGGTGACGCGGCGCAGGTCGAAGCGCAGCTGGTTGTCGTGGTGGATGTGGTTGTCGATCATCGCCGCCAGCAGGTTGTTGGCCAGCGCGATGGCGGAAAAGTCGCCGGTGAAGTGCAGGTTGATGTCCTCCATCGGCACCACCTGCGCGTAGCCGCCGCCGGCGGCACCGCCCTTCATGCCGAACACCGGCCCGAGCGACGGCTCGCGAAGCGCGAGCACCGGTCGCTTGCCGATCCGGGATAGCGCGTCGCCGAGGCCGACCGCGGTCGTCGTCTTGCCTTCGCCGGCCGGCGTCGGACTGACCGCGGTGACCAGGATCAGCTTGCCGTCCGGCCGCTCGGCGAGCGAGGCCAGGTGCTCGAGCGAGATCTTGGCCTTGTAGCGCCCGTAAGGCTGCAGCGCTTCCTCGGGAATGCCGAGCCGCTCGCGCGCCAGTTCGACGACCGGTCGCATTCGCGCGGCCTGCGCGATCTCGATGTCTGATTTCATCGCCGCTGTTTTCCTTCCCGGTGGATCCCGGCGGCATTGTCCACCGTCGCCTGCTGCCGTGCGGGCTCTACAATCGCGCGCCTCGCTGCGCTGCTGCGCGGCCCTGTCCCCCCGCCTTCCGTGCCCTCGCAGACACTGCACCGGCTGATCAGCGACTTCGTGCGCCGGCACTGGCGCGCGTACATCGCCTCGGCGCTGATGCTGATCGGCATCGCCGTGCTCACCGTGTGGGTGCCGCGGCAGGTCGGCCGCATCGTCGATGCGATCGTTGCCGGCCGGCTGGAGGGCTCAGCGATGTGGCGCGAACTCGGCACGCTGCTCGCGATGGGCGCCACGATCTACCTGCTGCGTGTCGGCTGGCGGCTGCAGCTTTTCGCTGCCGCCTACCGGCTCGGCGTTGAACTGCGCACGCGGCTGTACAGCAAGCTGACCACGCAGGGGCCGCAGTTCTTCAACCGCAGCCGCACCGGCGACCTGATGGCGCGCGCGACCAACGACGTCGACGCCGTCGAGCTGGCCGCGGGCGAGGCCTTCCTCGCCGGTTTCGACGGCACGCTGACGCTGGTGCTGGTGGTGGCGATGATGACGCTCGGCGTCGACTGGCGGCTGGCCCTGGTGGTGCTGCTGCCGTTCCCGTTCATGGCCTGGAGCTTCTGGGCGATCTCGCGCCGCGTGCACGACGCCTGGCGCGAGTCGCTCGACCGCTTCTCCAGGCTGAACGAGCACGTGCAGGAGACCGTGGCTGGCGTGCGCACGTTGCGGGCGCTCGGGCTGGAGTCGCGCGCCGGCGCCGAGTTCGCACAGCGGACCAGGGCGGCCGCCGACAGCAGCTACGAGGCGCTGAAGTGGGAAGCCGCCTACGAGCCGGCGGTCGGCCTGACGCTGACCAGCGCGACCGTGCTGACGATGGCGGTCGGTGGCTGGTTCGTCTGGCAGCAGCAGATGACGCTTGGCCAGCTGACCGCCTTCACGATGTACCTCGGCCAGCTGATCTGGCCGATGTTCGCGATGGGCTGGGTGCTGTCGCTGGTGGAGCGCGGCCGCGCCGCGTGGGCGCGGCTGGAGCCGGTGCTGCGCGAGCCGCCGAGCATCGACGATCGCGGCAGCATCGAGCAGATCGCTACCGGGCCGCTGGCTTTCGAGGGCGTGAGCTTCATCTACCCGGGACAGTCGGCGCGGGCGCTCGATGAGGTGTCGATCTCGCTCGCCGCGGGGCAGACGCTTGGCGTGGTCGGGCCCACTGGCGCCGGCAAGTCGACGCTGGTCAACCTGCTGCTGCGCCACTACGTGCCGCAGCAGGGCGCCATCCGCTGGGGCGGCGAGTCGATCGAGGACTATCGGCTGGCGGCGCTGCGCTCGGGCGTAGCCTGGGTGCCGCAGGAAGCGTTCCTGTTCTCCGCCTCGATCGCGCAGAACATCGCGCTGGCCAAGGCCGACGCGACCCGCGCCGAGGTCGAGCAGGCGGCGCAGCTGGCCGACCTGCACAACGATGTGCGCCGTTTCGCCGACGGCTACGACACGCTGGTCGGCGAGCGCGGCGTGACGCTGTCGGGCGGGCAGCGGCAGCGAGTGGCGATCGCCCGCGCGCTGCTGACCGACACGCCGCTGCTGGTGCTCGACGATGCATTGAGCGCAGTGGACACCGGCACCGAGACGCGCATCCTCGAGCACCTGCGCGGCGCGCGGGCCGGGCGAACGGCGATCATCGTCAGCCACCGGCTGTCGGCCGTGGCCGATGCCGACCAGATCGTGGTGCTGAAGGCAGGGCGCATCGTCGAGCGCGGCACCCACGACGAACTGCTGGCGAAGGGCGGCTGGTACGCGGCGCAATGGCGCTATCAGCAGCTGGAGGCGAGCCTCGATGCCGCATGAAGCCATAGCGCTGCCGAGCGAAGGACGGCGCACGCCGAGTCGCGGCGAGCGCTGGGCCGGGCTCAAGCTGCTGGCGCGTGCCGCGGCGCCTGAGAAGCGCGAGCTCGGCCGCGCCAGCGCGTGGCTCGCCGCGGCCGGCCTGCTCGATGCCGTCGGCCCGATCCTCGGCAAGCACTTCATCGACAACCACCTGCTGCCGCGCACCTTCGATCCGCTGACGATCGGGTGGCTCCTGGCCGGCATGCTGGTGGCTGGGTGGGCATCGAGCGGGCTGCGCTACCTGCAACTGGTGCGGCTGGCCGGACTCGCCATGCGTTCGGTGCGACGGCTGCGCGAATGGGTCTACGGGCACGTGCTGCGTCTGCCGATGGCCTTCTTCGACCGCGCCATCACCGGCCAGCTGGTAAGCCGCATCACCAACGACACCGAGCAGATCCGCCAGCTCTACCAGCAGGTGCTGTTCGAGGTGTTGCAGGGCCTCACCGTGCTGCTGGGCGCGATCGTCGCCATGGCCTGGCTCGACTGGCGGCTGATGCTGATCGTGCTCACGCTGATGCCGGCCACGATCGGCATCGTCTGGGCCTACCAGCGGTGGTCGGCGCCGGCGGTGGCGCGCTCGCGCGAGCTGCGCAGCGACATCAACGCGCAGATGGCCGAGAGCATCGCCGGCATGAGCGTGCTGCAGGCCACGGGGGCGGCACCGCGCTTCTCGCGCCGCTTCGCCGAGACCAACGACGGCTACTACCGCTCGCGGCTGGGCGAGATGCGAGCCAACGCCTGGCTGCTGCGGCCGGCGCTCGACCTGCTCAACGTGCTGCTGATCGTGGCGGTGATCGCCGCTTTTGGCACGCAGTCCTTCGGCGGCCTGCAGGTCGGCCTGCTCTACGCGTTCATCACCTACATCGCACGGGTGGTCGAGCCGCTGATCCAGATCACGCTGCAGTTCTCGCTGCTGCAGCAGGCGATGGTCGCCGCCGCGCGGGTGAACACGCTGCTGGCCGAGGGTGGCACGCCGGCGGTGGGCGCCAGCCGCCGCATCGAGGCGGGCGGCGTGCGCCTGTCGAAGGTCACTTTCGGCTACGACCCCGACGAGCCGGTGCTGCACGACCTCACCCTCGACATTCCGGCCGGGCGCTTCTACGGCATCGTCGGCCACACCGGCGCCGGAAAGAGTTCGTTGCTGGCGCTGCTGCTGCGCTTCTACACGCCGCAGACCGGACGCATCGAGATCGACGGCGTGCCGCTGCCTAGGATCGGCGACGAGCAGTTCCGCGCCGACGTCGGCCTCGTGCCGCAGGAGCCGTTCCTGCTGGCGGCGAGCGCGCGAGAGAACATCGACATGGGGCGGGGCCTCGGTGATGCGCAGATCGAGGCTGCCGCGCGCGCGGCGCGGGCGCACGAGTTCATCGTCGCGCTGGAGCAGGGATACGACACGCCGCTCGGCGAGGGCGGGGCGCGGCTGTCCTCCGGCCAGAAACAACTCGTCGCGGTGGCGCGCGCGCTCGCCGGCCAGCCGAGGATCCTGTTCCTCGACGAGGCGACCTCGCGCATCGACAGCGAAACCGAAAGGCTGGTGCAGCAGGCGCTGGCCGAACTGCACGGAAGCGTGACGGTGATCGCCATCGCCCACCGACTGTCGACCATCCGCGCCGCCGACCGCATCGTCGTGCTCAACCACGGCCGCATCGCCGAGCAGGGAACGCACGAGGAGCTGATGGCGATCGAAGGCGGCATCTACCAGCGGCTGTATCTGCTGCAGCAGATCGGCGAGTGAACGGCCGCGCCGCGGAATGCTGACCGGCACGCTGTTCGCCCTCGCTGCCGGCCTGCTGTGGGGGCTGGTGTTCGTCGTGCCGCTGCTGCTGCCGGAGTATCCGCCGGCGCTGCTGTCGACGGCGCGGTACCTGGCGTTCGGGCTGATTGCGCTGCCGCTGGCGTTCCTCGATCGGGCGCGGCTGCGCGAGCTGTCGCGCGCCGACTGGATCGAGGCCCTGAAGCTGGCGCTGATCGGCAACCTGCTTTACTACCTGTGCCTCGCCGCCGCGATCCAGCGTTCCGGCGGGCCGCTGCCCACCGTGATCATCGGCACGCTGCCGGTGGTGATCGCCATCACTTCGAACCTGCGCGATGCCAGGCGCGATGGTCGCCTGCCGTGGCTGCGGTTGGCGCCGTCGCTGCTGCTCATTGCCGTCGGCATCCTGCTCGTCAACCACGCCGAACTGCAGCATCTGCACTCGGTGCAGTCGGTCGACCTCGGCCGCCATGCGCTCGGTGCCCTGCTGGCGGTGGGGGCCGTCGCCTGCTGGACCTGGTATCCGCTACGCAATGCCGACTGGCTGCGCGCTCACCCCGACCGCAGCCCGCGCGTCTGGGCCACCGCGCAGGGCGTGGCGACGCTGCCGCTGGCGGCGGCTGGGCTTGCCCTCGTGTGGCTCTTGTCCGGTCTGAGCGGCGACCGCTTCGACATGCCGCTCGGGTCGAACCCGCAGCGGTTCATCCTTCTGATGCTGGCGCTCGGCCTGCTTGCCTCGTGGCTCGGTGGGCTGTGCTGGAACGAAGCCAGCCAGCGGCTGCCGACGGCGCTGGCCGGGCAACTGATCGTCTTCGAGACGCTGGCTGCGCTGGCCTACACCTTCGCGTTACGCGGTTCGCTGCCCCCAGTGATGACGGTCGCAGGGATCGCGCTGCTGATTGCCGGTGTCGTCTGGGCCCTGCGCGTAAAGCCGGAAGCGAGGCCGGAGGTGAGCGCAGGCGCGCCACACTGAGGACAGTCCGATCAGGTGTGCGACCGATCCGGCTCTGTCCGATGCGATGCGCATGGGCCCCGGGTGCGCGAACAGATCGTGGGAACCGCCGCGGCAGCGCCCCGGTGCGCGAAATCGCTTGCCGCTACCGCCGGTCAGGCGGCTCCGCAACACGCCTCGCCGCCCTGCTTCGGCGGGCAGCGCGTACTGCCGTAAGAGCAGAACACGCAGCAGTCGCCGGGCCGCGGCCGCAGCAATGCGCGGCAGGATCGGCACTCGAAGAACCACTGGCAGGCATCGGTCGGCATGGTCTCGGTCGAGCGCGCGCCGCAGTTCGGACAGGTGATCGTCGATTCCAGTTGCATGGAGGCTCACCGCATCCAGGCGAGCAGCCGCGGCTCGACCAGCTGCTGCCGGATCAAGGCCAGCACGACGACGGCCGTGGTCAGTCCCAGGCACAGCGAGGCGCGCCGCCCGCGCACGTGGCTCACCCAGCCGACGGCCACCGCGACGACTGCGGCGGCGAGCAGGTACGGCCGTGACGCCGCCAACGCGGGAATGACCGCCGCTGCCACGCTTCCAAGACCGACGCCGCCGAACACCAGCGGCAGCACGCAGCAGGATGACGCGAGAATCCCGGCCAGTCCGGCCGCGAGGCCGCCGCCGCTGGCCAGCCGCGCTCCCTTGGCGTTCGGGGTAGGGAAACCAGTCGAAGCGCCCAACCGTGACTCCAGGGAAGTGCAAAACTCGCCGGATGGTACAAGCTGGAGCCGCCCCCGATGCAGGCCCTTTCTGCAAGGATCGATGGCCCCGCCGGCGGGTTGACGATCAGCCAACTCGCCGCCCGCACCGAGACCTCGCCCGAGACACCATCCGGTACTACGAGCGGCTGGGCCCACTGCCCGGTGCGCCGCGCAGCACCGGACGCCAACGCCGCTTCGGCAACGAGCACGAACAGCGGCTGCGCTTCATCCGCTGCGCGCGGGCGCTCGGCTTCGGGCTGGAGGCGATCGGCTCGCTGCTGCAGTTCGCCGCGCCCGGCCGGCGTTCCTGCGCCACGGTGCGCGCGCTGGCGCTCGCGGACCTGGCTCATCCCCGGGCGATGCGGCCCCGGCTACTTGAGCGCTTCGAGAAACACGTCGACGCCTACACCGGCCTGCTTCAAGACGCCGGCGAGCGTTCCAACTTTCACTTCGCGGTGGTCCGGGACGACGCAACCGACGTTGCCCCGTCGCATCACGATGTGACTGCCGCGTTGGCGCGCGACCTCGAAACCCAATCACTGCAAGGCGTTGACAATGTCCCGGCCGCTGAGGTGCGGCAGCCTAGGCATCGGCCGTAGCCACCTCGAACGTGGTGACGAGCGAGTGTCCTACTGCGGGTTGGGGGAACTCTTCGAGATACAGCGCTGTCGCCTCGCGCAAGTTGGCCAAGGCTTGTTCCAAAGTCTCACCTTCGCTGGTCGTGCCGGTCTCCGGGTTCAGCGCGGTATAGCCGCCTTCGGGCGCAGGAAGCAAGACGGCGGTCAACATCATGGCGGGCCTCACAAGGAACGGTCGGCTATTCGGAAGGTTACCCCAGGCCCGGACCGTCACCCATCTTGAACAGGCAAAATCCGCCCCTATCTCAAGCGCGCGGGCGCCGGCGCCCGCGCCGACATTCCGGTTCCGAGGACTTCCGACATGGGCGCACCGAAAGAAACGCTGGGCTTCCAGGCCGAGGTGAAGCAGCTGCTTCACCTGATGATCCATTCGCTGTATTCGAACAAGGAGATCTTCCTGCGCGAGCTGGTCAGCAACGCGTCGGATGCCTGCGACAAGCTGCGCTTCGAGGCGATCGCGCAGCCGGAGCTGCTCGAAGGCGGCGGCGAGCTGGCAATCCGCGTCGCCTTCGACAAGGCGGCGCGCACCGTCACGATCTCTGATAACGGCATCGGCATGAGCCGCGACGAGGCGGTGCAGCACCTGGGCACGATCGCCAAGAGCGGCACGCGCGAGTTCTTCGCCCAGCTCACCGGCGACCAGCAGAAGGACGCGCAGCTGATCGGCCAGTTCGGCGTCGGCTTCTACTCGAGCTTCATCGTCGCCGACCGGGTGACGGTGATCTCGCGCCGCGCCGGGGAGACCTCCGCGGTGAAGTGGGAAAGCGCCGGCGCCGGCGACTTCACCATCGAGCCGGCGGAGCGCGCGGAGCGCGGCACCGACGTGACCCTGCATCTGAAGGAAGGCGAGGACGAGCTGCTGTCGCAGTGGAAACTGAAGTCCATCCTGACCAAGTACTCCGACCACATCGCCACGCCGATCCGGATGAAGAAAGAGGAGTGGGACAAGGACAAGAACGAGTTCGTCACCAAGGACGAGGACGAGACCGTCAACCAGGCCAATGCGCTTTGGGCGCGGGCCAAGGCCGACGTCACCGACGAGCAGTACAAGGAGTTCTACCGACACGTCTCGCACGACTTCGGCGAGCCGCTGGCCTGGACGCACAACCGCGTCGAGGGCAAGACCGAGTACATCCAGCTGCTCTACCTGCCGGCCAAGGCGCCATTCGACCTCTGGGACCGGCAAAGCCGGCACGGCATCAAGCTGTACGTGAAGCGCGTGTTCATCATGGACGACGCCGAGCAGCTGATGCCCGTCTACCTGCGCTTCGTCCGTGGCGTGATCGACTCGTCCGACCTGCCGCTGAACGTCTCGCGCGAGATCCTGCAGGAGTCGCGCGACGTGAAGGCGATCCGCGAGGGCTCGACCAAGCGCGTCCTCGGCCTGCTCGAGGACCTGGCCGAGAACCGCAAGGAGGACTACGCGAAGTTCTGGGCCGAGTTCGGCCAGGTGCTGAAGGAAGGCGTCGGCGAGGACCACACCAACAAGGAACGGATCGCCAGGCTGCTGCGCTTTGCGTCGACGCGCAGCGACGCGCAGGACGCGTCGCTGGCCGACTACGTCGGCCGCATGAAGGACAAGCAGAAGGCGATCTACTACGTCACCGCCGACACGGTGGAGGCGGCGAGGAACAGCCCGCACCTGGAGGTGTTCCGCAAGAAGGACGTCGAGGTGCTGCTGCTCGCCGACCGCATCGACGAGTGGATGCTCGGCTTCCTGCACGAGCTCGAAGGCAAGCCGCTGGAGTCGATCGCCAAGGGTGATCTGGACCTCGGCGAACTGGCCGACGCGGCCGAGAAGGAGGAGCAGGCCAAGGTCGCCGACGAGTACAGGGAACTGGTCGGCAAGGTGAAGGAAGCCCTCGGCGAGCGGGTCAAGGACGTGCGCGTGACACGCCGGCTGACCGACTCGCCGGCCTGCGTGGTGGCTGACCGCGACGCGATGAGCGGCCACCTGGCGCGGCTGCTGAAGGCGGCCGGGCAGAAGGCGCCCGAGAGCAAGCCGATCCTCGAACTGAACCCGCACCATGCGCTGGTGCAGCGATTGAAGACCGAGGAGTCGAAGCTCGCCGACTGGTCGGCGCTGCTGCTCGAGCAGGCCGTGCTGGCCGAAGGCGGCCAGCTCGACGATCCCGCCGCCTTCGTCCGCCGCGTCAACGCGCTGCTGCTCGATACGGCGAAGTGACGGCGCTGTCTGTGAGTAAGAGGCGAAGCCTCGCGGCGAACAGGAACAGCGCCGTCATCCCGGTTTCGCGAAGCGAAGACCGGGATCCAATCGGTGCATCGAAGAAATTGGGCCACGGCCTGCGCCGGAGCGACAACAATGGGCGGCGCCGGATGTCGCGGCAGCGGGTGCTGCGCGGCTTCCCGCCGATCATCGACCGCCGCACCGAAACGCTGATCCTGGGCAGCTTCCCGAGCGAGGCGTCGCTCGCCGCCGGCCAGTACTACGCGCATCCGCGCAACCAGTTCTGGCGGCTGCTCGGCGCGCTGCTCGGCGAGCCGCTGGCCGAACTCGACTACGCCGAGCGCGCGGCGCGCGTGCTGGCACACCGGGTCGGCATCTGGGATGTGCTGGATGCCTGCCGGAGGCCGGGTAGCCTCGACGCGGACATCCGCGACGGTCGCCCGAACGAGTTCACGGCGCTGCGCGAACTGGCGCCGCGGCTGAAGCGGGTGCTGTTCAACGGTGGCACCGCGGGCCGCTTCGCGCGCCAGTTCGCCTCGGCAGGCTTCGCCACCGCGGTGCTGCCGTCGAGCAGCCCGGCGCACGCCGGGCGCAGCTACGAGCAGAAGCTGGCGCTGTGGCGCTCGGCGCTGCAGGGGGCGCGGTGAGCGGCGGACGCTCTGCCCGGGTGCCGCTGGCGCGGCAACTGTCGCCGCAGGTCACGTTGTCGGAGGAGGGCGGCATCCGCTACCTGCACTTCGGCACGGTGTGGGTGCAGGGGGCGATGCGGATCGGTCGCCCGTGGAAGATCGAGCTCGAATACCAGCAGCAGATGATGGCGCCGCTGCTGTTTCTGCCGCAGCCGGCGCGCGTGCTGCAACTGGGCCTGGGCGCGGCGGCGCTGGCGCGCTTCTGCTGGAAGCACCTGCCGCAGGCCGAGATCACGGTGGTCGAGATCAGCGAGGAGGTGGTGGCCACGGCGCGCCGATGGTTCGCGCTGCCGGAAGACGATGCGCGGCTCACTGTGCTGGTCGAGGATGCGCGCAACGTGGTGGCGCACCCGCGGCTGCGGCGCAGCTTCGACTGGCTGCAGGTCGACCTCTATGACCGCGCGGCGCGTGGCCCGGTGCTCGACGACGAGCCCTTCTATGCTGCCTGTCGGCGCCTGCTGCGGGCGCCGGGCATGGCCGTGTTCAACCTGTTCGGCCGCAGCTTCGAACCCAGTCTTGCGCGCATTGCCGCCGCCTTCGACGACCGCGCGCTGGTGCTGCCCGAGGCCGACGCCGGCAACCGGATCGTCCTCGCCTTCAACGGCCCGCCCCTGGCGGTGCCGTGGTCGACGTTGTACGAGCGCGCGCAGGAGGTCGAACAGCAGTTCGGGCTGCCCGCCCGCAAGTGGGTGTCCGGCCTGCGCGAACAGGCGGCGGGCGAGGGGCATCTGGTGGTCTGAGTCCGAGCGCGGCCGGGGGCGATGGCTGGCTCCTGATGGACGATGAGTGGCCGTTGCGTAGAATGGATTCACGCTAATGCGTCTGCCTGCTCGCGCCGGCGTACGGTGGGCGGCAATATCCTTCACCTTGTTTGCATGAAGAAGAACCGCGCAGCGACAGTCAACGGATGATTCGCCCGGACCCTCCCTTGGCCGGCCGGTCGGATGCCCGCGCGGCCGACATTCTGCGCAGCGGGCTGGCGCTGGTAGCCGACCAGGTGGCCGCCGCGTTGACGACCATGTTTGCCCCCGCGCTGGAAAGTCTCGCCGGGCGGACCGATGCCGACCCGGGTGCGGTGGCGGCGCGGCGGTTCCTCGAAGAGAAGCGCATCCGGCTGGATCGCGACTTCCATGCCCGGCTCAAGCAGGAGCAGGAGGCAGCGTTGACCCGCCTGCTGAAGCGGGACGCCGCCAGCGCCGACGCCAAGAAGATCACTGCCGATTCGCTGTCGCTGGTCGAAGACGACGACGCGGCGACTTCTGACTACGTCTCCAAGGTCGCGCGCCGGATGCAGGGCGCGCTGGAATTGCAGCTGCGGGAGATCAACGTCGTCACCGCGCACCTGGCGCGGCGCGAGCGTGTGAACACCAGCGAGGACCCGTTCTCGCCGGATGTCTGCATGAAGGCGCTACTCGAGACCGCGCGTGAACTCGGACTGGAGACGAGCAGCTGGCTGTCGCTGATCGGCGCCTTCGAGCGGCCGATGGTGGAGGAGCTTCGGCGCGGCTATCAGAAGCTGCACGAGCATTTCGGCAAGCACAAGGTCGACGTGGCCGAGGTGCGGCGCGAGCTCGCGGCGCGGCAGGCCCTGGGGCGGTCGACGCTGAACCCGATGACGAAGACGCCGCCCGCTGCGGGGGACTTCAACTCGGGGTTCGGCACCACACGGAGTCCGTCGGGGCAGCGACCGCCCTGGATGGAAGAGGTGGCGCGCGTCGCGGAAGGTCGGCCCACGCTGACCGGTGCCCCGACCACCACTGGCGGCGCCGGCCGGATGACCGTGGCGACGTTTGGCGAGGTGCGCATGTCCCTCGACCATATGATGGCGAGGATGGGCGCCGAACTGCGCGGCTTGCCGGCGCCCGCGTCGTTCCCGTCGCCGGGTGCGCCGCCGGCGGACCTGCTCGATGCGATCAACGAGATGCAGCATGTCGGCGTCCGCGCGGAGGCCGGCGCTGCCGCCGGCGCGCTGGCGCCGACGGTGGGACTGGCTGGCGCCGACCAGGGCGCGTGGCGCGAGCTGCTGCTGGCCAAGTCGAGTCGCACGGTCGACAAGCTGACGATCGAGATCGTCGGCATGCTGTTCGACCACGTGCTGCAGGATGAGCAGGTGCCGGCCGAGATCAAGGCCGTGCTGTCGCGGCTGCAGTTCCCGGTGCTGAAGGTGGCGCTGGTCGACGCCGACTTCTTCGCCTCGAGTTCGCACCCGGCGCGGCGGCTGATCGACCGGCTCGCCTCGACCGCGATCGGCTGGGAGCCGTACGGCGACGAGAACCAGCGCTACAAGAAGGAAGTCGAGCGGGTCGTGCTGCAGGTGCAGGAGCGCTTCGACAAGGACCTCGCACTGTTCGAGACGCTGCTCAAGGAGTTCGACTCCTTCATCGGCGAGATGCCGGTGCGCGAGACCGACCCGGTGGCCCGCGCCAAGCGGGCGCTCGAGGAGGCGGAAAAGCGCGAGGTGCTGGTCATCAACACGACGATCCAGGTACGGCGCGCCTTCGAACACGTCGAGCTGGAGCAGTACCTGCGCGAGTTCCTGGTCGGCCCCTGGGTGCAGGCGCTGGTGACCGCAACGCTGCGCGACGAACAGACGCCGGGCTTTTCCAAGGCCTTCCGGCAGGTGATCCACGACATGGTCTGGAGCGTGCAGCCGAAGATGTCCGGCGACGAGCGCAAGCGGCTGGTGGCGCTGATCCCCGGCATGACGCGCGTGCTGCGCGACGGCATGGCGATGAACCAGATGGCCGAGCGCGAGCAGCTGGACTTCCTGAAGAACCTGATGTCGTCGCACGCGATCGCGGTGCGGCCGGTCGACCAGGCCACCTACATCAGGCACAAGGTGGCCACCGGCGAACTGCGGCAGAAGCTCGACGAGATGAAGATCACCGGCACCTTCCCGATCAGTTCGGCCGCCGGCGGCGTGAAGATCAGCGCCGGCGCCCTGCGGCGGGCGGCGCAGCACCATGCGGCAGAGCTCGTGCTGCCGGAGCCGGTCGCCGCTCAGGCGCCGCTGAGCGTCGAGGAAGATGCGGACTTCGACGGCCAGATCGCCGAGTGGGAACGCGGCAGCTGGTTCAACCTGCACGACGGCAAGGAAACCATCAAGGTCAAGCTGCGCTGGATCAGTCCGTTGCGAACGCTGTTCATGTTCAGCTACGACGCGGACAAGAGCACGCGGGTGCTGTCGCCGCAGACGATCAAGTCGTACCTGAAGCAGGGCTGGCTGAAGCCGCTCGAGACGGTGCCGCTCACCAAGCGCATCGCCAATCGACTGATCGGCGACTTCGAGCGCTCGCCCAAGCGCGCCGAGGAACTAGCGCGCAAGATCGGCGCCACGCCCGAGGCCAAGCCCGCCTGAGGCCAACGCGGCCTGGCGCGGCTACTTGCTGAGCGTCCTCATCGCCCGCGTCAGGCCCTCGAGCGTCAGCGGGTACATGCGCTCGCCCAGCAACTGGCGCACCACCGAGATCGACTGCCGGTACTGCCACAGTCCCTCGGGCTCGGGGTTGATCCAGACATGCTTCGGGAAGTGCTGCGTGAAGCGCTGCAGCCAGACCGCGCCGGCCTCCGGATTGTTGTGCTCCACCGAGCCGCCCGGCTGCAGGATCTCGTACGGGCTCATCGTCGCATCGCCGACGAAGATCAGCTTGTAGTCCGGGTTGTACTTGCGCAGCACTTCGACGGTGTCGAACTTCTCGGCGAAGCGGCGCCGGTTGTTGCGCCACAGTCGCTCGTAGACACAGTTGTGGAAGTAGTAGAACTCGAGGTGCTTGAACTCGGCCTTGGTGGCCGAGAAAAGCTCCTCGACGCGCTTGATGTGCTCGTCCATCGTGCCGCCGACATCGAGCAGCATCAGCACCTTGACGGCATTGTGCCGCTCGGGCACCAGCTTCAGGTCGAGCCAGCCGGCGTTCTTCGCCGTCGACTCGATGGTGTCGTGCAGGTCGAGCTCGAGGTCGGCGCCTTCGCGGGCGAAGCGGCGCAGCCGGCGCAGGGCGACCTTGATGTTGCGCGTGCCCAGTTCGACCTGGTCGTCGTAGTCGCGGTAGGCGCGCGCCTCCCATACCTTGACCGCGCTCTTGTTGCCCTTGCCCGGCCCGCCGATGCGGATGCCTTCCGGGTTGCGCCCGCCGTGGCCGAAGGGCGAGGTGCCGCCGGAACCGATCCACTTGTTGCCGCCGTGGTGCGCGCCCTCCTGCTCCTCGAGCCGCTTGCGGAATTCCTCCATCAGCTTGTCGAAGCCGAGCTTCTCGAGCTTCGCCAGCTCCTCCGGCGTGAATTCGCGCTCGAGGAGACTGCGGAACCACTCGTCCGGGATTTCCTTGGCAAGGCCGATCGAGGTCTGCACGCCGTTGAAGAACTCGCCGAAGGCGCGGTCGAAGCGGTCGTAGTGCGCCTCGTCCTTGACCAGCGCCGCCCGCGACAGGAAGTAGAACTCGTCGATCGACGGCCGGATGACATCCTTCTTCAGCGCCGACAGCAGCGTCAGCAGCTCGTTGACCGATACCGGCAGCCGCGCGGCGCGCAGGTGGTAGAAGAAATTGATCAACATCTCAGGCGCGGTGCCGGGCCAGGCGCAGCTCGAGGTGCCGCTTCACGTCGCGCCACTCGGC
>CAZSYX010000041.1:17993-29319 GCA_964610575.1 uncultured Burkholderiaceae bacterium
CGCGGTGCCGGGCCAGGCGCAGCTCGAGGTGCCGCTTCACGTCGCGCCACTCGGCGGCGAGGATGCTGTACATCACGGTGTCGCGCACGGTGCCGTCGCGCCGCGGCGCGTGGTGGCGGATCACGCCGTCCTTCCTCGCGCCGAGCGCCTCGATCGCCGCCTGCGAGGTGAAGTTGAAGCCGTCGGTGCGAAAGCCCACCACCCGGCAGCCGAGGACCTCGAAAGCGTGGCCGAGCAGCAGCCACTTGCAGGCGGTGTTCACGTTTGTCTTCTGGCAGCGGCGGGCGTACCACGTGTAGCCGATCTCGACACGGTCGATCGCCGGCACGATGTCGTGATAACGAGTCGAGCCGACGATGGTGCCGGCGGCCAGGTCGCGCACCGCCCACGGCAACATGTGGCCGGCATCCTGCCCGGCGCGCGCCGCCGAGATGTAGGCGTGCGTTTCGTCGGGCGATGGCACCGAGGTGAACCACAGCCGCCACAGCTCGCCGTCGCTGGCCGCGGCGACCAGGCCGTCGTGATGCTCGCGCGTGAGCGGCTCCAGCCGCACGCCGTGGCCTTCGAGGGTGACGGGGGTGGGGGTGATCATCGGTCCGGGGTCGATTGCGCCCCGGCCTGCGCTGGGGCACCGACGGCTTCGTCGTCAGCGGTTCTGCCGCGCCATGAAGACCAGCCGCTCGAACAGGTGCATGTCCTGCTCGTTCTTCAGCAGCGCGCCGGCCAGCGGCGGAACAAAGAGCTTGTCGTCCTTGGCGCGCAGCGCCTCGGGCGGAATCTGCTCGGCGACCAGCAGCTTGAGCCAGTCGAGCAGCTCGGAGGTCGACGGCTTCTTCTTCAGCCCCGGCGCCTCGCGCAGCGAGAAGAAGGCGGCCAGCGCGTTGGCCAGCAGCTCCTGCCGCAGGCCGGGGAAGTGCACGTCGACGATCGACTGCATCGTCTCCTTGGTCGGGAAGCGGATGTAGTGGAAGAAGCAGCGGCGCAGGAAGGCGTCGGGCAGCTCCTTCTCGTTGTTCGAGGTGATCACCACCAGCGGCCGGTGCCTGGCGCGGATCGTCTGCCGCGTCTCGTAGACGTGGAACTCCATGCGGTCGAGTTCGCGCAGCAGGTCGTTGGGGAACTCGATGTCGGCCTTGTCGACCTCGTCGATCAGCAGCACCGACGGAACCTCCGACTCGAAGGCCTGCCACAGCACGCCGCGCACGATGTAATTGGCGATGTCGTGCACGCGATCGTCGCCCAGCTGCGAGTCGCGCAGCCGGCTCACCGCGTCGTACTCGTACAGTCCCTGCTGCGCCTTGGTGGTCGACTTGATGTGCCAGGCCAGCAGCGGCATGCCCAGTGCGCGCGCCACTTCCTCGGCCAGCATCGTCTTGCCGGTGCCCGGCTCGCCCTTGATCAGCAGCGGCCGCTGCAGCGTCAGGGCGGCGTTGACGGCCAGCTTCAGGTCATCGGTGGCCACGTAGGTGTCGGTGCCGTCGAAACGGGCGGCAGGGGAACGGGACATGAGCAGCTTCCGGCGACAGGGGACCGCGGCCAGTATACGGAGGCGCCGCTGCCCAGCCGCCCCATGAAGGAATGTTGGACTGGGCGCGGACGGCTCCGCTAGAATCCGCGCGCTTTTTGCCGCCGCAGCCTGATCGGCAACCTCCCTTTCTGGAATCCGTGCAATGAAGCGAATCCTTATCGTGTTGGCCGCTGCAGCCGCGTCGACCGCGTATGCGCAGCAGCCGCCCGCCGCCGGCGACGCGAAGGCGGCCGAGCCGCACATCTCGATGTGCAGCGGCTGCCATTCGATTCCCGGCTACCAGTCGTCGTTCCCTTACGTGCACCGGGTGCCGAAGATCGCCGGGCAGTCGGCCGGCTACATCGAGGCGGCGCTGCGCGGCTACGCGAAAGGCGAGCGCAGCCACCCGACCATGAACGGCATCGCCAAGACGCTGACCGATAAGCAGATCGCCGACATTGGCGCCTACTACGCCGAGCGCGGCGCGTCGTCCAAATGAGCAGAGCGACACCGATGAAGAAGCAGATCGTTATCGCGGCCTTCGCCGCCCTGGCCGCCCAGGGCGTGGCAGCCGCCGACCTCGCTGCCGGCGCCAAGATCGCCGACGCGCAGTGCGCCGCCTGCCACGGCAAGGACGGCAGGACGCCGACCGACCCGACCTATCCGAAGATCGCCGGCCAGTACCCTGACTACCTGCTCAAGGCACTGAACGACTATCACAAGGGCGCGCGCAAGAACCCGATCATGGGCGCGATCGCCAAGCCGCTTTCAAAGACCGACATGCAGAACCTGGCGGCCTATTACGGCTCGCTGCCGGGACCGCTGACCCATCGCAAGTAAGTCGGTTCGCAGCGCAAGGAACGGGCGCCCTTAGCCGCTGTCGCCGGGCCGCCTCAAGACAGCGGCGTACCCGCACGGGGGGGGCGAGCGAAGCGAGCGGGGGCGGTCACATCCGCCCCCGTTTTCATTTGCCGACGCGGCGCCGCAGACAGTCGAGGTAGGCGGCGTTGATCGCTTCGGTGTCGGCCGGAAGCGTGCCGCGCTGGGCGTTCCAGACGACTTCGCCCAGGCACTCCATCGCCTCGTGCGCGGCGTCGTGCTCGTCGCCGGCGCGCGCGGCCAGGCGACGGAAGGCGGCGACGATGCCCGGCGGCTGGTCGATCGACAACTGCTCCTGCAGCGCCAGGTGCATCGACAGGTGCAGGAACGGGTTGGTCCGGCCGCGCTCGACTGTGAACTCCTCGGCCAGCGCGCGCTGCTCGTCGGCGAGCAGCGCGTGATACTCGGGGTGGACGGCGATCCATTTGAGCGCGGTCGCTTCCAGCGGCGTCAGCACGCCGCCTTCGGTGTGCTTGCGCCACGCCCCGCAGAAGAACCGGCGCACGTCGTCGCGTGACGGATTGAACATGACCTCGTTGACGAGCGGATCGCGGGCGCAGCGACAGGGAGCGCTGCTGGTGGCTTCCTCGGCGGCGGCCTTCGGCGCGCTGCCGATCTTCGCACGGCTCGCCTATGCCGCCGGCGTCGACCTGTACGGCGTGCTGGTGCCGCGCTTCGCCGTCGGCGCGGCCGTGCTGGCGCTGGTCGCGCTGGCGCGCGGCGCTCGCTGGCCGAGCGGCCGCACGGCGCTGGCGGTGCTGGCGATGGGCGCGCTCGGCTACACGGGACAGTCCTTTCTCTACTTCAGCGCGCTGAAGCACGCCGATGCCAGCCTGGTGGCGCTGCTGCTGTACTCGTTCCCGTTCATCGTCGCCGTGCTGGCGGCGGTGTTCCTCGGCGAGCGGCTCGATGCGGCGCGCATCGGTGCGCTGCTGCTGGCCAGCGCCGGCCTGGCGATGACCATCGGCGGCGGCCGCGGCACGCCGCTCGGCATCGCGCTCGGGCTGGGCGCGGCGCTCGTCTATTCCGTGTACATCGTCGTCGGCACGCGGGTGCTGCGCGACGTCGATCCGCTGGCCGCGAGCAGTCTCATCTGCGCCGGCGCGGCGGCGAGCTACGCGGCGCTCGCCGGTGCAGCGGCACTATCCGGCGACGGACCGCAGTGGCCGGCGACGGCGAGCGGCTGGCTGCCGGTGGTTTCGCTGGCGCTGGTCAGCACCGCGCTGGCGATCGCCACCTTCTTCGCCGGGCTGCGCCGGCTCGGCGCCACGCTGACCTCGGTCATCTCGACACTCGAGCCGGTGGTCAGCGTGACAGCGGCAGCTGTCGTGCTCGGCGAGCGGATCGGACTCCTGCAGGCACTCGGCGGCGCGATCGTCATCGGCACCGCGGTCTGGCTGGCGCTGCGGCCTGCGAAGACTGCCTGACGTTCAGCCGGGCGCGGGCGTCTTGGGCCTGTACTCGCACCACGGCGCGATGGTGCAGCGCCAGCACTCGGGCTTGCGCGCCTTGCACACGTAGCGGCCGTGCAGGATCAGCCAATGGTGCGCGTCCTTGCGGAATTCGTCGGCGACGAACTTCTCCAGCCGCTGCTCGACCTCGTCGACGTTCTTGCCCGGCGCCACGCCGGTGCGGTTGGCGACACGAAAGATGTGCGTATCCACGGCGATCGTCGGCTCGCCGAAGGCGGTGTTCAGCACCACGTTGGCCGTCTTGCGGCCGACGCCGGGCAACGCCTCCAGCTGCGCGCGATCGCGCGGCACTTCGCCGCCGTGCTGATCGACCAGCATCTGCGCCAGCCGCGCCACGTTCTTCGCCTTGGTGCGAAACAGGCCGATGCTCTGGATGTAGGGAGTCAGTCCCTCCTCGCCGAGCGCGGCGATCTGCGCCGGCGTGCTGGCCACCTCGAACAGCTTGCGGGTGGCCAGATTCACACTCCTGTCGGTCGCCTGCGCCGACAACACGACCGCCACCAGCAGTTCGAACGGCGTGCGGTATGCCAGTTCGGTGGTGGGATTGGGGTTGGCGGCGCGCAGCTGCGCGAAGATCGCCTGCCGTTTCTGCGGATTCATTCGTGGGTGCTCGGAGTGGCTTGCCGGCGGCGCGCCCGGGCGCGCTCGATCGCCGCCTGGACGACCGCTTTCTTCTTCGCGATGTCCGCCGGTGCCAGGTCGTCGCGCGCATCGAGTTCGTCGAGCTTGGCCAGCGCCTTGGCGGCGAGGCGGTCGTCGCGGTATTGCTGCTCGCGCACCAGCCGGGCCTTGCGCGCCTCGAAGCGCGCGCGCGCGGCATGGGCATCGGCCGGCGTCCAGGCGCGCGGCGGCTCGACCGGAACCATGGCGATGCAGTCCATCGGGCAGGGCGGCAGGCACAGGTCGCATCCGGTGCACTGTCCCGCCAGCACGGAGTGCATCATCTTCGGGGCGCCGACGATGGCATCGACCGGGCAGGCCTGGATGCAAAGCGTGCAGCCGATGCAAAGCGCCTCGTCGATGACGGCCACGTGCAGCGGCTTTTCGACGCCGTTGGCGGGGTTCAGCGGCGCTGGCGGCCGATGCAGCAGTTCCGCGAGCCGGGCGATGCCGGCCGCGCCGCCGGGCGGGCACTGGTTGATCTGCGCCTGCCCGCTGGCAATCGCTTCGGCATACGGCCGGCAACCTGCGTAGCCGCACTTGGTGCACTGGGTCTGTGGCAGCAGTGCGTCGATGCGGTCGGCGAGGGTGGCTGGGTTCATCGCGCGAGAGGTGTCGGCGCGGCTCGTGCTGCCCGGCTTGAATGCAGCGCAGCGGGCTGGCTTCGCCCCGCCGGCCCTGGATCTCTACTCGTGCGCGCGGACGAAGTCGCGGATGCGCGGGTAGATCATCTCGCGCCAGCGGCGGCCGGAGAAGATGCCGTAGTGGCCGGCGCCTTCGGCCGTCAGGTGCTGCTTCATGTTCTTCGGGATGCCGGAGCACAGGTCGTGCGCCGCCTGCGTCTGGCCGCTGCCGGAGATGTCGTCGAGCTCGCCCTCGACGGTGAACAGCGCCACGGTGCGGATGTCCTGCGGCCGCACGCGCTTGCCGCGCACTTCCCACGTACCCTTGGGCAGCCGGTGCTCCTGGAAGACGATCCTGATCGTCTCCAGGTAGTACTCGGCGGGCAGGTCGAGCACGGCGTTGTACTCGTCGTAGAAGGCGCGGTGCGCCTCGACGTCGTCGAGGTCGCCCTTGACGAGGTCGCTGTAGTAGTCCCAGTGCGAATTCAGGTGCCGGTCGGGGTTCATCGCCACGAAGCCCGCGTGCTGCAGGAAGCCCGGGTAGACCTTGCGCAGGTAGCCGGGGTGCGACGACGGCACCGTGAAGATGACGTTGTTCTCGAACCAGGCGTGGTTCTTCTTCGTCGCCAGCGCGTTGACCTGGGTCGGGGTGCGCCGCGTGTCGATCGGCCCGCCCATCATGGTCATCGAGCGCGGCAGGTGCGGGTCGTTGTCCGAGGCCATCAGCGACACCGCGGCCAGCACCGGCACGGTCGGCTGGCACACCGAGATCAGGTGCACCTCGGGGCCCAGGAAGGCGATGAACTCGCGCACGTACGCGACGTAGTCGTCGAGGTGGAACGGACCCTTGGACACCGGCACGAGGCGGGCGTCGATCCAGTCGGTGATCCAGACGTCGTGCTCGGGCAGCAGTGCGCGCACCGTGTCGCGCAGCAGGGTGGCGTGATGGCCCGACAAGGGCGCCACGATCAGCACGCGCGGGTCCGCTGGCCGCCGTGCCAGCTTGCCGGAAAACTCGCGCCGGAAATGCAGCAGCCTGCAGAACGGCTTGTCGATGTCGATGTCTTCCACCACGGGAACCGCGGTGCCGTTGACCGCCGTCGGGCTCAGGCCGAATTCGGGCTTCTCGTAGTGCTTGCCGAGCCGGTGCAGCAGGTCGTAACCGGCGGCGACGCGGCGCGACATCGGCGTGTAGGAAAGCGGGCTGTAGGGGCTGGAGAAAAGCTCCGACGTCGCCTGCGCCCACATCGAAAGCGGGTTCATCAGGCGACGGTGCAGTTCATGCAGGTGGTAGAGCACTCAGCCCTCCGCGCAACATGTTCCTCCTGGGCGCCATACGTTCCTGAATGTCCGGAGCGATGCTCTGCTGGATTGAAGCCGCCGAACTGCAAAGCTGACGCGCCTTCGACCTGCACGCGTGCAACTGGTCAGGCCGATAGGCCGGGCCAGCATACCCCAACCAGTGCCCGCTGCCACCGGTCGTGGGACTACCAGTAGTTCTCGACCGCCAGATGGCCCGGGGCGCCGCGCCGGGAGGTGGTGTAGCCGCGCCCGGCGAGCAGCTTGCGCGTGTCGTCGACCATCTCGGGGTTGCCGCAGATCATGATCCGCGAACGCGCGTGGTCGAGCGCGAGCCCGACGTGCTTCTGAAGCGAGCCGTCCTCGATCACCGCCGGAATGCGCGCCCCGAGCGCACCCGGCACGTCGGCGCGGGTGACCGCCTGCACATAATGGAGCTTGTGCGCCACCGGCGCGAACAGCTCGTGGCTTCGGAATGCCTCGATCGTCCCGGCGTAGGCGAGTTCGTTGGGGTAGCGCACGCTGTGCACGAGGATCAGGTTCTCGTACAGCTCCCATGTGCGCGGGTCCCACAGCATCGAGATGAAGGGCGCCAGCCCGGTGCCGGTGGAAAGCATCCAAAGGTCGGCGCCGCCCTCGAAGCGGTCGAGCGTGAGGAAACCGTAGTTGGTCTTCTCCACGTACACGGTGTCTCCGACCTTCAGCCGCGACAGCTCCGAGGTGAACTCGCCGCCGGGCACGACGATCGAGAAGAACTCCAGGTGCTCGTCGTAGTCGGCCGAGACGATCGAATAGGCGCGCCAGGCGATCTTCACGCCGGACGGGTTCTTCGGGTTGTTCGGGTCGGGCTTGCCCACGCCGAGCCGCGCGAACTGCCCCGGCACGAAGCGGAAGCCCTTGAAGCGCGTCAGGCGGAAGGAAAAGAGGTTCGGCGCCCACGGATGGATCCAGAGGATCTTCTCCGCGGTGTACTTGTCGGGTGACACCATCTTTCAGGCGCGGCGAGCTTCGGTGGGCTCGGCACAGGCCGCGCCATCACTTGCCACGATCGAGGTACTTCAGCTTGTCGCGGACGTCCTTCCACTCGTCGGCGTCTTCCGGGTGCGGCTTCATGCGGGTGATCGACGGCCAGGTCTGCGACAGCTCGACGTTCAGGGCGATGAACCGGCGCTGGTCCTCGGGCACGTCCTCCTCGGCGTAGATGGCGTTGACCGGGCACTCGGGGATGCACACCGCGCAGTCGATGCACTCGTCGGGCTCGATGACGAGCATGTTCGGCCCCTCGCGGAAGCAGTCCACCGGGCAAACATCAACGCAATCGGTGTACTTGCACTTGATGCAGGATTCGGTGACGACGTGAGTCATCGGTGCAGACATCAGGAGCGTTAGAGCCGCGTATTCTACGCGGCGCATCGCAGCGTCCGGCTGCGAAACCGCGTCTACCAAGGGGTAAAGATGGTCCGGTCCACCGCACGCCGCCGCCTGCTTGCTGCTGCCGCCGTGACTGCAGCGCTGCCCTCGATCGGCCGCGCCCAGGTCGCGCGGCCGATCCGCATCGGCGAGATCAACAGCTACTCGACGATCCCGCAGTTCCTCGTGCCTTATCGCAAGGGCTGGGAGCTGGCGGTCGAGGAGGTCAACGCCGCCGGCGGCCTGCTCGGCCGCCGCGTCGAGGTGATCGCACGCGACGACGCCGGCAAGCCGGATGACGCCGTGCGCCATGCCACCGAACTGGTGGCGAGCGAGAAGGTCGACCTGCTGGCCGGCACTTTCCTGTCCAACGTCGGCCTGGCGGTGGCCGACCACGCGCTGCGCAACAAGGTCCTGTTCGTGGCCAGCGAGCCGCTGACCGACGCGCTGGTGTGGGAGAAGGGCAACCGCTACACGTTCCGGCTGCGCGCCAGCACGTTCATGCAGAGCGCGATGCTGGTCGAGGAGGCGAGGAAGCTGCCGGCGAAGCGCTGGGTGACCATCGCGCCGAACTACGAGTACGGCCAGAGCGCCGTGGCCAGCTTCAAGGCGCTGCTGAAGGCCGCGCGGCCCGACGTCGAGTTCGTCGCCGAGCAGTGGCCGGCACAGGGCAAGCTGGAGGCCGGCAGCACGGTGCAGGCAGTGCTGGCCGCGCGGCCGGAGGCGGTTTTCAACGTCACCTTTGGCGCCGACCTGGCGCGCCTGGTGCGCGAGGGCAACCTGCGCGGGCTGTTCCCGCGCGTGCCGACGGTGAGCCTGCTGTCCGGCGAACCGGAGTATCTCGACGTGCTGAAGGACGAGACGCCGCCGGGCTGGATCGTCACCGGCTATCCGTGGGACCAGATTGCCACGCCCGAGCACGCGAAATTCTTCAACGCCTACTACAAGCGGTACCAGGACAACCCGCGCCTGGGCTCGGTGGTCGGCTACGCGGCGATGCAGGCGATCTTCGCCGCCATCGCCAAGGCGAAATCGACCGACACCGAGAAGCTGATCGCCGCGCTGCGCGGCCTGCAGTTCGCGACGCCGTTCGGGCCGGTGCTCATGCGCGCGCTCGACCATCAATCGACGATGGGCGCCTTCGTCGGCAAGCTCGACGTGCGGGATGGCCGCGGCACCATGGTCGACTGGCGCTACGCCGACGGCGCGAAGTACCTGCCGAGCGACGAAGAGGTGCGCAAGCGGCGGCCGGCCGACGCGATGAAGTGACGCGGTGCGCGGTCGCTGCCGCGGCGGCGGTCCTCGCGCTGCCACTTGGTTTGACCCGCTTGCCGGACTCGGAGACACTGCCACAGGTGCCGGCGGACATCGCCTGCCTGCCCGGCACAGATGGAAATGAACGAAGGGGGAGCGACTATGAATAGCTGCAAGCGCGGCCACACTGGACTCAAACTCGTTGCCGGGGCGCTGCTCGCCGGCCTGCTCGTCGCCTCCGGACCGGTGCTGGCCGGCAAGCGGGACGACACCATCCGCTTCGCCTATGACCAGGCGCCGGAGAGCGTGGATCCGTTCTTCAACAACGTCCGGATCGGCGTGATCATCGGCGCCAATGTCTGGGACACGCTGGTCTATCGCGATCCGACCACCAACGAGTACAAGGGAAACCTCGCCAGGAGCTGGAAGCAGATCGACGACAAGACGATCGAGTTCGATCTGCGCGAGGGCGTCAAGTTCCACAACGGGGAGGAGTTCGACGCCGACTCGGTCGTCTACACGCTGAACTTCGTCGCCGACCCGGCCAACAAGGTCACCACGCAGGCGAACGTCAACTGGATCGACAAGGCGACCAAGCTCGGCAAGTACAAGGTCCGCCTGACCACGAAGGAGGTGTTCCCGGCCGCGATCGAGTACCTGGCCGGCCCGGTGGTGATCCACCCCGCGAAGTACTACGCAGAGGTCGGCCCGAAGGGTCAGAACACCAAGCCGGTCGGCAGCGGCCCGTACCGCGTGAGCAACTACGTCCCGGGCAAGTCGATCACGCTCGAGCGCAACCCGAACTACTTCAAGGACTCGCCCAAGGGCGCGTCGAAGATCAACAAGGTCGAGATCCGCTTCATTCCGGACCGCCAGACGCAGATGGCCGAGATGCTGTCGGGCAACGGCGACCTGATCATGTTCGTGCCGAAGGACCAGGCCGACCAGGCGGCGAAGGTTCCGCACCTGCAGGTGGTCAGCGGCGAGACGATGCGCATCGCCTTCATGCAGCTGAACACGCTGGAGAACACGCCGACGCCGGCGCTGAAGGACCCGCGCGTGCGCAAGGCGATCGCGCACGCGATCGACCGCGAGTCGATCGTCAAGAACATCGTCGGCGCCGGCTCGCGCGTGCTGCACACGCAGTGTTTCCCGTCGCAGTTCGGCTGCACCGACCAGGGTGCCGCGCGCTACAACTACGACCCGGCGCTGGCCAAGAAGCTGCTCGCCGAGGCGGGCTTCGCCAACGGCTTCGACACCGAGATCTTCGCCTACCGGGAACGCAACCAGACCGAGGCGATCATCAACAACCTGCAGCAGGTCGGCATCAAGGCGAAGCTCAACTTCTCTCAGTACGCCGCCATGCGCGACGCGATCCGCGGCGGCAAGGCGTCGCTGACGCACCAGACCTGGGGCTCGTTCTCGGTCAACGACGTGTCGGCGTCGGTCCCGGTGTGGTTCGGCGGCGAAGCCGACGACGTCACGCGCGACAAGGAAGTGCAGGACCTGCTGAAGAAGGGCAACAACTCGGTCGACCCGAACGTGCGCAAGCAGGCGTACCAGCAGGCGCTGAAGCGCGTCGCCGACAACGCCTGGTCGGTGCCGCTGTGGTCGCTGCCGGTGTACTACGTGGCGTCGAAGGAACTGAACTTCACTGCCTACCCGGACGAGATGGTCCGCCTGTGGGAGATGACCTGGAAGTGACCCGGCCGGCGGCCGGCCGAAGTGACCCGCGGTTGAGATAGGCGCCGTCGTGGGGGGCTACATCCTTAAGCGGCTTGGGCTGGCGGTCGCCGTCGCCCTCGCCGTGTCGATGATCGCCTTCCTGCTGCTGCGCCTGTCCGGCGACCCGGCGATCGCCATCGCCGGCGAAGGCGCGCGGCAGGCCGACATCGAGCTGATCCGCAAGACCTACGGGTTCGACCGGCCGCTGCCGATCCAGTACGTCGACTGGCTCGGCAAGACGCTGCGCGGCGACCTCGGCGAGTCGATCTACTTCAAGACGCCGGCGGCGCCGCTGATCTTCGCCAAGCTCGGCACGACGATGCTGCTAGGCCTGCTGTCGCTCGCCTTCGCACTGGCGGTTTCGATCCCGCTCGGCGTGCTGGCCGCCGTGTACCGCAACAGCTGGATCGACCGGCTGTGCCTGGCCCTGGCGGTGCTCGGCCAGGCGCTGCCGAACTTCTTCTTCGCGCTGCTGCTGATCATGCTGTTCTCGATCT
>CAZSYX010000042.1:0-29217 GCA_964610575.1 uncultured Burkholderiaceae bacterium
GAAGTAACCGGCGCTAGCTCGAGAAAAAGGCCCGCTCTGCGGGCCTTTTTCATTGGGCAGGATTCCGACGGCGGTCTGCGGCTGCCATCGCGGCGCCGCACCCCTGCAGGCTCCGTCCCGTGCCCGTTACGCCGGCCGCAGGGCGTCGGCGATCAGCGGCACCACCGACAGCGCATTGCTGTCGTGCGGCACGGTGTCGGTGCTCCAGAACTCCGTGATTCCAGCCGCTTTCAGCGTCGCTCCGGCCTCCGGCGCCAGCACCGCGTGCGTGACCACCGCATCAACGCGGGCGGCGCCGGCGGCGAGCAGCGCGCGTGCCGCCGCGGCCAGCGTGTGGCCGCTGCTGGCCACGTCGTCGACCAGCACGACCTCGCGACCCTTGATCTCCTCGGCCGGCAGCTCGATGTCCACCTCGGTGTCGCCGTGCCGCGTCTTGCGGCAGACGGTCCACGGCAGGCCGTTGTAAGTGGCCGCCACGTGCACCCACTGCGCCGACTCCGCGTCCGGGCCGACCAGCATCGGGTTGCGGCCGCGCATGGCGACGAAGTGGCCGATCAGCGGCGCCGCCGACAGTGCCACCGCGCGCGCCAGCGGGATCGCCTCGGTGAGCATGGCCACCCGGTGCAGGTGCGGGTCGACGGTGACCACGGCATCGAACAGCTCGGCGAGCAGGCGGCCGATCACCTTCTGGCTGACCACCTCGCCCGGCTTGAAGGCGCTGTCCTGCCGCATGTAGGCGAGATAGGGCGCGATCAGCGTGACATCGCGCGCACCCAGTTCGCGCGCCGCCCGCGCGACCATGATCAGCTCGACCAGCTTCTCGTTCGGCGCGTGCAGCGAGCGCAGGATGCGAACCTCGGCGTCGAGCTTCGGCGGCAGCGTCAGCTTCAGCTCGCCGTCGGGAAAGCGATGGCGGGAGATCCGCTGCACGGGAAGTCCCGCGGCGAGCCCCAGAGCGCGGGCGAATTCGACCTCGTCGTCGAAGCACAGAATCATCAGAACTCCGGCGCGAATTCGGTGGTCGGCTCGGCATCCGGGACATCGCCGACCCGGAAGCCGCTGGCCCGCGCCGCCACCTCGCGCGCGAACTGCAGTTCGGCCATGGTGTCGGCGTAGATCCGGTACAGCGGTTCGCCGGAGGCTACCGGATCGCCGATCTTGCGCAACAGATCGACGCCGGCGCCGGCGGCGTTGGGCGCCCCCGCCAGCCGCGCGATCCTTGAGAGCCGCTCGCAGTCGATCGCCGTCACCACGCCGCAGGCCGTTGCCGTGACCTCGTGCGTCATCGCCGCCAGCGGCGGGTTGCGCCAGTCGAAGCCGCGCGCGCCCTGTGCTTCGATGATCGCCGCCATCGTCAGCCGAGCGCGGCCGGAGTCGAGGATGTCGCGGGCCAGCGCGAAGCCGTCGCCGCCGCGCAAATCGGGGTCGAACTCGAGCACGCGGCCGGCCAGTCGCAGCGCCTTGTTGCGCAGGTCGGCCGGCGCGGCCGGGTCGCCGTGCAGCACCTGCATCACGTCGCGGGCCTCCAGCCGCGGGCCGATGCCGCGGCCGACCGGCTGGCGACCGTCGGTGATCACCACGTCGAGCGTCATGCCGACGTGGCGGGCGACGTACTCGAAGAGCTTCTTCAGCCGTTGTGCCTGCACCATCGAACGCACCTTGGCACTGGGTCCCAGCGGGATGTCGAGCACCAGATGGGTGGAGCCGGCAGCGATCTTCTTGCTCAGGATCGAGGCGACCAGCTGGCCCGGCGCGTCGATCGACAGCGGCCGCTCGACGGAGATCAGCACGTCGTCGGCCGGCGACAGTGCGGCGCGCCCACCCCAGGCCAGGCAGCCGTGGTGCTCGCGGACGATCTCGCGCAGCCGCTCGAACGGCAGCTCGACCTCGGCGAGGACATCCATGGTGTCGGCGGTGCCGGCCGGCGAGGTGATCGCGCGGCTCGAGGTCTTCGGAATCAGCATGCCGTGCGCGGCCACGATCGGCACGATCAGCATCGAGGTGCGGTTGCCGGGGATGCCGCCGATGCAGTGCTTGTCGACCACCGGCCGCTGCTCCGGCCAGGTCAGGCGCTGGCCGACGTCGACCATCGCCTGCGTCAGGTACAGCACCTCGTCGCGGTCGAGTGCGAACTGGTCGGTGGCGACCACGAAGGCCGCCAGCTCGATCTTCGAATAGCGGTGCGCGGCGATGTCGCGCACGATCGCCGCGAATTCGTCGGCACCCAGCCGCTCGCCGGCGATCTTGCGCTTCAGCGCCCACATCGACGGCGGCGGCTCGGCGTGCCGAACGCTGACCGGCGAGCCATCGGCGACCGCAAGCTGGGTCCAGGATTCCTCGGACAGCCCGAGTTCACGGTCGCCGAGCAGCCGTGCATCGTCGACCACGTTCAGCACCGCAAGGATCGTGCGTCCGTTGGCCGCCACCTCGACCTTGGCCAGCGCCTGGAAACCCTCGGCGCGCACCAGCGGGCAGTCGCGGCGCAGGTAGACGACGTTCTCCCGGTAGGTGTCGATGCCTATCCGGCGGGCCTGCAGCCTCGGGGCCGGTCCGGCAGGGGTCGATGCGTTCGCGGTTGACACGACTGGGCGTCGCTGATCGGTGGCAGTTGCGCCGATGACCCTACTCTATCTACAAGGGGCAGCATAGGTCCGACGGCATGGCCGGACTGCCGCGACGCCTACACCTCATAGCCGGTCTCCGCCTCGGCAATCGTCGGTGACCACTTCAGTTCCCGGGCCAGCCTGCTGCTGAGCGTATGCGCGGCCAGCGGCTCGCCATGGTTGATGAACACCGCCCGTGGCCGGCGCGGCACCGCGCGCAGCCATTCCATCAGCGAGTCCTGCCCGGCGTGCGCCGACAGCCCGCCTAGCGTATGCACGCTGGCACTGACCGGCACCGACTCGCCGAACAACTGCACGCTGCGCGCGCCGTCGACGATCTTGCGGCCCAGCGTGCCCGCGGCCTGGAAGCCGGTGAACATGACCGCGCATTCGCGCCGCGGCAGGTTGTGGCGCAGGTGGTGGCGCACGCGGCCCGCTTCGCACATGCCGCTGGCGGCGATGATCACGGCGCCGCCGCGGATCGAGTTCAGGAACATCGAGTCCTCGACGCTCTCCGTGTAGCGCAGCGTAAAGGGCAGCTTGTGCGCGCGCTCGGCGCGATGGAACTCGGCCGCTTCCTCGTCGATCGCATCGAGGTGGGCAAAGGTCACCTCGGCCGCCTGCTGCGCCAGCGGCGAGTCGACGAACACCAGCGGCACGCGGATCCGGCCGGCCTTGGCCAGCCGGTACAGCAGCACGATGAACTCCTGCGCCCGGCCAAGCGCGAAGGCCGGCACGACCACGTTGCCGCGCCGCTCGAACAGCACCTCGTGCAGCACCTCGATCAGCTCGGTCTCGGTGTCCTGCAGCGAGCGGTGGTTGCGGTCGCCGTAGGTCGACTCGACCACCAGCACGTCGGCCGCCGGCGGCGGGTCGCGGTCGCGCACCAGCAGCGCCGAGTTCTCGCCGAGGTCGCCGGAGGCCACCAGCGTGCGCCGTCGGCCGCCGTCGACGAGCCGCACCTCGGCGGACGATGCGCCGACAATGTGGCCGGCATTGTGCAGACGCACTGCCACCTGCGGGTGGGGGCGGAACTCGACCCCGTACGGCACCGCGTTCAGGCGCGTGGCCAGGCGCCGCACGTCGTCGACCGTGTACAGCGGCGTCTCCGTGGCCGCGGTGCGGCGGCGGCCGCCGCGCGCGACATTTCGCGACTGCACGAAGGCGCTGTCGGCCAGCATCACCGGCACCAGGTCGGCGGTCGGCTTGGTGCAGTAAATGGCCGGCAGGCCACTGCCGTGGCGCGGCCAGGCAAAGCGCGGCAGCAGGCCGCAGTGGTCGATATGCGCGTGCGTCAGCAGCACGAAGTCGAGCGGGCCGATCTCGCGCGAATAGGCGCGCCGGTTCTTCGGCGCGGCGTCGCGGCCGCCCTGGAACATGCCGCAGTCGATCAGAAGGCGCACGCCATCGGACTCGACCAGCAGGCACGAGCCCGTCACTTCGCCGGCGGCGCCAAGGAACTTCAGCTTCATCGGACAGTCCTGAAGGCAACGAGGTCGGGCGCTGCAGCCACTGTGTTGCAGGCAGCAGAGCCATCCGATCCAAAACGTATCATCTGCGCACCTAGACACCCTTGAGGTCGGACATGTCTGCTTCATTGCTCCAGCGCATTACGCCGTGGCCTTTGCTGCTGACGCTGTTTCTTGCCGCCTGCGCCGCGACGACGGTCGACGGCACCTGGACGCGGCCCGAGATGGCCGGGCAGCGGATCGAAGGTCCGGTGCTGGTCGTTGGCGTGGCGCGCGACGAAACGGTGCGCCGGATCTACGAGGACGACATGGTCGCCAAGCTCGCCGCGCGCGGCGTCAAGGCAATGCGCAGCTATGAGGTTGTGCCGGGCGCGCTCGATGGCGAGGGTCCGGAGCGGCTGCTGAAGGCGGCACGCGCTGCCTCCGCGCGCTATCTGCTTTCCACCGCGGTGATCGGCGTGGACGTGGAGCAGACCGTCTATACGGACCCGTGGGCTTATCCGGGTTTCGTCGGCTACCGCGGCTGGTACGGCGCCTACTGGGGCATGGCGTGGCCTGCCTATACGCAGGTGCGGACCTACCCTGTCTACATCGCGCAGACGGCGCTGACCCGCGCCGACCCCGACCGGGTGGAATGGGTCGCGCGCACGCGCACCACGGCGCCGGGCAACATCGAGAGCGAAACGCGGGCATTTGTCGACGTGATCCTCGGCGCCATGGCACGGGACGGCCTGCTCGGCGCGGCCAAGTAGGCGACCGACGAACGGCCCGATCCCGGGGCGCGCTGCCCGCATGCCAGCGATCGTCCTCGCTACGATCAACGCCCGCTACGCGCACGCCTCGCTCGGCCTGCGCTGCCTGCGCGCCAATCTCGGCGCGCTTCGCGACGAAAGCGAGATCGTCGAGTTTGTCCTCGGCGGCCGTGCCGAGGAGGTGGTCGAGCAGATCCTTGCCCGCAGCCCGCGCCTGGTCGGCTTCGGTGTCTACATCTGGAACGTCGAGGAGACGACGCGGATCGTCGCGGCTCTGAAGACCGTGGCGCCGCAGGTGACCGTGGTGATCGGCGGGCCGGAGGTCAGCCACGAGGTCGAGGCGCAGCCGATCTGCCGCACCGCCGACTACGTGGTCACGGGCTGGGGCGACGTCACCTTCGCCGAACTGGCGCGACAGATCCTGCAGGGCCCGCGGCCGCTCGCGAAGGTGCACACCGGCGCGCAGCCGCCGCTGGCGCAAATTGCGCTGCCGTACGACGAGTTCACGGACGAAGACCTGCGCGGCCGGAACGTGTATGTCGAGGCCTCGCGCGGCTGCCCGTTCAAGTGCGAGTTCTGCCTGAGCGCGCTCGACAGGACCGCCTGGCCGTTTCCGCTCGAACCCTTGCTGGCGCAACTGGCGCGGCTGCACCAACGCGGCGCGCGGCACTTCAAGTTCGTCGACCGCACGTTCAACCTCAAGGTCGACGCCTCGCTGGCGATCCTGCAGTTCTTCCTCGACCGCATCGACGCCAACCCGGCCGATCCGCCTTATGCGCACTTCGAACTGATCCCCGACCATCTGCCGGAAAGGCTGAAGGGCATGATTGCGCGCTTCCCGCCGGGCACGCTGCAGTTCGAGATCGGCATCCAGACCTTCGACGAGGCCGTGCAGGCGCTGATCTCGCGCCGGCAGGACAACGCCGCCGCCGAGGCCAACCTGCGCTGGCTGCGCGAGCATTCGAACGCGCACCTGCACGTGGACCTGATTGCCGGCCTGCCGGGCGAGGACGTGGCGAGCTTCGCGCGCGGCTTCGATCGGCTCGTCGGCCTGAGGCCGCACGAAATCCAGTTCGGCATCCTCAAGCGGCTGCGCGGCGCGCCGATCGCCCGCCACACGGAGGCGTTCGGCCTGCGCTTCAACCCGCAGCCGCCGTACAACATCCTGGCCACCGACCGCATCGACTTCGCCACCATGCAGCGGCTGTCGCGCTTCGCCCGTTACTGGGACCTGGTCGCCAATTCGGGCCGCTTCGCGCGCACGCTGCCGCTGCTGCTGGGCCGATCGCCATTCGCCGGCTTCCTCGCCTTCGCAGACTCGCTTTACGCAACCACTGGGCGCAGGCACGCAATCGCCAACGAGCGGCTGTACGAGCACCTGCACGCGCACCTGCTGGCGCGCGGCGTCGAGCCGGCCGCCGCGACCGAGGCGCTGGCCGCGGACTACCTGGCCAGCGGTGCGCGCGGCAGGCTCGGTTTCGCCGACATCGAGCCGTTGCTGCATGCCCGACGTGGCGAAGGGGTTGCGTCGACGCCGCCACGCCAGCGGCGCCACTTGCGCGCCTGACCTCTCGTACCGTGCACCGCTGCCCTCGTCGCAAAGGCATTGGCGGCGGCTGGCGACAGCGATAGCCTTGCGCGCGTGATCTGGCACCGCCTCGAGACCACCCCGATCGACATCGACACCGGCGTCGAGCCGGCGATCGCCCGTGCGGTGGCCGATGCGCTGGCCGCGCACGCGGTGCCGCTGGTGGCGCGCCGGGACGGCCGCGTCGAGCCTCTGGCCAGCGGGGTGTTCTATCGCGCCGGCCAGAGGCTGTGGCTGGTGACCTGCCGGCATGTGTTCGACGACGGCGCGGTGCTCGGCGATCTCGGCATCGCACTGCCTACGCTGGGACGGGTGCGCTGGCTGCACGAAGCGCGGGCGAGGCTGCTGGTGCATCCGGAGCACGACCTGGCGGCGATCCTTGTCGGCGCCGGCCAACTCGAGCGCGACGTCTGCCGTGCCTGGCGGGTGCTGCCGCTGGCGGACTTCGACGACGCGCCGGCACATGCGCTGGTGCTGGCCGCCTATCCCTATTCGCAGATGCGCCGCGTCGATGCGGTGCTGCACGCACGGCCGATCGTGGTCTTCGCGCGTTGCCTGCAGTCGGGCCGCGAGGTGCGGGCGAGCTACGCACGCACTGCCCGGCGCGCCGACGGCCTGCCGGTGCATTCGCCGGCACTGGATGGAGCGTCGGGGGCAACGCTGTGGGCATTGCGCACCGTGGCCGCTGACGGACGCTACGTGCTGCAGCCCGTGGCGGTGCAGTCCGCATTCAAGCACGATGCCTACATGCGCGGCGCTCCATTCTCGGCGCTGCGCCGGCTCGTCCTTGCCGCGCATTGAGACGATGCGCGCCGTCGCGCTCCCGTTGAGGCGCGCGGACAGCGATGACCGGCTAGGCGTGCGCCCAGCGCGAGTACTTGGGCAGCGACGCCTGCAGGAAGGTCATCTGGTCGGTGAGGATGCGCCGGTTGCTGAGGATGAACCCCTCGTTGCGGCACACCGCGTAAGGCACGTACAGCAGCGGCATGTGCGCCTCTTCCGGCCGACGGCTGCCCTTGCGCGTGTTGCACGACCGGCAGGCGGTGACCACGTTGGTCCACTCGTGCCGGCCGCCGCGCGATACCGGCTGGATGTGCTCCACCGTCAGTTCCGCCTCGGCAAACTGCTCGCCGCAGTAGCCGCAGACGTGGCGGTCGCGCGCGAACAGCCGCTGCTTGGTCAGTCCGACGTGCGCGTGGCCGGCCGGGATGCGATGCCGGCCGCGGATCATCACGATCGAACTGGCGATGAACTCGGAGCGACGACCAGTGCGTTCCTGCGTGCCGCCGCTCCAGGAAAACAGGCTTTCGCCGAGATCGGTGAGGACCTTGCCGGAGGCGTAGTAGCGGGCGGTACGCATCATCCCAGCCCAACGCACCGGCTGGCCGTGCGTGTCAATGATCAGGATGCGGGGTCCCGATTCGCCTGCGTACATGCCGCAATAGTGCCACGCGGCGATCCTGTTTGCATGGCGGGGCCCGCCGACGCCGCTATGGGCAGGCGGCGCGCCGCCAGCCCGATGAAGAGAAGTCGCAAAGCGTGCCGTCGTCGACGAGAACGCGCAGCCGCGGCGGCGATTCGTCGCGCGTGATCAGCAGGCGGCCGCGCGTGCCGCCGTCGAGCGCAAGCACCGTGTCGCCCTCGCGCAGGCCGCTTGACGCCAGTTCGCGCTGCAGGGCCAGCACGTCCCGCTCGTGGGCGATGCGGTCGAGCTTGTCCTGCAGGGAAAGGGCCGGTCGGGTCGACAGATCGGGATTCATCGCGCGGGCTGCCACTGAAAGCCACGCAAGTCTCGCGCGGCCACCGGCCCCGCTGTATCGGGACTTGTCCCGAAGCAGAAGATCCTGGCTTGCGGCAGCCGGAGCGATCGTGCGCCCGGCTCGGCGATGACTATCGGCGATCGTCGCCGCCGCCCAGGAAGCGGCGATCAGGGCCGTTCTCGACCTTGCGCACGATGCCCTGCGCATCAAGGTAGATCACCATCTCCGAGTTCCAGACATCGTTTTCCAGGTAGGGGAACATCCAGCCCACCAGTCCGACCCGCGGATACGGTTCGACGATTCGTGGCGGGCCGAACTCGCGGCGGATGTCGGCCTGGGTGTCGACGCCGATGCGCACGCGTGCGAAGTTCTCGGCGGTGCGCACCTGTCGGACCTGCGTCACTCGCCCCGCCGGATCGAAGTCGACCGCATCGACCCGCTGTTGCAGGCCGCCCCACGGGTACATCCAGCGCTCGCCGCCGCCGGGCAGCGGATACTTCTCGGGGGGCGGGCCGATCTTGGACTGCACGGCGGCGCGGTCGTCGCCGACCAGCGACGGACCGGGTGTCACGCAGCCGGCCAGCAGCGCGAGGAGCAGGCCGATTGGCGCCAGCAGCAGGCGAAGACTAGATTTCCACATGACGGTCCTTGGAGGGCGAGCAGATGAAATGGTTGAAATGGATATTGATCGGCCTTGCCGCGGCGCTGCTGCTGTTCGCTGCCGTCAGCCTGGCCCTGCCTTCGCAGTTCAGGGTTGAGCGCAGCGTAGCGATTGCCGCCCCGGCGGAAAAGGTCTACCTGCTGATCGCCTCGCCGGCGGAGTGGAAAAGGTGGTCGGCCTGGAACCAGCGTGATCCGAAGATGCAGATGGAGTACGGCGGCCCAGCGGCCGGGGTCGGTGCGCGCTGGTCCTGGCGCAGCGCGACTGAAGGCAACGGGACCATGGAGTTCACCGAGGCGGTGCCGGGCCAGCGGCTGGGCTACCGGCTGTCGTTCCCGGACTTCGGCATGCAGTCGACCGGTCAACTGCGCATCCAGCCCGACGGCAACGGCGTGCGGGTCAGCTGGAGCAACGAGGGCGACATGGGCGCGAACCCGGTGAACCGCTGGTTCGGCCTGTTCATGGATCGGCTGGTCGGGCCGGATTTCGAGGCCGGCCTGAACAACCTGAAGCAACTGGCGGAGACATCCTGAGCCAGAGCGCCGGCCGGCAATGAGCCCCGCCGCAGCGGCGCTGCTGGCCACCACTGCGATCCAGACCGCCGCTGCCGCTGCCGTGCTGACGCTGCCGGCGGTGGCGCCCCTGGTGGCTGCCGACCTTGACCTGCCGACGTCGCTGGTCGGCACCTATCTGTCGCTGACCTACGTCGGCGCGGCCACAGCGGCGCTGGTCGGCGGCGCGGTCGTGCTTCGTGTCGGCGCGCTGCGCTTATCGCAACTGAGCCTGCTCGCGTGCGCGCTCGGCCTGCTGCTCGGCCTGGTGCCGGCGGTGGTCGTGGTGGCGGGCTCGGCGGTGGTGCTCGGCATCGGCTACGGGCCGATCACGCCTGCGTCGAGCCACCTGCTGGCGCGGACCGCATCGCCGGCGCGGATGGGATTGACCTTCTCGATCAAGCAGACCGGCGTGCCGGCCGGCGCGGCGCTGGCGGGTCTCGCCGTCCCGCCGCTGGCGCTGGCTGCCGGCTGGCGCATCGCGGTGGCCGCGGTCGCCGTGCTGGCGGTCGTGATTTCTCTGGCCGCGCAGCCGGTGCGCGACCGGCTCGACGAGGATCGCCGCCGCGATGCGCGCTTCTCGCTGGCCCATTTCGCCGCGGCGCTGCGGCTGGTCGCCGTCACGCCGGCGCTGCGCACGATGGCGGCGGTGTCTTTCGTCTACGCCGGGCTGCAGATGTGCGTGTCCGGCTTCATCGTCGCCTACCTCGCCGAGGAGGTGGGCCTGAGCCTGGTCACCGCCGGTGTCGGGCTGACCGTGGCCAACGTCGCCGGCGTCGCGGCGCGCATCGGCTGGGGCGCGTTTGCCGATCGCGTGCTCTCGCCGCGCGCGACGCTGGCCATGCTCGGCGGCCTGATGGCGGCCAGCAGCGCCATCACCGCGCTGTTTTCCGCGGCCTGGCCGCTGCTGGCGATGTTTGCCGTGATCGCCGCACTCGGCGGCACGGCGATCGGTTGGAATGGCGTGTACCTGGCGGAAGCCGCGCGCGTGGCGCCCGCCGGCCAGGCGGCGCTGGCCACCGGCGGCTGCCTTTTCTTCACCTACGTCGGCGTCGTCTGCTGCCCGTTCCTGTTCGGGCTGCTGCAACGCTCGAGCGGCAGCTATGCGCTTTGCTTCGCGGCGGCCGCGGCTGCCTACGCGGTCGTCGCTGCCGTGCTGGCACTGCGACGGCCGGCGGCTGCGGCGTGAAAGTGCCCGGCGCCGTCAGGGCGCCTTGCGGATCGAGGTGATGATCAGGTCGTCGCCCTTCTGCTCGACCGCGAACTTGACCTTGTCGCCTTCCTTCAGCTGCTCGGCCATCTGCGGGTCCTTCAGCTTGAACGACATCGTCATCGCGCCCATGTTCACGCTCTTGATCTCGCCGTGCTTCAGCAGCACGGTGCCGCGCGACTTGTCGATGCGGCGAACCTCGCCGTCGGCCAGTTCGCCGGCCGCGGTGGCGGCGGGCTTGGCCATGGTGCCGTGGCCGGCGTGCTGGGCGAATGCGGGCGCCGCAGCGAGGAAGAGGGCGGTGACAAGCAACAGCTTCTTCATTGGCGTATCTCCACAGGGTCGAGGGGAAAGCGAGGTTTGGCGGCGCCGGCCGGGATCGCAGGAGGCGAACGCGTGGGCGCGGCCGTCGGCCCGAACGAGGGCTGATCGTACGGGTCGAACGTTCATCGGCGAAACTCGCATCGGTCCGGATCACGCGTCGAGAGCAGCCGGCGCCGGAGCCTGCGGCGACGTTGCGGCGAGCCGCCTCTGGATCACCATCGCATAGATCGCCGGGATCACGACCAGCGTCAGGACGGTCGAGGAGATCATTCCGCCGACCATCGGCGCGGCGATCCGGCGCATCACCTCCGAGCCGGTGCCGGTGCTCCACATGATCGGCGCCAGCGCGGCGATGGTGGTCACCACGGTCATTACCTTTGGCCGCACGCGCTCGACCGCACCGTGCACCACGGCGGCATGCACGTCGGCCAAGCTTGGTGCTCTACCCGCGGCGCGGCATCTCTCGACCGTGTCGTGCCAGGCATTCTGGATGTAGACGATCATCACCACGCCGGTCTCGGCCGCAACGCCGGCCAGAGCGATGAAGCCGACCGCCACCGCCACGCTCATGTTGTAGTCGAGCGCCCACAGGTACCACACGCCGCCGACCAGCGAAAATGGCACCGACAGCATCACGATCATCGTCTCGGCGCCGCGCTTCAGGCTGAGGTACAGCAGCACGAAGATGATCGCCAGCGTCAGCGGCACGACGACCTTCAGCCGATCGACCGCCCGCTCGAGGTACTCGAACTGGCCGCTCCAGGCGACGTACATCCCCGGCGGGAACTGCACGTGGTCGCGCACCGCCTGCTGCGCCTCGCGGACGAAGCCGCCGATGTCGCGGTCGCGGATGTCGACGTAGATGTAGGCGCTCAGCAGTGCGTTCTCGGTGCGGATCACCGGCGCGCCGGCGGCCAGCTTGATCCGTGCCACCTGGCCGATCGGGATCAGCGCCGGCGGCTTGCCCATCTCGGCCATCGCCGGCACCAGCACCTCACGCTCGATGCGCTGCGGGTCGGAGCGGGCATCGCGCGGGTAGCGGATGATCACTCCGAAGCGGTTGCGTCCCTCGACGGTGGTGGTGATCGTCTCGCCGCCGAGTGCCATGCTGATCGTGTCCATCAGCTCGCCGACCGTCAGGCCGTAGCGCGCCAGCTGGGCGCGGTCGGGCTCGATGTCGAGGTACAGGCCGCCGGTCAGCCGCTCCGCGTAGGCGCTGGCGGCGCCAGGCACGCGGCGCACCACCGTCTCGATCTCGCGCGCCACGCGCTCCATCTCCTCGAGGCTGGAGCCGAAGACCTTGATGCCGACCGGCGTGCGGATGCCCGTGGAGAGCATGTCGATGCGGGCGCGGATCGGCATGGTCCACGAGTTGGCGATGCCCGGGAACTGCATCGCCTTGTCCATCTCGGCGATCAGCTTGTCGGTGGTCATGCCCGGCCGCCACTCGGACTGCGGCTTCAGGTTGATCACCGTCTCGAACATCTCCACCGGCGCCGGGTCGGTGGCGGAGTTCGCCCGGCCGGCCTTGCCGATCACCGAGGCCACCTCGGGGAAGCTCTTCAGGATCTGGTTCTGCTTCTGCAGGATGGTCGAGGCCTGGTTGATCGACATGCCGGGCAGGCCGGTCGGCATGTAGAAGATCGTGCCCTCGTTCAGCGTCGGCATGAACTCGGTGCCCAGCCGGGCGGCCGGCCAGAACGACGCCGCGGCAACGAGCGCCGCCGCGGCGACGGTGGCGAGCCGGTGGCGCAGCACGATCTCGATCACCGGCCGGTAGGCGGCGATCAGCCAGCGGTTCAGCGGGTTGCTCTTCTCCGGCAGGATGCGGCCGCGGATCAGGTACACCATCAGCATCGGCAGCAGGGTCACCGACAGCAGGGCGCCGCCGAGCATGGCGAAGGTCTTGGTGTAGGCGAGCGGCGCGAACAGCCGCCCTTCCTGCGCCTCCAGCGTGAACACCGGCAGGAAGCTCACCGCGATGATCAGCAGCGAGAAGAACAGCGCCGGTCCGACCTCGCGGCTGGCGGCGATGATGGTCTCGACCCGCCCCGCCTCGTCGGTGCCGTCGCGGCGCTCCAGCCGCTTGTGCGCGTTCTCGACCATCACCACCGCGGCGTCGATCATCTCGCCGATGGCGATGGCGATGCCGCCGAGGCTCATGATGTTCGAGTTGATGCCGAGCAGCTTCATGCAGATGAACGAGAACAGCACGCCCAGCGGCAGCACCAGGATCACCACCAGCGCGCTCCTCGCGTGCAGCAGGAACAGCGCGCAGACCAGGGCGACAATGATCGACTCCTGCACCAGCGTGTCGGTCAGCGTGTCGATGGCGCGCCGGATCAGCTCCGAGCGGTCGTAGACGGTCTCGATCGTCACCCCCTGCGGCAGGCCGGCCTTCAGCCGCTCGATCTGCTGCTTGACGCCCTCGATCACCTGCAGCGCGTTGGCCCCGTGCCGGGCCACCACGATGCCGGAGACCACCTCGCCCTCGCCGTTGAACTCGGCCACGCCGCGCCGCTCGTCCGGGCCGAGCTCGACGCGCGCCACGTCGCGGATGCGCACCGGCGTGCCTGTCTCGGCGCGCAGGACGAGGTCCTCGATGTCGGCGGCGCCGCGCAGGTAGCCGCGGCCGCGCACCATGTACTCGGCCTCGGCCATCTCGACCACGCGGCCGCCGACGTCGCGGTTGGAGCCGCGGATCACCTGCGCGATGCGCTCCAGCGTGATGCCGTAGGCGCGCAGCCGCGCCGGATCGACGATCACCTGGTACTGCTGCACGAAGCCGCCGACCGAGGCGACCTCGCTCACCCCCGGCGCGGCGTTGATCTGGTAGCGCAGGTACCAGTCCTGCAGCGTGCGCAGCTCGGCCAGCGTGCGGTCCTTGGCGAGCAGCACGTACTGGTAGACCCAGCCCACCCCGGTGGCGTCGGGCCCGAGCTGCGGCGTCACGTTCGGCGGCAGGCGGCCGGCGGCGGCGTTCAGGTACTCGAGCACCCGCGAGCGGGCCCAGTAGAGGTCGGTGCCGTCGTCGAAGATCACGTAGACGAAGCTGGCGCCGAAGAAGGAGAAGCCACGCACCACCTTGCTGTGCGGCACCGCGAGCATGGCGGTGGTGAGCGGGTAGGTGACCTGGTCCTCGACCACTTGCGGCGCCTGCCCCGGCACCTCGGTGTAGACGATCACCTGCACGTCGGACAGGTCCGGCAGCGCGTCGAGCGGCGTGCGCAGCATGGCGATCACGCCGCCGGCGACGAGCAGCAGCGTGAAGAGCCCGATCAGGAACGGGTTGCGGGCCGACCAGGTGATCAGCCTTTCAACCATGACGGGCCCCGGTGAACGTTCCTTGGCGGCCGCTCATTTGCGCGGCTCCATCTTCGTCACTACCCACTCGCCCGGCTTGCGCTCGACGAAGTCGAACCGGATCGCCGCACCCGGCTTGAACTTCTTCGCGATCGCCTCGTTGGCCGGCACGAACTCCATCGACATCTTCGGCCACTTCAGGCTCTCGACCGGCTCGTGCGTGATCAGCAGCATGCCGGTCCTGGCGTCGACCTCGTCGAGCGTGCCGGCCGCGCTGTGGCTGACTCTTGCCGTGTCCGATCCGCCGGTGAGCGCGCCGAGCGCGGCCTTCAGGTTCGCTTCGGAGTCGAGCAGGAAGGTGGCCGAGGTCACCACCCGCTCGCCTTCCTTGACGCCCTCGGTGATCACCGTGAACTCGTCGCTGCGGGCACCGAGCTTCACGTCGCGCGGCTCGAAACGGCCCTCGCCCTTGTCGATGAGCACCACGCGGCGCGTGCCGTTGTCGATCACCGCCGAGCTGGGCACCACCAGCTGCGGGCTGCCGGCGGCGGCAATCTCGACCTGCGCGTACATGGCCGGCTTCAGTCGCCCCTGCGGGTTGGGCAGTTCAACGCGCAGCTGTGCTGTGCGCGTGTCGGCTTTCAGCGTCGGATAGATGTAAGTGACGCGTCCCTCGAACACCTGGCCCGGATAGGCGTCCAGACGCGCCCGGGCGGTCAGCCCGGTGCGTACGCGGCCGATGTCCTGCTCGGCGACCTCGGCGATCACCCACACGGTCGACAGGTCGGCAAGCTGGTAAAGCACCTCGCCCGGCATGAAGCGCATGCCCTGCGTCGCCTTGCGTTCGATCACGTGGCCCGAGGCCGGCGCGCGGAAGGTCAGGGCGCGCTGCGGCTTGCCGCCGGCGGCCAGCTGCGCGATCTGCTCGTCGGTCACGTCCCAGTTGCGCAGCCGCTCCAGCGCCGAGTCAGCCAGCCGCTTCATGCCGGCCACGGTCGCGTCCTCCGCGCCCTTGACCTGCGCCAGCCCCTGCACGGCGATGGCGTACTCGCGCTGGGTGGCCAGCAGCTCGGGGCTATAGGCCTCGAACAGCGGCGCGCCGCGTGCCACGTACTGGCCGGTGGCGTTGACGTGCAGCTTCTCCACATAGCCTTCGAACTTCGGCGTGATGGTGGCCAGCCGGCGCTCGTCGACCTCGATCCGCCCGGTGGCGCGCACGACGGCGTCGAGCGCTCGACGCTCGACAGCCGCGCTGCGCACGCCGAGCATCTGCACCTTGGCGTCGCTGATCTTCACGCCGCCGCTCGTCTCCTCCTCGCCTTCGTAGACGGGGATGTAGTCCATCCCCATCGAGTCCTTCTTCGGCGTCGGCGAGGTGTCCGGCAGGCCCATCGGGTTGCGGTAGTAGAGGACCTTGCGACCGCCCTTCTCGGGCGCTGCGGCTGCAGTGGCGGCGGTTTCGTGCACAACCGAGGCGCGCCTGCCGCCGAACCAGTAGCCGGCGCCGGTGGCAACGGCGAGTGCCGCGAGCAGGGCGATGCCCTTGCCGATTCCGGTCGCGCTCATAGATCCTCCCCGATCAGTCGCTCGACTTCCGCCAGCCGCATCTGCGCTTCGACTTCGGCGGAGAGAAGGCTCAGTCGCGCCTGGCGCACCTGCCGCTCCGCATCGAGCAGCGCCAGGAAGTCGACCTTGCCGGCTTCGTAGGCGGACAACGCCGCCTGCAGGTTCACGCGCATCTGCGGCAGCAGGCTCGCCTCGGCGAGCCGCGCCATCTCGCGCGCGCCGGCCAGTTGCGCCAGCGCCGTGCCGAGTTCGCCCAGGGCACGCTGCATGGTGGCCTCGCGGCGGGCGCTGGCGGCCGCGACCATGGCTTCGGCCTCCCTTTCCTGTGCGCGCCGCGTGCCCTGCTGCAGCGGGATGGTGACCTCGAACATCAGGTCCCAGTCAGCCAGGCGGTTGTCCCGCTGGATCGGCGAAACGGCCAGCGCAAAGTCGGGGTAGCGGTTGCGGTAGGCGAGCTCGCGTGATCGCTCGGCACTGTCCACTCGCGCGCGATCGGCCGCGAGGTCGGCGTTGCGGTCATGCAGACGACCGGCAAGCGGCGCGAACAGCAGCTCTTCAGCCGGCATGCGCAGCCCGGCCGGCGCGGCCAGCGGCGCATCGGGCGGGCGCGCCAGCAGCGCGTTCAACTGGGCATCGACCGTCCGCGCCTGCGCCGCCAGCGAAATCAGCTCGCCGCGCAGCATCGTGCGCTCGGACAGCGCGCGCACGGCGTCGGCCTGCGACGCGAGGCCGCCGGCATAGCGGGTGCGGGTGACCGACTCGAGGTTCGCCAGCAGCGCGTCGATCTCGCCGACGATCTCGCGCCGCCGTGCCAGCTCGTAGCGGCGGGCATGGGTGACCTTGATGCGCATCGCCAGTTCGTTCCACGTCGCCCGTGCGGCCTGGTTCGACTGCTCGGCCGAGGCCTCGGCGGCGGCGCGCGCCAGGTCGCGCTTGCCCGGAAAGGGAATCATCTGGCGCACCGTGTACTTGGTGCTGCCGACGTTGGATGGCGACAGCGTCGGGCTGATGGTGCCGTCGCGCGTGATGTCGCGCAGCTCCATCGAGAACGACGGATCGGGCAGGTTGCCGGCCGGTGTCACGCGAGCGGAGGCGGCCTCTGCCTCGCGCTGCATGAAGGTGAACTCCGGGTTCGACTGCCGCGCGTACGACAGCAGCGATTCGACCGTTGCGCCGGGCGGCTGGGCGGCAGCCGGCGCGGCGGCGAGCGCGAGTATGGCGGCGAACAGCGGAACAAGTCCGCGACGAGACGGTGGGTACATCGTGCCTCCTGCGAAAAGACGATTCGGTGCGCGTGCGACGCGCAGCCGGGCGCGGCAGCGGCCCTCAGGGCCGTGCGCGCTCTAACGCAGCAGGCGGTGCAACAGGATGTGAAGGGGTGGGCCGGTGTCGCGGCGTGGCGGCGCCGCATCGAGCGCAATTAGCCCGATCGGCGCCGGCGGAGCCAGCGACGCAGCGAGAGGCAGCGGTGCGGCCGCCGGCAGTTCGAAGCTTGGCGAGGCGCGGCCGCTCTGCGCGTCCGAATTGCAGTGCGTCTCGCATGCCGCCTGGGCGAGGTCGATCTCGCCGTGGCAGGGCTGTCCGCCGGAGACGCCAGACTCCTGCGCAGTGGCGACGCGGTTGTGTGCGCAAGCGCGCGCGGCGTGGATGCCGAAGCCATACAGCAGCGCCGCCAGCACAAGCAGTAGCACCGTGCGACGTCCGCCTGCAGCGCGGCGGGCCAGCGACCAGGGGGCCAAGGCAAACATGAGGCGGATACTAGCTCGCGCGCGGCCGCCGCGCGGTTGATGCCCGTCAAGCCACGATCTGCTGCCAGCGGCCGCCGATTGAGGCTTGTCCGGGCGCAGGTCGGCGAAAGCAGCGACGCGCATACGGAAAAGATGCATCCCAAGCGCGGCTGCGCGATCGGAGACTTGGGCCGGCTCAGGTCAAGGTTGTCGCCGGGGGTGCGAGCATTGCGCGCAGCAAGCTGCGCAGCTTCGCCGGCGCCACCGGCTTGGTCAGCAGTGCGATGCCGCTGGAGCGCACGCGCGCCAACTCGACGGCGCCCGTGTCCCCTGACACCAGCAGCGCCGGCGTCTCGCGACCCAGCCTCTTGCGCAGCGCCTGGATGACGTCGATGCCGTCGTGTGCCTCGCCTAGGCGCAGGTCAACGATCATCGCGTCGGGAACGAAGCCGTCGCCAACTGCGGACACGGCCTCGGCGCTCGAGGCAGCGGTGCACGCTTCAGCCCGCCACTGGCGTAGCAGCGCGGCGGTTCCGTCTCGCACCATGACGTCGTCATCGATAACCAGGATCCGGACGCCGAGGAGCGCGTCGTCGTCGCCGACCGACGGCTGCTCGGCGGGGGTGTCGGCTGGTTCCTGCGTCCGCGGAAGCTCGATCGCGAAACAGGTGCCGCGGCCGGGAGCAGAGCGGAGCGACAGCGGATGGCCGAGCAACTGCGCCAGCCGCTGCACGATCGCCAGCCCTAAGCCGAGGCCGCGGCGGCGGTCCCGCCCGGGATTGTCGACCTGGTAGAACTCCTCGAACACCAGCGCCTGCTTGTCCGCCGGGATGCCGATCCCGGTGTCGCAGACCTCGATCGCCACGCGATCGCCGCGCCGGCGGACGCCGACCACGACGCCGCCGCGCGGCGTGTAGCGCAATGCATTGGCGACCAGGTTCGTCAGGATGCGCTCGAGCAGCAGCGGATCGGTGCGCACGACCGCACGTGTCGGCACGAAGCGCAGGCGCAGGTCGCGCTCGACCGCTTCGGCGTGGAACTCGCGTGTCAGCCGGTCGAACAGCGGCTGCAGGCCGACGTTGCGCGGCTGCACTGCGACGATGCCGGCATCGAGCCGCGACAGGTCGAGCAACGCGTCGAACAGGCTCTCCAGCGCCGTGATCGACTGGCCAATGCTGTGGGCAATTTCGTGCGCCTTCGACGAGGTCAGGTGGGTATCGAGCGCCGAAGTGAACAAGCCCAGCGAATGCAGCGGCTGGCGCAGGTCATGGCTGGCGGCGGCGAAGAAACGCGACTTGGCGACGTTCGCCTGCTCGGCCTGTTCGCGCGCTGCCTGCGTCTGTGCCAGCCGCAGCTGCAACTCGGCATTGGCCGTCTGCACGCGCTGTTCGAGTTCGAGGTTCAGGTCGCGATAGGCGCTGTAGGCCTGCTGGTAGCGGTCGAGCAGTATCCAGGCGGTGAACAGGACGAGGACGGCGCCGGTGTACGTCACAAACCAGACCTGCCGCAGCGTCGGGCTTGCAATGCTGGTGTAGTAATCGAAGGCACCGCCACCGACGCACAAGACGCCAACGACCAGCAGCAGCGCGCCCTTGACATCGCGCGAGCGCACCGCGAAGCGCAACACCGCCAGTAGGGCGATGCTGACCATGACCAGCGTCACCGCCCGCAATCCGAGGGAGGCGGTGCCGAAGTGACCGAACGCCTCTGCCGCATAGAGGATGGGCGCAGCCAGCAGCATGGCCGCGATCACCAGTCGCTCGAATAGCGCTGAGCGCACGTAGGCGAAGCGCAGGAAGAAGATGGCGAGTGGCAACGGATACCAGATGTACAGGCCGATGAGCAGCACGCTCATGTGCGGCGACGGCAGCGGCGGGAACGGCCATTGGTACAGGAAGTTCTGCAGCGACCACAGCGTGGCGCCGAGGCCGAGCCAGAAGAACAGGTCGTAATCGCGGCGCCCTCGCCATAGCGCAAGCGCGAGCAGCCCAACCGCGCCGAGCACCGCGGCGACGACGACCGGTAACAGGTTGATCAACACCCAGTCCCGGTAGGCGAGCGACATGATCCGGTCCGCCGGGCCGACGTTCACCGAGCCCAGCACGACGCCAACGCCGGCTGGAACGAGGAACGCCAGCTCGATCGTGTTATTGCCTTCGCGCAGAACGTCGCCCGGGATCTGGAACGCCGGGGCGCCGCGCCAGCTGCGCAGCAAGGTCGGGCGCCCCGCCGGTCCGCTCTGGAAGACACGGCGCCCGTTGACGGTGGCGTCGAACGAGGGGGTGACGCCGTCGATGAAGACGGCAAAGTCGCCGGCTGCAGGACCGGCGAACGACAGGGTGAACTTCGCCTCGGCCGGTGCGCGGCCGGCGTTACGCCAGCCGTGCGGGAGTTCGACCGCCTCGGTGGGGGGGCCTGCCCGTGCCGCCACCGTGAATGCTGCCGCGCGGATGACTTCCACATCGCTGTCGCGCGCGACGCCGGCCGTTGCCGCGGCCGACAGCAGCATCGCCAGCGAAAGACGCCGGAAAAGCGCGATCGTCAACCGAACACTCACATCAGGACCATCTGCGAACGGGATTGCCTGCGCCGCCGGCCGGGCATAGCCTTCCTGCGAAACTGCCGAAAGGTACTCTCCGCCCGTGGACTCTGCCAACTCTGGGGCTGCCGCGCTGAACATCCTTCTCGCCGATGATCACGAGGTCATGCGCCTGGCGATGCGGCACGCGCTGCAGCCGCTGGCCGCCGAGATCGAGTGGTTCGAAGCGGCCGATGCGGCGCAGGTCGACGCGCAGTTGGCCAACGGCGTGGACCTGGACCTGGCGCTGGTCGACCTGCACATGCCGGGCGCCGACGGCGCGCCGACCATCGCCCGCTGGCGGCGCAAGCATCCCGCACTGCCGCTGGTCATTCTCTCGGCAACCGAGGACGCTGCGCTGGTGCGCGAACTGATCGCGCTCGGAGTCGCGGGCTTCATTCCGAAATCCGATGCGGCCGCGGTGATGCTGCAGGCGATCCGGCTGGTGCTCGCGGGCGGAACCTACGCGCCGTTGCGCTTCCTGTCCGATTCGGCGCCGGGTTGCGTTGACGCAACCCCGGCCTCCAACGGGAGCGGCCTGACACCTCGCCAGCTCGAGGTGTTGCGGCTGCTTGCCCGCGGATTGCCGAACAAGGCGATTGCGCGCGAACTTGGCCTCGCGGAGGCGACGGTCAAGGTCCACCTGCTGGCGATCTACCGGGTGCTGCAGGCGCGCAACCGGACCGAGGCGGTCGTCGCCGCGCAAAGGCACATCGGCCTGCTCAGTGCGGACTGAGCCGTGCCTGCCGGGCAGTGCGTGCCGTCTTGCGGCTGGCACCCAGAAGAGGTGAGGCCAGGCCGCGTCAGAGTGCGGAAGCCGAAGTCAGGTGTGGCGAGGCCCTCGACTGCCACCGACCGCCGGCAACCTTCCAGCCGTTGACGTCGCGCCGGCCGCCCGGGCCGATGTCGCCCTCGAAGCCGTCGACCACGGTGTAGACGTGCGCGACGCCGGCGGCAGCCAGCGCGTCGGCGGCGATGGCACTACGTTGGCCGGAGCGACACAGCAGCAGGATGGTCGGCTCGGCGGGACCATCGAGCCCCGCCAGGGCTGCCTTGACCTCCTGCACGAACGTCGGGTTGCGCTGCAGCCGGAGACTGCCCGATGCCGGGCTCCACTGCAGCGGCAATACCGGCTCGAGATAGGGCACGTGGATGTCCACCGTGTCGGGCTGGCCGACATAGGCGGCCTCGATGCGGCTGCGGATATCGATCAGCACGACTTGTCCTGCATAAACCTCGCGGAGCCGCTGCGCCTCGGCCGCACTGATGTACAGGTCGCTTTCGGTGCGCTTGTGCGGCGGTACCTCGTGAGGCGACGTGGCGGCGATCTTCAGCGCGGGCAACGCCGAGGGCGCTGCCACACGGTCGCCATCGCAGGTCGCAAACGCCGCGATGTCGACCGCGAATTTCGGACACGCGCCGTCGCCGACCACCTGGATCTGGGCCAGCGCGGATGCCGGCGCCAGGCACAACCAAAGCAGCGGTGCTCGCAGGCGCATGGCTCCTCCTTGTTAGAGAAAAAGATGGAAACGAGAAAGGCCGGCCCGCGCCTACGCGGACCGGCCGGCATGGCGGCCGGTCAGCGCGCCAGCCAGAGTTCTTCGAAGTCGTAACTGCGCGACGGCTTCTGCTCAGGTCCTTTCGCCTCCCAGGCCCAGCTGCGGACGGCGTTGTCGACCTCGTAGTTCTCAGCGTGTCCGGACGAGGGGCCGCTGATGTCCATGGCGGTGGGTGCCGACATCGCTGGCCTGAACGCGGCAACACGGTCGTTAGGCTCGGACGCATTGATCAAGGCACTGCCCATGAATCCGAATCCACCGGCTATGACGAAGCCGGCGGTCCAGCGGGCGCTGCGGCTGCTGTGCTGAGTTTCGGAAGGTCTTGAGGGCAGGGCGGGCGGCAAGTGGTTCATCGTGTGTCCTCCAGGGTTCTTTGCGCATTGAGCGCATGACGGCATCGTGCGCGCTTGCTCGCCCCGCCGCCATTCAGCAGGCGTGGTAGCCATCGCGATCTTGCGGCGTAAGTCCTTTGTAGGTGGACCTAAGCCATTCGGTGGATCTGTACGCCGGAACGCGCGCATCGCTGCCTTATGCTGGCCGCATGGCGGCGGCGAAGAACGGGACGAAGAGCGGGATCAAGGGCGAGCAGAGCCCGCGCGAGATCGAACTGAAGCTCGCGGTTTCTGCGCGCGACCTGCCGGCGCTGCGGCAGCGGCTGGCCCGCCTGGGCGAAGGCGAGGCCCTCGAGGTCGACAACGTCTACTTCGACACCGCCGACCGCCTGCTGCGCGGCAACCGGATGGCGCTGCGCGTGCGCCGCATCGGCCGGCGCTGGGTGCAGACGCTGAAGACCGAGGCCCGCGTGAGCGCACTGTCGTCGCGCGGCGAGTGGGAGGTGCCGGCGCCGCGCGGCCGGCTCGATTTGGGCCGCTTCCCGGAGACACCGCTGGCCGCGCTGCTGCAGGCGCATCCCGAGGCGCGCCTGCTGCCGGCTTTTCGCACCCGCTTTCGCCGAACTCTCTGGAACGCGAACGACGGTGCGATCGAGGTGGCGCTCGATGAAGGCGAAATCGCTGCCGGCGATCGTCGCGCAGCGATACTCGAACTTGAACTGGAGCTGAAGTCCGGCACTGTCGAGGCGCTGTACAGACTCGCCTCCGAACTGGCCGGCAAGGGCAGCGTCGCGTTGGCACTGCTGCCGGCCGTGGATTCCAAGGCCGTGCGCGGCTATCGGCTCGCCGCGGGGGAATCGGCCGCGCCGCTGAAGGCCAACGCAGCCGCGGTGGCGGGCGCCCTGAAGCGCGACACGCCGCTCGCGGTGGCGCTACGCAGCGTCGTCGAGCGGGGCACGACGCTGCTGCTTGCCAATGCGGCCGGCGGTATCGAAAGCGTTGACCCTGAGTTCGTGCACCAGGCGCGCGTGGCCGTGCGGCGTGTCCGCTCGGCGGCGCGCCTGCTGGGCAAGGCGGCCGGCTGGCCGGCAGCGATCGACGGCGACCTGCGCTGGATCGCGCGCCGGCTCGGCGCGGTGCGCGACTGGGACGTGCTGCAGGCACAGACCCTGCCGGCACTGGTGACCGCGGTGCCGGCAGCGAAGCCGCTGGCCGAGCGGACGGCGGGACTTCGACGGCGCGACGACGCGGCGCTGCGCGAGGCCCTTGCGGGCGCGCGCTATGCGAGGCTGGCGTTGCGCCTCATGCGCTGGGCGAACACCGTTGCACAGGGCAGTCCGACGCTCGGTTCGGCCGCCGGCAAGCGACTCGGGCGACTGCACCGGCGGCTGTTCGACTCGGCCGCCTTCTTCGTCGTGCTGCCGGTCGAGGAGCAGCACCGTGTTCGCATCCGCGCCAAGCGGCTGCGCTACGCGCTCGACCTGTTCGCTTCCGCGCTGCCGGCGAAGCCGACCAAACGTTACGTCGATGAACTCGCCCACCTGCAGGACGAGCTCGGTGCGCTCAACGACGCGGTGGTGGCGGAGGAACTTGCGCCCAGGCTTGCGCGCGCCGCGCAAGTCGATGCGACGCCCGCGCTCGACTGGCTCGAAGAGCAGCGCAGGCAGCACGCACTGCGCGCCGAGGCGGCGCTGGCCAAACTGGTTCGCCTGCCGCGACCGTGGGATCGAAAGCGGATCGCGCGATCGCGGTGAGTGGTTGGCGAGGCGGCTGGCGGTATCGTGCGGCCCTGGCTCTCGCACTGCAATGGAGGAAGCGATGAAGAACCGCTACGGCTTCGGCAAGACAGTGGACATGGATTTCGACGCCGCGCTGAAGAAGGTCGGCGAGGAACTGGCGAAGGAGGGCTTCGGCATCCTGACCGAGATCGACGTGCAGGCGACGCTGAAGAAGAAGCTGAACGCCGACATGCCGCCGTACCGCATCCTGGGCGCATGCAATCCGCCGTTCGCCCATCGGGCGATCGGTGCCGAGCCGACGATCGGGCTGCTGCTGCCGTGCAATGTCGTGGTGCGCGAGGACGCGGCAGGCAAGGTGCAGGTCGAGTTCATGGACCCCGACGTGATGGTGCAACTGATCGACAAGCCCGAGGTGCACGCCGTCGCCGCCGAGGTAAGCGCCCGCCTGCGGCGCGTCTGCGACGCCGTCTGAGCGGACACGGTTAGAGAAAACCCTCAGCTGCAGCGCGGTTGCCGATATACCCCCAGGGGTATATAGTGCGTGCCGTGCTAGATCACGGAGTCGCCATGTCACGGATGTACCGGGCCGCCGCGGGCGCGCTTGCCGCCGTCGCGCTGCTGTCTGCCGGCCCGGCGCTCGCGCAGGCGGGCGCCTCCGCAACCGTCGAGCTGCGCCAGGTCGACGAGGTGTACGCGGCCGACGCGATCATCGAGTCGGTGCGCCAGGCCACGGTTTCGGCGCAGATCTCCGGCCAGCTGACCCAGCTTCTCGTCGATGCCGGCGACCGCGTCAAGCGCGGACAGCTGCTGGCACGCATCGACACCCGCGAGACCGACGCACAGGTCGCCTCGGCCTCCGCGCAGGTGGCGCAGGCCGAGGCGGCGCTGGCCCAGGCGCAGCTCGAACACGAGCGGACCAAGAGCCTCGTCGCGCAGGGTTTCCTCAGCCAGTCGGCGCTCGACAAGGCCGACGCGGACCTGAAGACCGCCCGGGCGGCGCTCGACGCCGCGCGCGCCGGCACCACGCAGGCCGCCACCGGGCGCAGCTTCGCCGAACTGCGGGCGCCGATCGACGGCGTGGTCACGCGCCGGCTGATGGAGCTTGGCGAACTGGCCACGCCAGGGCGCGGCGTGGTCGAGATCCACGATCCGGCCGCGCTGCGCGCGGTCGGCACGATCCCGCAGTTCGTGCTGCCGCGCACGGCGCGTGTCGATCGTGCCGAGATCGAGCTGCCGTCGGTCCAGCGGCGCGTCAAGGCGACGCGCGTCACGGTGCTGCCGGCCGCCGATCCTCGGCTGCTGTCGACTCAGGTGCGTGCCGAACTGCCGGCCGACGCGCCGGCGGGCATCGTCCCGGGCACCGCCGTCAAGGTGCTGGTGCCGATCGGTCGCAGCCAGAAGCTGGTGGTGCCCGCTGCGGCGGTGGTCCGCCGCAGTGAGCTGACCGCCGTGTACGTGCTGACCGACGGCGTGCGGCAACTGCGCCAGGTGCGCATCGGCAACCAGGTCAGTGACGACGCGGTCGAGGTGCTGGCGGGACTCGCTGCGGGCGAACGTGTTGCGCTCGACCCGCTGCGCGGCACCGGCGCGATCTGACGCGTCCGAGGTCGCATGAACATCGGCACTCCTGCTGATTCCGGCGCTGCGCTCGGCGTTTCAGGCCGCATCGCGCGCGCTTTCCTGACCACGCAGATCACGCCGCTGATCGCGCTGGTCGGGCTGCTGCTGGGCGTCTTCGCGGTGCTGGTCACGCCGAAGGAGGAAGAGCCGCAGATCAACGTGACGATGGCCAACGTGCTGATCCCCTTCCCCGGCGCGGGAAGCGAGGACGTGCACAACATCGTCACCGTGCCGGCCGAGCAGGTGATCTCGCAGATCACCGGCATCGAGCACGTGTTCTCGGTCACCCGGCCGGGACTGGCCATCCTGACAGTGCAGTTCAAGGTCGGCGAGGACCGCGTCGCCGCGCTGGTGCGGCTTTACGACGCGCTGATGTCCAACAGCGACTGGGTCAAGCGGCACGTCGGCGTGCTCGATCCGATCGTCAAGCCGAAGGGCATCGACGACGTGCCGATCGTCGCGCTGACGCTTCACAGCGACCGGCCGGAGACGAGCAGCCTGGCGCTGGCCAAGATCGCCCATGCGGTGGAGGTCGAACTCAAGCGTGTCCCGGGCACGCGCGAGGTGGTCACGCTCGGCGGCCCGGACCACGTGGTGCGGGTGACCATCGAGCCGGAACGGATGAATGTGCACGGCATCGTGCTCGCCGACATCGAGCGGGCGCTGGCCGCGACCAACGTCTCGGCTCCGGCCGGCAACCTCACCGCCGGCAACCAGGACATCGAAGTGCGCGCCGGGCAGTTCCTCGCCAGCAGCCGCGAGGTGGGCGAGCTGATCGTCGGCGTTCACCCGGACGGCCGCGGCGGCCGCCGGCCGGTCTACCTGGCCGACGTGGCGCGGGTGACCGACGGCGCCGATCTGCCGACTCAGTACGCGTGGCACGGCACGCGGGCGGAGGGCAAGGCCGGCGCCGAATACCCGGCGGTGACGATCGCGGTGTCGAAGAAGGCCGGCGAGAACGCCTCGTCGGTGGCCGACGCGGTGATGGCCCGTATCGGCGAATTGAAGGGCCAGATCATCCCGGCCGACGTGAAGGTCATCGAGACCCGCAACTACGGCAACACCGCGCGCGACAAGGCCAACAAGCTGATCCAGAAGCTGATCTTCGCCACCCTGTCCGTGGTGGCGCTGGTCTGGGTCGCGCTCGGCCGCCGCGAGGCGGTGATCGTCGGCATCGCGGTGGTGCTGACCCTCGCAACGACGCTGTTCGCCTCGTGGGCCTGGGGCTTCACGCTGAACCGGGTGTCGCTGTTCGCGCTGATCTTCTCGATCGGCATCCTGGTCGACGACGCGATCGTGGTGGTGGAAAACATCCACCGCCGCGCGCAATTCGACCACGCGCCGCCGACCGAGATGATCCCGCGCGCGGTCGACGAGGTCGGCGGGCCGACCATCCTGGCCACGCTGACGGTGATTGCCGCGCTGCTGCCGATGGCCTTCGTCACCGGGCTGATGGGGCCGTACATGAGCCCGATCCCGATCAACGCCAGCATGGGCATGCTGCTGTCGCTGGCCATCGCCTTCGTGGTCACGCCATGGCTGGCGCTGCGGCTGCTGTATCACAAGAAGGCGGGCGCGCACGCGGCGCCGGCCAGTGCCGACAAGCTCGGCGCCTGGCTGGCGCGCTTCTTCACCCGCGTGATGACGCCGTTCCTGCGCGGCGACCACGGGCGGCGCAACCGCTGGCTGATGGCCGCCGGCATTGCACTCGCCATCGCGCTGGCGGTGGCATTGGCACCGCTGAAGCTCGTCGTGCTGAAGATGCTGCCGTTCGACAACAAGTCGGAGTTCCAGGTGGTCGTCGACGCGCCGACCGGCACGCCGGTGGAGCGCACGGCGGCGCTGCTGCGCGAACTCGGCACCGAGGTGGCCAAGCTGCCGGAGGTCACGCACTACCAGGCCTACGCGGGGCTTTCCGCGCCGATCAACTTCAACGGCCTGGTACGGCAGTACTACCTGCGCGCAGGCGGCGAGGTGGGCGACCTGCAGGTCAACCTGCTCGACGCGCACGACCGCAAGCGCAAGAGCCACGAGATCGCCCAGAACGTGCGCCCGGCGCTGGAGGCGATCGCGCGCCGCTACGGCGCCGACATCAAGGTGGTCGAGGTGCCGCCGGGTCCGCCGGTGCTCTCGCCCCTGGTGGCCGAGATCTACGGCCCCGACTACGACGCGCAGATGGCGCTGGCCCGCGAGGTTCGAAAGGTCTTCGAGAAGACGCCGGACATCGTCGCCGTCGACGACAGCATGCTCGATCCCGGCACCCGCCTGCTGCTGCGGGTGGACACCGCCAAGGCGGCGCTGTACGGCATCGCGCCCGCCGAGGTGGCGCGCATGGCGAGAATGGCACTGGCCGGCGAGGACATCACGCCGCTGCACGACGGCCAGTCGAAGTACGCGGTGCCGGTGCGCGTCGGGCTGGCGCCCGAAGACAAGGGCGGGCTCGACGCGGCGCTGAAGCTCAAGCTGCGCGGCCGGTTGCCGACAGTCGACGGACGCACCGACCAATACGAGATCGCTCTGGCCGAGCTGGTGACGCCGGTCACCGCGCCGCGCGAGCGCGTCATCTACCGCAAGAACCTGCAGCCGGTCGTCTACGTGGTGGGCGACGTGGCGGGCGGGCAGGGCAAGACCGACTCGCCGCTGTACGGCATGTTCGAGATGCGCCCGGCGCTGGCGAAGCTGACGCCCCCCGGCGGTCTGCCGCTCGCCGAGCACTGGATCGCGCCGCCTTCGGACCGCTACCGCGCCTTCGGCCTGAAGTGGGACGGCGAGTGGCAGGTCACCTACGAGACCTTCCGCGACATGGGCATCGCCTACGGCGTCGGGCTGATCCTGATCTACCTGCTGGTGGTGGCGCAGTTCCGCTCGTACCTGACGCCGCTCGTCATCATGGCGCCGATCCCGCTGACCATCATCGGCGTGATGCCGGGCCACGCGCTGCTCGGCGCGCAGTTCACCGCCACGTCGATGATCGGCATGATCGCCCTGGCCGGCATCATCGTGCGCAACTCGATCCTGCTGGTCGACTTCGTCAACCTGAGGCTGGAGGAGGGCGCCGAGTTCCAGCAGGCGGTGATCGACGCCGCCGCCGCCCGCGCCAAGCCGATCGTGCTCACCGCCCTGGCAGCCATGCTCGGCGCGCTGTTCATCCTCGACGACCCGATCTTCAACGGGCTGGCGATCGCGCTGCTGGGCGGCATCTTCGTCTCGACGGCTCTGACGCTGGTCGTCATCCCGATCCTTTACTACGCCGCCAATTACCGCCGCCTGGCTCGACCGGCGGCACCGTCCAACCCAGTCTCCGGAGGAATCACGACATGACCGTCGACCGCCTGATCCGCATCTTTGCCGGCATCTTCATCCTGCTGTCGCTCGCCCTCGGCATCGAGGGCAGCCCGATCTTCATGTCGAAGTGGTGGCTGGCCTTCACCGCCTTCGTCGGCGCCAACCTGCTGCAGTACGGCCTGACCAACTATTGCCCCATGGGCTGGATACTGAAGAAGGCGGGCGTGCCAGAATCACGCCCGAGTTGTTCATGAGCGAGTGTGCCCTGATGGATAAGAGTGCCGACGAAGCACGACGCGCGCTGGTGCTGCGCCTGAAGCGGGTCGAAGGTCAATTACGCGGCATCCAGAGCATGATCGAGGCCGGCGCCGACTGCGAAGAGATCGCGCTGCAGATGTCGGCCAGCCGCAAGGCGCTGGACAAGGCCTTCTTCGAGATGGTCGCCTGCGCGATCGAGCACCCGCAGTTTTCCACCGCCAAGGGCGAGAAGACCAACCAGCGGGTGCAGCGTATGGCGCGCACGCTGGCCAAGTTCGCCTAGGAGTCTGCGCGGCAGAAGCCGCCAGAGCGGGTTAAATCGGTTATGTTCG
>CAZSYX010000043.1:0-12003 GCA_964610575.1 uncultured Burkholderiaceae bacterium
TGAAGGAGACGATCCGCGGCTTCAAGATGATCGTCGACGGCGAGTGCGACGCGCTTCCCGAACAGGCGTTCTACATGGTCGGCACGATCGACGAGGCCTTCGAGAAGGCGAAGAAGATCCAATGACCACCATCCACGTCGACGTCGTCAGTGCCGAGGAATCGATCTTCTCCGGGGAAGCGGAGTTCGTCGTGCTGCCCGGCGAGGCCGGTGAGCTCGGCATCTATCCACGCCACACGCCGCTGATCACGCGGATCAAGCCCGGCGTGGTGCGGATTAGGCAAGCTGGGGCGAGCGAAGAAGACCAGGTCTTCGTCGCCGGCGGCATTCTCGAGGTGCAGCCGAACGTCGTCACCGTGCTCGCCGACACTGCCATCCGCGCCAAGGACCTCGATGAGGCGAAGGCCAACGAGTCGCTGCGGGCGGCCGAGGAAGCACGCAAGAACGCGACGAGCGACCTCGAGATCGCCAAGGTAGAGGCGGAGATCTCCGCCCTTGCCGCGCAGCTGGCGGCGATCAAGAAACTGCGCGGGCGCTGAAAGAAGCGCCGGATCCGATGCGGGCAGCCAGATGGCTGCCCGTTTTCTTGTGGCTGTTGGCGCTTGACCGCGGTCAATTGAACGAGAACCGCTGCAGGCACTCTTACCCGTGCCGAGCAGCGGACGCAGACAGTCCATGGGAGACAGGCCTATGACGCAGCGCATTCTCATTGCCACCGACGGCAGCGAACTGTCACAGCGCGCCGCGTCGGTGGGAATCGCCCTGGCCCAGTCACTGGGCGCTTCTGTGGTCGGCTGTGCTGCGCTAGCCGTGTATCCATACCACGGTGTCGGCGAGGTTGCGCCCGCGGAGGCGGCCTTCCAGGCGCAGGCGGCGGCTGCGGCCAACCAGCACCTCGACGATGTCGAGCGTGCGGCGGCCGAAGCTGGCGTCGGATTCACGCGCGTTCTTCGTGAGGGGCACCCCGACGACATCATTGTGCAGACGGCGGACACGGAGGGCTGCGACCTGATCGTGATGGCCTCACACGGACGGCGCGGTGTGGCTTCGCTGCTGCTTGGCAGCGAAACGCAGAAGGTGCTGGCGCGCAGCAATCGACCTGTGCTCGTGGTGCGCTGAGCGCCGACTGCAGCGCAGTACGTCCGCACAGCCTCACCCAGATGCGTGAATCCCGCCGCGTCGATCTGGGCCAGACCTCGGCGCGCGTTTTCCTGCGCGCCAGCAACCTGCTCCACAAGGGCTATGTCGGTTCGGTGATTGTCAACGAGACCAACGGCCGCTACTACGAGCCGGCTCCGGGCCGTGCCTGGCTCGCTGGCCTAGACCTTATGTTGTAGGAAGCGGGAGTTGCCGCCGGCGGCCGCTGCTGCAATGCTTGCTGTGCACGCATCTTCAGCGCGAGCGCAAGCCATGGTGAACAACCCAACCCGAAGCCACTGGCGCATCTTCATGGCAGTTGCGGGGCTGGTGCTTGCCAGTTGCTCGGTCCCTCCTGCGCCGCCGGCCGCGCCTGCTGCGCCTCCATCGGCATCTCGACCGACGTCCCCGGCCGCCGCGCCGCCGGCGGCCCGGCCCTCAGACGCGCAGTCCGAGTCGGATTGGCGTCGTTCCTTGGCGCAGCACATCCTGACGGTCAACAAGGACAGGGTCTTCGAAGGCCGGCCGCCGCATCCGCTGAAGGCGGTCGTTGTACTGGAACTGGCGGTCGGGGCGGACGGGCGCATCCAGAACGCCAGCGTGATGCGCGCCCCGGATCACGCCCGCGAACTTGGGGCCGTGGCCGTACGCACCGCTCAGGCGGCCTCGCCGCTGCCGCCGCCGCCGCGCGCCCTGCTCGGCCGCGGCACCGCCGTCCGATTCACTGAGACCTGGCTGTTCCGGCAGGACAACCGCTTCCAGCTACGGACGCTGGCGCAAACGCAACTGATCCAGTAGCTCGGGCGGCGTTTGGAGTGGCCGGGTCAACCGTAGCATTCCCTACACGCTTATCCCCACCGTTCGCTGCATCGGCCAGCCGGCCGCAAGGCGAGCAATTTCGTAGCCAGCCAACCGAAACGGGGATTCCCATAAACAAGCTGTTTGCGGCCCTGATCGCCGCTGTTCCTGCCGCCGGCACCGCTGTCGCTGCCGACGCGAAGAAGCAAGAGAAGAAAGCCGAAGCCGCGCCCAGGAAAAACCGGCGGGGCATCGGGACCGAAGGGCGGAGTTCTCGCCGCCCTTCTTCATTCCTGCGCCAAGCCGCGTAGCACCCTTTTCGCGCTGGTGCCCTCGACGCGCAGCGTCTTGTCCCGACTGCGCTGGCCAGCCACGAGTTGGACCTGCCGGCGCGGCAGGTCGAGTCGTTCGGCGACCCACTCGGTGAGCGCGTCGTTGGCGCGCCCTTCCAGCGGCGGTGCCGCGACGGCGATCTTGACCCGCCCGCCATGCGTACCGCATGTGGCATTCCGGCCCGCGCCGGGCTGCAGATGAACATAGATCAGCACCCCGTCACCGTCCTCGCGCAGCCATGCGGGGAGGTCGGCGCTGATGGCCGTGCGAGAATCCGCGCGCCGATCCGCAGGCTTCAACTTCTTCTCTCCGACGCGTGCGACCCCTGAACGACACCCTGCTGCGGGCGCTGCTGCGCCAACCGACCGACTACACCCCTGTCTGGCTGATGCGTCAAGCCGGCCGCTATCTGCCGGAATATCGGGCGACCCGGGCGCGCGCCGGCAGCTTCATGGCGCTGGCGAAGTCGCCGGCGCTGGCCACCGAGGTGACGCTGCAGCCGCTGGAGCGCTACGCGCTGGACGCGGCGATTCTGTTTTCGGACATCCTGACCGTCCCCGACGCGATGGGCCTCGGCCTGCATTTCGCGGAGGGTGAAGGACCGAAGTTCGAGCGTCCGGTCCGCACCGAGGAGGACGTGGCCCGCCTAGCCGTGCCGGACATGGCCGATGCGCTCGGCTACGTGATGGATGCGGTCCGCGAGATCCGCCGCGCGCTGGCCAACCGGGTGCCGCTGATTGGTTTTTCCGGCAGTCCGTTCACGCTCGCCTGCTACATGGTCGAGGGCGGCGGTTCCGACGACTTCCGCCTGATCAAGACCATGCTGTACCGGCGGCCCGATCTGCTGCACCGCATCCTGGCGGTCAATGCGGCCGCGGTGGCGGACTACTTGAACGCGCAGATCGACGCCGGCGCCCAGGCAGTGATGGTGTTCGACACCTGGGGCGGCGCCCTCGCCGATGGCGCCTATCAGGCCTTTTCGCTCGCCTACATCCGGGACGTCGTGAGCAAAATAAGGCGCGAACACGTGGGTGAGCGCATACCAACCATCGTCTTCACCAAGGGCGGCGGGCTGTGGCTGGAACAGATTGCCGATACGGGTTGCGACGCCGTGGGTCTCGATTGGACGGTGAACCTGGGCGCCGCGCGGGCGCGGATCGGAGCTCGCTGCGCCCTGCAGGGCAACGTCGATCCGATGATCCTGTTTGGTGGCGATGCCGCGATCCGGCGCGAGGTCGAGCAGGCGCTATCGTCGTTCGGCCGGCCGGCTGCCGGGTCGGGTCACGTCTTCAACCTAGGCCACGGAATCTCGCAGCACACCCCGCCCGAAGCCGTGTCGGTCCTGGTTGATGCGGTGCACGAGGTCAGCCGGCGAATGCGGCGCTGAGGGCGGTTGGCGCCCGAAGGGGCGTCTGGCATCAGCCGACGTTTTCTTGCGTCAACCCTCTTGACTTATTCACAAACTCGCGTTCATCAAAGAGCGGCCGGCAAGCCCATGCTTTGCAGGGCTACTAGCAGCGTTCATTGATCGCAAGTCATTGATTTGCAGTGCATTGCATGCCGGCCCGCGTTTTGCATACGGGGAGTCCAGCGACTCTCTCGGGCGACAGCGGGCAGTTCCCGGTTTCTTTTCCACAGAATTGTCCACAAGACTGCTGGCTGACATCAAACTGAAATAAAACATGCGTTTGCCGCAGATTGTTCGCAAGTTGGTCGAGATGCGATGACGGGCTCCGCCGGCGCCTATGCCGAAATCGTCATCGATCTGCCCGTCGGCCAGCCGCTGACTTACCGGGTGGACGAGGCAAGCGAGGTCGCCCGGCCGGGCGCTTGCTGTGTCGTCCAGGTGGGCCGACGCGAGATGATGGGCGTGTGCGTTGGCCGCAGCGAGAAGGCGTCACTGGCCGACGACAAGATCCGGCCCGTCGATCGCTGGCTGGCCGACATTGCACCCCTTGGCGCCCACTGGCTTGCTTTCACTCGTTTCGCGGCCGAGTACTACCAGCACCCTTGGGGCCAGGTTGCGGTGGCGGCGTTGCCGCCGTTCCTGCGCACACCACCCGGCCCTCGCTGGGCCTCGTCACTGAAGCGGCTGCGTACCGTCAGCGCGGTCGGCGACACCACTGCGCCGGCTTTGGTCGCGGTGCCCGAACTGAATGCCGAGCAACGCACTGCGGTCGACGCGGTTTCGGCGCAGGAAGGATTTGCGCCGATGCTGTTGCACGGCGTGACGGGCAGCGGCAAGACCGAGGTCTATCTCACGGCGATCGAACGGCTGCTGGCGCGCGACCCGCAGGCGCAGTCACTGGTGCTGGTGCCGGAGATCGGCCTGACGCCGCAGCTTCAATCGCGGCTGCACGCCCGCTTCGCAGGGCAGTCCATCGTCTGCCTGCACAGCGCCCTGCCGGCTGCCGAGCGCTCCGCCGCATGGCTGGCAGCGCACGAGGGCCGCGCGCGCATCGTGCTCGGTACGCGGCTGGCGGTGTTCGCCTCCCTGCCCCGGCTGCGGCTGCTGGTCGTCGACGAAGAGCACGACACCTCGTACAAGGCCGGCGACGGCGTGCGCTACTCGGCGCGCGACCTGGCGGTCAAGCGCGCGCAGATGCTCGGTGCGCCGGTGGTGCTCGGCTCCGCCACGCCGGCGCTCGAGAGCTGGGCGCAGGCCGGGGAGGGCCGCTACCGCCTGCTGCGCCTGCCCCGCCGCGCGACGGAGGCGGCGCAACCGCAGGTGGAACTGATCGACCAGCGCCAGCACAAGGCCGCCAGCGGACTGACCGAGCCGCTGCGTGCCGCGCTCGAGCAGACCATCGCACGCGGCGAGCAGGCGCTGGTGTTCGTCAACCGCCGCGGCTATGCGCCGGTGGTCGCCTGTGCCGCCTGCGGCTGGCTGTCCACCTGCCCGAAGTGCGCGGTGTTCGCCGCCTTCCACAAGAGCGACGGCGCGCTGCATTGCCATCACTGCGGCTGGCGCAGCCGGGTGCCGCGTTCCTGTCCGACCTGCGGCAACCAGAACCTGGATGCGGTCGGACACGGCACGCAGCGCCTCGAAGAGACGCTGGCCGCCGCACTGCCGGGTGCACGCATCCTGCGCATCGACCGTGACAGCACGCGCCGTCGCGGTGCGGCCGACGCGGCGCTCGCCACCGTGCACGCGGGCGAGACGGACGTGCTGGTCGGCACGCAGATGATCGCCAAGGGGCACGACTTTCAGCGTGTTTCGCTGGTGGGCATCGTCAACGCCGACGCGCAACTGGTCTCGCACGACTTTCGTGCGCCGGAACGGCTCTTCGCCACCGTGCTGCAGGTCGCCGGCCGCGCCGGCCGCAGCGGGCTGCCGAGCCGCGTGCTGGTGCAGACGCGCTACCCCGAGCACCCGCTCTTCGCTGCTTTGCGCCGCTTCGATTACGAGGGCTTCGCGCGCAGCCAGCTGGCAGAACGCGAGGCGGCCGGCATGCCGCCCTTCGTGCCGCAGGCGTTGCTCACCGCGCAGGCGAAGTCGCTTGAGGCAGCGCTTGCCTTCCTCGGCCACGCACGCTCGCTCGGTCGCGCCCTGAGCGAGCCGGCGACGCTGTACGACCCCGTGCCGATGCCACTGGCGCGACTGGCGGGCGTCTTCCGCGCCCAGATGCTGGTCGAAGCGCCGCGGCGCAACCTGCTGCAGGCTTTCCTGCGCGAGTGGCTGGCGCAACTGCGCGAGGCCGGAGCCCCGCCCGGGCCGCGCGTGCACTGGCAGATCGAGGTCGACCCGCAGGAAATCTAGGCTCGGGCGGGAATAGATCCGCTCCTTGCGGTGTTCTCTCCCTGTCCATCACTCACCCAGGGAGGAAACCCATGATCCGCAAGCTCATGCTCGTTCTGGCCGCGCTCGTCGTTGCCGGCTGCGCACAGATGTCTTCGATGGTTGGCGCAGCGCCGGTCAAGACAGTCGACGGCGTGTTCGTAAACGCCGACGGCATGACGCTGTACACCTTCGACAAGGACGCCGCCGGCAGCGGCAAGAGCACCTGCAACGGCCCCTGCGCGACCAACTGGCCGCCGCTGATGGCCGCCGCCGACGCCAAGGCTTCCGGCGACTGGTCGATCATCACGCGCGACGACGGCGGCAAGCAGTGGGCGTACAAGGGCAAGCCGCTTTATCTCTGGATCAAGGACCAGAAAGCGGGCGACCGCACGGGCGACGGCTTCAATAACGCCTGGCGACTGGCGCGGCCGTAACGAGCGGGCGCCGGCGCTGCGCTACTGTCCGCCGGCGATGCCCGCGTTTACCGCCGCCGAGATCGAAGCGCTGATTCCGCGCCTGCGCCGGTTTGCGCGCGCGCTGACCGGCAGTCGCGAAGCCGCTGACGACCTCACCCAGGACACGCTCGAACGCGCCTGGGCCAAGCGGGAACTTTGGCAGGCGGGCACCAACCTGCGCGCCTGGCTGTTCGCCGTGATGCACAGCGTGTTCGTCAATGGCACGCGGCGATGGCGGCCGACCGAATCGCTCGATGCGCTGGAAGGCGGGGTGCCGGAGCGGCCCGATGACGGCGCCAGCGTCGAGACCGCGATCGCGGTGCGCGAACTGGGCGCGGCGCTGCTTCGCCTGCCTGACGAGCAGCGGCAGGTCGTGCTGCTGGTCGGCCTCGAGCAGTTTTCCTATGCCGAGGCCGCCGATGTGCTGAAGGTGCCGATCGGCACCGTGATGTCGCGGCTCGCGCGCGGGCGCGAGCGGCTGCGGCAACTGCTGGAGGAAGGATCGCCGGACCGGCACGGCCTGCGGCGGGTGAAATGACGAGTGTGAAGGTGAACGAAGCGCAATTGCACGCCTACGTCGATGGCGCCCTGGGCGAAGGCGAACGGGGGGCTGTCGAGGCGCACCTCGCGGCGCATCCGGACGATGCCGCACGGGTGAGCGCATACCGGGCGCAGAACGACGCGCTGCACCGCGCCTTCGATCAGGTGCTCGACGAGCCGCATTCGCTGCGCGTCGACACCGCGCGGCCGGTTGCGCCGGCGCGCTGGCGCTGGGGCGCGGCACTGGCCGCAACTTTTCTGGCCGGCGCCGCGCTTGGTGCGCTGTTGCATGCCGGCTTTGTGGGCGAGCGCACGAGCGGGGGCGCCGCTGCCATCGCGCGGCAAGCCGCGCTGGCGCATGCGGCCTACGTGCCAGAGGTGCGCCATCCGGTCGAAGTCGCCGCGGCCGATGAGCAGCATCTGGTCGCCTGGCTGTCGAAGCGCCTCGACACGCCGGTGCGGGCGCCGTTACTGGCGGCAGCCGGATACCAGCTGCTTGGCGGCCGGCTGCTGCCCCCGGCGGGTGAGACGGGCCAGGCGCCGGTGGCGCTGTTCATGTACGAGAACGCGCAGGGCAAGCGCCTGTCGCTGCTGGTGCGGCGCGAGCCGAGCGGCAGCGTCACCGCGTTTCGCTTTGCCCAGCAAGGCGCGACCAATGTCTTCTACTGGATCGATGGTCCGCTCGGTTACGCGCTGGCCGGCGAGATCAGCAGGGACGAGCTGTCGGCGGTTGCGCAGGGCGTCTACCGGCAACTGAATCCCTGACGAGTTGAGCCCGGAAGAAACAGCGATCCGATTGCCGAAAAGCTACTTCGACTGCCCCAGCATGTACGCCACGGCAGCGCGGATTTCCGCGTCCGTTGCCGCGACTGCGGCCCCCTTAGGCGGCATGGCGCCCTTGCCCTTGATCACGCTTGCCGTCAGCGCATCGATGCCGGCCGAAGCACGCGCTGCCCAGGCTGCCTTGTCGCCGAACTTCGGCGCGCCGGCAACGCCGGCCGCATGGCAGGCCATGCAGGAGGCGTCGTAGAGCTTCCTGCCGGCTGCGGCGTCGGCCTTGGCCGGGGCAGCAGCGGCAACCGCCACGGCAGCGGGCGCGGCGGCCGGAGCAGCGGCGGCTGGCGCCGCCTGCTTGCCGGCGTTGAACATGTACTCGATCGCCCGCTTGATCTCGGCGTCGGTGAGCTTGGCCATGCCGCCGCGCGCCGGCATGCCGCCGTGGCCGGTGATGGCCGACTCATACAGCGTGTTCAGGCCTTTCTCGATGCGCGGCTTCCATGCCGCCCAGTCGCCGACCTTCGGCGCCCCGCCGGCGCCCGTGTCATGGCAGGTGCCGCAGGCCTCCGCCACCACCTGCTGGCCCGTGTGCTCGCCGGTCTTCACTGGGTCCGGCTCCTTGAACTTCGCGCCGGAGGCGTTGGCCATGTGAACGACGGCGCGCGCGACTTCGATCGCGTCGAGGTCCGCATTGCCGCCCTTGGCCGGCATCCCCTTGAAGCCTTCGACGGCGTGCGTGACCAGCATGTCGTAGCCCTGCTTCAGCCGCGGCGCCCACGCGGCGGCATCGCCCGTCTTCGGCGCGCCGGCCACGCCGGCCGTGTGGCAGGCGCCGCAGGCGAGCTTGTAGACCTCTTCGCCCGATTTCAGCGTGCGCGGGCCGGTGGCCTGCGCCAGCACCACCGAGCCCACCGGGCGCAGTCGGTCGGCGATTGCCTCCGCAGTCATCGCCTCGGCGCCCGCGCCGGTGGACTTCTCGCCCACGACGTACTTGACCAGCAGCACGATGATCAGCACCGGCACGACGAAGGCCAGCACGACGACGGTGATCAGCTGCTTGGGCGTCTTGATCGGAGAGCTGTGCTGTTCTGACATCTGGGCGACCCCGGGGCGCGCCGCTGCGGGCGCGGTGGACAGTGGGCAAGCGCGGAATTATAGGGGCGGGGCGGCGGGTCACCCGACTGCATACGCCAACCGGCTACACTCGCACCTTCGCGCCCGTAGCTCAGTTGGATAGAGTACTGCCCTCCGAAGGCAGGGGTCGTGCGTTCGAGTCGCGCCGGGCGCGCCATCGCACTTTCTGCTGCGATGGCGTTGGTTCTCGCCCGCGCCATCGCGAATCTCCGCGGTGGCCCCGGCCAACCTAGTCGCACGTAGCGGCGGCCACGGTCCGCATGCTCAGCGACGCGAAGCACAGCGATCGGGTGGCTCCGTCCAGCGTGAGCACCAGCCGGCCAATCACCAGGCCCTGCCCGCCGGGGCGGTGCAGTCGGCCTTCCGCGTTGTACGACAGCACGGTGCCGGGAAACGTGGCGCCGAAGTAAGGACGGACGGTCATGCCTTCAGCGGCGAGCGGCCGCTCGACAACCGTTTCCTCGTCCGCTTCCTGAATGCCGCTGTTGTTGCGGTCGGCAAAGATCCTCCAGCCCTTCGACCAGTCCCGGGAGTCGATCGGCGTCACCGCCACCGCGCTGGCGCGCTTGATCGCTTCCGAGCGCGCGAGATGGAAGGTGGCGTACAGATCGCTGCTGCCGCTGCGCAGACGCTGCTGAACGAGCGCGTCCTTCATCGTCGGCACTGCGGCACTGGCCAGCACGCCGGCGATCGAGATCGCCATCATCGCCTCGATCAGGCTCGCTCCTCGCTGACGACGCCTCGCACTCGCGTTCTTTGTTCCGGCCATCGGCCATCTCCCCGATTTCGTCTGCGCGGGGAGATCTTGTCGCTGCCGACGCAGAAGTCGAAGTGAATCTTCCGCATGTGAAGAGCGGAATCTTCCGCATCGTCTCGCACGTCGATAGCGGAAACTTGGGACGTGCGCCAATAGTCACGCTCCGAGAGACGAAGCCACTCATCGGAGCGAGCAAACCAGTCATCGAAGCCGAATGAGCAGCACTCGAAGCGGGCGCGAGAATCGATGCACAACAAGGTCGGCGGTCAGCTTGGCGATCGCACGATCGGCAGCTGACCGCTGCGCGACGGGGAGACAGGTGTCCATTCGGCCCAGCATTCGCAACCGCCATGCGTCGTGCGCGGGCGCGAGGTCGCGGCAGCAGGCAGGACTCAGCCTGATCGAAGTGCTGGTTGCGGTGGTGTTGCTATCGGTCGGCCTGCTCGGGCTTGCCGGGCTGCAGGCCAGCGGCATGCGCGTCGGCCAGAGCTCCATCCATCGCAGCCAGGCGGCGCAACTGGCGCACGACATGATCGAGCGGATGCGCGCCAACGTCGCCAACGCCGGTGCCTATAACCTCGCGCTTGGCGATGCGGCACCGGCCTGTGCCAACATCGCCGCATGCGACCTTCGCGACTGGCGGCTGCGACTTCAGTCGCTGCCCGCCGGCACGGGTGCAGTGACGGTGAGCGGGCCGCAGGCCACGGTGCTCGTGCAGTGGGACGACTCCCGTGGCGCCGACGTGCTGCGGGGCTCCGCTGCCAACGATGCGGCCCGCACGCAGTTGCGGACGACGCAGTTCCAGATAACCGCGCAGCTGGCGAACTGACGATGGCGAGCCGCGGCGCCTGCCAGCGTGGCCTGACCCTCACCGAGCTGATGGTCAGCGTGGCGATCAGCCTGGCTGTCCTGGTCGCGCTGAGCAACGTCTATCTCAGCTCGCGTGGCGCCCACCGCACCAACGAAGCGCTGGCACGCGTGCAGGAAAGCGGGCGTTTCGCCCTCGACTGGATCTCGCGTGACCTGCGCAGCACGGGCTTCGCCGGCTGCCTGTCGCGCGGTGCGCAGATCGCCGTCTACTCGAGCCCGCGACCGGCCGGACTCACTTCCCTGGCGGCGCTGCGCGGCTACGAACGCGCAGCGGGATTCACCTACACCCAGGGCATCGAGCGCCTCAGTGGCGATGAACACAGCGACGTCGTGCGGATCCTCGCCGTCGATTCGACGGACAGAGCCTATGTCGACGGCGAAAGCGATGTCGCCGCAGCAACCATCACGATCCGCGACAACAAGCCCGGGTTCGAGCCGGATGACGTGCTCGTCGTCAGCGACTGCGAGCGCTCGGCCGTATTCACGGTCACAGGCGTGCAGTCGAACCCGATCCGGCTGGCGCATGCTGCCGACAGGAATGGCGGGTCGGATACGCCCACGCACCGCATCAGCCCGTCGTTCAAGGCGCGGGACCACGCGTTCGTTGCGCGCTTCGACAGCGTGACCTACTTCATCGGCCGCCCGAAGGACAAGAAGGACGCCGCGCCGTCGCTGTACCGCGCCAGTGTCGAGCGGACCGAGAAAGTGGTCGAGAACGTCGAGGATCTCGATTTTCTCTACGGGATCGACATCGACGACGACGGCGCGGTCGACAGGTACCTGCGGGCCGATCAGGTCGACGCAGCGCAGTGGGACCGCGTGCTGAGCGTCCGTGTCAGCCTCGTGGCCGTGAGCGCGGAGGCCGCGGTTCCCGGCGGAGGACAGGCTGTCTACCTGCGCGACATCGACGGCGACACGGTGATCGACGTGCAACCCGCCCGCGGCGACCAGCGGCTGCGGCAGGTCTTCACCACGACCGTGTCCTTGCGCAACCGTCTGCAATGAGCGTTGGCACGATCCGCTTGACGGCGAGGCGCTGCGCTGGCCGCCGCTTCGAAGGCGGCACCGTGCTGGTGGTCGGGCTCGTGTTCCTGCTGCTGATGACGCTGATTGGCGTGACCGCATTCTCGGTGGCCACGCAGGAAGAGCGGATGGCCGGCAACACGCGCGATCGCCTGCGCGCATTCGAGGCCGCCGAGCAGGCGCTGCGCGAGTGCGAGCGGTATCTCAGCAGCCCGCTGCCGCCGGTCCTGTCCGCCGACGGTGCCGCCGAGCGCGGCATGTACGAGGCGCCGGACGTCGACACGAGCCCTCCCGAGAAGGAGAAGTGGGAAACGATCGCGTGGGACACCGATCCGACCCGCCAGCTGAACGGCGTGCCGGACGTAGCCGAGCAGCCGCGCTGCATCGTGCAGCGTCTCG
>CAZSYX010000043.1:12103-19086 GCA_964610575.1 uncultured Burkholderiaceae bacterium
GAGCGGTTTCGTCGGCCGCAGTCGCAGCGCTGTGGCTGTGCGGGTCGACGGCGTCGGCACAGGCAACCGACGCGATGCTCGCATGCAAGAAGGACCCGGGCACCGGTGGCTGGCTGTCGACCAATGCGACGCGGCTGACCGCCGAATTGCGCCTGTACCAGGCGAGCTTCGAGCTGCGTGACTGGACCGGGCGGCTGCGGGCAGTGAAAGTGGACAGCGCCGGCACGCTGGGCGCTGCCACCCGGTGGGAAGCGACGATCCCGGCTGCCGAGCAGCGGCGCATCCTCACCTCGAGTGGCGCGACCTCGGGGATCGACTTCACCTGGCAGGCGCTGGGCGCCGCCGGCATGCAGGCGCTGATCGGCGACGTCGACACGCTGAACTACCTGCGCGGCGACCAGAGCAGGGAAAGCTCGGCCGGCAGCCCCGCGGGTTTTCGCAAGCGCAGCGCCCGCCTCGGAGCCATCGTCAACTCGCAGATCGCCCTTTCGGGCGGCGAAGACTTCGGCTACGAGGCGCTGGTCGACACTGTCAATCTCGCCTCGCCGGCGTCGGTGGCCGGCCTCGCGTATTCCACCTACCTGCGGGCGAAGGCCGGCCGGACGAGACTGGTGCTGGTCGGCGCCAACGACGGAATGCTGCACGGCTTCGATGCGGCGAGCGGCGCCGAGAAGTTCGCCTTCGTGCCGCGAACGCTGCTGGCCGAAGCGATCTCCGCCATCGACCCGCGCTCGGTGCTGGTCCGCCTTGCCGATCAGGCGTTCGCACCACGCTTCTACGTCGACGGCTCGCCGTGGGTCGGCGATGCCTACTGGGGCGGCGCCTGGCGCACCGTGGTCGTCGGCACCTCGGGCGTCGGCGGCAAGGGCGTGTTCGCGCTCGACATCAGCGACCCCGAGGCGATGTCGGCCAGCAAGGTGCTATGGGACATCGACGGGCGGGCCGATCCCAACCTCGGCTACACCGTCGGCCAGGCGGTGATCGGCAGGCTGCACGACGGCAACTTCTACGCCATCTTTGGCAACGGCTATCGCAGCACGAACGCCTGCCCGGTGCTCTACGTGGTGCGACTGCCCGACGGCCAGCTGCGCCGCATCCCGACCGGCGGACGCGCGCTGACCGATACCTGCGCCGACGCGCCGAACGGCCTCGGCCGGCCTTCGCTCTACGACATCCAGGGCCCGGGCTCGCCGGGACACGGCACGACCGATTTCGTCTACGCCGGCGACCTGCAGGGCAATCTCTGGCGCTTCGATCTGCGCAACGTGAGCCTGCAGAGCGAGCCGCCGACTGGCGCAGGCGTCGAGCGCCTGTTCACGGCGACCAACGCCAGCGGCCAGGCGCAAGCGATCACCGGCCCGATCCAGATCGGCGCCGCCCCGCCTTCAGTCGTGCCGGCCGGCACGAACCCCCGACCGGCGATGCTCTGGTTCGGCACCGGCCGCCATCTTGCGGCCGATGATCGCAGCGACCTGACGCAGCAGTCGGTGTACGGCATCGTCGATCGCCTTGCCGGCACGGTCAGCCGCGGCGACCTGCAGCGGCAGTCGATCAGCGCCAACGGCGGCATGGCCGGAACCATCGGCGGAACCCAGGTCGACTATCCGGGTACGTCCAAAGGCAAACAGCAGCAGGGCTGGCTTCTGGACCTGCCGCGCGCCGGCGAGCGCCTGACCGGCTCGCCGCTGGTCCGGCGCGGGCGGCTCGTCTTCGCCTCGCTGGTGCCGGACAAGGACAGATGCTTCGCCGGAGAGTCGTCGATCTTCGCGGTGGATCCGCATGACGGCGTCGCGTTGGGCCGGCGAATCTTCGTCAATCACCCCGGAGCGGACTTCATCGGCTCGACGGCCGGCATCGTGCATGACCTCGTTCACATCGACGTCGGCTCCAAGGCCTTCCTTTTCGCCGCCGGCTCCGGAACCTCGGGCATCGGCGGTGCAGCGCAGCTCGAGCAGATCCTGCCGCTGCCGCAGGGCGGCGCGCGCGGCCGGGCATCGTGGCGCGAGGTCTTCCGATGACGCGCGGCACCGCGCTCGGCCGCGCGCGACGTCCAAGCGGCTTCACGTTGACCGAGGTGATGATCGTCGTCGTGCTTGCCGCGATCCTCGCCGCCATCGCGATTCCGAGCTATCGCGACTACGTCGTCCGCAGCAAGCGCGCGGCTGCGCGGCAGGTGCTGATGGAAGCGGCGCAGTTCCTGGAGCGAAATTTCACCGCCGCCGGCTGCTACGACTTCGCCGACATTGCCTCCTGCCTGGCGCGTTCCGGGTCGGCCACGGTCCAGCCGTCGACGATGCTGCGTGCGCCGTCCGAGGGCAGGCAGAGCTACGCGGTCGCCTGGGCGTACGGCAGCAGCGGCCAGGCCTACACACTGACCGCGAGGCCCTGCGGCACTGCCGGCGCCAACTGCCCCGCCGGCGCACAGACCACATTCGATGATTCCACCTGCGGCGCATTGACGCTGACGCAGACCGGATTGCGCGGCGCCAGCGGCAGCGTCGCGACCTGCTGGCAGCGCTGAGCCCGTTTCGTGGCCGTGGCTATGCGCGCCGTGCCTGCCGGCGACAGCCGCTATGCTTGCAGCCATGTCGACGTCGCGCGATCCCGCGCCCACCGAAATCACGCTGCACGCGGCCTCGCGCGTGCTCGAGATCGCCTTCGATGACGGCCGCGTGTTCAGGCTGCCGTTCGAGTTCCTGCGCGCGTATTCGCCTTCGGCCGAGGTGCGCGGCCATGGCCCGGGTCAGGAAACGTTGCAGGTCGGCAAGCGCGACGTGACGATCCTCGAACTGCAGCCGGTCGGCCACTACGGTGTGCAGCCGACCTTCTCCGACGGCCACGGCTCCGGCATCTATTCGTGGCGCTACCTGTACGAACTCGGTCTCGACCAGGGCCGCCTGTGGGCCGAGTACCTGGAGCAACTCGCCGAGGCCGGCGCCAGCCGCGACGCTCCCGCTGGCTCCATGGCTGGCAGCGCTGGCTCGGCCTGCGGCCGTCACTGAACAGCAAAAGCGAATGAGCGAAGACAAGCGCGCCGGATCCGGCGCCACGCACTTCGGTTTCGAGGCCGTCGACGAGCAGGCCAAGGCGCAGCGCGTCGCCGGCGTGTTCGACTCGGTCGCAACGCGCTACGACCTGATGAACGACCTGATGTCGGCCGGCCTGCACCGGCTGTGGAAGGCGTTCACGGTGCGGCAGGCCGACGTACGGCCGGGCATGCGGGTGCTCGACATCGCCGGCGGTACCGGCGATCTCGCGCGTGCGTTCGCCGATCGCGCCGGCGACACCGGGCTGGTCGTGCTCAGCGACATCAATGGCGCGATGCTGCGTGCCGGCCGTGACAGGCTGCTCGACAAGGGCCGCATGCTGCCGCTCGTGCAGTGCGACGCCGAGCGCCTGCCGTTCGCCGACGACAGCTTCGACGTCGTCTCGGTCGCCTTCGGCCTGCGCAACATGACGCACAAGGACGTCGCGCTGGCCGAGATGCGACGGGTCATCAAGGCCGGCGGCAAGGTGCTGGTACTGGAGTTTTCCCGGGTGTGGACGCCGCTGGCACCCCTATACGATGCGTATTCGTTTTCCGTGCTGCCGTGGCTCGGTTCGAAGGTGGCGGGCGACAGCGACAGCTATCGCTACCTGGCCGAGTCGATCCGCATGCACCCGTCGCAGGAAGATCTCGCCCGCATGATGGAACAGGCGGGGCTCGAGCAGGTCAAATGGTTCAACCTGACGGCAGGTGTGTGCGCGCTGCACGTCGGGCGAAAGACCTGAATTTTCGGAGACCTTGATGAACAAGTGGATTACCAGTCTGGCGATCGGCATTTTCGCGGCGACCCTGTCGCTTGACGCGGAGGCGCAGCGGCGCCTCGGCGGCGGCATGAGCTTCGGCAAGCCCTCGCAAACCCTGCAGCAGCGGCAGGCGACGCCGCCGCAGAAGCAGCAGACGCCGCAGCAGGCTGCGCCTGCGGCACAGCAGCCTTCGGCGGCCGGTACGCCGGCGGCGGCCGCCACCCGCGCGAGCCCGTGGCGCGGCGCGTTGATGGGCGTGGCTGCCGGCCTCGGCCTCGCCGCGCTCGCCTCGTGGCTGGGCTTTGGCGAGGGGTTCGCGATGTTCCTGATGGTGGCGCTGCTGGCGCTGGTCGCGATGGCGGTATTCAGCGTGCTGATGCGCCGCATGCGGCCCACGCAGCCTGCCTACCCCGGCGGGCAGCAGGCGCCGGCAACCTGGCACGGTGCCGGCGGCCCATCGTTCAACCCGGTGCCGCGCGAGCAGTCGCCCAACACGATGGCGCGCGCCGCCGCCACGGCGCCGGTCGTCGGTGGCCGGCCCGGCTCGGCGATGGACGAACTGATGCGCGGCGGAAGGAGCATCGACGAGCCCTGGGGCATCCCGGCCGACTTCGACATCGCCGGATTCCTTGCGCACGCCCGCACCTACTTCAGCCGCCTGCAGAACGCCTGGGCTGCCAACAACCTCGACGAGCTTGCCGAGTTCACGACGCAGGAGATGTTCACCGCGCTGACGCACGAGCTGCGCTCGCGCGGCGTCGTCAACAGCACTGAGGTCGTCTCGCTTGATGCCAAGCTGCTCGGCATCGAGCGCGATGCGCTAGAGCATCTCGCCAGCGTGCGCTTCACCGGCACCATGCGTGTCGACGGTGAACTGGAGACGTTTGACGAAGTGTGGAACCTGACCAAGTCGGTCGAAGGCAAGACCGGCTGGCTGCTGGCCGGCATCCAGCAGCTGAACTGAGTCCCGCGCGGCCCGCGCAGGGCCGTTCTGCCACAATCGGGGCACCTTCGGGTGCCCCTTTTCGTTGGCTGACGTGCTCGACCAGATCGCATCCAACACCGCCGCGGCGGTGCTCAACCACATGCTGGCGCGCGAGCCGTGGGCGCGCGAACGGCTTGCGCCGTTTGCCGGCCGCAGCGCACGCCTGCAGGCACTGCCGTTCTCGGTCCAGCTCGGCATCGCGGCCGACGGCAACTTCACCGCCGATACGGGCGCGCCGACGGTGACCATCGGCGTCGACGCCGCTGCGCTGCCGCGCGTGCTGCTCGAGCCCACGGCGGCGCTGCGCAACGTGCGGCTCGACGGCGACGCGGAGTTCGCGCAGGCGCTGTCCAATGTGCTGCAGAAGCTGCGCCCCGAGCCCGAGGAGGAGCTGGCGCGCTTCGTCGGCGATGCCGCCGCGGTGCGCGTCGTCGCGCTGCTGCGCGCCGCGCTTGCCGGCGCACGCGAGGCCGGTAGCCGGCTGGCGGTGCAGGCCGCGGATTACCTGGTAGCCGAGAACCCGATGCTTGTTTCGCGGCAGCAGATGGCGGCGTTTGCCGCCGACGTGGCGCGGCTGCGCGACGACGTCGAGCGGCTGGCCAAGCGGATCGACCTGCGGGCCAGACGACAGCCGTAGGCGCCGGATGCGCGTCTTCCGCCTCGCCCGCATCGTCTTCACCGTCTTTCGCTTCGGGCTGGACGAGATCGCCCTGTCGAGCCTGAAGAGCCCGTGGCTGCAGCGCCTGGTGCGTGTCGCCACGCTCGGCCGCAGCCTGTCGGAGCCGCGCGGCGTGCGGCTGCGCCGCGCGCTGGAAGATCTGGGGCCGATCTTCGTCAAGTTCGGCCAGGTGCTGTCGACGCGACGCGACCTGCTGCCCACCGACGTCGCCGACGAGCTGGCGGCGCTGCAGGACCGCGTGCCGCCGTTCGACTCCGAGGTCGCCGTGCGCGAGATCGAGCGCGGTCTCGGTCGAAAGATCGATGAGATCTTCGCCAGCTTCGAGCGCGAGCCGGTGGCCAGCGCCTCGATCGCGCAGGTGCACTTTGCGGTGCTCAGGGACGGCAAGCTGGCGGGGCGCGAGGTCGCGGTCAAGGTGCTGCGGCCGGGCATGCTCGCGGCGATCGACAAGGACCTCGCGCTGCTGGAAACCGGCGCGCAACTGGTGGAAAGGCTGTGGCGCGACGGCAAGCGGCTGCGCCCCAGCGAGGTGGTCGCCGAGTTCGACAAGTACCTGCACGACGAACTGGACCTGATGCGCGAGGCGGCCAACGCGGCGCAGCTGCGGCGCAACTTCGCTGGCTCGCGGCTGCTGCGCATTCCCGAGATGCACTGGGACTACTGCTGCGGCAACGTCATCGTGATGGAGCGCATGCACGGCATCCCGGTCAGCCAGGTGGCGCGGCTGCGCGAGGCCGGCATCGACATCCAGAAGCTGTCGGCAAGCGCCGTCGAGGTGTTCTTCACGCAGGCGCTGCGCGACGGCTTTTTCCACGCCGACATGCACCCCGGCAACATCTACGTCGGCGACCGCGGCGAGGACTTCGGCTGCTGGATCGCGCTGGACTTCGGCATCGTCGGCACGCTGTCGGACAACGACAAGAACTACCTGGCGCAGAACTTCCTCGCCTTCTTCCGCCGCGACTACAAGCGGGTCGCCGAACTGCACGTCGAGAGCGGCTGGGTGCCAGCCAGCACGCGCGTCGACGAACTGGAAAGCGCGATCCGCGCGGTGTGCGAGCCGATCTTCGACCGGCCGCTGAAGGAGATCTCCTTCGGCCAGGTGCTGCTGCGTCTGTTCGAGGCCAGCCGCCGCTTCAACGTCGAGATCCAGCCGCAGCTGGTGCTGTTGCAGAAGACGCTGCTGAACATCGAGGGACTGGGCCGCCAGCTCGACCCCGACCTCGACCTGTGGAAGACCGCCAAGCCGTTCCTCGAGCGCTGGATGCAGGACCAGGTCGGCTTCAAGCGGCTCGAAGAGCGGCTGAAGGTCGAAGCCGCGCAATGGAGCCACCTGCTGCCGCAGCTGCCGCGCCTGCTGCACCAGGCGCTCGCCGACACCACGCGCCAGGACCGCACACTGGCGGAACTGCGCCGGCTGCGCCAGGAAACCGAGCGACGCAACCGCCTGCTGCTGATCGGCGTCACCTCGATCGCCGCGCTGGCGATCATGGCCGCGTGGGCGTTCTTCGGCATGCCACTGCCGGGGCG
>CAZSYX010000043.1:19186-28785 GCA_964610575.1 uncultured Burkholderiaceae bacterium
CCGCGCTGGCGATCATGGCCGCGTGGGCGTTCTTCGGCATGCCACTGCCGGGGCGTTGAGCCGTGCAATGAAGCGTGGCTTCCGTCGCTTCCGTCGCCCCGGCGCAGGCCGGGGTCTAAGTTCGCAGCGCCGAGGTTCGTGGCGACAGAATTGGGCCCCGGCCTGCGCCGGGGCGACGGCTTCGTGCAATGGCTGATTTCGTTACGCGCGATCCCTCACAGCCAGCGTTCTGGGACGAGCGCTTCGCTGCCGGCTTCACTCCGTGGGATGCGCGCGGAGTGCCGCCGGCGTTCGCCCGCTGGCTCGCCGAGGCCGGCCTGGGCGCCGGAACGCGCGTGCTGATCCCGGGCTGCGGCGCGGCCTACGAGGTGGCCGCGCTTGCCACCCGCGGCTGCGACGTGCTGGCCATCGACTACTCGGCGGTGGCGATCGAGCGGGCGCGGGAAGCGCTCGGCGCGGACCTCGGCCGTCGCGTGAGGCAGGCCGACTTCTTCGCCTTCGACGCTGCGCCGTTCGACTGGATCTACGAGCGCGCTTTCCTCGCCGCGCTGCCGCCGCGGCTGTGGGCCGCTTGGGGTCAGCGCTGCGCGCAACTGCTGCGGCCCGCTGGCTCCATGGCCGGGCTCTTCTTCGTCGACGAGGCCGCCGCCGAACCGCGCCGCGGGCCGCCGTTTGCGGTCACCTCTGCCGAGCTGCATCGCCTGCTCGATTCGGCTTTCGACCTCGTCGCCGACGAGGTCGTCGCGCCGGCAGAATCGGCGGCCGTGTTTGCCGGCCGCGAGCGCTGGCAGCAGTGGCGGCGGCGGTGAGGCGGGCTTGAGCGTCGCGGCGGCAGCACGGTCGTCGCCGGCGAAGTGCGCGCGCGTTTGGCGCCGCGGCCGCGAAGCCTTATCGTCGCCGCCATTCGCGCGCGAGCTGCGCGCCCCCGATCCGCAGCCTGCGCCATGACCCTGATCGCCTTCGTCGCCCTGTACCTGATCGTCTCGGTGGCGATCGGCCTGTTCGCCGCCACGCGCGTGAAGAACACGGCGGACTACGCGGTGGCCGGCCGCTCGCTGCCACTGATCATGATCGTGACGACGACCTTTGCCACGTGGTTCGGCGCGGAGACCGTGCTCGGCATCCCGTCCAAGGTGGTCGAGGGCGGATTGCAGAAGACCGTGGAGGATCCGTTCGGCGCCGCGTTCTGCCTCATCTTCGTCGGCCTGTTCTTCGCCCGCAAGCTCTACAACATGAACCTGCTGACGATCGGGGACTTCTATCGTCAGCGCTACGGCAAGGGCGTCGAGATCTTCAGCGCCGCCGTGATCCTGATCTCCTACCTCGGCTGGGTGGCGGCGCAGATCACCGCGCTCGGGCTGGTGTTCAACCTGCTCTCGGCCGGCGCGATTTCGACCACGCAGGGCATGGCGCTGGGCACGGCAGTGGTGTTCGTCTACACGGTGTTCGGCGGCATGTGGTCGGTCGCGCTGACCGACTTCCTGCAGATGATCATCATCGTCGTCGGACTGTCGCTGATCGCCTGGTTCGCGGCCGATCTCGCCGGCGGCGCCGACAAGGTCGTCAGCTACGCGGCCGGACAGGACATGTTCAGGTTCTTCCCCGAGCCGACGCTGCAGGCGTGGCTGTTCTGGCTGGGTTCGGCGATCACCATCATGATCGGCTCGATTCCGCAGCAGGACGTGTTCCAGCGGGTGATGTCGGCCAGGAACGCCGACACGGCCGTCAAAGGCCCGGTCATCGGCGGGCTTTCATATCTCGGGTTCGCGTTCGTGCCGATGTTCATCGGTGTGGCGGCGTTCGTCGTCATGCCCGAAGTCGCGGCGAGGCTGGCCGAGGAAGACACGCAGAAGATCCTGCCGACTCTGGTCATGGAGCACATGCCCGTGTGGCTGCAGGTCATGTTCTTCGGCGCGCTGCTGTCGGCCATCATGTCGACGGCCTCGGCCACGCTGCTCGCGCCCTCGACCACCTTCGTCGAGAACATCCTGAAGAATTTCCACCCGCTGTCCGACAAGCGCGAGCTGCGTGCGATGCGCATCACGGTGTTCGTCTTCACCGTGTGCGTGCTCGGCTACGCCATCGTGATGGAGGGAACGCCGATCTACGAACTGGTGGCGATGGCCTACCAGTTCCCGGTGGTCGGCGCATTCTGGCCGCTGGTCTGTGGCCTGTACTGGAAACGTTCCACCACGCAGGGGGCGGTCTGGTCGATCGTGCTCGGCATGAGCACGTGGGCGATCCTCGCTGCCACGCCGCTCGGCGAGGTATTCCCGTCGGTGCTCGGCGGCTTCATCGTCGCCGGCATCGGCATGGTCGTCGGCTCGCTGCTGCCGACCGCCGGCAACCGCGCCCATCACGAGCACCGCGCGCGGCATGGGCACGCGCGTCACGGCGCCCCGCGTCCGCACGGCTGAGCAGGCGCGCTGCCGCCGGCAGCGTCCTCAAGCGCGTCCCTCGCGGCAAGCAGAGGGCTCCGGGCTGAGGCGCCGGGGAGCTTTCCGACCGTCTGTCGGCCCTCATCGGCAGGCACTAATCCGTTCGGATTACAGGCGTGACGCCGAGTGCGCGCCCGCATGAAATGGCGCGTCCGCCGCTCATCGCGTGCACTCCTCCAGCAAGGCTCGCCGCCCTATCGCTGTTGCCGGAGGCTCTCGACAATTCGAGACAGGTAACTTTGGCATCGCCTGTGTCGAGTCGAATGAGCATCGAGCGCAATCCCCATCGGCTGTCCCGGCCGCCTGTGTGCGCCGCCGCCCCATGGCGGCGGTCCGCGCAGCGCGGCGTGACGCTGATGGAACTGATGATCGTGCTGGGCATCGCCGCCATCCTGCTCGCTTTCGCCGTGCCGAGCTTCCAGGAGTTCGTCGCCCGCAACCGGCTCGAGGGCGCCGCCCAGGAGCTGATGACGTCGCTGCAGCTGGCGCGCAGCGAAGCCACGCGGCGCGGCGCACAGGTCACCCTGCGGCTTAACGGCACGGCCGGGTCGAAGGACTGGGGCAGCGGCTGGACGATGTTCGTCGACGGCGACGGCGACGGCACTCTTGATACAGGAGAAGAAGTAATTCGCCAGGGCATGGCGCTGACGGTGCCGCTGACCCTGATCGGCAGCTCCAGCTTCGACACGTTCATCGCGTTCAACCGCGACGGGCGGCTGACCAACGCCGGCGGCGGCTACTTCGTGGTGTGCCAGGGCAGTTCGCTGACCGAGGGCGGCCAGTCGCGCGCGCGCGCCGTGCTGGTCAACGGCGCCGGTCGCGTGCGCATGGCGGCGCGCAACAGCAGCAACGTGCCGGTGACCGACACCGGCGCGGTCTCCAGTTGCACCAATCCGTGACCCGGCAGGCTGCAATGAGTCGAATTCAGAACCCGGTTCGCGCGCGTGGCTTCTCGCTGATCGAGGTGCTCGTCGCGGTCGTCGTGCTGTCGATCGGCCTGCTGGGCCTGGCCGCGCTGCAGGTCAGCGGCCTGCGCGTCGGCCAGAGCTCCTTCTATCGCGCGCAGGCGGCGCAGTTCGCCACCGACATGGCCGACCGACTGCGGGCCAACCTGGGCGAGGCGCGCACCTGCGAACTGGCCCTGGCGGACGCGACACCGACCAGCCCGACGACGACGTGCCAGCGCGACCTCGCCGAGTGGCGGACCCGGCTCGCCACCCTGCCGGGGGGCAACGGCGCCGTCGAGGTGGACCTCGCCGCGAACATGGTGACGGTCACCGTGCAGTGGGACGACTCGCGGGGCGGCGGCGCGACCGATTCCACGTTCGCTTTGGTGACACGGCTGTGGGGCAACTGATGCCGGGACTTCCAACCCTTCGCCGCCGGCAGGGCGGGCTGACGCTGATCGAATTGCTGATCAGCGTGGTCATCGGCCTGATGGTCCTGGGCGCACTGCTCGTCGTCTACCTCGGCTCGCGCGCCGCTTATCGCAGCAGCGACAGCCTGGCCCGCGTGCAGGAGGCGGGACGCTTCGCGGTCGAGTTCATCGCGCAGGATGCGCGGATGAGCGGTTTCGCGGGCTGCCGTTCGCGCAACCTGTCGACCGACGATCAGACGCTGACCAACATCACCAGCCCGGCGATCACCTTCAACGGCGCCCGCGACGGCGTGCGCGGCTTCGACAACGGTACCGGCTGGACCAACCCGACCACCATCACCCGCGTCAACGGCACCGACGTGATTTCCATTCGCCGGGCCACCGGGGTGATGGTGGGAATCTCGACCAACTCCGACCCGGTGGCGCGGACGGTCACACTGCGCCACAACGCAATCGGGCTCAGGAATGGCGATCTCGCCGTGCTCGGCAACTGCGAGCGGGCCTTGGTCTTCTACGTGACGAACAGCCCGGCGCTGACCGGCATCGGCAACTACCCGACCGTGCTCGAGTACAAGGCCACCGGCGGCGGAACCGACGGTACGCTGGGCAACGACACGACGATCCCGGTGCCGACGTTCAACGTGGGCTCGCGCGCCGAAGTCCTGCGCTTTGCCGAGACCTCGTACTTCATCGGCCAGAACGCGGCCGGCCGGCCGAGCCTGTTCCGAGCCGCCGGCGCGGCGGTCGAGGAACTGGTCGACAACGTCGAGGACATGGACATCGTCTATGGCGTCGACACCACGCTGCCCGATCAGGACGGCATCATCGATGTCTACCAGCGCGCCGACCAGGTCACCGACTGGCGCCGCGTGGTCAGCGCGCGCATCAGCATGCTGGTGGTCGGTCCCGAGGACAACATCACCACCGGTGCTCAGACCTACCGGTTCCGTGAAACGAGTGGCGACGGCGCACCGGAGGTGCAGACGGCGACGGACCGGCGGCTGCGGCACGTCTTCACGACCACGATCTCGCTGCGCAACCGGGTGCTCTGACGGATTGGCCATGCGCATGATGCAAACAGATCCACATCCTGGCCGCCAGCGCGGTGCCGCGCTGGTGGTGGGGCTCATCTTCCTGGCGATGCTGAGCCTGATGGGCGTGGCCGCCTACATGGTCGCCAATCAGGAGGAGCGCATGTCGGGTAACGCGCGCGACCGCATCCGCGCCTTCGAGGCGGCCGAGGCCTCGCTGCGCGACTGCGAGTCACTGCTCGGCGGCCTTGGCACGCTGCCGAACTTCAATGGCGCCAACGGCATGCATCCCGCGCCCGCCTTCGGCGACCCACAGGTCTACGAGACGATCGACTGGAAGAGCGGCTCGGTGCGCGTGATCCCACAGGTCGGGGGAGCGGACGCCATCCCGGACGTGGCCATACAACCGCGCTGCATCATTGAGCGGGTGGGCGAGATCGAGGTGCGCCGCCTGAGCGACGCGCGCAGCGGCCCCATCGAAGTCACCATCGAAACGATCTATCGGATCACGTCGATGGGTTACGGAACCAATCCCAGCACCACGCTCAACCTGCAGACGATGTTCCGCCGCCAGTAGCGCGGCGCCGACAGGACAGGCTTCCTGGAGATCAGAATGAAACCGACGCGCTTCAATCAACCGCCGCTCAGGTCGCTTCTCAGCGGGTGCACGCTATCGGCGATGCTGTTCGTGCAGAACGCCGCTGCCTTCACCATCGCGCAGACCCCGCCCTTCCTGCCGACGCCGCTGCCGCCGAACATCGTGATGACGTTCGACGATTCCGGCTCGATGCGCTGGGCCTTCAACCCGGAAACCATCTGCACCATCGAAAGGGATTCGGCCACGCGTGGCGCGCGGCGCACCAAGTCGTCGGCCTTCAACGGGCTGTACTACAACCCGACGATAACGTACGACCCGCCGCTGAACTACAACGGCACGACCGGCAGCTACACGCCGTATACGACCAGCTTCACGGCGGCGCGCATCAATGGATTCAATACGTCGAGCACCGCGGTCGACCTGTCGACCGGCTACCGGGTGACCTGGGCATTCAACCCCGCGACTTCGTCGATCGGCACCCCGAGCTACAGCATCCAGTGCGGCAACATCACGCCGGACAACATGTTCGCGCGCAACAACGCCACCGATTTCCCGACCAAGGAAACCTCCGGCGTGCCGGCCTACTACTACGTCTACGACCCGTCGGGCACGAAGTGCGCCGCCCAGGCAACCACCAGTGACGCGTGCTATCGGCTGATCCAGGTCAGCGCTACATCCGGGCCGGGCGGTACTGACGAGCGGCAGAACTTCGCCAACTGGTACTCCTTCTACCGCACGCGCAACCTCATGACGTCCAGCGCGGCCACGCGGGCGATGGCCGGCGTGCCGCCGACGGCTCGCGTCGGCTGGCAGGCGCTGAATACCTGCAATGGCACCTCAAGCGGCTTCTTCAACAACTCCTGCACGGGCTGGACCGGAAGCAGCGTCGACAAGCGCATCAAGATCTTCGACGGCCAACACCGCCAGAACATGTACTACTGGTTGGCGCGGTTCCCCGCAGACCAGGGCACGCCGCTGCGAACCGCCGCTGCCCGCGCCGGCGAGTATTTCCGCACCAGCGGCGTCAACAGCCCGTACGCATTGAATCCGACCGTTTCACAAGGCACCGAGTATTCATGCCGGCCGAACTTCCACATCCTGATGACCGACGGTCTGTGGAACGACAACACCGGGAGTTTCTGCAGCGGCTCGAGCTGCGGCAACAAGGACAACACGTCGATCGCGGCGCTGCCGAAGGACAGCGCCGGCGACAGCAGAAGCTACAGCAACACGTCGTTGCTGACGCAGATTTACCGCGATTCGAGCTCGAACACCCTTGCCGATATCGCGTTTCACTACTGGGCGACGGACCTTCGTCCCGAAACCAGCATGCGGAACAACCTGATGCCCTACCGCGTCGACCGCGTGGGAACGGACGACGAGCAGTACTGGAACCCGAAGAACGACCCGGCCACGTGGCAGCATCTGGTGACCTTTACGGTCGGCCTCGGCCTCACGCAGACACTGTCCGTACCGGGCCTGGAGTGGGGCGGCAGCACCTACGCGTCTCCTGGCTACACGAACCTGGAGGACGGCATCGGCGGCGCGACCTGGCCGGCAGCCGCGGCAAATACTTCGCCCGGCAACGTCTACGACCTGTGGCACGCCGCGATCAACAGCCGCGGCCAGTCCTTCAGCGCCGACACGCCGCGCGACCTGGCCGATGCGCTGGCCAAGGCGCTGAACCGGATCCTCGAGCGCGAGAGCGCGGCCGCGGCGCTGGCCACCAACTCGACCCGCCTGGCCACCGACACCCTGCTTTTCCAGGCGCGCTTCTTCAGCGGCACCTGGACCGGCGACCTCGCGGCCTTTGCCATCACCGCCGCCGGCGCGCTCGGCGGCGTGCAGTGGGATGCAACGGATCCGGGCAAGATTCCGGCGCACAACGCCCGCAACATCTTCACCTGGAGCGGCACGGCCGGAACGACCTTCACCCAGAGTGGACTGACTGCCGCCGGCTTGTGGTCGTCGATCGGTACGACGGCGATGCTCGACTTTCTGCGCGGCGACAGCAGCAACGAGAACCCGAACGGCTTGAAGTACCGGACTCGCGGCGGCCCGCTTGGCGACATCGTCAACTCGGATCCGGTTTTCGTCGCTGCCGAGAACTACGGCTACGGCGCCCTGTCGCCCGAGGGGTCCAGTTATGGCACCTTCCTGTCGGCGAAGAAGAGCCGCCTGAAGATGCTCTACGTCGGCAGCAACGACGGCTTCCTGCGCGGCTTCAATGCAACCACCGGCCAGGAGGTCTTCGCCTACGTGCCGAATGCGGTGATCCCCGATCTGCCGCTGCTGGCGGCAACCGACTATGCACACCGCTTCTACGTCGACGGCTCGCCGGCGGCCTGGGATGCCTACTTCGATGGCGGCTGGAAGACCGTGCTGACCGGAACGACCGGTGCGGGCGGCAAGTCCGTGTTCGCGCTCGACGTGACCGACCCCGCCACCTTCTCTGCGTCGAACGTGCGCTGGGAGATCAACCAGAACACCGCGTACCGCAGTTCGGGATCGCCGAGCGACGCCGCCGATCCGCAGTACGGCACTCGTCTCGGCTACACCCTCGGCCAGGCGGTGGTGGCCAAGCTGAACAACGGCGAGTGGGCGGCCATCTTCGGCAACGGCTATCGCAGCACCGGCGAGCAGGCCTCGCTGTACATCGTGCGCATCGCCGACGGCACGCTGATCAAGCGGATCGACACCGGCGTGGGCAGCGTCAGCGCGCCGAACGGCCTCGGCACGCCGACGCTGTACGACACCAACGGCGACGACGTCTACGACGTCGTCTATGCGCCCGACGTGCGCGGCAACGTGTGGAAGTTCGACCTGTCGGGAAGCAGCCCGACCGGCTGGCAGATCCCGTTCGCGACCGCAACGGGCTTCCCGAACGGCCAGCCGTTGTTCCAGGCGCGCAACAGCAGCGGTTTGGTGCAGCCGATCTCGGCGCGGGTCGAACTCGCGTCTCCGCCGGTGGGCAAGCCCGGCATCACGGTGCTGTTCGGCACCGGCCGCTTCTTTGCCGTCAACGACAACACCGACACCACCGGGCAGAGCTTCTACGGCATCTGGGACAACGGCTCGCCGGTGACCGCCACCAACCGCAGCACACTGCAGGCGCAGACGATCAGCACCACCAGCATCGACCTGCGCGGCGACACCACCACCGTGCGCGAAGTGACGAGCAACACGGTCGACTGGACGACCCAGCGCGGCTGGTACATCGACCTGCCGACATCGATGGAGCGCGTGATCGGCAGCGCAGCCGTGCGCGACAACCGCGCGATCTTCACCACGCTCGTTCCGTCGACCGATCCGTGCGAGTTCGGCGGCTCCGGCTGGCTGATGGAGGTCAGCGCGAGCACCGGCGCCAAGCTGCCGTACGCCGTCTTCGACACCAGCGGCGACAAGTTGGTCAACACCACCGATCGCGACATCTCCGGCGTGCCGATCGGCGTTGGCATGGTCAAGAAGCCGCTGGTCATGGATGGCTCGCCAGTCGCCGCCAAGTTCCTGAGCGGAACGACAGGTGAGATCCAGATCGAGCGCAACCGCACCTTCGGACCGCCGCTTGGTCGCGAGTCGTGGCGCGAGGTGCAGCGATGACAGTTCGCTTCGCGCCCGCCCGCGGCGTGCACGGCTTCTCGCTGATGGAGCTGCTGGTCACGATCACGATCGTCGCGATCCTGGCGGCCATCGCCATCCCGAGCTACATGGCGTACGTCGAGCGCGGCAAACGTGGCGCGGCGCGCAGCGGCCTGCTGGCGGCCGCCTCGTTCCTCGAGCGCAACTTCACCACCAACGGCTGTTACAACTTCACCACGGTCGCGGCCTGTCAGGCGCAGTCCGGCACGGCGGTGGCGTTGCCGGCGGCGCTCGCCCGCGCCCCCGCCGAGGGGCGGGCGAGCTACGTGCTCACCGTCGACTTCTCCGCCAGCACCACCGGGCAGGCGTACACGCTGACCGCGACACCCTGCGCGACTGCCGGCACCTGTCCGGCGGGCAGCGATCCCTTCACCGATGCCCGCTGCGGCGCGCTGACGCTGACGCAGGCAGGAGTGCGCGGCCGCTCCGGGAGCGATGATCTCGCCGTCTGCTGGCAGCGCTAGGGGATCCTCAGCCTTCGCCGCAATGGCGGCGCGGCATCGCCGATGGCTGGC
>CAZSYX010000044.1:0-28563 GCA_964610575.1 uncultured Burkholderiaceae bacterium
AGAAGGAACTCGGCAAATTGACACCGTAACTTCGGAAGAAGGTGTGCCTTTGTAGCGTGATGGGAGAAACACCCAAAGCGTGAAGAGGTCTCAGAGAATCGGTGGCTGCGACTGTTTATTAAAAACACAGCACTCTGCAAAGACGAGAGTCGACGTATAGGGTGTGATGCCTGCCCGGTGCTGGAAGGTTAATTGATGGAGTGCAAGCTCTTGATCGAAGCCCCAGTAAACGGCGGCCGTAACTATAACGGTCCTAAGGTAGCGAAATTCCTTGTCGGGTAAGTTCCGACCTGCACGAATGGCGTAACGATGGCCACACTGTCTCCTCCCGAGACTCAGCGAAGTTGAAATGTTTGTGATGATGCAATCTCCCCGCGGCTAGACGGAAAGACCCCATGAACCTTTACTGTAGCTTTGCATTGGACTGTGAACCGATCTGTGTAGGATAGGTGGGAGGCTTTGAAGCGGGGCCGCTAGGTCTCGTGGAGCCAACCTTGAAATACCACCCTGATTTGTTTGCGGTTCTAACCTGCGCCCGTCATCCGGGCGGGGAACAGTGCATGGTAGGCAGTTTGACTGGGGCGGTCTCCTCCCAAAGGGTAACGGAGGAGTACGAAGGTACGCTAGGCACGGACGGAAATCGTGCTGATAGTGCATAGGCAAAAGCGTGCTTGACTGCGAGACCTACAAGTCGAGCAGGTGCGAAAGCAGGTCTAAGTGATCCGGTGGTTCTGTATGGAAGGGCCATCGCTCAACGGATAAAAGGTACTCTGGGGATAACAGGCTGATACCGCCCAAGAGTTCATATCGACGGCGGTGTTTGGCACCTCGATGTCGGCTCATCTCATCCTGGGGCTGTAGCCGGTCCCAAGGGTATGGCTGTTCGCCATTTAAAGAGGTACGTGAGCTGGGTTTAAAACGTCGTGAGACAGTTTGGTCCCTATCTGCCGTGGGCGCTGGAAGATTGACGGGGGCTGCTCCTAGTACGAGAGGACCGGAGTGGACGCACCTCTGGTGTACCGGTTGTCACGCCAGTGGCATCGCCGGGTAGCTATGTGCGGAAGAGATAACCGCTGAAAGCATCTAAGCGGGAAACTTGCCTGAAGATTAGTCTTCCCGGAGGCTTGACCTCCCTGAAGGGTCGTCCGAGACCAGGACGTTGATAGGCTGGGTGTGGAAGCGCTGTGAGGCGTTAAGCTAACCAGTACTAATTGCCCGTGCGGCTTGATCCTATAACCGTGCTGCCTCGTTCTCAGAGGCTGAGAGCACAGCGATCGTGACCCCGCGCGACCGATTCACCGAATCGACGCGTGGCTGCTTCTTCCGAGTTGGATCTCTCGTGAATCGCCGCAGGGCGAGGAGCGGAGAGGTCGTCCCCTTTAGCCTGACGACCATAGCGAGGCGGAACCACCCCTTCCCATCCCGAACAGGACCGTGAAACGCCTCAGCGCCGATGATAGTGGGATGTATTTCCCGTGAAAGTAGGACATCGTCAGGCTTGCCTCAAAAGAAGAAGCCCCGGCCGATTCGGCCGGGGCTTTTTGCTTTGTGGCTGCCCTGGGTGAGTTGGCCCGTTACCTGTCAAGTCAGGCACGCACCCGCAAGCCGGCAGGATCGTAGGGCGCTCGAAGCGATACCGCAGCCGAAACGCGCTCACCGGCGAGGTCGACTTCCCATGCGCCGGACTCGACCCAGGCCTTGTCTGCCGCCCCTGCCACGTTGCTGACCAGGCCCAGCCCAACCGGCCGGCCCAGCGTGTGGCCGAAGGCGGCCGAGGTTACAAATCCCGCTGTCGCGCCGTCGCGAAGGATCAGCTCGTTGCCCCAGAGGTTGGTGCGCGGAGCGTCGATCACCAGTGAAACAACCCTCCGCTTGACGGTAGCGCCGCCGCCGGCGGACTTGACCGTATCGAGCGCGGCGCGGCCGCGGAAGTCGCCCTTTTCCCAGTTCACCGCGAAGGCAAGGCCGGCCTCGAACGGGTTGATGTCGGGCGTCAGTTCCCGTCCCCAGGCGCGGTAGCCCTTTTCCAGGCGCAGCGAGTCCACCGCGTAGTAGCCGGCATTGCGCAGGCCGAGGTCGGCGCCTGCGGCAAGGATCTCGTCGTAAACCGCGTTGGTGAACTCGACTGGCACGTACAGCTCCCAGCCCAGTTCACCGACATAGGTCAGGCGCGTTGCACGGACGGTGGCATAGCCGAGGTCGATCAGCTGCGAGGTGCCGAAGGGAAACGCCGCATTGTCGAACTTCGCGGTCGACACGCGGGAAAGCAACTCTCGCGACGCCGGTCCCATCACCGCCAGCATCGCGTACATCGGCGTCACGTCGGTCACCGTGCACACTCGTCGCTGCGGCATTGCCGCCAGTGCCCGCTCGATCACGTCGCGGTCGCGCACGGCCTGGGCGCTGCCGGTGACGATCAGGTACTCGTCCCAGTCGATGCAGGTGATGGTGAAATCGGACTCGTAGCCGCCGCGCTCGTTGAGCATGCCGGTGTAGACGGTGCGGCCTGCGGCGGTCGGCACGTCGTTGGCGACGAGGTACTGCAGCACCGCGTGTGCATCTGCGCCCTTGACCAGCAGCTTGGCGAACGAGCTCATGTCGAACAGCACGACGCGCTCGCGGCAGGCGGCGTGCTCGGCGGCGACCCACGGGTGCCAGTTCTGGTGGCCCCAACCGTACTCGATCGTTGCCTGGGCCGGCGTCGGCGCGAAGAAATTGGCGCGCTCCCAGCCCATCTTCGAGCCGAAGCAGGCGCCGGCTGCGCGCAGCTGCGAAAACAGTGGCGAGCGACGGAACGGGCGCGCCGACTCGAGTTCCCGGTTCGGCCACGGCATCCTGTAGTGCATGCCAAGCACTTCCTTGATCCGGTCCGGTAGCCAGCGTTCGTTGGCGTTGAAGCCCGCAAACCGGCGGATGTCGACCGGCCACAGGTCGAGTGTCGGCTCGCCCTGGACGATCCACTCGGCGAGCGCCTTGCCAGCGCCACCGCCGGAGGCGATGCCCATCGAGTTGAAGCCGCAGCCGACGTACAGGTTGGCCAGCCCCGGCGCCGGGCCGAGGATGAAGTTGTTATCGGCGGTGAATGACTCCGGGCCGTTGTAGAAGGCCTTGATCTTCGCCTCGCCGAGCGCGGGCACGCGCTGCACCGCGTTGTCCATCAGGATCTCGAAGGCGTCCCAGTTGTCGGGCAACAACTGGAACTCGAAGTTCTCCGGGATGCCGCCGCGATGCACGGCCGACTGCAGCCAGGCAGTGGCGTCGGGCTCGAAGCCGCCCATCAGCAGGCCGCCGACTTCTTCCTTGAAGTAGATGTAGCCGTCCGGATCGCGCATCACCGGCAGATCGCGGAACACGCCGGGGATGACGTCGGTGACGATGTAGTAGTGCTCGCAGGAGAACAGCGGCACGGCGACGCCGAGCTCGCGCCCAAGCGCGCGCGACCACTGGCCGCCGCACAGGACGACCGTCTCGGCGGCGATCGATCCGGTCTGGCCCTGCTTGTCGCGCCAGTGCAGCTCGGATATGCGCCTGCCGGCAACGCTGACCTCGTGGACCGCCCTCTCGACGCGCACGCCTTCGATGATCTTCACGCCGGCGTTGCGCGCGCCCTTGGCGAGCGCCACTGTCAGGTCGGCCGGGTTGGCCTTGCCGTCGCCCGGCAGCCAGACCGCGCCCTGCAGGTCGCCCGTGGCCATGATCGGATAGCGCTTGCCGGCTTCCGCGGGCGACAGCAGTTCGCAGTCGACACCGTAGGCTCGCGCCACCGCTGCCGTGCGCTTCAACTGCACCATGCGCTCGGGCGTGCGCGCCACCGCCAGCGAGCCGCACTGCTTCCAGCCGGTGCCCAGTCCGGTCTCCGCCTCGAGCCGCGAATACAGATCGGTCGAGTAGCGGATCAGCCGCGTCATGCTCTCGTGGTTGCGCAGCTGGCCGACCAGTCCGGCGGCATGCCAGGTCGTGCCGCATGTAAGGCGACCCTGCTCGAGCAGTACCACGTCGGTCTGCCCCAACCCCGCCAGGTGGTAGGCCACCGAGCAGCCCATGATGCCGCCGCCGATGATGACGATGCGCGCCTGCTTCGGTACGGCGGCCGTTGTCTCGCTGGTCATTTTCGTTCTTGTCCCGTGGGGTTCGGACCCGCCCGGCATTGTGCCGCCGACTGCGACCGAGCGGGTGAAGCGCCGGGCGTTGCGTTTCATCAGAGGACCGCAAGATCGCGGCCCGGGCGGTTTGGCGAGATCCGCGCATCGCCTTAAAGTGCGCCTTGCCAAGAAGGGAGACAGACAATGGCTGAGTTCAGAACCGAGGACCTGAGGACCGTGGCCCTAGTCGGCCACGGCGCGGCAGGCAAGACGACCCTGGCCGAGCAGTTGCTGGCCAAGTCGGCGATGATCGGCGCCGCCGGCGCCGTCGAACGCGGAACCACCGTGTCCGACTACGACCCGCAGGAAAAGAGCACGCTGCATTCGCTGCGCTCGTCGATCCTGCACTGCGATCACAACGGCACGCGCATCCATCTGATCGACACGCCGGGTTACCCGGACTTCCTCGGCCAGGCGATCGGTGCGCTCGACGCCGTGGAGACGGTGGCGGTGGTGGTCAGCGCCACCAACGGGGTCGAATTGGTCAGCCGCCGCATGATGGACTGGGCCAAGGCGCGCAACCTGTGCCGGATGATCGTCGTCAACAAGATCGACCACGAGCACATCAACCTGCCCGTGCTGCTCGAGCAGCTGCAGGAGGCGTTCGGCCCGGAGGTGCTGCCGATCAACCTGCCCTCCGAAGACGGCAGCCGGGTGATCGACTGCTTCGACCACGACCGGGGCACCGCGGATTTCCAGTCGGTGGCCGACGTGCACCGCAAGGTGATGGAGCAGGTGGTCGAGGTCGACGACGCGGCCATGGAGAAGTACCTCGAGGAAGGCGCGGTCGATCCGACCACCCTGCACGCGCCGCTCGAGAAGGCGCTGCGCGAGGGCCACCTGATCCCCGTGTGCTTCGTTTCGGCGCGGACCGGCGCCGGCGTGCAGGACCTGCTCGACGTCATGTCGCGCCACCTGCCCAATCCCGCCGAGGGCAATCCGCCGCTGTTCTTCAAGGGCGACGGCGAGGCGGCCGATTCGTTCCGCTCCGAGCCGGATTCGGGCAAGCACGTGCTCGCCCATGTGTTCAAGGTGGTCAACGACCCGTATGTCGGCAAGATCGGCATCTTCCGCGTGCACCAGGGAACCATCACCAAGGACACCCAGCTGTACGTCGGCGAGGGCAAGAAGGCGTTCAAGGCCGGACACCTTTTCATTCTGCAGGGCAAGGACACGGCCGAGGTGCCGAAGCTGGTGCCGGGTGATATCGGTGCCGTGGCCAAGGTCGACGAGATCGTCTTCGACTGCGTGCTGCACGATTCGCACGACGAGGACTTCATCCGCATGAAGCCGCTCGAGTTTCCGAAGCCCATGTTCGGGCTGGCCATCGCGCCGCGCCGGCGCGGCGACGAGGGGCGGATCTCGGAAATCCTGAGCAGGATGGCCGCCGAGGACCCGACGCTGTCCATCGAGCACGACGCGCTCACCAACGAGACGGTGCTACGCGGCCTTACCGAACTGCACCTGCGCAGCGTGATCGAGCGGATGAATTCGCAGTTCAAGCTCGAGATCGACACCCGCCCGCCGCGCGTGCCGTACCGCGAAACGATCGCCGCGCCGGCCGAAGGCCATGCGCGGCACAAGAAGCAGACCGGCGGTGCCGGCCAGTTCGGCGAGGTCTTCCTGCGCGTCGAGCCGCTGCCGCGCGGTGCCGGCTTCGAGTTCGTCGACCAGGTCAAGGGCGGCGTGATTCCGTTCAACCTGATTCCGGCGGTGGAGAAGGGCGTGCGCGAGGTGCTGGCCACCGGTTACGTCGCCGGCTACCCGATCCACGACCTGCGCGTGGTCGTGTACGACGGCAAACACCATCCGGTGGACAGCAAGGAGATCGCGTTCGTGTCGGCAGGCCGCAAGGCCATGCTCGATGCGCTGCCGAAGGCGCGGCCGGTCGTGCTGGAGCCGATCGTCAACATCGAGATCGTCACGCCCGACTCGGCAATGGGCGACATCACCGGCGATCTTTCGGGCCGCCGCGGCCAGGTCACCGGCACCGGCAACCTCGCGGCCGGCATGATGGTCGTGCAGGGCGTCGTGCCGCTGGCCGAACTGGAAGGCTATTCCGGCCGGCTGAAGGCGATGACCCAGGGCAGCGGCAGCTACTCGATGGAACTGGCCGATTACCAGCCGGTGCCGCCGGGCGTGCAACAGCAACTTGCCGCCAAGTTCAAGCGCAAGGAAGAGGAAGACTGACCGGCCCAGGATGCGGCCGCGCTGCGCGCGGCTGCATCTGTGCATTGCTCTGCACGGCCGAGCGCCGACGCCCGATCTGCGCTTCCGGCAGTGCGCTTTCCTGCTTCAGCCGAACGATTCGTCGGCGCGCAGGTAACGCCACTGCCCGGCCGGCAGCGCGCCAAGCACGACGCTGCCGATGCGAACGCGCTTCAGGCCGATGACCTGCAGCCCGACGGCATCGCACATGCGCCGGATCTGCCGCTTCCTGCCTTCGCGCAGCACAAAGCGCAGTTGATCCTCGTTCTGCCACGACACCTTGGCCGGCTTCAACGGCACGCCGTCGAGCGAAAGACCGTGCCGGAGCAACTGAACGCGATCAGCAGGAAAGATTTCGTTGAGCGGTCCGGGCCTCGGGGCATCGGGCCACGTGACCCGCACCAGATACTCCTTCTCGACCGAGGATTCGGCGCCGATCAACCGCCGCGCAATGCGGCCATCCTGCGTCAGCACGAGCAGGCCGGTCGAGTCGATGTCGAGCCGGCCGGCCACCGCCAGCCCGCGCAGGTGGGCGCGCGAGAAGTCGATGCGCGCGTGGTCGCTGCGCCAGCGGTTCTCCGCGGTGACCAGCACGATTGCCGGCCGGTAGCCATCCTCGGCCTGGCCGCTGACATAGCCGACCGGCTTGTGCAGAAGGATGGTCACGAGGCCCGCCTGGGCCCGCCGCGCGCGCGGGTCGATCTCGATCTTCTGCTCGGGCCGAACGCGTGCGCCGAGAACGTCGACGAGTTCGCCGTCGACCCGCACCCAGCCGGCGGCGATCCACTCGTCGGCCTCGCGGCGCGAGGCGAGGCCCAGTTCGCTGATCCGCTTCGACAGGCGCGGCAGTTCGACCTTGCCGGCGGGGGTAACGTCGTCGCGCGTTGACCGCCGCGCCGGAGGCTTGACGGCAGGGGGTCGGGCGGGGCGACGCGGGTTCATCGCAGGTCGATAATCAAAGGCGGAAGAAGCAAGTGTCGCATTGAACTCGGCGACTCCGGCCGCATCTTCCGTGCGGTCGAATTCCTGGGTGCCCCATGATCATTTCCTGTCCGCATTGCCAGTCGAAGAACCGCGTCAAGGCGGAGCGCTTCGATGACGAGCCGGCCTGCGGCAGCTGCGGCAGGGCGCTTCTGGCGGGCAAGCCGGTCGCGCTGTCGGAGGAGAGCTTCGGCGACGTGATTGCGGCGAGCCGGCGGCCGGTCGTCGTCGACTTCTGGGCCGCGTGGTGCGGGCCCTGCCGCGGCTTCGCGCCGGTGTTCGAGCAGGCGGCTGCCCGCCATCCGGAGTGGTTGTTCGGCAAGGTCGACACGGACGCCAACCCGCAGCTAAGCCAGCAGTTGTCGATCCGCAGCATTCCGACACTGGCCGTGTTCCGCGACGGCAAGGTCGTCGACCGCCTCAGCGGCGCACTACCGGCGGCACAGTTCGAGCAGTGGCTGGCTGCGGCGCTGCGCTGAGCAGCGAGACGGCCGAGAGATTCGACTCTGACCCCGATCTTCAGGGCGTGCGCAGGTGCCAGGCCTTGGCCCGGGTGAAGGTCTCGATGCCGTAGGTCGACAGCGTGAGCCCGATGCCGGAGTGCTTCACCCCGCTCCACGGCAGCCGCGGGCTGACGCGGTCGCAGCAGTTCCAGTAGACGCTGCCGGCTTGTACCCGCGCCAGGATGCGCTCGGCGCGCGCCGCGTCCTTCGTGTACACGCCGGCGGTCAGGCCGTACTCGGTATCGTTCATCAGCCGCAGCGCCTCGTCGTCGCTCGCCACCTTCTGGATGCCGATGATCGGGCCGAAACTCTCCTCGCGCATCAGCGCCATGCCGTGGTTCACGTGGCTGAACACGGTCGGCTCGAACCAATGACCGGGCGGATCGATGCGACGGCCGCCGGTGAGCAGCCGTGCGCCCTTGGCCTTGGCGTCGGCGACCTGCGCCTCGAGCACGTCGAGCTGCGGCGCGCGGGTCAGCGGGCCGATGTAGCTCGACTCGTCGGTCGGGTCGCCGATCCTGAAACCCTTCACTTCGCCGACGAAGGCCTCGACAAACGCGTCATGCACCTTCTCGTGCACGTAGATGCGCTCGACCGAGCAGCAGCTTTGCCCGGTGTTGTACATCGCGCCGTCGGCCAGTGATGCGGCCGCGGTGGCGACCTCGACGTCCTCGCAGACGTAGGTCGGGTCCTTGCCGCCGAGCTCGAGCTGCAGGCGGATCATCCGCGGCCCGATCGCTTGCGCGATCTTCGCCCCGGTCGCGTACGAACCGGTGAAGAACACGCCTTCGACCGGCTGCGCCAGCAGCGCCGCGCCCGCCTCGCCGGCACCGACGATCACCTGAAAAACGTCCTGTGGCACGCCCGCCGCGTGCAGCAGGTTGCCGATCTCCAGGCCGGTGAGCGTTGCATACTCGCTCGGCTTGTACAGCACGCTGTTGCCGGCCAGCAGCGCCGGCACGAAGACATTGGCGCCGACGAAGTACGGATAGTTCCAGGCCGAGATGTTGGCGATCACGCCGAGCGGCTCGTGCGTGATGCGCTCGTGCATGCCTTCGGCATTGAACACCGTGCGCGCCGCCAGCGTGTCCTTGGCGGCGTCGAGGAAGAAATCGATCCGGCCGAGCAGGCCGTTCAGTTCGTTGCGCGACTGCCGGATCGGTTTGCCGACCTCCGAGGTCAGGATCGCCGCCAGCCTTTCCAGATGGCTCACGATGCCCTCACGAGAACGCCGGATGCTGGCGAGTCGCTGCTCGAGCGGCCGCTGCGCCCAGGCAGCCTGGGCCGCACGCGCTGCCCGGTACTTCGCGGCTATCGACTGGGGTGTGTCGGTCGTGAGTTCGGCGATCGCGCTGCCGTTGGCGGGGTTGGTGACTTTGAGCATGGATCGTGGGCGTCGAAGAGGTTCGGCGGGTGGTTCATCAGGCCGCGCTGCAGGCGGCCATGAAATCGGCGAGCAGCGGCGCGCCGGAAAGCAGGTGCGCATTGTCGCCGACGTGGAATTCCGGGTGCCATTGCACCGCAGCCACGTAGCTCTGGCCGCCGTGGCGAATCGCCTCGATCACCCCGTCGGGCGCGCGAGCCTCGACGACGAATCCCGGCGCAAGGCTCCGGACGCCCTGGTGGTGCACGCTGTTGACGGTGGGCGAGGTCAGTCCCGGATAAAGCTGCGCCAGCCGCGCGCTGGGCTCGATCGCGATCTGATGGTGGTTGCGGTCGTACAGCTGCGCGCTGCGATGAAACAGCGGCCCCGGCCGCTGCAGCGCCAGGTCCTGGTACAGCGTGCCGCCGAAGGCGACATTGAGCACCTGCAGGCCGCGGCAGACGCCGAGCACCGGCTTGCGGCGGGCGACGAAGGCGCGCGCGAGCGCGATCTCGTATTCGTCGCGGACGCGGTCACCGTTCCACTCCGGGCGCAGCGGCTCCTCGCCGTAGCTGCCGGGCCACATGTCGGAGCCCCCTTCCAGCACCAGGCCATCGAGCAACTCCGCGTAGTGACCGAGCGTCACGTCGCCGCGGCGCGTTTCGCCGGCGGGCGAGGGGATCACCAAGGCGAGTGCCCCCTGCGACTGCACCCAGTGCGCGATCGACTGCTCGACGTACTGCAGCGTCTTGCCGGTGAAGATCGAGCGGTTCGGGTCGGCGTGGAAGAAGCAGGCGGAGATGCCGATCTTCAGACGCCGCGACATCTCACAGCGCCTGCTCGAAGAAGCGCGCGAAATCCTCGCGCTTGCACGGCCGCGGGTTGGTCTGGTGACAGATGTCCTTTGCCGCGACCTCGACCAGCCGGCCGATCTGCTCGCGCTTCACGCCGACCGCCGAGAGGTTCGGCGCAATGCCGATCTGCTGCTTCAGTTTCGCCAGCCACGGCACGAAAGCCTCGCCGTTGCCGGCGCCCACCGCGTGCGCCAGTTCGGCGAACTTCGCCGACACCGTTTCCTGGTTGAAGCGCATCACCGGCTCGATCATCAGCGCGTTGGCCAGGCCGTGGTGCAGGTCGCACACGGCGCCGAGCGCGTGCGCGCAGGAGTGCACTGCGCCGAGGTCCTTCTGGAAGGCGATCGCGCCCATCATCGAGGCCATCATCATGTCTGAGCGGGCCTGTAGGTTGCCGGGTTCGCGCACCGCGGTGGCCAGCGCCCGCGCGGCGATGCGCGTGCCCTCAAGCGCGATGCCGTCGCACAGCGGGTGGTAGGCCGGCGACAGGTAGCTCTCGACGTTGTGCGTCAGCGCGTCCATGCCGGTGGCGGCGGTCACCGGCGCCGGCAGCGCCAGTGTCAGCTCCGGGTCGGCGAACACCACCTTGGCCAGCAGCTTCGGCGAGAAGACGATCCGCTTCAGGTGCGTGTCGTCCTCGGAAACCACGCTGGAGCGGCCGACCTCGGAGCCGGTGCCGCTGGTCGTCGGCAGGGCGACGAAGTAGGGCAAATCGTTCGTGATCGGCCGCACCTGCGGGTGGTCCCACACGTACTCGAGCACGTGGCCGTCGTGCACCGCCATCAGCGCCACGACCTTAGCCACGTCGAGCGCCGCGCCGCCGCCGAAGCCGATCACGCAGTCGGCGCGGTGGGTCCGGTACGCCGCCGCGCCGTCCATCACCTGCGAGCAGGCAGGGTTGCCGTAGACGCCGGAGAACACGCCGACGTCGAGACCGGTGCGGAGGCTGCTCATGAACTCGGCCAGCACCGGCAGCGTGGCCAGCGCGCGGTCGGTGACGACCAGCGGGCGGCGCAAGCCGTGGTCGCGCAGATGCGCGCCGGCGAGCTTGCGGCTGCCAGCGCCGAAGTGGATGGTGGTCGGGAACGAGAAGTGGGCGATGGACATGGGCGTCAGTCCCGATAGACGTCGCGCCGGTGCCCGATGCGGACAACGGTGACGACGATGCGTTGGTCTTGGATGCTGCAGATCAGTCGGTAGTCGCCGACGCGGTACTTCCAGTAGGTGCCGAACCGCTCGCCGCGAAGGGGCTCGCCGATCGAGCGGGGATCGTCCGCGTCACGGACGCGTTTGTCGAGGAACTGCAGCAGCCTCGCAGCGACCTGCCTGTCGAGCTTGCGCAACTCCCGCGCGGCCTCGGGCAGGAACTCAACGCTCCACGCCATGTTCGCGCAGCAGGTCGTCCAGCGGGATCGCCTTGGCGGCGCTGTACGACTTCATGCGTTTCTCGGCCAGATAGAAGTCCTCGAGGTCGGCGAGGTACTCGGAGAGCGCCTCGCGGACGTAGAACGACTTCGCGCGACCGGTCTTCTTCGCCAGGCGGTCCAGGCGCTCCTCGATGTCTTCGGGCAGGCGTACGGCAAGCATGGGCCAGGTCCGGAACAAGTGTCATACAAGTATAGCGCTCGCCGGTGTCAGTCGATCCGCACGAAGCGCAGCTCGAGGATATCGTTGGGCCACGGCACGGCGTGGAGGTTCGGCCGCATGACCCAGTTGATCCTGCGGCGGTACAGCGGCAGCAGCGGCAGGTCGTCCGCCATCAACCGCAGCGCGTTGCCGACCAGTTGGCGGCGGCGCGTGAGATCCGGCTCGACGCGGATCGAGTCGATCAGCGCGTCGAGCTTCGGATTGCTGTAGCGGCCGCCGTTGAACTGGCCAGCACCCGCGCCGTCGTGGCTGCGCACCGTCGAGTTGAGCATCGACCATGCGTCGGTGGTCGGGCTCCAGCCGAACTCGAAGAAGCTCGAGGTCGCCTGCGTCAGCTTGGGGAAGAACAGCGCGCTCGGCGACGGCTGGAACGTCGCGCGGATACCGACCTGCGCCAGCATCGCCGTGATCGCCTGGCACACAGCGGCGCGGAAGGTGACGTTGACGCAATCGAGCTGCACCGAGAAGCCGTCCGGATAGCCGGCTTCCTTCAGCAACGCCCGCGCCGCCGCCGGGTCGTACGGCAGCCGGCGGTCGAGTTCCGGGAGATGACCGCCGACGAGCGTGGAGACGAAGGACCCAGTCGCCGTTGCCTGCCCGCGCAGCACCTTGGCGACGATCGAGTCGATGTCGATCGCCAGGTACACGGCGCGGCGCACGCGCAGGTCCCTGAAGGGGTTGCGGCCCTTGACGTCGCTTGTTTCCAGTTCGCTGCGCGCCTGGTCGAAGCCGAGGTACTGGGTGCCAATGTCGGTGGTCGAGGTGAGCTTCAGCCGCTTGTCCTGCGAAAGCCGCGCCATGTCCTGGAATGGCGGATCGATGACGAAGTCCGCCTCGCCGGTGGCCAGTGCCGCCATCCGCGTCGCATCGGACTGGATCACCGTGTAGGTGACCTCGGCGAGGTTGCCGCCGCCGAAGTTCGTCCCGCGGCCCCACCAGTCCGGGTTGGCGGTGAGCACGGTGCGCGCATCCGGCTCGTAGCGCCTGAGCATGAACGGCCCGGTGCCGTTGGCGTTGCGTACCGCGTAGGTCTCCTGCCTGGCGTTGAAATCCTGCGGCTGCGTGACGCCGTTCTTCTCGGCCCATGCCCTGCTCATGATGCCGATGAAGAGCGTCTTCTCCGGTAGTACCGCGTCGGGCGCCTGCAACAGCACGTCGACGGTCAGGTCGTCGACCTTGCGCGCGCCGGCGACACCGCGCAGCTGGAAGGCGCGCTGCGAGGTTTTCGCCAGTGCGCGCTCGATCGAGAACACCACGTCGTCGGCGGCGAACGGCGTGCCGTCGTGGAACTTCACGTTCGGGCGCAGGTTGAATCGCCAGGTCCGCGCATCGACCATCCGCCACGACAGCGCCAGCGACGGCTCCAGCCTGAACTCGCGGTCACGATTGACCAGCGATTCATAGATCTGGCTCACCACGCGCGACTGGTACAGCAGCGCCAGCGAATGCGGGTCCATCGACTGCGGGTCGAAGGCGCTGGCGAAGCGCAGCGTCTTCGCCGGCGCCGGTGCCGCAAGGATCAGTGAGACGAGCAGGCCGAAGGTCAGTGCGAGACGTCGCATTGCACAGACATGCCCTTCACTGCACGAAGCCCGACTCGCGCGCCTTCACCAGCGCCACTACCGTGTCGTTGACCGGTGTGGGCACGCCGACCTTCGCACCTTCGCGCGGGATCGAGCCGTTGATCACGTCGATCTCCGAGCGGCGGCGCGCCAGGTGATCGAGCAGCATCGACGGCCGCGCGTTGCCGATGCGGCCGCCAAGGTGGCGGATGTGCTCGATCGGGTCGCCTACTTCGAGCCGGATGCCGGCGGCCTTGGCCACCGCGATCGCCTCCTCGGCGCAGCCGCGCGCCACGCGCCAGGCGTCGGGGTTCGCCATCACCTCGCCGATCGTCATGCCGGTCAGGCAGCAGGTACCCGAGAACGTCACGTTCATGATCAACTTTTCCCACACCATGCGGCGCAGGTCGTCGAACAACGCCACCTTGAAGCCGGCCGATTCCCAGACCGAGGCGGACGCCTGCAGCGCCGCCCGCGGCAGACCGGCGTAGCTGCCAAAGCGCACCATCTCCATGCCGTTGTGGTGCACGTGACCTGGAGCGTGCAGCGACGCGCCAAAGCCGCCGACGACGCCGACCGCCAGCCGGTCGGCGCCCACGATCGGTGCCACGCGTTCGGCCGAGCCGAGGCCGTTCTGGATCGTCTGCACGGTCGTGTTCGGCCCGAGCAGCGGCAGCGCCGAGCGCGCCGCCGCTTCGGCGTCGAAGGCCTTGGTGGCGATGATCACCAAGTCGCACGGGCCGATGCCGTCGGTCGTCGTGCCGGCGTGCAAGCGCACCGTGCGGTCGCCGCTGGCACCTTCGACGCGCAGGCCGTGCTTGGCCATCGCCTCGGCGTGATCGGGCCACAGCGTCACGGCGTGGATCTCGTGCCCGGCATCGGCCATCAGCGCGGCGTACACCGAGCCCATGGCGCCGCAGCCGATGATTGCGACCTTCGCCATCGTGTCGACCTCAGATGATCTCGAAATAGCGCTTCAACTCCCAGTCGGTAACGCCGTCCTGCCACTGGCGCCACTCCCATTCGCGGGTGAGTGCGAAGTGCTCGACGAAGTCGTCGCCGAGCCAGTCGCGCGCCACCGTGGAGCGCCTGAAGATCTCGGTCGTGGCGGCGAGCGAACGCGGCGCGCGCGGGATGTTCTCGCCGCCGACGTTGGTGCCGGTGATCGGTGGTGCGGTGAGCTTCAGGTTCTTCTCGACACCGTGCATCCCGGCCGCCACCAGCGCGGCCACCGCCAGATACGGGTTGATGTCGGCGCCGGGGCAGCGCGTCTCAAGCCTCGTGCTCTTGGGCCCAGCGGCGATCACGCGGAAGCTCGCCGTGCGGTTGTCGAGCCCCCAGGTGGGTTTCACCGGCGCCCAGAACCCGTCGACCAGCCGCTTGTAGCTGTTGATCGTCGGCCAGAACATCGGTGCGAATTCCATCGCCACGGCGATCTGCCCGGCGAGGTAGCTCTCGAAGAGCTTGCTCATGCCATGCCGGCCTCTTTTCACCGAACCTTCGTCGAAGAAGAGGTTCTTCTTGCCGTCGGACAGCGACTGGTGTACGTGCCCGCTGCAGCCCGGCAGGTGCTGGTTCCACTTGGCCATGAAGCTCGGGATGATGCCGAAGCGGGCGCCGATCTCCTTGGCACCGGCCTTGAACAGCAGCGCGCGGTCGGCGGCTTCGAGCGCCGCGGAGAACTGGAGCGCTGCCTCGTAGACGCCCGGCCCGGTTTCCGTGTGCAGTCCCTCGATCGGCACGCCGAAGGCGAGCAGTTCGTCGAGCAGGGCGTTGAAGTAGTCGCGGTTCTCGTTGGCGCGGGCGAGCGAGTAGCCGAACATGCCAGGCGTCAGCGGCGTCGGGTCGACGCCCTTCTTGGCGGCCCAGGTCTGTGGCGTCTCGCGGAAGTTGAACCACTCGAACTCCAGCCCGCACATCGGCTGCACGCCCATCCTTTCGGCGCGCTTCAACACTCGCCGGAGCGTCTGCCGCGGACAGGCCGGGTGCGCAGAGCCATCCGCGGTGACGAACTCGCCCAGAAAGAACGGGATGCCGCCGTCCCACGGCACGGTGCGCATCGTCGCCGGGTCGAGTCGGACCTGCGCGTCCGGAAAGCCGTGCTGCCAGCCGGTGAGCTTGGTGTTGTCGTAGCAGGCGTCCATCATGTCCCAGCCGAGGACGACGTCGCAGAATCCGAAGCCGCCGTCGAGCGCCGAGGCGAACTTGTCCTTGTGCAGGACCTTGCCGCGCAGCACGCCGTCGATGTCGCTGACCGCGACCTTGACCTTGTGCAGCCCGGATTTCTCTACGGCACCGATGGCGCGGGCGCGGGCGTCCGGCGACGGGGCGCGGTTTCTCGTGGCCATGGGGGCTCCTCCTGCTCTTCTGTCGTTCCGAGCGCGGCAGTGTGCAGCACGGTCAGGTCGATGTCCAAGCATCGGCGAGCCCCGCAGTGCCGATGGCGTCGGGCAACATGTGCGCCGGCGGCAGGCTGTTGGAAATTCGCTGGCCGGCCCCATATCCCTCCGGCGGTCAGGCCTTATCCACTTACAATTCAGTCAGTTACCGAATCCGCGAGGTCGCCATGCCGATTTATGCCTACAAGTGTTCATCCTGCGGGCACGAAAAGGACGTGCTGCAGAAGGTCTCCGATGCGCCGCTCACCGGCTGCCCGGCCTGCGGCTCGGCATCCTTCGCCAAGCAGCTGACCGCGGCCGGCTTCCAGCTGAAGGGCAGCGGCTGGTACGCAACCGACTTCAAGAACGGTTCGGCCGCGAAGTCCAGCGACAAGCCCGCCGATTCGAAGAGCGGCAGCGGGGACTCCAAGCCAGCCGCTGAGCCGGCGGGCAAGGCCACCGCGCCCGCGGCAGCCGCTGCACCGGCCTGCGGCAGCGGCGGCTGTGCCGCCTGTACCTAGGCGCGTCCGGGGCCCCCGGGTTTCCGCCGACATCCGCGATGCGCGCCGCTGAGCCGGGACGGCGTGCTGATCACCTCACGGCCAGTCGCCGCGCGAAGGCCGCCAAGTCATGCTGAAGAAGTACCTGATCACGGGCCTGCTGATCTGGCTGCCGCTGGCGGTCACGCTGTGGATCATCGATTTCGTGGTGACCGCGATGGACCGCACTCTGCTGCTGATGCCGGAGTCTTGGCGGCCGGAAAGCGTGCTCGGCATGCATCTGCCCGGCTTCGGGCTGGTGGTTTCCGTGCTGGTGATCCTGGCCACCGGCGTGCTGGCGGCGAACTTCCTCGGCCAGCGACTGGTGCGCTGGTGGGAAAGCCTGGTGGCGCGGATCCCGATCGTCAACTCGATCTATTCGAGCGTGAAGCAGGTATCCGACACCATGCTGGCGCAGAAGGGCAACGCCTTCCGCAAGGTGGTGCTGGTCGAGTTTCCGCAGCGCGGCCAGTGGACGATGGCCTTCGTGGTCGGCTCGCCGGGCGAACGGCTGATCCCGCTGGTCGGCGATGAAAAGGTGACCGTGTATGTGCCGACGGCGCCGAACCCGACCTCCGGCTACGTGATCATCGTCGATCCGGCCGAGCTGCGCGATGTCGATGTCAGCGTCGACGAGGCATTCAAGTTCCATGTCTCGCTCGGCGTGGTCACGCCGTCGGAGGCAGGGCGCCGGCGGCCGCACAAGCCGGCGGCATTGACCTCGGAAATTCCGGGCGAGGCGCCGGGCCGATAGAATTCGCCATGGTTTGCCCACGGCCCGCCCCATGACGATCGCTGCCTTTGCTCATCGCACGTGCCGCGCGCTTGCCGCCGGCCGGTGGGGGCTTTACACGCTCGTGCCCGAGCACGACCGAAACCGCCAGCGGCCGGGCGGGTAGCGTCGCCCGGTCGCCTGTCGATTCGCGGGAATCGACTGCCGAGCTGATCGGATCTTCCGGACTGCAACAAGAACCCGCGCGGCCGCGACAGCCGCCGCGCAAATCGACTGGAGTCTTCATGCGTACCGAATACTGCGGGCTGGTGGACGGCAGGTTCATTGGCCAGAGCGTGACGCTGTTCGGCTGGGTGCACCGCCGGCGCGACCACGGCGGCGTCGTCTTCATCGACCTGCGCGACCGCGAAGGGCTGGTGCAGGTGGTCTGCGATCCCGACCGGCCGGCGGTGTTCGCCAATGCGGAGAAGATCCGCAACGAGTTCTGCATCAAGGTCGTCGGCACGGTGCGCGAGCGGCCGGCCGGCACCGCCAACACCAGCCTCGTTTCAGGACAGATCGAGGTGCTGTGCGAGGAACTGGCGATCCTCAACCCGTCGGTGGCCGTGCCGTTCCAGCTCGACGACGAGGATCTGTCCGAATCGACGCGCCTGACCCATCGCGTGCTCGACCTGCGCCGCGCGCCGATGCAGAAGAACCTCAGGCTGCGCTACAAGGTGACGATGGCGGTGCGCAAGTTCTTCGACGCGCACGGCTTCATCGACGTCGAGACGCCGATGCTGACCAAGAGCACGCCGGAAGGCGCGCGCGACTACCTCGTGCCGTCGCGCGTGCATGCCGGCCAGTTCTTCGCGCTGCCGCAGTCGCCGCAGCTGTTCAAGCAGCTCTTGATGATCGCCGGCTACGACCGTTACTACCAGATCGTCAAGTGCTTCCGCGACGAGGACCTGCGCGCCGACCGCCAGCCGGAGTTCACGCAGATCGACGTCGAGACGAGTTTTCTCACCGAGCAGGAGATCCGCTCGATCATGGAAGAGATGATCCGCACGGTGTTCAAAGAGGTGCTCGACGTCCGGTTGCCGGACCCGTTCCCGGTGATGTCGTACGGCGAGGCGATGGCGCGCTACGGCTCGGACAAGCCCGACCTGCGCGTGAAGCTCGAGCTCACGGACCTCACCGACGCGATGCGCGACGTCGACTTCAAGGTCTTCAGCGCGGCCGCCTCGTTGCCCGACGGTCGCATCGCCGCGCTGCGCGTGCCGCACGGTGGCGAAATGCCGCGCTCGGAGATCGACGCGATGACCGAGTTCGTCAAGATCTACGGCGCCAAGGGGCTCGCCTACATCAAGGTCAACGACAAAGCCAAGGGCCGCGACGGGCTGCAGAGCCCGATCGTCAAGAACCTGCACGACGCGGCGCTGGCCGAGATCCTTCGCGCTACCCGCGCCGTCGACGGCGACGTGATCTTCTTCGGCGCCGACCGCGCCAAGATCGTCGCTGACAGCATGGGCGCGCTGCGGCTGAAGATCGGCCACAGCGAATTCGGCAAGGCGCATGGTCTCTCTGAGCCCGGCTGGCGGCCGCTGTGGGTGGTCGACTTCCCGATGTTCGAGTACGACGAGGAGGAAAACCGCTACGTCGCCGCGCATCACCCGTTCACCAGCCCGAAGGACGAGCACATCGGCTACCTCGAGACCGACCCGTCGAAGTGCCTGGCCAAGGCCTACGACATGGCACTGAACGGCTGGGAGATCGGCGGTGGCTCGGTGCGGATCTACCGCGAGGACGTGCAGAGCAAGGTCTTCCGCGCGCTGAAGATCGGCCCCGAGGAGGCGCGCATCAAGTTCGGCTTCCTGCTCGACGCGCTGCAGTACGGCGCGCCGCCGCACGGCGGCATCGCCTTCGGCCTGGACCGCATCGTCACGATGATGGCCGGCGCCGAGTCGATCCGCGACGTGATCGCCTTCCCGAAGACGCAGCGCGCGCAGTGCCTGTTGACGCAGGCGCCGTCCGCGGTGGACGAGAAGCAGCTACGGGAGCTGCACATCCGCGTGCGCGGCGCACAGCCGGCGGCGGACACCAAGGCAGCGTGATCCGCGCGGCCGCGCTGCTGGCCGCCGCCTGCGGGGCAGCGCAGGCCGAAACGTGGCTCTACCGGGTCGCGCTCGACCCCGCCGAGCCGCTGGTCGCGCACGTGGTCGTCGAACTGCCGGCCGCGCGCCGGGCGCAGGATTTCAGCGTGCAGGTGCGGGGCATGGCCAGTGGTGTGACGCCGCAGGTCGCCGATCTGCGCTGCGACGGCGCGCCGCTTGCGCCGGATTCGGCCAGCGCCTGGCGCGTGCAGGGCTGGAGCTGCGTGCGCCTGACGTGGGCCGTGGCGATGAAGGCGGCGCCCGACGGCGGCGTCGATCTGCGCGCCCGCGAGAGTTTCTTCGACCCGAACGCCCGCTTCTGGCTGTTCAGCGAAGCCTCTTCATTGCTGCGGCCGGTCGGGGACGCGCAGCACGACGGTCAGGTCGAATTCGTCGGCCGCGGGCCGGTGCACGGCGGGGTAGCGGTGGGCAGCACGCCGCGGCGCGTGGTGCCGGCAGCAGACAAGACGGCCGAGTTCTACGTCATCGGCCGACTGCCCGGCGCGTCCGTGCGCGAGGGCGGCTTCGAGACGTTGCATCTCGACGCCATCGGCGGCGAATGGCGCAATCTGGTTGCCGAGCACGGCCGTGCGCTGCAATACCTGATTCGCACGGCGGGCGCGCGGCAACTCGCGCCGCTGCGCAGCACCGTCGTCTGGCTCGGCGGACCGACGGACGACGGCATGCCGATCGGCGTTGCGGGTCATCGCACGCTGCTGCTGTCGGCGGCGAAGCGCGACGGACGGATCCAGCACGCTGAAATGGCGTTCGCCTGGATGCTGCGCGAGCAGCTCGCGCAGTCGATGCCCGAGCGGGTGCCGCTGTGGGTGCGGGAGAGCCTCGCGCAGTACTACGCGATCAAGGCGCTGCGCCGGTCGGAGCTGCCGCCCGCTGCGATTGCGGCGGCGGAGAAGCGTTTCGTCGACTCGACGCACCCACCGCGCGGCCGCTTGCGCGAGGTGCAGCGGCGCGTGCAGGCGGGTGACGAGGCGGCGCGCGTCGAGCTGCGCTCGACCGGGGCCGCGTTCTGGGACCGCGTGGATCGGGCGATCGTGCGCAAGAGCGGCTTTCGTACGCTCGATTCGGTGCTGCCGCGATTGCTGGCTGCCGACTGGCCGGACGATCGCCTGCCAGCCACCGGGCTCGAAATGCTGCACCGCTACGCCGGCGAGAACGCCGTCGACGAGCTGCTGGCGCTCTACGTCGGCGACTGATGCGGCGGCCGTCATGACCGGTTACAAGCTGCCCGAGTCGGTGCTGGTGGTGATCCACACGCCGGCGCTCGAGGTGCTGCTGCTGGAGCGCGTCGACTTCCCGGGTTTCTGGCAGTCGGTCACCGGCAGCCGTGCCACTGCCGACGAGCCGCTCGACGCTACCTGTGCCCGCGAAGTGCGGGAGGAAACCGGGCTGGCGCGGCCGGCTGCCGATTTCGACGATTGGAGCTATACCAACCGCTATTCGATCTATCCGCAGTGGCGCCGCCGTTATGCGCGGGGCGTGACGCACAATGTCGAGCACCTGTTCGGCCTGCGCGTCGAGGCGCGGTTTGCGCCGCAACTGGCGCCGCGCGAACATCGGCGCTGGCAATGGCTGAACTGGCGCGATGCCGCAGATGTGTGCTTCTCCTGGACCAATGCTCAGGCGATTCGCCTGCTGGCTTTTCGCGTTGCTCGCCTCGGCCGCAGCGGCGGCGCCGCCTGAGATCGACGTCCGGCGGGAGGCCGGCGTCTTCGTTGTCCGTGCCGAGGTCGAACTGGAAGCGGACCGGCGCACCGCCTGGCTCACGGTGACCGACTACGAGCACCTGCCGCGGTTCGTGCCCGGCATCCGCAGCGTGCAGGTGCTGGCGCGCGTGGCCAGCGGCGGCGCCGAGCGGCTGCTGGTCGAGCAGGCCGGCGAGTTCCGCTACCTGTGGTTTGCGAAGCCGGTGCAGGTCTGGCTGGACGTCACGCACCAGGCGCCGGAGCGCGTGCTGGCGAAATCAGTGCTGCCCTCGGGTATCAGCGCCGAGCGCAGCACGCTGCGCCAGTTCGAGGGCAGCTACCTGCTCACCGCGGTCGACGCCTCGCGCACGCGGTTCGTCTACCAGGCCCGCTTCGAGCCGGCGCAGGCGATGCTTCCCGTGCTCGGCACGCTGGCGGTCCGGCACACGGTCGCCGAGCAGTTCCGCGCCATGGCCACCGAGATCGAGCGCCGCGCCGCGCGCAGCCGCCTGGAGCAGGCCGCGCGATGAGGACGGTCGCGATCCTGCTCGCGGTGCTGCTCGCCGGCGGTTGCACCAGCATCGATCCCTACGCGCAGGCGCCGATCAACAGCCATCTCGAGCGAAGCGACGACGTCGGCAACTGCGCCCGGCTGCTGCGGCAGGTCGATGAGCGGATCGATGCCGCCGGCGTTCGCGATGCTGGTGCGCCGCGCGTACCCGGATTCCCCTACCTGCGCGTCGATCGCTTCATCGCCAGCCTGGGCGCGACGGCCGGCGAACTGCGCGGCGCCGGTTTTTCCGCCTGGAGCGAGTTGATGGCGCAGGCCGACCGACAGGCCCGCGCGGCAGAACTCGCCAACGCCGGACAGCCGGAGCAGGCCACCGCCATCGATGCCTGCCGCTATGCGCTGGCGGTGGCCGACGGACGCGACTTCGCACAGCTGCGCGCTGCCGCGCAGGTGCCGGACGACTACAGCACGACGCTGCGCGCGCTCGGTCTGTATCCGCTGACCCGTCTTGTCTTTGCCGCCGGCATCCGCGACTGGCAGCAGCGCACGAGTCACGTCTTCGCGATGCCGATGGACCAGCTGCCGCTGGCGGGTCGGCTGCAGCGCTACTTGCCGGCGGCGACACCGCCGGAACTGGTGCCGCCGCCGCGCTCGGTGGCCTTGGCACTGCCGGGACCGTCCCGCTCGCAGCTGGTCGAGTGGACCCTGCGCCACGCGCCGGCGCTGGAGATCGACACCGCCAGCGACGACGACCGCATCGGCCCGCTGCAGTGGGCCGAAGGCGATGTGCCGGCCATTGCGGTCGACACCCGCCAGCCAGTCGCCTACCTGCGCACCGCCTATACCCACTTCGCCGGCCGCGTGCGGCTGCAACTCGTGTACACGTTCTGGTTCCCGGCACGCCCGGCCGAGCATGCGCTCGACATCCTCGCCGGCCGGCTGGACGGGCTGATCTGGCGGGTGACGCTCGACGAAAACGGCGCGCCGCTGGTCTACGACTCGATCCACGCCTGCGGCTGCTATCACCTGTTCTTCCCGACCGAGGCGGTGGCGGAACGGCCGCAGCCCGACACGCTCGACGAGGGCCTGTTCGCGCCGCAAGGTGCGCCGCGGCTTTCGCCTGGCGAGCGGATCGTGCTTCGCGTCGCGTCGCGTACGCACTACCTGCAGCGCGTGTCCGTTCAGCCGGCTGGCGATCATTCGGGCGTCAGTTACGCATTGCGGGACGAGGGCAGCCTGCTCACTCTCCATTGGCCTGCCGGCGGCACGCGCAGCGCGTACGATCCGGCCGGGTTGGTGCCGGGCACCGAGCGCGCCGAGCGCTGGCTGTTCTGGCCGATGGGAATAACAAGCGCCGGGCAGATGCGGCAGTGGGGACGGCACGCGACCGCGTTCGTCGGCCGCCGCCACTTCGACGATGCCCGGCTGCTGGACCAGTATTTCGAGCTGCGCGCGAAAGGCGCAGGCGCTGATTGAAGATGAAGCTGCGAGTCGCGACCTACAACATCCACAAGGGCGTCACCGGCATCCGCCGCGTGCCGCGCATCCACGACGTCAAGCTGGCCCTGAACAGCATCGATGCCGACATCGTGTTCCTGCAGGAAGTGCAGGACCGCAACGAGATGTTGCGCCATCATGCCAACTATCCGGCGGCGCGGCAGCTCGACTTCCTCGCCACCGGAGGCTACGAGCATCTCGCCTACGGCATGAATGCGGTCTATCCGCACGGCCACCACGGCAATGCCATCCTGTCGCGGCACGCGATCGGTCACTACACCAATCACGACATCTCGGACCACGCGCTGGAGAAGCGCGGCATGCTGCACGCGGTGTCGAAAGTGCAGCCGCCGCGCGGGCGCAAGGCGCGCGACGTGCACCTGATCTGCGTGCACTTCGGCCTGATCAAGCGCAGCCGCGTGCGCCAGGCCACCGCGTTGGCTGACTTCGTCGAGCAGGAGATCCCTGCTGAGGCGCCGCTGATCATCGCCGGCGACTTCAACGACTGGCAGCGCCGCGTCGACGAACTGCTGCGCGAGCGGCTCGACGTGGACGAGGTCAGCGTCGCCGACGCGCCGGCGGAAGGCAGCCGCTCGGTGCTCGACCGCGTGTTGCCGTGGCGCGGCGGCCGCGAGACGGCGCAGTCGGTGTCGCGCACCTTCCCGAGCTTCGCGCCGTGGCTGACGCTCGACCGCATCTACGTGCGCGGCTTCGGGGTGCGCCGCGTCGAGGTACCCAAGGGCCTGACCTGGGCGCGCCGTTCCGACCACGCGCCGCTGATCGCCGATCTCGAACTGAAATGAACCAGCCGCCGCCGGCGGGCGCATCCGGCCGGCTGCCGCGGCTGGCGGCGCCGGCGGTGGTCTACGGCGGCAACCGGATCCGCCTGCTGGTCAACGGCGAGCAGTACTTCCCCGCGCTGCTGGCGGCGATCGAGAGCGCGCGCCGCGTGATCGAGATCGAGACCTACATCTTTGCTGACGACAACATCGGCCATCGCGTCGCCGACGCGCTTGCTGCGGCCGGCAGTCGCGGCGTCGAAGTCCGGGTGCTGATCGACGGCTTCGGCGGTGGCGAGTACGCGCGCCGCCTGGTCGACGAACTCGGTGTGCATGGTGTGCAGGTCCGCATCTACCGCCCGGAACGCTGGTGGCGGCTCGAGCGCAAGCTGCTGCGGCGGCTGCACCGCAAGTTCGCCGTGTTCGACGAGCAGCTCGCCTTCATCGGTGGCATCAACGTCATCGCCGATGAAAGCGTTCCGGCGCACGTGCGGGGTCGCCTCGGGCCGCGCTTCGATTTCGCGGTGGCCTGCGAGGGGCCGATCGTTGCGGCGATGACGCTGGCCGTGCGCCAGCTGTGGCGGCGACTCGCCTTCGTCGACCTGCGCCGCCGGGATGGTCCGCTGCCGAAGGTGGCGCTGCCGCGCCGGCCGGCCGTCGCCGGTGGCGCGCCGGCATCGCTGGTGCTGCGCGACAACCTGCGCAACCGCCGCGCGATCGAGCGCGCCTACCTGCAGGCGTTCGACACCGCGCGTGAGGAGGTGGTCATCGCCAACGCCTATTTCCTCCCCGGCCGTCGCTTCCGCGCCGCGCTGCTGTTGGTGGCGGCGCGCGGCGTCCGCGTTCGCCTGCTGCTGCAGGGGCAGCCCGAGTACGCGCTGCAGTTCTACGCGCAGCGCGTCCTGTACCGACAACTGCTCGCCGGCGGCATCGAAATCCACGAGTACGTCGCCAGCTACCTGCATGCCAAGGTGGCGGTGGTCGACGGGCGCTGGGCGACGGTTGGCTCGTCGAACATCGACCCGTATTCGCTGCTGCTGGCACGCGAGGCCAACGTCGTCGTCCACGACGTCGGCTTTGCGAGGCAGCTTGGCGCCGTGCTCAACGAGGCGATCGAGCAGAGTTCGCGGCGCATCGCACTGGCCGACTACGCGAGCCGCGGCTGGTTTGCCCGCGCCCGCGACTGGTGCGCCTACTTCGTCGTGCGCCTGGCCACCGTGGTCCTCGCCCGCGGCCGCGACTACTGAAATCGGGGCCAGAGTCCAGTTTCCTCGCCGCGTAACCCGCACGGACGCATGGGATTGCCATCGTCTGCGGCCCATAGACTCGCAGCGCGTGCCCCTGCACGTGCCACCGAGCAAGGAGACAACGAGATGAAGCTGAAATCCCTGATCGCCGTCGCGCTGCTGTCCGCCTCCAGCGCGGCGCTGGCATTCCACTGCCCGGCCGACATGAAGAAGATCGACGAAGCGCTGGCCAAGAACCCGAAGCTGACGGCCGAGCAGATGAGCGAGGTGAAGAAGTACCGCGCCGAGGGCGAGACGCTGCACAAAGCCGGCAAGCACCAGGAGTCGGTCGACACGCTGGCCAAGGCGATGACGATCCTCAACATCAGGTAGTCGCCTTCCCGGGCTGGAAAGCGCCGCCGCGGGCGGCGTTCTTTTTCGCCCGATACTTCGCCCATGCGTCGCCTGCCTCCCGGTCCCAACGTCGGCACCCAGCTGCGGGCGCGGCGCCTGCGGCAGGCGCGCGAGGAGGCGAAGGCGCGCGCCACCGAGTCCGCGACGCCGGCGCGCAGCCGGAGCGGCCGCCCGCGTGCCGTCGATGCGGGCCAGCTGGCCCTGCCAAGCGCCGAGGCCTGGTTCGCGGCGCACGGCGTCGCTCCCTTTGCCTTCCAGCGCGACGTCTGGGAACACATCGCGGCGGGACACTCAGGCCTGCTGCACGCGACAACCGGCTCGGGCAAGACCTACGCGGTGTATTTCGGCCTGCTGAACCGGGCGCTGGCCGGCGAGATAGCCAGCGGCGGCCTGCGGTTGCTGTGGATCACACCGATGCGTGCGCTGGCCGCCGATACCGCCCGCGCGCTCGAGGCACCGCTGGCCGGTCTCGGCCTGCGCTGGCAGGCCGGCGTGCGCACCGGCGACACCGCCGCTGCCGAGCGGGCACGGCAGGGCAGGCAGCTGCCCGAGGTGCTGGTCACCACACCGGAGAGCCTGTCGCTGCTGCTCGCCCGCGCCGACAGCCGGGACCTGCTCGCAAAGCTGGCGCTGGTGGTGGTCGACGAATGGCACGAGCTGATCGGCAACAAGCGCGGCGTGCAGGTGCAGCTGGCCCTGGCGCGGCTGCGCCGCCTGGCGCCGAGCCTGCCCGTGTGGGGCCTCAGTGCGACGCTGGGCAACCTCGACGAGGCGATGCGCGCACTGCTCAATCGCGCCGACGGGGTGCTGGTGCAGGGGCGGATCGACAAGAAGCTCGTCATCGACACGCTGCTGCCCGACGAGCCGGGCCGCTTTCCGTGGGGCGGCCACCTCGGCATCCGCATGCTCGAGCCGGTGCTGGGGGAGATCGCCGAAGGTGGCACGACGCTGGTCTTCACCAACACCCGCTCGCAGGCGGAGATCTGGTACCAGGCGATCCTGCAGGCGCGGCCGCAGTGGGCGGGACTGATCGCCCTGCATCACGGTTCGCTCGACCGCGAGGTACGCGACTGGGTCGAGGGGGGGCTCAAGCAAGGCCGCCTGAAGGCGGTGGTCGCCACCAGCAGCCTCGACCTCGGTGTCGATTTCCTGCCGGTGGAGCGGGTGCTGCAGGTCGGCAGCGCCAAGGGTGTGGCCCGGCTGCTGCAGCGAGCCGGGCGTAGCGGCCACGCGCCGGGGCGAGTGTCTCGCGCGACGCTGGTACCGACCAACGCGCTCGAACTGATCGAAGCCTCCGCCGCACGGAAAGCGGCAGCTCAGGGCCGGGTCGAGGCGCGCAGTGCACCGATCAAGCCGCTCGACGTGCTGGTGCAGCACGTGGTCACGGTGGCGCTCGGCAGCGGCTTCGCGGCAGACGAATTGCTGGCCGAGGTGCGCGACACCGCGAGCTTCGCAAGGCTCACCGAGGACGAGTGGAACTGGGTGCTGGACTTCGCCGGGCGCGGCGGCGAGTCGCTCGCGGCCTACCCGGAGTACCGGCGCATTGCTCTCGCCGGCGACGGCCTGTACCGCGTCGCCGATGCGCAGGTGGCGCGCCGGCACCGGATGTCGGTCGGCACGATCGTCGCCGATGCGTCGATGCTGGTGCGCTACGGCAATGGCGGCAGACTCGGCCACATCGAGGAGAGCTTCATCGCCCGCCTGCGCAAGGGTGACGTCTTCACCTTTGCCGGCAGGCGGCTCGAACTGGTCCGCGTGCACGAGATGACCGCCTTCGTCACGCCGGCCGGCAAGCGACGGGGTACGGTGCCGCGCTGGGCCGGCACCAAGATGCCGCTGTCGAGCGAACTGGCCGACGCAGTGCTGGCAGAACTGGAAGGCGTCGCCGCCGGCCGTTTCGACACACCCGAACTGAAGCTGACACGGCCGCTGCTCGAACTGCAGGCGCGCTGGTCGGCGCTGCCCGGCCGCGATTGCCTGCTGGTCGAATCGTTGCGGCTGCGCGACGGGCGCAGCCTGTTCGTCTACCCGTTCGCCGGCCGCCACGCCAATCTCGGCCTCGCCTCGCTGATTGCGTATCGCGTCGGCAAGGCGCAGCCGGCGACCTTCTCGATCGCGGTGAACGACTACGGCTTCGAGCTGCAGGCGCCGGAGGACGTCGACTGGCGGAGGCTGTGGGCCGCCGCCGCAGATTCCGAGCACGGCCTGCTGCGCGAGGCCGGCCTGCTCGACGACGTGCTGGCGAGCCTGAACGCCGGTGAACTGGCGCAGCGGCGCTTCCGCGAGATCGCGCGGGTGGCCGGCCTCGTATTCCAGGGCTTTCCGGGCCAGCCGAAGTCGACCAGGCAGCTGCAGGCCTCCAGCCAGCTGTTCTACGAGGTGTTCCGCCGCTACGACGCCGGCAACCTGCTGCTCACGCAGGCCGAGCGCGAGGTGCTGGAGCAGGAACTGGACCTCGCCCGCCTGCGCGCGGCGCTGGCGCGGATGCGCACGATGCGGCTGGCCTACCGGCACCTGCAGCAGCCGACTCCGTTCGCCTTTGCCCTGCTGGTCGAGCGGTTGCGCGAGCAGGTCAGCACCGAGGAACTCGCCGACAGGATCGCGCGCATGGTGGCCGAGCTCGAGCGGCGTGCCTCGGCCGGCGGATGAGGGTACGAACGACCGCCACAACTGGCACAAGATATCGGCCGACTACGGGGTGCGAAAGCTACATCTTGTAGTGCCGGAGTCGCGCAGTTTGACACTCGCCGCTGCCGCGCAAGCGGTCTTCCCTCTGAAGATCGTTGCGTCGACGTTGAGAAGATCCATTTTCCCCTCTGAAAATGCTTGCGCTCAGAGGGAAATCGCTTTAGCTTCCGCGTCACGCAACGAGAGCGCTCTTGCAGTCGCACCAGTCGAGAACGCTGTCGCTGTGGTTCGCTAACCCTCAAAGGAGAACTTGATGGCAACCAAGAAAGCGAAGAAAGCGGTGAAGAAGGCTCCGGCCAAGAAGGCTGCCAAGAAGGCCGTGAAGAAGGCGGCCGTGAAGAAGGCAGTCGTCAAGAAAGCCGTGAAGAAAGCGGCGGCGAAGAAGGTCGCCAAGAAGAAGGTCGCGCGCAAGCCGAACGCGGCGTTCATGAAGCCGCTGACCCCGTCGGGCCCGCTGGCCGCGATCATCGGCTCGACCTCGAGGCCGCGCACCCAGGTGACGAGCGATATCTGGGCTTACATCAAGAAGAACAAGCTGCAGGACGCCGTCAACAAGCGCATGATCAATGCCGACGAGAAGCTGAGGGAACTGTTCGGCAAGGCCAAGGCCGACATGTTCGAACTGACCCGGTTCGTCAGCAAGCACCTGAAGTAACCGGCGCTAGCTCGAGAAAAAGGCCCGCTCTGCGGGCCTTTTTCATTG
>CAZSYX010000045.1:0-2305 GCA_964610575.1 uncultured Burkholderiaceae bacterium
CGCGAGACGATCGAGGTCAAGGCGCCCGTGCGCGCGCCGACCGCGCGCAACGACATGATGAAGAAGCACGGCCATTGAGCGCCGTCGCCGCAAGGCACGGAGCGGTTCGCCGCGCCCGTCGACCCCTCACTTTCACTTCCAAACGAGTGGCACCATGAAAACCATCAAAGCACTGTTCGTCACCCTCCTGCTCGTCCTCGGCACGTTCGCGCTGCCTGCCAGCGCCGGCGACAAGGATCCTTTGTTCATCAACCTGACGGCCGATGATCCGCATCGCGCCAACATGGCGATCACCTTCGGCGCGAACCAGTTCGGCCGCGGCCACCCGCTGACGATCTTCCTCAACGACAAGGGCGTGCTGATCGGCGCGCGCACCGACACCAGCCGCTACGCGGAACACCAGAAGAAGCTCGCCGAACTGACGTCGAAGGGCGCGACGGTCCTGGTCTGCCCGATGTGCATGAAGCAGTACGGTGTCGCCGAAGGTGACCTGCTGCCCGGCATCAGGATCGGCTCGCCAGAAGTAACCGGCGCGGCGCTGTTCAGGGACGACACCAAGACGCTGACCTGGTAGCACTTGGTAGCAATGCGGACCCCTCGCCGTTCTTCGCCTTGACCGTGCTTGCCCATTGGCCGCCGATCCAGCGCACCAGCGGTGCGAAGGGATCGGTGGCCGCGTCCAGTGCGCTCGCCAGGCCGCAGACGATGAGCAGCGCGAAGATCAGCCCCGCCGCGATTCCGTGCACGGTGGTTCGCCGTCTTCCTGTCGCTCCATCGCCTCGAACCCTGACCGGCGGCATCACCGCGATCGCGGCCGGCGAGCCCGCGTCGGCGCGCGCGTGACCGCGCCGATGCCGCCGGCCTTCACGAAAGCAATCACCTGCGCCAGCGTTGCGGCATCGTCGTCGAAGCCGCCGTGCGTCGTCGAGGTGCTGGTCGATCCCGGCGCCACGTGAACAGTGGCGCCGGCCGGCATCGCCTCGTAGGCGTCGAAGTGCCGCTTCATGCCGAGGACGGGCGTGCGCGCGCCGCCTTCGAACGACTCCGACACCAGGTACAGCAGCGACCGCCCGTACGGGCCGCAGGTGGGGTCGTCCTCCTCCGCCTTCTCGGTGAGGTGGAACTGCTGGTAGCGCGCGACCGATCCGTCGACGATGCGCGGCGCGACCAGTCGGTGGAAGGTATCGACGCGAACCGCCGGCGCGAGGAAGCTGGCCGAGTCCACCTTCACGCCGCGGCGGAACAGGAAGTCGACGATGTGGCTCCCCGCGATGCTGCCCGCCGAGTGGCCGACCAGGTGCAGCCGCAGCGGCCACGGCTTCGCCTGCGCGCCGGCCAGATGCTCGTAGAGGATGGCGACACCCGCCTCGGCGCCGGCGGTCATCGCCGCCGCGTTCTCCTTCATCTCGCTCCACAGCGCCGTGCCCGGGCGCGCGAGCAGACGCTCGAGCCGCTCGTTCCACCACTTCTCCAGGCGCGACCACAGGTCCTCGCGGCCGCCGGTGGGCCGCGGCTTGTCCTCGACCGCGTCCTCGAGTTGGTCAACGACCGTGCTCAGGAAGTCTGTTTCCCACATCAGGTAGATGGGGAAGATCCTCTCGTCGTACAGGCGCGGGATCAGCTTCGCCGCGTGCGCGGCCGCCTCCTTCTCGCTCACGAGGCCGCCGTGCGCATAGATGCACACGTCGACCGGCGCATCGCCCGCTTCCCACAGCTCGCGCGCCCGCTTCAGGTGCACCTCGACGATCGCCCGCACGTCGTCGGCCGTGGTGCGGAACCAGCCGCTGTTCGACAGCCGGCCGTTGTTGCCCATGTTGATCACGAACGGCGAGATCTCGCGATTGCGCAGCACCTCGCCGCCGGCCAGTTCGACATGGCCGCTGCGGTCGGTGCGCAGCGAGCTGGCGCGGGCAATCGCGCGGTGCTCCTCGGTCACCACGCCGAGCTGCGCCACCCAGCAGTCCATGGCGTTCTCGAGCCAATCGTCATAGGTCAGGATGGCGTAGCCGCGCGTGCCCCAGCCGCTGCTCCACGAGTTCTGCAGCAGAAAGCCGCTATCGTCGTAGCCGACCAAGGCGAAGGCGTGCCCGCCGTCGTCGCGCGTGCTCTTGCGCTGCGGAATGGTCCAGATCGGGGCGCGGAACGAGCGCGGCTGCGCCGCCGGCTGCTTCAGGCGCGCGCCTTCGTCCCAGCCGGCGTGGCACACCGCGCTGGCGTAGACGATGCCGACCTCGTTCAACGCGCAGTGGATGTCGGCGATCGAGCGGGCGGCGACGCGGTAGTACGCGCCGAGCGGACGGTTGAC
>CAZSYX010000045.1:2405-11224 GCA_964610575.1 uncultured Burkholderiaceae bacterium
GCCATGACGGGCTCCGGCGGGACGACAGCAGCCGACGCTAGCGGCAAGGCGCGCGATCGGCAAGTGCACTCGCGGCCGATGCGATCAACTCAAATCGAGGATCGTAAAATTTGAGAGCGGCTGCCAGGACCCCTCCCCCGCGACTGCAGTCCGGGCCTACAGGCAGTCCATTGCCCGCTGAGAGTCTGTGGCCATCGGTGATCCAAAGTTGCCGTTCGCGACGCGCTGGTCAGGGGCCGCTTCAGTAGACTGTCTGCGGTCATTCGACTGCTGTGACCGACAGACAGCCCGGGACCCTTTTCGGCCATGGAGGCTGCTCAGCACCGGTCGTTCAAACAGAGCAAGAAAGCAGACAGCCACGGAAGCCTCGCGGTCCATGCACTACCAAATCAGGGAAACAGTCTGACCGCGAGGCCGCGTCGTGCCACCGGCTTTCGACGCCGCCCGAGGCACCGCTACTGAAGGCGGGCGGTGTTTCGCTCAGCGAACATCGATCCAGCTCCCGGTCGGCTCGGCCGCGCTGCCGATTTCCACGGCCGGCACACCCTTCCCGTGCAAGGCGTGCAGTGCCGCCGCCGCATGGTCGGCGGCAATGAAGACCAGCAGCCCGCCGGACGTCTGCGGGTCGTACAGCAGATTCATCATGTCGTCATCGACGCCAGTGCCGACTGTCACGCCGCTGCCGAAGTACTCGCGGTTGCTGTCCATGCCGCCGTTGCGGTTGCGCCGGACCAGCGCCCGCACACCTTGAAGCAGCGGCACCTTCGCCGCCTCGATCAGCAGCGTCACGCCGCTGGCATTGGCGACCTCGGAGGCATGGCCGATCAGTCCGAAGCCGGTCACGTCGGTGCAGGCGTGCACGCCGTCGACGGCGCCGAGTGCCTCGGCGGCCGCCTTGTTCAGTGTCCGCATCGTCTCGATCGCCTGCGCCAGCAGCGGCTCGGGGGCGCGCCGGTACTTCACGGCCGTGGCGACCACACCGGTACCGATCGGCTTGGTGAGCAGGATGCGGTCGCCCGCTCGGGCGCCGGCGTTCGACCAGATGCGTTGCGGATCGACCGCGCCGGTCACCGCGTAGCCGAACTTGATCTCCGGATCCTGCACCGTGTGGCCGCCGAGCAGCGCCACGCCAGCCTCGGCGAGTTTGTCGTAGCCGCCGCGAAAGACGGCGGCGATCACGTCCTTGTCGATTCCTTTCTGCGGAAAGCCGGCGATGGCCAGCGCCGTCAGCGGCCGCCCGCCCATCGCGTAGACGTCGCTCAGCGAATTGGCCGCGGCGATCTGGCCATAGGTGTACGGGTCGTCGACGATCGGCGTGAAGAAGTCGACCGTCTGCACGAGCGCGGGCCCGCCCTCCCAGGCGTAGACGCCCGCATCGTCGGAGTGCCGGAAGTCGATGAGGACGCGCGGATCGGTGTTGAGCGGAATGTCGCCCAGGACCTGGGCGAGCTCGCCTGCGGCGAGCTTGCTCGCTCAGCCGGCGCAGCTGACCATGTCGGTCAGCCGCTTCGGTCCAAAGATGCTCATGGGTGCCTCGTGAATGGCAAATTCGCCCCGCCGCCAGCGGCGAAGCCGGTTCAGGCGCTCTTCGCAGCCGGGACAGCGGGCCGCAATCTACAGAATCCGTGGCTGTCGGCCTGCAGCGCCGCGTTGAAGCGCGCCGACATGTTCTGGAACGCGACGACCGCGGTCAGTTCGACGATCGCCTCGGCAGAGAAGGTGGCCTGCAGACGCCTGAACAGTGCCTCGTCGACATCGGGCGGGGTGGAGGTCATCGCCTCGGCGTACTGCAGCGCGAGCCGTTCGCTGTCCGAGAAGCGACCATCGGATCGCCAGTCGGCGACGGCGAGCGCCCGGTCCTCGTCGATGCCTCCGGCAGCGAGCATCGACGCGTTCAGGTCGACGCAGAACTCGCAGCTGTTCAGTTGCGAAACTCGCAGCGAGACCAGCGTGCGCAAAGCGAGCGGCAGCGGCGACTTGCGCCGGCGCAGCGCCGCGAACAGCGCCTGAAAGGCCAGCAGCGCACCGGGACGATGCGACCACAACGACGTCGGCTGCAGCACGGTGCCATGGCGCCGGCGCTGCCAGCCGTGCAGCGGACGCAGGTACCAGGGCGTTGACGGCGGCGGCAGTCGCATCGGCGGGGTTGACCTAGGTCAAGTCGAAATCAAGCGCGTGAATTCAAATGACCGCGCAGTGTTCGTTGCACTCGAAATCTGAAGCGCCATTAGGCGGCAGCATGTCCGGCCAGGCGTTGACCGCGATCAACCGCCGATCCGCGGGCGCTTCATCAAGTGGCACCACTGCGATCCGCTGCGCAGTCTGCGCGCACCCCGTTCGGAGTTACTCCATGGTCTTGCTACGCGTACGGCGGCTTGCCTTCGCCGCGGCCTGCCTCGTTCTCGCCCTCGGTACCGCCCTGGTTCCAATCGTCGCCCAGGCGCAGGACAAGCCGGCGCTGTTCATCAACCTGACCGACGAAGATCCGTGGAAGGTCGCGATGGCGGCCTTCTTCGGCACCAACTTCGCGCTGAAGCAGGGTCACAAGCCGGTGGTCATCTTCGTCAACGTGCAGGCCACGCCGATGTTTCACAAGAACAAGGCGAATGTCCGCTCGGAGCAGTTCGGCCGCACCGTGCATGAGATGTACCGGGAGTTCCAGGCCGCCGGCGGCAAGGTGCTCATCTGCCCGGTGTGCATGAAGGCCCTTGGCATCGCTGACAGCGATCTCATGGAAGGCGCCGAAGTTGCATCGGTGAAGAGCGTCAACGACGTGCTCTTTCGCAGCGACACCAAGACCCTCGCCTGGTAAGTGCCGCCGGGCCGCTCGCGGGCACTCCCCCTGCCCGACGAAGAGGGAGGCACCCGAACTCAAGCACAACGACTGGAGGAAAACCCATGAAGTACGGCGCCCGCAATCGGATCGTGGCCAAGGTGACGTCGATCAAGAAGGGCGACGTCATGTCGCTGGTGAAGTTCGACGTGGCGGAGCCGCCGAAGATGTCCTCGGTCCTGACCACCGAATCGGTCGAAGACCTGGGCCTGAAGCTCGGCGACACGGTCGAACTGGTCATCAAGGCCATCCACGTCTTGCCCGTGAAGCCATAGCTGCTCCTGTCAATGGAACCCTGAGGAACAACATGAATACTGAAACCTCCCCGTCCAGTTGTTGGGCGAGAGTGCTCGCAACGGCAGCGCTGCTGGTGGCGATGCCGCTCGCCTTGGCACAGTCGTACAACTACATCTCGCCGGCGGACCTGAAGCAGCGGCTGGAATCGAGCGACAAGCCGATGCTGCTCGACATCCAGGTGGAGAAAGACTACGCACAGCATCACCTGCCAGGCGCCGTGCCCACCTACGCCTATCCCGCAAAGACCGACGACGAGCGCGCGAAGCTGAGACCGGCGGTGAGCAAGATCCTGTCGACCAAGGACGAAGTGGTGATCGTTTGTCCGGGCGGCGGCTCGGGGGCGAAGAACACCTACGACTTCCTGAAGGCGCAGGGCGTGCCCGAAAGCCGCATGCGCATCCTGGAGAAAGGGCAGAAGGGCTGGCCCTACCCGGAGTTCGTCACCCAGAACAAGTGACCGCAAATCCCCAGCGTCTAACGGACGCAAGTGGGGGTAGGGGCGGACCACGGAGCGTCCATCCGGTGTCCGCCCTGCTGGAAATCTGCAGCGATGACCGATGATTGGTCATGGCCGAAAGTGTGACGTCGCGGGTCGAGCTCGAACGACTCCAACGCTGCAAATCAGTCGCCTTGAGCCGGCTGGGGTAACGGCCGCTCATTGCCGTCGCCGGGCATTGGCAATTGCCGCGGAAAGAAAGCCTCCGCCGCAACGCGGTAGGTTTCCTCGATCGGCACGCTCAGTCGGTCGGCGTCGTGCCGTTGCCCGCGGGAACGAACGAGCGCCGGACGCCGTCAAGGCTTGCCTTTCGTGCCAGTTCGGCCAGGCCGGTTCGCCCGCAACTGCTCAACACTCGATCACGTTCACGGCCAGCCCACCGCGCGCCGTTTCCTTGTACTTGGTCTTCATGTCAGCGCCGGTTTCCCACATCGTCTTGATGACCTGGTCGAGCGACACGTAGTGGGTGCCGTCGCCGGCCAGCGCCATGCGCGCGGCGTTGATGGCCTTGACGCTGGCAATGGCATTGCGCTCGATGCAGGGGATCTGCACCAGCCCGCCGACCGGATCGCAGGTCAGCCCCAGGTGATGCTCCATGCCGATCTCGGCGGCGTTCTCCACCTGCGCCGGCGTGCCGCCGAGCACCGCAGCGAGCGCACCGGCGGCCATCGAGCAGGCCACGCCGACTTCGCCCTGGCAGCCGACCTCGGCGCCGGAGATCGACGCGTTCTCCTTGTACAGGATGCCGATCGCGGCGGCGGTGAGCAGGAAGTCGATCACGCCGACCTCGCTCGCACCGTGGACAAAGCGCGTGTAGTAGTGCAGCACCGCGGGAATGATGCCGGCGGCGCCATTGGTCGGCGCGGTGACGACGCGGCCGCCGGCGGCGTTCTCTTCGTTGACTGCCAGCGCGTACAGGTTGACCCAGTCGAGCACCGCCAGCGGATCGCGCAGGGCCGCCTCCGGGTTCGATGTGAGCCGCCGGTGCCACGCCGGCGCCCGCCGCTTGACGCGAAAGCCGCCCGGCAGTTCGCCGTCGCTGCGCATCCCGCGCGCAACACAGTCCTGCATCGCGCGCCATATCGTGAGCAGCCCGGCGTCGATCTCGGCATCGGTGCGCCACTGCCGCTCGTTGGCGCGCATGACCTGCGCGACCGACAACCCCTCGCGCTGGATCACCTCGAGCAGTTGCTCGCCGTTATGAAACGGGTAGCGCAGGATGGCGGTGTCCGGCGCGATCCGCTTCTGTGCCGCGCCGTCCGCCATGACTTCGCTGCTGACGACGAAGCCGCCGCCGACCGAGTAGTAGATGCGGGCGGCGATCTCGCGCCCGCCGCCGTCGAAGGCGATGAAGCGCATGCCGTTGGCGTGCGCCAGCGGCGCGCCGTCCAGCGTGAGCTTGCGGTAGAAGAGCAGGTCGCTGCGGGCATCGAACGCGATGGGGTGCACGCCAAGCAGTTTCAGCTGGCCATCGGTGCGTATCGTGGCCAGCCGCTCGTCGATGTTCTCGATGTCGACCTTGTCGGGCTCCTCGCCTTCCAGGCCGAGCAACGCGGCCTTGTCGGTGCCGTGCCCCTTGCCGGTGGCGCCGAGCGAGCCGTACAGCTCGGCCACGACGCGCGCCACGCGCTGCAACTGGCCGTCGTGCTGCAGCCGCGCGGCGAACAGGCGCGCAGCACGCATCGGGCCGACCGTGTGCGACGAAGACGGACCGATGCCGATCTTGAACAGGTCGAAGACGCTGACCGCCATCGGCGGAGCATCTCATCCGTCGCCCCGCCGTGCCAAGCGCCCCGGCCCGGCCCGCGAATGCGGCCGCTCCAGGCTCCGCAATGGCGGGATGAGACAGCGCCGGCCGCGTTCAGCGCACCGCCGCGACCATCGCCTCGAGCACGCGCCGTTGCACGTCGGCGCGGGTGAGCGACTCCATGTGGCGGGCGCCGTCGACGCGGATGAACTGGGTGCCTGCCAGTGCCGCTGCTGCCAGTTGCTCGCTGTGCTTGAACGGGATGACCTCGTCGGCCGTGCCGTGCACGAGCAGCAGCGGCACGCGCAGCAGGGGCAACGCCGTCACGGGATCGTCCTTGGCGGGCGGGAGCGCTGGCGATGCGATCGGCACCAGCGGCGCCAGCACCACAGATTGCATCGCCGCATCGCGCGCGATGCCGCGGTAGCTGGCGAAGGCGGCTTCGACCACCGCCAGCCGCACGCCGCCACTGTCGCGCGCCAGCAGGCGCAGCGCGGTGGCGCCGCCGAGGCTCTGACCGAGGACGATCAGCCGTTCGCCGTCGACGTCGGGTCGCGTGCGCAGGTAGCGAAGCGCGGCGGCCGCGTCATCGACCACGCCATCGAGCGTCGGCCTGCCTTGCGAGCGGCCGAAGCCGCGGTAGTCGAGCATCAGCACGTTGAAGCCGGCGCCGGGCAGCCACGCCACCAGCGGCAAGTGGTTGCTGACGTTGGCGGCGTTGCCATGCAGGTGCAGCACGCTGCCGAGGGCCGCGCCCTTCGCCGGCAGCCACCAGCCGTGCAGCCGCGAGCCGTCCGCACCGGTGATGAAGACGTCCTCGTGCCGCAGGCCGAACTGCTCCGGCCGCGTGTACTGGGCGGAGTCGGGGTAGAAGAACATCCGCTCGACGCAGCCGGCGAGCAGCAGGGCGAGGAGCGCGACGACGACGAGCGCGAGGATCAGCTTCAGCATCGTGGGGCGCGGAGCGCGGCAAGCATGGTTCCCTCCCGAGGCAGCTGCCTCAAGCCGGCGGCAGCAGCCGACCGCGCAGCAGCAGCCACAGCGTGCGCACGGCGAGGAAGCCGATGATCGCGCTGGCGACCGTCACCGCCGTCCACGCCACCCAGGTCGGCCAGCCGCCGCGCCGCACGGCTTCGACGACCGCGGCCGCGAGCGCGGCGACCGGGAACGAGAACGACCAGAAGCCGACGGAGAACGGCACGTCGGTCCACCAGCGCCAGCGGGTGAGCACGGCGATCACCGGCCCGCAGGCCACGCCCAGGCAGATCATCAGCGCATCGGCCGGCAGCTGCGGCCACAACGTCGCCGCCGCCAGGGTACTGACCGAGGCCGGCGCCATCTCGATGCCGAGTGTCGGCCGGATCGGCGCCGGCAGCGGGCCGGCGAAGAGCTGGTGCAGGATGCGCGCTTCCAGCAGTGCCCAGCCGCCGATGCCGCTGCCGAACAGCAGCGCCGCCCAGCCGGGATAGCCGATCGCGGCAAGCGCCATGCCGCCGACCAGTCCGCCGGGAACGATCGGCAGATACAGCGCCGGCGTGACCAGGTCGGCCGGCATGCGGCCGGTGGACAGCAGCGCCACCACTTCCCAGGCGATCGCCAGCTGCATCGCCAGCGCGGCCAGCACCACCGCCGTGGCGACCGGGCGCGCGTCGCCCTCGTACGGCGCCAGCAGGGTCACCGCCAGCAGCGCCGACACCGGCAGCAGCGCCAGCAGCGGACCCTGCACCGGGTGCACCCATTCGCGGCGCACGACATCGAAGTGCAGCACGGCCTTCGCCAGCCACAGCAGGAACACGACGACCAGTGCAATCGTGCCCGCCACCAGCAGCGCCATGTAGGCGGCCCGCGCGGTCTCGCCGATCAGCGGCTGCATCCTCAGCCACGCGCCGGCCAGGCCGAGCAGGCCGAGGGCGATGCCGAACAGGCCAGGCTGCAGCCGCGCCAGCCACGGACGCGCCGCGGGCGCCTGCACCGCGTGAATCGGCTTGTCGGTAGCCGTCATCCCGGTCGCACGACGATCGACGGCGAAGCGCCGCTAGTGCGCCGCCGCCGTCTGCTCCCCGGTGTATTCGCTCATCGGGATGCACGAGCACATCACGTGCCGGTCGCCGTAGACGTTGTCCACGCGCGCCACCGCCGGCCAGTACTTCTGCTTCTTCAACGACGGCACCGGGAAGGCGGCCAGTTCGCGCGAATAGTCGTGCGCCCAGTTCTCCGTCATCACCATCGCCGCGGTGTGCGGCGCGTTCTTCAGCGGGTTGTCGTCGCGGTCCATCCGCCCTTCCTCGACGGCGCGGATCTCCTCGCGGATCGCCACCATCGCGTCGATGAAGCGGTCCAGTTCCGCCTTGCTCTCCGACTCGGTCGGCTCGACCATCAGCGTGCCGGGCACCGGGAAGCTCAGCGTCGGCGCGTGGAAGCCGTAGTCCATCAACCGCTTGGCGACGTCCTCGGCGCTGATGCCGCAGGCGTCCTTGATCGGCCTCAGGTCGAGGATGCATTCGTGCGCGACAAGCCCGTTGCGGCCCGAGTACAGCAGCGGGTAGTGCGGGTGAAGCTTCTTCGCCACGTAGTTGGCGGCCAGCAGCGCCGCCTGGCTGGCACGCGTCAGTCCCGCCGCGCCCATCATCGTCACGTACATCCACGAGATCGGCAGGATGCCGGCGGAACCAAACGGCGCCGCGGAGACCATGCCGACTTCGCTATCGCCATCGGGCCGCCCGGGCAGATAAGGCGCCAGGTGCGCGCGCACCGCCACCGGGCCGACACCCGGCCCGCCGCCCCCGTGCGGAATGCAGAAGGTCTTGTGCAGGTTCAGGTGCGACACGTCGGAGCCGTACTTGCCCGGCTTGGCCAGCCCCACCAGCGCGTTGAGGTTGGCGCCGTCGGTGTACACCTGCCCGCCGTGCGCGTGGACGATCTCGCAGATCTCGCGGATCGCCTCCTCGAACACGCCGTGCGTCGACGGATAGGTGACCATCAGCGCCGCCAGCCTGGCCGAGTGCTGCTCGGCCTTGGCACGCAGGTCGGTGACGTCGACGTTGCCGTTGGCGTCGCACTTCACCACCACCACTTCCATGCCGCACATGTGCGCGCTGGCCGGGTTGGTGCCGTGCGCCGACTCGGGGATCAGGCAGACGTCGCGCTGCGCCTCGCCGCGGGCGCGGTGATAGGCGCGGATCGCCAGCAGGCCGGCGTACTCGCCCTGCGCGCCCGAATTGGGCTGCAGGCTCACCGCGTCGTAGCCGGTGCACTCGGCCAGCATCTTCTCCAGTTCGCCGATCATCTGCAGGTAGCCCTCGGCCTGCTCGGCGGGGGCGTACGGGTGCAGGTGCGCGAACTGCGGCCAGGTCACCGGGATCATCTCGGCGGTGGCGTTCAGCTTCATCGTGCACGAGCCGAGCGGGATCATCGTGCGGTCGAGCGCGAGGTCCTTGTCCGAGAGC
>CAZSYX010000045.1:11324-12514 GCA_964610575.1 uncultured Burkholderiaceae bacterium
GCGTGGACCTTCGCCGCGTCGACGCCGCGCACGACGATGGTGTCGAAGAAGCGCTCCGAGACCTTCAGCCCTGACTTGCGCAGGCCGGCGGCGAGGATCGCGGTCAGCCGGTGCACGCGCTGGGCGATGCGCTGCAGTCCCTGCGGGCCGTGGTAGACGGCGTACATCGACGCCATCACCGCCAGCAGCACCTGCGCGGTGCAGATGTTCGAGGTCGCCTTCTCGCGGCGGATGTGCTGCTCGCGCGTCTGCAGCGTCAGCCGGTAGGCCGGCGCGCCCTGCGCGTCGACGGAAACGCCGATCAGCCGGCCCGGCATCGAGCGCTTGAAGGCGTCGCGGCAGGCCATGAACGCCGCGTGCGGGCCGCCGAAACCGAACGGCACGCCGAAGCGCTGGCTGTTGCCGACGACGATGTCGGCGCCCCACTCTCCCGGCGGCGCCAGCAGCGTCAGTGCCAGCAGGTCGGCCGCCACGGTCACGAGACCCCCACGCGCGTGCACCGCCTCGACGATCGACTTGTACTCGCGCACGTCGCCGGTGCTGGCCGGGTACTGCAGGAGCACGCCGAAGGCGCCGGCCGCCGCCGCGGCGGCATCGTCGCCGACCTGGACCTCGATGCCGAGCGGCTCGGCGCGCGTGCGCACCACGGCGATCGTCTGCGGGTGGCAGTCGGCAGCGACGAAGAAAAGATTCGACTTGCTCTTGCACGAGCGCTTGGCGAGCGTCATCGCCTCCGCTGCAGCCGTGCCCTCGTCGAGCAACGAAGCATTGGCGATCTCCATCGCCGTCAGGTCGCAGACCATGGTCTGGAAGTTCAGCAGCGCTTCCATCCGCCCCTGCGAGATCTCGGCCTGGTACGGCGTGTAGGCGGTGTACCAGGCGGGGTTCTCGAGCACGTTGCGCAGGATGACGTTCGGCGTCCGGGTGCCGTAGTAGCCCATGCCGATGAAGCTGCGGAACACCTTGTTCTTTTCGGCGACTGCCTTCAGCCGCGCCAGCGCCTCGTGCTCGTTGATCGCGGCAGGCAGCGCCAGCGGCGCGCCGAGCCTGATCGACGCCGGCACGATCGCGTCGACCATCGATTCGAGCGATTGCTGACCGATCGCGGCCAGCATCTCGCCGATCTCCTCTTCACTCGGCCCGATGTGGCGGGCGACGAATTCGTCGTGCCCTTCGAGGGTGGCCAGCGG
>CAZSYX010000045.1:12614-27770 GCA_964610575.1 uncultured Burkholderiaceae bacterium
TCACTTCTGCGCGTCGACGTTGGCCTGATAGGCGGCCGCGTCGAGCAGCGCGCCGATGTCGGACGCGTTGGCCGGCTTGAGCTTGAACATCCACGCCTCGAAGGCGTTGGTGTTGATCATTTCCGGCTTCTCGGTCAGCGCCGAGTTGACCGCGACCACCGAACCGGCCACCGGCGCATAGACGTCGGAGGCGGCCTTCACCGATTCCACCACCGCGCAGGCCTCGCCCTTGCCGAGATTGCGGCCCACCTCTGGCAGTTCGACGAACACCATGTCGCCGAGCGCTTCCTGCGCGAATTCGGTGATGCCGACGGTCAAGGTGCCGTCAGCCTCGCGGCGAACCCACTCGTGGGATTCGGTGTACTTCAGGTCAGCGGGGATGGGCATGGATGCTCCTCGAAAAGGGGTGACCGGCAACTAGACCAGCGCCTTGCCATGGCGAACGAACGGAAACTTCACGACCTGCGCCGAGACCGGCTTGCCGCGCAGGTCGACTTCGACGGTGTCGCCGACCGCGACGCCGGCAGGCACGCGGGCAAGCGCGATCGAGCAACCGAGCGTGGGCGAGAAGGTGCCGCTGGTGATCTCTCCATCACCCTGCGCGGTCATCACCTTCTGGTGTGCGCGCAGCACGCCGCGCTCGGTCATCTTCAGCCCGAGCAACTGACGCAGGCTGCCGGTGGCCTGCTGCTTCTGCAGCGCGGCGCGGCCGATGAAATCGCGCGGCTCCTTCATGTCGACCGTCCAGGCGAGGCCGGACTCGAGCGGCGTCACCGTCTCGTCCATGTCCTGGCCATAGAGGTTCATGCCGGCTTCCAGCCGCAGCGTATCGCGCGCGCCCAGGCCGCACTGCTCCACGCTGACAGCGTGCAGCCGCCGCCAGAGGTCGGCCACTTCGTCGGCAGGCAGCACAACCTCGCAGCCGTCCTCGCCGGTATAGCCGGTGCGGGCGATGAAGAACTCGTCGACCATCTTCGCGGTGAACGGTTTCAGGCCGTCGATCACCGCGGCGGCGTCGCCGTCGATCCCCTCGAGCACTTCCTTCAGCAGAGCGCGCGCCTGCGGACCCTGCACGGCGATCATCGCCAGTTCGCGGCGCGGCAGGATCGACACCGGGTAGCGGTCGTCGTGCGCCACCTTGTGCATCCAGTCGAGGTCCTTCTCGGCCGTGGCGGCGTTGACCACCGCGCGATAACGGTCACCGCCCAGCCAGTAGACGATCAGGTCGTCGAGCACGCCGCCGTCCGGCCGCAGCATGCACGAGTACAAGGCTTTCCCAGGGGTCAGCTTGTCGACGTCGTTGGCGATCAGGTGGCGCAGAAAGGCGCGAGCCGCGGCACCCTCGATGTCGACCGCGCGCATGTGCGAGACGTCGAACATGCCGGCATGCCGGCGCACCGCGTGGTGCTCCTCGATCTGCGAGCCGTAGTTGACCGGCATTTCCCAGCCGCCGAAGTCGACCATCTTGGCGCCGGCGGCCACGTGCGTGTCGTAAAGGGGTGTTCTCTTGAGCATCTCTCGGCGACCGAACAAAAAAGGGGCGCAGGCTGGCAACTGCCAACCTGCACCCCTCTGTCCTTTTGCCTGAGAGTTCTGAGCCCCTTCGGCGCCGGATGCCTAGATCCGGTCTCTCCAGAGTCGCTGCCGCCCGACACGGTTCGGTGACCTGAGCGATTACGGGTGAGTTGCGCCTTCGGCGGCCGGACAAGCTGCTGTCCTGCACTCTCCCGCGTCGGTGTAACGAAGCGAGCCGACAGAATACACGACGCAAGTCGCCCGGAATGCGATGTTGCAGTGCGCCGGCAGCGCATGCCTCGCCGGCGGACGATCTGCACCGGCAGATTCCCTTGCCTGCGGCGCCGCCGCTGTGCGCTGAACCTCGCGCGCCCGGCGATCTCGTGTGTACCATCGTCGGCCAGAACGTCGGCGCGGCGGGGCGACCAAGCATCATGGTGCGTAGGGCAAGGAACGACGCAGCGCACGGAGCAGACGCGACGACGAGCGCCCCTGAGGCGGCGGCGCACGCGCTCGCCGAGGTCAACGACCTGACCTGGACCGGCCAGCCCGAGGCAGCGATCGAGCGCGCTTGCGCCGTGCTTGCCGCCGGCGGGTTGAGTCCGGAGCAGCAGGCCGAGTTGCTCGATCTGCGCGCGGAAAACTACTTCATCCGCGCTCAGATGGAACGTGGTGCCGACGATGTGGAGGCGCTGCGTGTTCTGGCCCGGAGCGGCCACGGCGCGGCCGTGCAAGGCATCGCACACCGGCGCGCAGCGTGGCTGCACTATCGGCGAGCGGAGATCGATGCGGCGATGCGGGCCGCCCACGCCGGCCTGCAGGCCGCCCAGCGCAGCGGAAACGAAGAACTCGAGGCGCTTTCCCTGTCGCAACTCGCCACGTTCCGGGCGACAGCCAAGATCGATGTGCAGAGCGCTCCCGACCTCGCGCACAGGGCGATTGCGTCCTTCGAACGTCTTGGCAGGCCGGCATTCCTGGCACGCGCCTGGCTGTCGTTGGCCAACGCCCACGTCGGCCTGAACCAGCCCCGTGAAGCCAATGCCGCATCGGCAAGAGCGGTCGAACTGGCGCGTCAATGCGGCGACCTGACATGCCAGGCAAGCGCACTGAACCTCCTGACCTGGTTCGAGGCGGATCAGGCCCGGATCCTTCAGCTTCTGCAGCAGGCCCTGGATGCCCACACGGTCGCCGGCAACCTGACCGGGCGCGCCAGCATCATCGGCAATCTGGGCGCGCACTTCTCCGCCATGGGCCTTTTTCGCCGCGCCCGGCGCCTGATGCTCGATGCCGATGCGACCTACCGCATGGCCGGCAATCGCGGCGGGTTGGCGGTCAACGGCGGCAATCTCTTTGACGCCGAGTTGCGCCTGGGCCATGTCGAGGCGGCGCGCCGATTGGCTGCGGATGTGTCCGCGCTGATCCGCGCGCTGGGCTGGCGGCGGTTCCTCGGCTGGCCGGCGGCGGCCGAAGGACACCTGGCGCTGAGCGAGGGGCGCACCGCCGAGGCGGCAGAATGCTTCGCCCGGGCCTGCAAGGACCAGGGCGCGCACGACGACGGCCAGTTGCTGGACTTCCTGGCCGCTGCCGCGCATGCCCTGCTCGCGGCCGGGCAGCCGGCGCAGGCACTGGCCACTTCGCGCCGGGCGATTGCGCTGCACCGGGCCAGGAACCTGGCATGGCTGGACGGCATGGAGCCGCCCGTGCTCTGGTGGCGCCATGCCCAGGCGCTGCGCGCCAACGGCCTGCACAAGGAGGCCGACGCGGCGCTGGCCCGGGCCTACCGTTTCGTCGTCGAGCGCAACGCGCAGGTGAGCGACGAAGGGCTGCGCCGCAACGCGCTCAACAAGAAGCCGGAAGTGCGCCAGTTACTCGCCGCCTGGGTCGCGCATGCCCGCGCCAGGCGACTGTCGAAGGCAGCACGCGAGGCCCATCTCGCGATGCAGGCCAACCTGCGCGAACCGTTCGAGCGCCTGGTCGACACGGGCCTGCGACTGAACGAGATCAGGACCGAGGTCGAACTGCGCGAATTCCTGGTCGATGAGGTGACCGAACTCTCCGGTGCCGAGCGCGTGCTGCTGGTGCTGGAGTTCGACGGCGACATGCAGATCGGCGGCGCCCTGCTGCCGCAAGGACAGGACGAGGCCGAACTGCTGCGCGCGATCACGCCCTGGCTGCTCGAAGCGCGCCGTACACGCAGCACGGCCCTGCGCCATGGACCCGAGAACGCGGAGCCGATCGACCAGCGCAGTTGCCTTGTGGTGCCCCTGATCGCGCAGCGCGACCTGCTGGGCTTCATCTACGCCGACATTGAAGGCCTGTTCGGTCGTTTCCACGACGGCGACGCGCAGCTGCTCGGCATGCTGGCGGCACAGGCCGCCCTGACGCTCGCCAACGTGCGTGGTGCGGAAGCGCTGGAGCGCAAGGTCGAGGAGCGCACCGCCGAAGCGCGCGGCGCGCAGGCGCAGGCCGAGGAGCGCGCCGGCGAACTGGCGCTGATCAACAGCATCCAGCAGGGCGTGGCGGCCAAGCTGGACTTCCGGCGCATCGTCGACCTGGTCGGAGACAGGCTGAACGAGGTGTTCGACACCGGAGACCTATCGATTCGCTGGTGGGATCCGGCGACCGGCCTGATTCACTTCCTGTACGAGATCGAGCACGGCCGACGCCGGGAGGTCGCGCCGATGGCGCCGTCGCCCGGCGGGTCGTTCGACCGGATGCAGCGCACACGGCAGCCGATCCTCTTTCGCAGCCTCGCGGAGTTCCGCGCCGCGGGCGGCCAGGTCCTGCCCGGCACGGACGAGCCGCTGTCGCTCGTCACCGTGCCCATCGTCGTCGGCGATCGGATGCTCGGCAGCATCCTGCTCGAGAACTACGAGCGCGAGCAGGCCTACGGTGAGGCCGACCTGCGCGTGCTCACGACCATCGCTTCGACGATGGGCACGGCGCTGGAGAACGCCCGCCTGTTCGACGAGACGCAGCGCCTGCTGAAGGAAACGGAGCAGCGCAACGCCGAGCTGGCGGTCATCAACAGCATCCAGCAGGGCATGGCCGCGGAGCTGAAATTCCAGGCCATCATCGATCTGGTCGGCGAGAAGCTGCGCGCGCTGTTCAACGCCGAAAACCTGGGCATCGGCTGGTTCGATCACGCGGCCGGCCGGCTGCGGCTGCCTTACGGTGTCGAGCACGGGAAGCGACTGCCCGTGATCGAGATGGAACTTGCTGCCGTGGCCACCGGCCGCCGCTGGTACGCCGCGCTGGCGTCGCGCGAGACCGTGCTCTGGCGCAACGTCGACGAGTACGAAGCCTGGGAGATCGTCACCGCGCCGGGCACCGACACGAGCCGATCGGGACTGGCGACGCCCATCTTCGTGAGTGACCGGCTGCTCGGCTTCCTCTCGCTCGAGAACCACGAGCGCGACAAGGCCTTCGGCGACGCCGATGTCCGCTTGCTCTCGACCATTGGCACGAGCATGGGCGTGGCGCTCGAGAACGCCCGCCTGTTCGACGAGACGCAGCGCCGCGAACGCGAAGCGAGCGCGCTCTCCGAGGTCGGCCGCGACCTGTCGTCGACGCTCGATCTGACCACCGTGATGGACCGCATCGCCGCGCACGCCAGGGAGCTGCTGGCGGCGCAGAACAGCGCCATCTTCCTGCCCGACGCGGACGGCCAGCGCTTCCGCGCCATCGTCGCGCTGGGCGACATTGCCGACGAACTCAAGGCCACCGTAATCGAGCCGGGGCGCGGCATCATCGGCAGCCTGCTGCAGAGCGGGCAGGCCGAGTTCGTCAACGACAGCGCGGCCGATGCGCGCGCGCTGCAGCTCGCCGGCACCGAGCGGCGCGCTGATGAACGCCTGATGGTCGTGCCGCTGAAGTCGGGCGAGCAGGTGCAGGGCGCGATGGCGGTGTGGCGCACCGGCGGCAACCTGTTCGAGGCGCGCGAGCTGGCGTTCCTCGCCGGCCTGTCGCAGCAGGCGGTGATCGCGCTGAACAACGCGCGGCTGTTCGACCAGACCCAGGCCGCGCTGCAGCGCCAGACCGCGAGCGCCGACATCCTGCGCGTCATCAGCCAGTCGCCCACCGATGTCGTACCGGTGGTGGATGTCATCGTCAGCACGGCACGGCGGCTGCTGGGCTGCTACCGCACCGCATTCCTGCGCCGAGAGGGCGAGGCCCTGGCCTCCCTGCGGCACGCCACGGCCGGTGGGGTGGCGCCTGGCATGTTCGACAGGATTCCACTGGACCCGGCGCACAACTTTCCGGCGCGCGCGCTCGTCTCGGGCGCCCTGCTGCACATTCCGGACTGGTCGGCCATCGAGTTGCCCGAGCACGAGCAGACCATCCATCGCCTGACGGGCTGCCGGTCCTCGCTGATGCTGCCCCTGCTGCGCGGCGAGGAGGGCCTGGGCGTGCTCATCTTTCAGCGCGACCGGCCCGAGCCGTTCAGCGAAGCCGACATCGCGCTGGCGCAGTCCTTCGCCGACCAGGCCGTGATCGCCATCGAGAACGTGCGCCTGTTCAACGAAACCAAGGAGGCGCTGGAGCAGCAGACCGCCACGGCGGACGTGCTGGGCGTCATCAGCCACTCGATGTCCGACGCCTTGCCGGTGTTCGAGAAGATCATCGAGCGCTGCGAGCATCTGTTCTCGGCGCAGGCCTTCGCGCTGGCGATCGTCGACGAGCAAGACCGGGTCAGCGTGCCCGTCTTGCGCATGACTGCGGCTGCCCGTGCGCAGTTGGGCGAGAGCGAAGCGGAGGCGATCAGGGCCAAGGCGCTCGCGGCCTTTCCGCGGCCGTTGGCCGGCACGCTGACCGAGAAGGCCATCCGCTCCGGTGGCCTGATCGAGATCCGCGACGTGCTCGACACCACGGAAGCATCACAGCCGGCCGCGCAGGCGGCCGCGCAGATGAAGCTGGGCACCGCCGTGGTCGTTGCGCCGCTGATGTGGGAGGGCCGGGGCATCGGCTCGCTCACGATGTTCCGCAAGGACGTCGAAGGACTGCGGGAACGCGAGAACGTGCTGTTCAAGACCTTCGCCGACCAGGCGGTGATCGCGATCCAGAACGCGCGGCTGTTCAACGACACGAAGGAGGCGCTGGAGCGCCAGACCGCGACAGCCCGCATCCTGTCGGCGATGAGCGGGTCCATGACCGACGTTCGACCGGTCTTCGACGCCATCGTGGAGAGCTGTCGATCGTTGTTCGAAGACAGCGTCGTTGCGTTGCGCCTGCTGCGCGACGGTGTCCTGCATGTCGAGGCCAATATCGGCATAGACACCGGGCCGGTGCCGCTCGACTCCAGCAGCGCCGTGGGCACCTGTGTTCTGGAGGCGCGAACGATCCACATCCCCGATCTCGAAGCGGCGGTGGGACTGTTTCCGCGGACGCGGCAGATGTCGCTGAAGATGGGATACCGCTCGGCGATCTTTGCGCCACTGCTGCGCGGCGGGACCGCGCTGGGCACGATCGCCGTGTTCCGGCGCAAGCCAGGCGCTTTCAGCGACAAAGATGTCGCCTTGCTCAATACGTTTGCCGACCAGGCGGTGATCGCCATCGAGAACGTGCGGCTGTTCAACGAGACCAAGGAGGCGCTGGAGCAGCAGCAGGCCGCGGCCGAGATCCTCAGCGTCATCAGCAGTTCTGTCGCCGACACGCAGCCGGTGTTCGAGAAGATCCTCGACAGCGGCCATCGCCTCTTCCGTAGCGACGAGATGGACGTGCTGCTGGTCGACGAGCAGGGGCAATTGCAGATCGCCGCCTACGTCGGCGACGCCCACGACGCGGTCGCCGCGACCTTCCCGGCGCCGGTCGAGCGCACGCCGGCCGGACGCGCGATCGCCGCGCGGCGCGTCGTTCACTGGCCCGATCTCGTCAGCGGCGAGGACGTGCCAGGAGTGCTGCGCAAGATGGCCAGACTCGCCGGCTACACATCGATGGCCTTCGCGCCGATGCTGTGGGACGAGCGCGGCATCGGCGCCATCGGCGTGGCCCGTTCCAAAGGGCCGTTCTCGGCCAAGGAACTGGCGATGCTGCAGACCTTCGCCGACCAGGCGGTGATCGCGATCCAGAACGCGCGGCTGTTCAACGAGACGAAGGAAGCGCTGGAGCGGCAGACCGCCACCGCCGAGGTGCTGCAGGTGATCAGCAGTTCCGTGGCCGACGCCAAGCCGGTGTTCGAGAAGATCATGGACAGCTGTGAGCGTCTGATCCAAAGTGAAGGCAAGGCCGTCCTGGTGGTCGACGAGCAGCAACAGGTGCACGTCGGCGCGGTGCGAGGCAACCAGACGGAATCGTTCGTCCGCGGCTACCCCCGTCCGATCGAGCGGACGGTGCTGGGACTTGCCTTCAATTCGCGCCGACCGCTCTACTACCGCGAAAGCCGCTCTGGCAAAGGCGTTCCCGATCTCGTGCGACGTTTCGCGGAAAAGACCGGCACTGGTTCGCTGGTGGTCGCACCGATGACCTGGGAAGGCCGGCGCATCGGGTGTATTGCTGCTGCCAGGGAAGCCGCATCCGCGTTCTCGGAGAAGGACGTCAATTTGCTGCAGACCTTCGCCGACCAGGGCGTGATCGCGATCCAGAACGCACGCCTGTTCCGCGAGACCAACGAGGCGCTGGCCAGCCAGACGGCGAGCGCCGAGATCCTGCGCGTGATGAGCCGATCGCTCACCGACGTACGGCCGGTGTTCGAGGCGATCGTCGCCAACGCGGTCAAGTTGCTGGTCTGCGATTCGGCCTTCGTCATGCGCCGCGAAGGCAACACCTTCTCCGCGGTGGCGGCGGCCACGCCGGAGGGTCCGCTCGAAGGGTTGCCGACCGGCCTGCCGATCGACCCGACTGCCAACTTCCCATCCCGCGTGATCGTCGACAAGCGGATGTTGCACTTGCCCGACTGGTCGTCTATCGAGCTGCCCGATTTCGAGCGCGCGATCAGCGAGAAGTTCGGCATCAAGGCGGCGCTGTACCTGCCGATGCTGCGCGGCGGCGAGTGCGTCGGCCTGCTCAGCTTCGCCAACCGGCAGGCGGGCGCTTTCACCGACAAGGAGATCGCGCTCGCGGAGTCGTTCCGCGACCAGGCGCTGATCGCCATCGAGAACGTGCGGCTGTTCAACGAGACCAGGGAGGCACTGGAGCAGCAGACCGCCAGCGCCGAGGTGCTGACGGTCATTGGCAACTCGGTGTCCGATACCGCGCCGGTGTTCGAGCGCATCCTGGCCAGCGCGCAGCGAATACTGAACACGAACTACGTCAACATCGGCCTGGTCGGCGATGATGGCCTGGTGCACCTTCACGTGAACGAGGCGCCGCAGTTCCCGGACGATCCCATGTACCCGAAGGTCGTCGAGTGGCTGCAGCGCACCTTCCCGGCGCCGCTGGGCGAGACATTGCACGGCTACTGCGCGCACAAGCGCGTGGTGCTGCACTATCCCGACGTCCTGCACGGCCCCGATGTGCCGCCCCTGGTGCGCGAGCGCACCGTCTGGCTGGGCGAGCACTCGCAGCTGTGGGTTCCGCTGATCTGGAATGGCGAAGGCATCGGCGGCTTCGGGGTGGCGCGTGTGCCGATGAAGCCTTTCACCGAGAAGGAGATCGCGCTGATCAAGACCTTCGCCGGCCAGGCCGTGATCGCGATCCAGAACGCGCGCCTGTTCCGCGAGACCAACGAGGCGCTGGCCAGCCAGACGGCGAGCGCCGAGATCCTGCGCGTGATGAGCCGATCGCTCACCGACGTACGGCCGGTGTTCGAGGCGATCGTCGCCAACGCGGTCAAGTTGCTGGTCTGCGATTCGGCCTTCGTCATGCGCCGCGAAGGCAACACCTTCTCCGCGGTGGCGGCGGCCACGCCGGAGGGTCCGCTCGAAGGGTTGCCGACCGGCCTGCCGATCGACCCGACTGCCAACTTCCCATCCCGCGTGATCGTCGACAAGCGGATGTTGCACTTGCCCGACTGGTCGTCTATCGAGCTGCCCGATTTCGAGCGCGCGATCAGCGAGAAGTTCGGCATCAAGGCGGCGCTGTACCTGCCGATGCTGCGCGGCGGCGAGTGCGTCGGCCTGCTCAGCTTCGCCAACCGGCAGGCGGGCGCTTTCACCGACAAGGAGATCGCGCTCGCGGAGTCGTTCCGCGACCAGGCGCTGATCGCCATCGAGAACGTGCGGCTGTTCAACGAGACCAAGGAGGCGCTGGAGCAGCAGCGCACCTCGGGCGAGGTGCTCAAGGTCATCAGCAACTCGGTGGCCGACACCGCGCCGGTCTTCGAGGCGATCGGCAACGCCTGCCAGCAGTTGTTCAGCGGCGATCAGGTGGTGATCTCGCTGGTGGGCGCCGACGGCCAGGTGTCGCACGCAGCGATGGCCACGGGGCCAGAGGTGGACGCGCAGAAGAGGGACATCGCCTGGGCGCTGCTGAACCGGGGTTTCCCGCGCCCGCTCGAACAGTCCTACCAGGCCTATCCGATCAAGAAGCGCCGCGTGATCCACTACCCCGACATTGCGAATGGCCCCGGCGTGCCCGAAGGCATGCGCCGCTTCTGCCGCGATGCCGGCAACTTCTCGATGCTGATCGCGCCGATGCTGTGGGAGGACCGGGGCATCGGCACCGTGCACGTCGTGCGCCAGCCGCCACGACCGTTCAGCGACAAGGAGTCGGCACTTCTGGCCACCTTCGCCGACCAGGCGGTGATCGCGATCCAGAACGCGCGGCTGTTCAAGGAAGCGCAGGAAGCACGCGCCCAGGCGGAAGCCGCCAACGAAGCCAAGAGCGCCTTCCTGGCGACGATGAGCCACGAGATCCGCACGCCGATGAACGCGGTGATCGGCATGAGCGGGCTGCTGCTCGACACGCCGCTCAACGACGAGCAGCGCGACTTTGCATCGACCATCCGCGACAGCGGCGATGCGCTGCTGACCATCATCAACGACATCCTCGACTTCTCGAAGATCGAGGCCGGGCGGATGGACATCGAGGCGCACCCGTTCGACCTGCGCGAGTGCGTCGAATCGGCGCTCGATCTGGTCGCCCCGCGCGCGGCGGAGAAGCACCTCGAGACCGCCTACTTCTTCGAGGGCGACGTGCCGGCAGCGATCGAGGGCGACGTCACCCGGCTGCGCCAGGTGCTCCTGAACCTGCTATCGAACGCGGTCAAGTTCACCGAGGCCGGCGAGGTGGTGCTGACCGTCACCGCGAGCGCCCCTGCGGCCGGCGAGGCGGAAGTCGCCTTTGCGGTGCGCGACACCGGCATCGGGCTGACGGCCGAGGGCATGAGCCGGCTGTTCCAGTCGTTCTCGCAGGCCGACAGCAGCACCACGCGCAAGTACGGCGGCACCGGGCTCGGCCTGGCGATCAGCCGGCGCCTGGCCGAGCTGATGGGCGGACGCATGTGGGCCGAGAGCGAGGGTCCAGGCAAGGGCTCGACCTTCCGCTTCACGATCCGCGCGCCGGTGGCCGAACTGCCGCCCGCGCGCAGCCGCGACTTCGTCGGCACGCAGCCGGAACTACAGGGCCGGCGCCTGCTGGTGGTCGACGACAACGCCACCAACCGTCGCGTGCTCAGCCTGCAGGCCGGCAAGTGGGGCATGGATGCGCGTGACACCGAATGGCCGGCGGAGGCCCTGCGCTGGATCGAGGGCGGGGAATCCTTCGACCTGGCGATCCTCGACATGCACATGCCGGAGATGGACGGATTGGAGCTGGCGCGGCGCATTCATGCGCGCCAGCCGGCGCTGCCGCTTGTGCTGGCGAGTTCTCTGGGGCGGCGCGAGGCCGGCGATACCGAAGGTCTGTTCAGCGCCTACCTCGCGAAGCCGGTGCGGCAGTCGCAGCTGTTCGACACGCTGGTCAGCCTGCTCGCTCGCAGTCCGGCGGTGAGGGCTTCGAGCGCCAGGGCCGGCACCACGGCGCCGAAGATCGACAGCAAATTGGCGGCGCGCCACCCGCTGCGCATCCTGCTGGCCGAGGACAACGTGGTCAACCAGAAGCTGGCGCTGCGCATCCTGCAGCAGATGGGCTACCGCGCCGACCTGGCGAGCAACGGCATGGAGGCCATCGAGTCGGTCGAGCGGCAGACCTACGACGTGGTGCTGATGGACGTGCAGATGCCGGAAATGGACGGGCTGGAAGCGTCGCGCCGCATCACCGCGAGGTGGAAGCCGCACGAGCGCCCGCGTATCGTCGCGATGACCGCCAACGCGATGGCCGGCGACCGCGAGATGTGCCTGGCCGCCGGAATGGACGACTACGTGACCAAGCCGATCCGCGTCGAGGCTCTGGTCGAGGCGCTGATGCAGGCGCAGGCGCGCAAGGGAGGCTGAGGTGATGCAGGACGCCATCGACCTGGCCGTGTTCCGCGAGCTGCAGGACACGGCGGGCGCCGAGTTCGTGACCGAGCTGGTCGACACCTTCCTCGAAGAGGCGCCGGCGATGCTGGCGGAGCTGCGCGCGGCCCGCGCGGCGGCCGACGGCGAGCGCTTCCGCCGCGCCACGCACTCGTTGAAGTCGAATGGCATGACCTTCGGCGCCACCACGCTCGGCGCGCTGGCACGGGCGCTGGAACTCGGGGGGCTCGATGCCGACCCGTCGCAGAACGAGGCGGCGATCGCGGCGATCGACGTCGCCTTCGCGGATGCCGCGGAGATGCTCAAGGAGCTGGCCCGTGGCTGAGTCCGGCGCCCGCCTGCTGGTGGCCGACGACAACAAGGTCAATCGCCTGCTGCTGATCCGCAGCCTCGAGCTGATGGGGCACCGCGCCGCCGGCGCCGAGAACGGCCGCGTGGCGCTCGAGATGCTGGAGCGCGAGTCGTTCGACCTGATGCTGCTCGACATCGCGATGCCGGAGATGGACGGCTTCCAGGTGCTCGAACGGCTGCTCGCCAGCACGCGGCTGCGCGACCTGCCGGTGATCGTGACTTCGGCGGTCGAAGGACTCGACAGCGTCGTGCGCTGCATCGAACTGGGCGCCGACGACTACCTGCACAAGCCGGTCAACCCGGTGCTGCTGAAGGCACGGGTGAACTCCAGCCTCGAGAAGAAGCGGCTGCGCGATGCGCAGCGGGAACTGGTGCGCCGCTTCGCCACCTCGGAGGTGGCGCAGGACCTGCAGCAGTCCGGATTCGCGCTCGGCGGCAAGCACGTCAATGCGACGGTGATGTTCTCCGACATCCGCGGCTTCACGTCGATGTGCGCCAGCCAGCCGCCGGAGGAGACGATCGAGCTGCTGAACACCTATTACACGCTGATGTTCGACGCCATCAGCGGCCGCGGCGGGGTGGTCAACCAGATGATCGGCGACGGGCTGATGGCGGTCTTCGGCGCGCCGCTGCCGCTCGCCGACGCCGCCGGCAGTGCCGTGCGCGCGGCGCTCGACATGATCGAGATGATCGAACTGCTGAACGTGGAGCACGCCGCCGCGGGCAAGGCGCCGGTCCGCATCGGCATCGGCATCGCCTCGGGCGAAATGATCGCCGGCTACACCGGCACGCAGCAGCGCGCCACCTACACCTGCGTCGGCAGCACCGTCAACCTGGCGGCGCGGCTGGAGGCGCACACCAAGGACGCGCAGCGAACGATCCTGATCGACCGGGCGACGCTCGAAGCTCTTCCGCCGGACGCGCAGGTGGAAGTCCTCGGCCCGGTGCCCCTGAAAGGCATCGCGCCGGCCGTCGAGGTGTTCTCGGTGGACTGCGCGCAGAGCCTCTAGGCAACACGGCCCGCATGACTCGACCGGGAACCCTCCAGGACAACCGTCCTCATTGAACGATGACCCGCATCGCCATCAGCAGCGTCGGCAGCCTGGTCGGCCAGAACATTCTCGATTCGCTGCAGGGACGACGCGAAGGCATCGAGGTCATCGGCATCAACAGCACCGCGGCCGCGGCGAGCAACTTTCGCTGCGACCGCGCCTACCTGGTGCCGCCGGCGTCCCGATCAGACGAGTACCTAGACCGGCTCACCGCCATCCTGCGCGACGAGAAGCCCGATCTCGTGCTGCCGGGACGCGACGATGACGTGCTGGCGCTGGCACGACTGAAGCAAGCACAGCCTGGGCTGAGTGCGTCATTGCCGGTCGGCCCTTACCGGCTGGCCCGTGTGCTCGACGACAAGTGGGCAAGCCACGAATACGCCCGCCAGCACGACCTGCCCTACGTCGACAGCGCGCTGTGCGACGACCCGGTCGCGGTCGAGCGACTGCTCGCCCGCCATGGTTTCCCGCTGATTGCCAAGCCGCGCGACGGCAACGGTTCGCGCGGCGTACGTATCGTCTTCGACCAAACGCAGCTTGCGGCGGCCATCCGCTCCCCAGGAGGCCTGATGCAGCCCTATCTCGAACCCGAGGCTGGCGTGATGTCGTGGCGCGATCTTGCCGCCGATGGCGTGCCCTTGTTTCATGCCCCGGTCCTGCAGCAGATCGCCTGCCAGAGCGTGATTGGCCCCGACGGCCGCATTCGCGGCCTCGTCTCCACGATCGCCGAGATGGTGATGGGCCGTTCCGAACGGACCTACCGGATCGACGACCCAGCGGTGGACGCCATCGTCCGCCGCTACGCGGAGAACTTCGCCAGCGAAGGCTGGGTGGGCATTCTCAATCTCCAGGGCCGGCGCGATCGGGAGGGGAAGTTCCGCGTCTACGAGCTGAACGGCCGTTTCACGGGAACCACGGCAGCTCGGCTTCACCTCGGCTTCGATGAAGTGGGCATGCTGATCGAAGCCTTCACCCGCCAGCAGCTTCCGGCGCATACGTCGGTTGGCAGAGACGGCATTGTCACCAAATCGCTGACCGAGTTCGCCATCGCGGCCCGGGACGTGGCGGCCCTGGAGGCTGACGGTCGATGGCAGCGTGGGAGCGACCGCGCCGCGCTGCACTGACCCCCGCTTGCCGGCCCCGGCCTCAGCGGGTCACCGGCCGCGGGGTCAGCTCTCCAACGACGCGCGCCAGGGTGCCCGCACGCCGCCCGATTCGACCGAACCCTCAATCGTCCTGCCGCGCACCTTGCCGCGGAAGACGACATCACGACCCGGCAGGCTGAACGAAATGTCATCGCCGACCAGCCGGGCGTCGGCGAGCGGCACCGTCTTGCCATCGAGCAGCACCTGCCCGGCGACGCGGGTCACCTGCTGCGTCAGGTCCAGCCGCACCGCGCCCCTCGACAGGGTCGACGGTACCGTGGCGCTCCACGTTCCCGCGACCTTCGCCGGCACGACGTACACATATATGACGGTGCGCGTAACGCCGCTGATGGCGATCTTCTCCGGGTCGTCCATCTCGACGACCTTGTGCGGAAGCCACCCGGCCAGGCCGTAGTCGTGCGCCACCACCCGGGCGCCGGGCCGAAGTTCGTCGAGCAGCTTGTCCTTCAGCAGGTTCACCGTGTGCGGCAACAGGTACACAGTCACGACCGTGGCCTGCGAGAGGTCGGTCGTGAACAGGTCCTGCTTGACGAACGTCACCCGGTCGGCGGTGCCTTCCTTCTTCGCCAGCTCGTTCGACAGCGTGACCAGCTGGTCCTGGATCTCGACGCCCAGGCCACGCGCGCCGAACACCAGGGCCGCGGTGCGAACGATCTTGCCGTCGCCCGAGCCCAGGTCGATCAGGTAATCGTTCGGTCCGACCTCGGCCTCGCGCAGCATCGCCGACACCGCGCTGTC
>CAZSYX010000046.1:0-27397 GCA_964610575.1 uncultured Burkholderiaceae bacterium
AGAACGCCATGAACGCCCCGCAGGCCCCGGCCCAACTGGAACCGCTGTTGCTCGAAGCGCGCTCGCCCGAGGGCATCGTCACGCTGACGCTGAACCGTCCGGCGCAGTTCAATTCGCTGTCGGAGGAGATGCTGGCGGCGCTGCAAGCGGCATTCGACCGCATCGGTGCCGACACCGCCGCACGAGTGATCGTGATCGCGGCGGCAGGCAAGGCATTCTGCGCCGGCCACGACCTGAAGCAGATGAAGTCCAACCCGCGCCAGGAGTACTACGAGAAGCTGTTCGCCGACTGCGCCAAGCTGATGCTGACGATCCAGCGCGTGCCGCAGCCGGTGATCGCGCGCATCCACGGCATTGCCACGGCGGCGGGCTGCCAACTGGTGGCGACCTGCGACCTGGCAGTGGCGGCCGAGGGTACGCGGTTCGGTGTCAACGGCATCGACGTCGGGCTGTTCTGCTCGTCTCCAAGCGTGGCGCTGGCGCGCAATGTCGGCCGCAAGCAGGCCTTCGAGATGCTGGTCACCGGGGAGTTCATCGATGCCGCCACCGCCAAGGCGCGCGGCCTCGTCAACCGGGTGGTGCCGGCCGATCAACTCGATGCCGAAGTGAAGCGACTGGCCGAGGCCATCGTCGCCAAGCCCGGGGTGGCGATCGGCATGGGCAAGGGGCTTTTCTATCGGCAGCTCGAAATGGGCGTCGATGCCGCCTATCAGCTGGCTGGCCAGACGATGGCCTGCAACATGATCAACGACGTCGCGCAGGAAGGCGTGGCGGCATTCATGGAGAAGCGAAAGCCACATTGGTCCAGCAGCCGCTGACTGGGCGGGTTGCGCCCGGGCGGGCGTCTACAGTCTGATGGCGGCGCTGCAGGCGAGCAGGATCAGCCAGGCGACCACGAATACCGGCCCGGCCCAGCCGCTGATCTTCGACACGTCCTTGGGCAGGTTGGGCGTACGGCCGCTCAGCGCGGCCAGTTCCGCCTCGACCGCACGGCGGTGCACGACCAGCAGCGCCAATGTCCGCGATGCGCGATCGACACTTCCGTGCAGCGCCAGCGCGCAGAGGATGCCGACCAGCGCCACGCCGCCCAGCAGCCAGTGATTGAGCATCACGACACCCAGGCCGCTGACGATGAACAGCATCAGAAATGCGTGGATGAAGATGGCCTGCGAGGCGATCAGCCAGTTCATGTGCTGCCCAAGGGCCAGCTGCTCCACCGTTGCAGCCTGATTCAGCCGGTCGAGTTCCCTTTCCGCGGCTGCCTGCTTCTGCGCTAGCGCATCCTCGGCGCTCAGCGGCGGCGCGGGCACGGGACGATCGGCGTCGATGCGTAGCGTTGCCCGGTCGCTGTCGGCCGAGACAACGCGAAGCTCGCTGTTTCGAGGCGTGCTCATGGAAGCGCAGTGTGCGCGGGGCACTGCCGCCCAGAAATCCGCCGATTGTCTTAGGGCGCGCAGCCGGATAAGGGTGCGCATGCATAGCGACCCGGTGCTGCATTGCCGGAATCCAACCGCCACCGTCGGTCGATCGGTCGCATCGCGGGGTAGGATCGGCGGTGCCCAGTCTGTAGCGGCCGATCTCGCGTCACCGGTTGCAGCGACTCCGGAACTTCTCTCGATGCCGCTCTTCGACCCGCAGAGCCTCAATCCCGGCGTGCAACGGCGAGAGGTGTTCGCCTGGGCGATGTACGACTTCGCCAACTCCGGCTACACGACCGTGGTGCTGACGGCCGTGTTCAACGCCTACTTCGTCAATGTGGTCGCCGGCGGTGCGCCGTGGGCGACGCTCGCCTGGACGCTGGCGCTGTCGGCCTCGTACGTGCTCGGCATGCTGGTCATGCCGGCGCTGGGCGCCTATGCCGACCTGCACGCCTGCAAGAAGCTGCTGATGGGACTGGTGACCATCGGCTGCGTCGTCGGCACGGCGGCGCTGGCGCTGGCCGGCCCGGGTGACCTGGCGCTGGCGGTGGCGGCGATCATCGTCTCGAACATCTGCTTCGCTGCCGGCGTGACGCTGAACAGCGCCTTCCTGCCGGAACTGGCGCGGCCGGAGGCGCTCGGCAAGGTGTCCGGCTGGGGCTGGAGCCTCGGCTACCTCGGCGGCTTGCTGGCGCTGGCACTCGGCCTCGGCTATGTGCTGTGGGCGCAGCCGCGGGGATTGCCGGCCACCCACTACGTGCCGGTGACCATGCTCATCACCGCGGCGCTGTTCGCGCTGGCGGTCATTCCCACCTTCACCACGTTGCGCGAGCGGGCAGTGCCCCTTGGCCGGGGGACGGTGGGCAGCGTGCTGAGGGAATCGACGCAGCGCCTGTGGCACACGCTCGCCAACATCCACGAGTTCCGCGACTTCGGCTGGCTGACCCTGTGCGGGCTGCTGTACCAGGGCGGGCTGTCGGTGGTGATCGCGCTGGCGGCGATCTACGCGCAGCAGGTGATGAACTTCGAGACCGCGCAGACGATGATGCTGATCCTCGCGGTGAACGTCACCGCGGCACTCGGCGCCTTCCTGTTCGGCTACGTGCAGGACGCGATCGGCCACAAGCGGGCGCTGGCACTGACCATCGCCGGCTGGATCCTGATGGTGCTGATCGCCGGCTTGACCTCGGGCGTCGCCTGGTTCTGGGTGGCCGCCAACATCGCCGGCGTGTGCATGGGGTCGAGCCAGTCCGCCGGACGGGCGATGGTGGGTGTGTTCGCCCCGGAACATCGCCGCGCAGAGTTCTACAGCCTGTGGAACGTCGCGCTGTGGCTGTCGGCGGTGATCGGGCCGCTGACCTACGGCCTCGTCACCTGGGTCACCGACAACAACCACCGGCTGGCCATGCTGACGACCGGCCTGTACTTCGTGGCCGGCCTGCTGGTGCTGGCGAAGGTCGACGTCGAACGCGGCCAGCGCGCCGCGCGCGCCAGTACCGACTGACGCCGCTTCGCTTTCGCTACAGGCCCAGCGCAGCGATGCCGGCCTTGGCGACCTGCGCGTCCTCGCTCGACTTCACCCCCGAAACACCGACTGCGCCGACCACCTGTCCCTCGGCAATGATCGGCACGCCGCCCTCGAGCATGCCCTGCAGGGGTGCCGACAGGAAAGCGTTGCGGCCCTGGTTGATCATGTCTTCGTAGATCTTGGTCTCGCGACGGCCCAGCGCCGCGGCGCGCGCCTTCTCCGGGGCGATGTGGGCCGACACCGGCGGCGCGCCGTTGAGACGGGTGAACTGCAGCAGGTGCCCGCCGTCGTCGACGATGGCGATCGCCACCGCCCAGTTGTTCTTCTTCGCCTCGGCGATCGCGCCGTCCATCACGCGCGCCGTGTCCTCGATGGTCAGCATGCTTTTCTTCTGCATCGTGTTCTCCTCTCGTTCGACAGTCAGTTGCGCAGCCGGTACCACAGGCCGGCCGCCCATTCGCGCAGCGCCAGGTTGCTGACCCCCAGCGCTTCGGCGTTCGGCACCAGCTGCTGTGGCCGGAACGACGATCGTCCAATGTAGCCGGTCGGCGCAGCGATGGGATCGAGCCCGGCGATGGCGAAGGCGCGCTGGGCACGCGGCATGTGATACGCATCGGTCACCAGCAACACGCGGCTGATCGCGAGCGGGGCGAGGATCGCCGCGGTGAAGCGCGCGTTCTCAGCCGTGGTGTCGCTGCGGTCCTCGATCCAGCGCGCCTTGATGCCGAACTCGCGCTCGAGCACCACCTGCATCAGCTGTGCCTCGGGCAGCTTTGCCCGGTCCGGATTGCCGCCTGCAATCAGTACGGGCAGGCCGGTCTCGCGTGCCAGTTGCGCGCCGTAGCGAACGCGGCGCAACGTTGCGGCGTTGACGGTATCGCCGCCCCACTCCGGGGCGGCGCGCACGCGGCCACCGGCGAGGATGACGATTGCCTGTGCGCCGGCGCGCTGTGCAGCTGTCAAGGCTGGCGGCTCCAGCGTCCGGATCAGCGCATGGGCGACGAGCGACGTGCTCAACGCCAGCAGCGCCAGCAGACTCGCGACTGCAACGGCAACGCCCGCGGTGCGCCGTCGCAGGGCGAGCACGGCGCCGGCCAGCGCTGCCACGACCAGCGAGGTCGGCGGCAGCGTCAGCTGCCCGAGCACGTAGGTCGTCGTGTCGCCGGCGGTCATGCCCGCCGCCCGTCAAGCGGGCTTGACGGCGCTGCGCACCTGGTCGAGCGCGGTCGGATCCTCGATCGTGGTCAGGTCGCCCGGGTCGCGGCCCTCACACAGCGCCTGGATCGAGCGGCGCAGCAGCTTGCCCGAACGGGTCTTCGGCAGCGAGGTGACGAAATGCACCCGCGCCGGCCGCGCCACGGCGCCGAGCTGGCTGTCGACTGTCTTCATCACGTCGCCCTCGAGCGCCAGCCGGGCCTCGGGCGTTGCAATGACGTTGGCGTCCTTGACCACGGCGAAGGCCATCGCGACCTGGCCCTTGAGCTGGTCAGCGACGCCGACCACCGCGACCTCGGCGACCGCCGGGTGCGAGCTGATCGACTCCTCGATCTCGCGCGTGCCGAGGCGATGGCCGGCGACGTTGATCACGTCGTCGGTGCGGCCGAGGATGAAGAAGTAGCCGTCGGAATCCCGGATGCCCCAGTCGAAGGTCGAATAGACCATGCGGTTTGGCACGCTCTGCCAGTAGGTGCGGACAAAGCGGTCGTCGTCGCCCCACACGGTGGTCATGCAGCCCGGCGGCAGCGGGCCCTCGATGGCCACCACGCCCTTGTCGTTGGCGCCGGTAATCTCGGCGCCGGTCGCCTCATTGAACAGCTTCACGTCGTAGCCGTACACGGGCAGTCCCGGGCTGCCGAACTTCGACGGCAACGCCTCGACGCCGCGGGAGATGGCCAGGATCGGCCAGCCGGTCTCGGTCTGCCAGAAGTTGTCGACGATCGGCTTGCCCAGTCCCTCGGAGATCCAGCGCGCTGTCGGCTCGTCGAGCGGTTCGCCGGCGAGGAACAGCACCCTCAGGCTCGACAGGTCGTACTTGCTCAGGAATGCCGGGTCCTGCTTCTTCAGCACGCGGATCGCCGTCGGCGCGGAGAACATCACCGAGACCTTGTACTTCTCGACGATGCTCCACCAGATGCCGCCGTCGGGGCGGATCGGCGTGCCCTCGAACAGGATCGTCGCCATGCCGGCGATCAGCGGGCCGTAGATGATGTACGAGTGGCCGACCACCCAGCCGATGTCGCTGGTGGAGAAGTAGGTCTCGCCGGCGTTGCCGCAGAAGATGTGCTTCATCGAGGCGGCCAGCGCCACCGCATAGCCGCCGGTGTCGCGCTGCACGCCCTTGGGCTTGCCGGTGGTGCCGGAGGTGTAGAGGATGTACGAAGGCTCGGTCGACTCCATCCACTCGCACGGTACTTCGTCGTTCATGTGCGCGGCGCGCAGCTGTGTGTAGTCGACGTCGCGGCCGGCCGTCTTCTCCATCGGCGCCAGGCCGCGGTCGACCAGCAATACCTTCGATGGTGGGCTCTTTGATAGCCGGATTGCCTCGTCGAGCAGGCCCTTGTAAGGCACCACCTTGCCGGCGCGAGAGCCGGCGTCCGAGCTGACGATCACCTTCGGCTGCGCGTCGTCGATGCGCGTGGCGAGGCTCACCGAGGCGAAACCGCCGAAGACCACCGAGTGGATGGCGCCGATGCGCGCGCAGGCGAGCATCGCGAACGCCGCCTCGGGGATCATCGGCATGTAGATCAGCACGCGGTCGCCGCGGACCACGCCCAGCCCGCGCAGGATGCCCGCCATGCGGTTCACCTCGCGGTGCAGCTGGTTGAAGGTATAGGTCTTCTCGGCGTCGACCTCCGTGGAGACGTAGATCAGCGCCGGCTGATCGCCGCGCTCGGCGAGGTGCCGGTCGATGGCGTTGTGGCAGAGGTTGGTCTTGCCGCCGACGAACCAGCGCGCAAACGGCGGCCGCGAGTAGTCGAGCGTTCGCTGAAAGGGCGCGTGCCAGTCGATCAGGCGCGCCTGATCGGCCCAGAAGGCGTCACGATCGTTGATCGAGCGGGCGTGGAACTCCCTGTAGGCTGCCATGGACGACGGTCTCCTTCTTTGATAGTTCGAGTTCTTTTTGCTGTCGCACCAAGGCCATCAGCGGGCGAAGCTGGTGCACCAGCCGCGGCAGATGGGGCACGACTTCCGCTGCGCGACCTGAACGGATCAGGGTCAGCGCTAGGTTGACGTCCATCGAACCCTCGTCGGCGCGCGACTGTCCATTGCCGCCGCCGGCGTCTGCCGCGCCCAGTACGATACGCCGCGACCGGCCGGTCTGTGCCTGCTGCGCGCGCTTCTGGCTGATCTGCCGCAATTGTTCCGCGGTAAGCCGCATGTCTTCCGACAGGCTGGCCACGCCGATGCAGGTCCAGACATCGACGCCGCCGCCGGCGGCGTCGACGTTCTCCAGGATCTTGCGCAGCCGGGCCGCGAAGCGCAGCACGCCAGCCACGCCGTCGCTCTGCGTGGCAACGCAGAACTCGTAGCGGTCGGAGCGGGTGGCGAGGTCCTCCATCCGGATCGCCGCCGCGAGCGAGCGGGCGACGAGCCGCACGCGCTGCTCGATCTCCCCTTCCCAGGCTTCCGCATCCGGCATCGACAGCTCGACGCGGATGCAGACGACCGCCACGTCGGTCAGGTTGCGGCGCGAATACGAGATCAGCTTGTCGACCTGGCGGTCGAAGAACGGCAGGACCAGCAGGTCGGTGTCGGGATCGACCGTGCGCGACGACTCGAGGGCCGCGCGGCTTTCCGCCAGCGCTTCGCGGGTCGACGAGAGCTTGATCAGCACCTCGAGCCGCGAGATCAGTTCGGCCGCGTTGACGCCCTTGTTGACGAAATCAGTGGCGCCCAGGGCGGCGGCACGCTCGCACTCGGCCTGCTCGTCGGCGCCGGAGAGCACGATCAGCGGCATCTCACGGATGCGCTGGATCTTGGAGGCGCGGGCGCGGCTGATCAACTCGAATCCATCGACCTTCGGCATCGTCAGGTCGGTGATGACGACGCGGATCGACGAGTCGAGCAGCATTGCCTGCCAGGCCGCCTCGCCGTCGGCCGCCTCGCGCACGTCGAAGCGGTCGCGGATGTGTTGCGCGATCGTGGCGCGAACGATCCGCGAATCGTCGGCGATGAGAATGCGCGCTTTGGCGGACACGGGTCCTGTCTGCGATCGGGTTGGGCAGAACACGCGCGTCGAGCGGACGCGACCGCGCGGGGCCCGTCCGTTTCAACCGGCGTGATCGAGCAGGAATGCTGCCGCAAGCAGGCGCGCTTTTCTTCATCTGTTCGGCTATCTTGACGGCTGTCACACGGGATTGGGAGGGTGCTTGCGCCGCTCGAGACTGCGCACGCGGCTGATCGCCGCGATGTTCTGCGCGACAACGATGCTGTCGGGCTGGGCCGCAGCATCGCGCGCGCAGCCAGCTGTTGGCGGCGCAACGGAACTTGTGCTGAACGCCATCGGGCTGCTCGGTGTTCCGTACAGGTACGGAGGCGATCACCCGGCCTCGGGGTTTGATTGCAGCGGCCTGGTCCGGTTCGTGGCTCGCACGGTCCTCGGTGTCCAGTTGCCGCGGCAGGCGGAAGCGATCAGCCGGGCCGGCATTGAGATTGCCCAGCAGCAGCTGCAGCCGGGCGATCTCGTCTTCTTCAATACGCTCGGCAGGCCGTTCTCTCATGTCGGCTTCTATCTGGGCGACGGTCAGTTCCTCCACGCGCCGGCGCAGCGCGGACAGGTCCGCATCGAGCGGATGGCGCAGCCGTACTGGCAGGCGCGCTTCAATGGGGCGCGGCGGCTCGAAATGCCGGCCACAGAGGGGGTAGCTGTGGATTCGACCGGCTTGGACCTTGGTGGACTGCCGAAGGCGGGGGATCTGTTCATCGCCGTCGAGCCCTGACTTGGCGGCAGCGGCCGCTCGGGCGTCAGTGAGAGACGCTTGATCTCGATCAAACAAGAATCGTTTGCACTTGAGAATCAATCTTGATAATCTCCGCCCTGTTCGTCGCTGGGACTTTCCGGCGCAGTGCGCCAGCGAACTAGAAACCACGCGGAGGGTTTGATGGCAAGGGGAAGTGCAGCAAGGAAAGCAAAGTTCGGCTTCAAGCAGTTCGTGTGGGGCGTGTTGGCGCTGGCGGCAGTGGCGAGTCTCGTCGGACCCGTCTCCGGGCAGGCGCAGCAGGGGGTGCTGAACCTTTACTCGGCGCGGCATTACCAGACCGACGAAGCGCTGTATCGGACCTTCACCGAGCAGACCGGCATCAAGATCAACCGCATTGAACTCGGCGATGAGCCGCTGCTGCAGCGGCTGAAGAGCGAGGGCGCCAACAGCCCGGCTGACGTCGTGCTGCTGGTCGACGCCGCAAGGCTGTGGCGGGCGCAGATCGACGGCCTGTTCCAGCCCATCGATTCGAAGGTCCTGAACGAGCGCATTCCCGCCAATCTGCGCGCGAACGACGGCAGCTGGTACGGGTTCTCGACGCGGGCGCGGGTGATCGTCTACGACAAGGCGAAGATCAAACCGCAGGAAGTCGATTCCTACGAGAAGCTGGCCGATCCGGTGAACAAGGGGCGCGTGTGCACGCGCTCCGGCTCGCACCCGTACATGTTGTCGTTGATCGGGGCGATGGTCGAGCGCAGCGGGGAGGCCGCCACGGAGCAGTGGGCTCGGGGCATGGTCGCCAACATGGCGCGGCCGCCGCGCGGCGGCGACACCGACCAGATCCGCGCCGTGGCCGGCGGCGAGTGCGGTGTTGCCCTGACCAACACCTACTACTGGGTGCGACTGATGCGATCGAGCGATCCGAAGGACAAGGAGGTCGTCGCCAGGGTCGGCTTCCTTTGGCCGAACCAGGCGACGTCGGGCACGCACGTGAATATCTCCGGCGGCGGCGTGGCTCGCCATTCGCCGAACCGCGCCAGCGCGATCCGCTTCCTCGAGTACCTGTCCAGCCCGCAGGCACAAGCCTATTTTGCCGACGGCAACAACGAGTGGCCGGTGCTCAAGGATGTCGAACTGAACAACCCGGCGCTTGCCTCGCTTGGCAAGTACAAGGCCGAGAGCGTGCCCGTGTCGTCGATCGGCAAGGGCCAGATCGCTGCGCAGCGCATCCTCGATCGGGTCGGCTATCGCTGAGACCGACGCGCGCCCCGCCCGGATACGCGTTCTGGGATGATGCGTTCCGGCAACCGGGGCGCAAATGAACAAGCTTGATGTTCTGATCATCGGCGCGGGCCACAACGGACTCGTCTGCGCCGCCTATCTCGCCGCGGCAGGGTTGAAGGTCCGCGTGCTGGAGCGCCGCGGCCTGGTCGGCGGCGCGGCGGTTACCGAGGAGTTCGTTCCCGGCTTTCGCAACTCGACCGCCAGCTACACGGTCAGCCTGCTCAACCCGAAAGTGATCCGCGACCTGCGGCTCGTCGAGCGAGGCTTGCGGATCGTCGAGCGGCCTTTTTCGAATTTCGTGCCGCTTCCTGACGACAGGTTCCTTAAGTTCGGCGGCGAACTGGCAGCGACGCAGGCGGAGGTCGCGAAGTTCTCTGCAAAGGATGCGCAAAGCTTGCCCGTCTACTACGCGCAGCTCGATCGCGTCGCCGAGCAGCTGAAGCAGTGGGTGCTGCAAGCGCCGCCGAATCTCGGCGGACCGTTCATCGTGCAGGGCTGGCGCGACCTGATTTCGGCCGCCCGGCTACTCTGGCACTACGGCCGGCTGCCACGCGACGGCCAGCGCGATCTGGTCGACTTCTTCACCAAGAGCGCCGGCCACTGGCTCGGTTCGACCTTCGAATCGGAGCCGCTGCGCGCCGTGCTCGGCTGGGACTCGGTGGTCGGCAACTATGCAAGCCCGTACGCCGCCGGCTCGGCGTACGTTCTGCTGCACCACTGCTTCGGCGAAGTCAACGGCAAGCCGGGCAAGTGGGGTCACGCGATCGGCGGCATGGGGCGGATCACCGAACTGATGGCCGACGAGGCGCGCGCACGCGGCGTGCGCATCGATGTCGATGCCGAGGTGGCACAGGTTCTGGTGGAGGGCGGGCGTGCCGTCGGCGTGCGGCTGGCGAGCGGCGAGGAGATCGGCGCCCGGGCAGTGGCTGCCAACGTCAATCCGAAGCTGCTCTACAGGCGGCTGATCGAACGAGACGCGTTGCCGGCGGAGTTCGCGATGGCGATCGACCGCTACCGCTGCGGCTCCGGTTCGTTCCGCATCAATGTCGCCCTCGCCGACCTGCCGGACTTCAGCTGCCTGCCCGGCACACAGACGCAGCCGCACCATAGCAGCGGCATCGTGTTCGCACCGTCGCTCGCATACATGGACTGCGCCTGGCGCGATGCCGAGGCGCAGGGATTCGCTGCTGCGCCAATCGTCGAGATGCTGATTCCCAGCATCGTCGACGACACGCTTGCGCCGAAAGGTGCGCACGTGGCCAGCCTGTTCTGCCAGCAGTTCCGGCCGGAGGCCGACTGGGACAGGCTCAAGCCGCGGGCCGTTGAGGCGATCTTCGATGTCGTGCAGTCGTACTGCCCGAACTTTCGCCGGTCGCTGCTCGGCTACCGCGCGCTGTCGCCACTGGACCTGGAACGCGACTTTGGCCTTGTCGGCGGCGACATCTTTCATGGCCAGTTGTCGCTCGACCAATTGTTCTCGATGCGACCGGTATTCGGCTACGCGCGCTATCGCGGGCCGATTGGCGGCCTTTACCACTGCGGCTCGGGTGCGCATCCGGGCGGCGGCGTCACCGGCGCGCCGGGACACAATGCCGCCAGCGAGATTTCGCGCGACCTCTGCTGAGGGTAAACGCGGCTCGGTGCGGAGGCTTCGCGCCCATAGAATCGCGCGCTTTGTGACCCTGCAAGGAGGGCTCGCGGCGCATGTTCGATTTCTCAGCCGAGGCCGGCTTCATCGGCCTGTTCATCGCCAGTTTCATATCGGCCACCGTGCTGCCCGGCGGCTCGGAGGTGGTGCTGATCGCGGTGATCCACAAGCACCCCGAGATGCTGCTGCACGCCGTGGCCGTGGCGACCATCGGCAATACGCTTGGCGGAATGACCTCCTACCTCCTGGGACGGATGATTCCCAACCGCGCTGACAGCCGCGCCGTGATCTGGCTGCACCGGTATGGCTACTGGGCGCTGCTCTTTTCGTGGATTCCGCTGTTTGGTGATGCGCTGTGCGTCGGCGCCGGCTGGCTGCGCTTCAATCCGTACCTGTCGCTGCTGCTGTTCGCGGCCGGCAAGCTCTTTCGCTACCTGCTGGTTGCCGGCGGCTGGGCTTGGATCGAGGCGGTGATCCTGCCGATGTTCTTCTCGTAGAGTGCAGGCTCCAGAGCCGGCCGCACCGGCGGGCTCCTTGGTCCCGGTTCGTATAATCGGCGCACTTCTGCGGAGACACCTGCGTCATGAAGATCCTTGTTTCAGTCAAGCGCGTCGTCGACTACAACGTCAAGGTCCGTGTGAAGTCCGACGGCAGCGGTGTCGACATTGCCAACGTCAAGATGTCGATGAATCCGTTCGACGAGATCGCCGTCGAGGCGGCGGTGCGGCTGAAGGAAGCAGGCAAGGCCACCGAGATCGTCGCGGTGTCCTGCGGCGTGGCGCAATGCCAGGAAACGCTGCGCACCGCCATGGCCATCGGCGCCGACCGCGCGATCCTGGTCGAGACCGATGCCGAGGTGCAGCCGCTGGCGGTGGCGAAGATCCTGAAGGCGCTGATCGACAGGGAAAAGCCGCAGCTGGTGCTGCTGGGCAAGCAGGCGATCGACGACGACGCCAACCAGACCGCGCAGATGCTCGCCGCTCTCGCCGGCCTGCCGCAGGCGACGTTCGCCTCGAAGATGACAGTCGATGGTGCTGCTGCGAAGGTCACCCGCGAGGTCGATGGTGGCCTGGAAACCATCTCGGTCAACCTGCCGGCGGTCGTGTCGGTGGACCTGCGGATGAATGAGCCGCGCTATGTGACGCTGCCGAACATCATGAAGGCAAAGAAGAAGCCGCTCGAGAACGTCAAGCCGGCCGACCTCGGCGTCGATCCCACGCCGCGGATCAAGACCCTGAAGGTCGCCGAGCCGCCGTCGAGGAAGAGCGGCATCAAGGTGCCCGACGTGGCGACACTGGTGGCCAAACTGAAGAGCGAAGCCAAGGCGATCTGAGCATTCGCACGAACGGTCGGATCGTCCCCGCGCCGGCGGGGACCCAAGTTTCTGGAGAATCTGCATGCCCGCACTTGTCATTGCCGAGCACGACAACCGTCACCTCAGGGCGCCGACCCTGAACACCGTCACCGCGGCGGCGAAGGCCGGCGGCGAAGTCCATGTGCTGGTTGCCGGAAGCGACTGCAGGGCCGTTGCCGAGCAGGCGGCGAAGGTCAGCGGCGTCTCGAAGGTCCTGCACGCCGATGCGCCGCAACTGGCTGATGAACTCGCCGAGAACGTCGCGGCGCAGGCACTGGCGGTGGCGAAGAACTACACGCACGTGTTCGCGCCGGCGACGGCGTTCGGCAAGAACGTGCTGCCGCGCCTGGCGGCGCTGCTTGACTGCGCGCAGGTTTCCGACATCAGTTCCGTCGAGTCGCCCGACACGTTCACACGGCCGATATATGCCGGCAACGCGATCGCAACCGTGCAAGCGACCGATCCGATCAAGGTCGTCAGCGCGCGGCCGACCAACTTCGAGCCGGCGGGCGAGGGTGGAACGGCAGTGATCGAATCGCTGGCACCGGTGGCCGATTCCGGGCTGTCGAAGTTCGTGGGCCGCGAGATTGCCAAGAGCGATCGGCCCGAACTGCAGGGCGCAAAAGTCGTCGTCTCCGGCGGCCGCGGCATGGGCTCGGCCGAGAACTTCAAGCTGCTGGACCCGCTGGCCGACAAGCTCGGCGCGGCGCTCGGCGCCTCGCGCGCTGCGGTCGACGCCGGCTTCGCGCCGAACGACTGGCAGGTGGGGCAGACGGGCAAGGTGGTGGCGCCGCAGCTCTATATCGCCGTCGGCATCTCCGGCGCGATCCAGCACCTGGCTGGCATGAAGGACAGCAAGGTGATCGTGGCGATCAACAAGGACCCCGAGGCGCCGATCTTCTCGGTGGCCGACTACGGCCTGGTGGCTGACTTGTTCGAAGCGGTACCGCAGCTCGTCAAAGAACTGGGCTGAGATTTCGCTGTTGCTCGGGGCGCAGCGCCACGGCGACGACCGTGGGCCTGTGCCCCGAATCACATCCAAAGGAACCCAAATGAGCTACTCCGCGCCCGTGAAGGACATGCTGTTCGTGATGCGCGAGCTGGCAGGTCTCGCCGACATCCAGCAGCTGCCCGGCTGCGAGGACGCGACCGACGAAACGGTGGCGGCGGTTCTGGAGGAAAACGCGCGCTTCATGAGCGAAGTCGTGGCGCCGCTGAACTGGACCGGCGACATCAAGCCTTCGTCATGGAGCGATGGCAAGGTCACGACGACGCCGGGCTTCAAGGAAGCGTTTCGCCAGTTCGTCGAGGCCGGCTGGCAGGGGCTGCAGCACCCGCAGGAGTACGGCGGGCAGGGGTTGCCCAAGCTCGTTGCCACCGCCTGCAACGAGATGCTGCAGGCGGCCAGCCTGTCGTTCGCTCTTTGCCCGTTGCTGACCGACGGCGCGATCGAGGCGCTGCTGACGGCGGGCAGCGACGAGCTGCGCGAACGGTACGTGCCGCGCCTGATTGACGGCACCTGGACCGGCACGATGAACCTCACCGAGGCGCAGGCAGGCTCGGACCTGGCGCTGGTGCGCACGCGCGCCGCGAGGGAGGCGGACGGTACCTATCGCATCTCGGGCCAGAAGATCTTCATCACCTACGGCGACCACGACCTCGCCGAGAACATCGTCCACCTGGTGCTGGCACGCACGCCCGATGCGCCGGAGGGCGTCAAGGGCATGTCGCTGTTCGTCGTGCCGAAGCGGCTGGTCAACGCCGACGGCACGCTCGGCAAGCGCAACGATGTCTACTGCGCGTCGATCGAGCACAAGCTCGGCATCAAGGCGAGCCCGACGGCGGTGCTGCTGTTCGGCGACAGCAAGGGCGAGGTCGGCCCGGGCGCGATCGGCTATCTGGTCGGCGAGGAGAACCGCGGGCTGGAGTACATGTTCATCATGATGAACGCCGCCCGGTTCGGCGTCGGCATGCAGGGGGTGGCGATCGCCGATCGCGCCTACCAGAAGGCGGTGGCCTACGCCCGCGATCGCGTGCAGAGCCGCGCCGTCGAGGGCTCGGCCGGGCCGGTGCCGATCATCGAGCATCCGGACGTGCGCCGCATGCTGATGTTCATGCGCTCGCATACCGAGGCGGCGCGCGCCGTGGCCTACGTGGCCGCCGGCTGGGCCGACGTTGCGCACCATCACCCGGATGCGGATCAGCGCAAGCAGGCCAAGGCGGTCTACGAGTACTTGGTGCCGATCGTCAAGGGCTGGTCGACGGAGATGTCGATCGACGTGGCCTCCAACGGCGTCCAGGTGCATGGCGGCATGGGCTTCATCGAGGAGACCGGCGCGGCGCAGTTCTATCGAGACGCGCGCATCCTGACCATCTACGAGGGGACGACGGCGATCCAGGCCAACGACCTGGTGGGCCGCAAGACGGCACGCGACGGCGGTGCCGTCGCCCGTGCGCTGATCGTGCGGATGAAGAAGACCGCCGCCGAGCTTTCCGGCAGTGCCAACGCCGACCTCGCGGCCATCGGGCGGCGCCTCGCTGTCGCCGCCAATGCATACGCAGAAGTCGTCGACTACGTGGTTTTGCAGATGAAGGGCGACATCCGCAGCGTGTTTGCCGGCTCGGTTCCATATCTGAAACTGGCCGGCATCGTGCACGGCGGCTGGCAGCTGGCGCGTTCTGCCGCTGCCTCCGCGCGTTCCCTAGAACAGGGCAGCGACGACCGCGCCTTCCACAGCGCGAAGATCACGACGGCGCGCTTCTTCGCTGACCATGTCCTCAGCGCGGCTGGCGGACTGCGTGACAGCATCGCCGACGGTGCGACGGGAGTGCTGGCGCTGTCTTCCGAGCAGTTCTGACCGGCGGCGGCGATCCGCCGCTTTCCACGCCAAAGGCTGACCGCGATCAGCACCCGCGGGGGTGCGGGGCGTAGCCTTTCTTGGCTGAGCAGGCCCGATGGTCATAGCGCCCAGCTATCGGTTGAATTGGCACAATTCATTTGTCCTGGCGCATGGCGGCTCTTATCGTCTTTCCTGCTTGGCGCCGTCGTCTCGAGCGGCGCGCCGGGTTTCATCCGACTGATTCGAATCAGGAGATATCTGTATGGCACAGTTGAAGGGCTCGAAAACCGAACACAACCTGAAGGAAGCGTTTGCCGGTGAATCGCAGGCCAACCGCCGCTACCTGTATTTCGCCTCCAAGGCCGACGTCGAGGGCTACAACGACGTCGCCGCCGTCTTCCGCTCGACCGCGGAAGGCGAGACCGGCCACGCGCACGGCCACCTCGAGTACCTCGAGCAGGTCGGTGACCCGGCCACCGGGCTGCCGATCGGCCCGACGCGCTCCAACCTGAAGGCCGCGATCGCCGGCGAAACGCACGAGTACACCGACATGTACCCGGGCATGGCGAAGGCGGCCCGCGAGGAAGGCTTCGACGAGATCGCCGACTGGTTCGAGACGCTGGCCAAGGCAGAGCGCTCGCACGCCAACAAGTTCCAGAAGACGCTCGACTCGATCGCCGAGTAAGGCAACCGCAGCGCCTGGCGCCCGTCGCTTGTCGGCGGGCGCCAGGGGCGCGACCGGGCCGTGCCCGACACGGCCCGTTTCTCACAGCACACCGGCCAGGCTTCGGTGTGCTGTGAAAAACCACAACAGCCGTCGCTCAGGAAAATCCCATGACAGTCAGAGAAGGCAGCCTCGAGGCGCCTACCCGCCATCCGATTCAGTGGAAGAGCGAGGCCTACTGGGACGAGGCGGAGCTCGATAAGGAACTCGAACGCGTCTTCGACATCTGCCACGGCTGCCGCCGCTGCGTCAGCCTGTGCGGTTCGTTCCCCACGCTGTTCGACCTCGTAGACGAGGGCCCGACCGGCGAAGTCGACGGCGTGCCGAAGGAAAAATACAAGGACGTCGTTGACCAGTGCTACCTGTGCGACCTGTGCTACATGAGCAAGTGTCCATATGTGCCGCCGCATCCGTGGAACCTTGACTTCCCGCACCTGATGCTGCGCGCCAAGGCGGTGCACTTCCGGAAGCACGGCGCCAAGGCGGCGGACAAGTTCATGACGTCGACCGACAAGGTCGGCATGTTCTCGGGCATTCCGATCGTCACGCAGACGATCAACGCGGTGAACCGCTCGGCGCCCGCGCGGGCGGCGATGGAAAGCATGCTCGGCATCGAGCGCACCGCGTGGCGGCCGGAGTTCGCGCCGCAGAAGTTCCACTCGAAGGCGCGTTCGAACCCGAAGCGGCCGGTGCACGAGGGCGAGCGCACGCCGGGGCGGGTGGCGATCTTCGCCACCTGCTACGTCAACTACAACGAGCCCGGCATCGGGCACGACCTGATCGCGATCCTCGAGCACAACGAGATTCCGTACATGCTGCTCGAGAACGAGGCCTGCTGCGGCATGCCGAAGCTGGAGATCGGCGATCTCGAATCGGTCGAGCACCTGAAGAACATCAACATCCCGCAGCTGGCGAAGCTGGCGCGCGAGGGCTACGCGATCGTGACCTCGATCCCGTCCTGCACGCTGATGTACAAGCAGGAACTGCCGCTGATGTTCCCCGACGATGCCGACGTGCAGGCGGTGAAGCAGGCGATGTGGGACCCGTTCGAGTACCTGGTCGCGCGCCACAAGGACGGCCTGCTGAAGACCGACTTCAAGAAACCGCTCGGCACCGTCTCCTACCACGTGCCATGCCACGGCCGGGTGCAGAACATCGGCCGCAAGACCGAGGAGATGCTGAAGCTCCTGCCGCAGACCAAGGTCAACACGGTCGAGCGCTGTTCGGGCCACTCGGGCATCTGGGGCACCCGCAAGGAGTTCCATGCCATGGCGATGAAGATCGGCAAGCCGGTGTTCAAGAGCATGGCCGGGGCCCAGCCCGACTACATCAGCTCCGACTGCCAGCTCGCCGGGCACCACATCGAGCAGGGCATCGAGCGGCACGCTGCCGAGGCGCTCGGCGGCAAGAAGCCCGAAGTTGCACACCCCATCACGCTCGTGCGCATCGCGTACGGCATCTAGAGACGAAAGGAGTCTGGAGTTGAACATGGCCGCAATCTCCCGCGACAGCCTGCTTTCCCTCGAGGCGTACGCGAAGAGCCGCAAGGACTTTCGCGCCAAGGTGATCGCGCACAAGAAGAACCGCACGCTCGCCCTCGGCGGGCACGTGACGCTGATCTTCGAGGACGAGCTGACCGTCCGCTACCAGATCCAGGAGATGCTGCGCATCGAGAAGACGTTCGAGAAGGAAGGCATCCAGGACGAGCTCGACGCCTACAACCCGCTGGTGCCCGACGGCGCCAACCTGAAGGCGACGATGATGATCGAGTACGACGACCCGGTCATGCGCAAGCGCGAGCTGGCACGGCTGATCGGCATCGAGGACAAGACCTACCTGCAGGTCGACGGCTTCGACAGGGTCTACGCGATCGCCGACGAGGACCTGGAACGCGAGAACGAGGAGAAGACCTCGTCGGTGCATTTCCTGCGCTTCGAGTTCACGCCGGCGATGATCGACGGCCTGAAGAAGGGCGCTGCGCTGGCGGTCGGCATCGACCACCCCAACTACCCCGTGCGGGTCGACGAGGTGGCGCCGAGCGTGCAGGCCGCGCTGGTCAAGGACTTCGCCTGAAGCGTCGCGCCGGCGACGAGCCCGATGACGGCGCGGCCGCCCGCCCGGCGGCTTCGCCGTTTTCATTTGCGCGCAAGGGCCGCGGCGCGGTAAGCAACCTGGCGCATCGCTTCGAGAGCTGCGAGCGCAGCGCCGACGGCGACGCGAGCGACGCGCGGCTGGCCGACGGCGAACTGCTAGATCCGCCGCTGGCGACGGAGGTGCGGCACGAGCAGGCGAAAAGCCTGCTTGCCTACAACGACTCGCCGGACATCTACTTCGACCGCTCGATCAATCCATACCGCGGCTGCGAGCACGGCTGCATCTACTGCTACGCGCGGCCGACGCACAGTTATCTGAACCTGTCGCCGGGGCTCGATTTCGAGACCAAGCTGGTGGCCAAGGTCAACGCGGCCGAGGTGCTGCGCAGCGAACTGGCTGCGCCAGGCTATCGCGCGGCGGTAGTCAACCTCGGCTCGGCGACCGACGCCTACCAGCCGGTCGAGCGTGAACTGCGCATTACGCGCGCGGTGCTGGAGGTGCTGGCCGAGACGCGGCACCCGGCGGCGATCGTCACCAAGGCGAGCCTGATCGAGCGCGATCTCGATCTGCTGGGGCCGATGGCGAAGGAGCAGCTGACGGCGGCGTTCATCAGCGTCACCACCCTCGATCACGACCTGTCGCGCACGCTCGAGCCGCGAGCCGCCAGTCCTGCCCGTCGCCTACGCACGATCGAAACGCTCGCTCGCGCCGGCGTGCCGGTGTGCGTGAAGGTGGCGCCGATCATCCCGTTCGTCAACGAGCCGGAGATCGAGCGCATTCTCGAGGCGGCGAGCGCAGCCGGCGCGCGTGGTGCCTTCTACACGGTGCTGCGGCTGCCGTGGGAGGTTGCGCCGCTGTTCCGCGAATGGTTGCAGGCGCACTTCCCGCAGCGCGCCGAACGGGTGATGAACCGCGTGCGCGACATGAGAGAGGGTCGCGACTACAACGCCGATTTCGCCACCCGGATGAAAGGAACCGGCCAGTGGGCCGACCTGATACGACAGCGCTTCGACGCGGCCTGCGCTCGCCTGGGGCTCGGCCGCGGCCGGCTCGAACTGCGCAACGAACTGTTCCAGCCGCCGCGCCTGGGCCCGCAGCTGGACCTGTTCTGATCAGCGCACGGTGCTTTCGAAGATGGTCTGGAACAGCAGCACGATCGCTGTCATCAGGACCGTCGCGCCGACCATCAGCGTGGCGATGGCCACCAGCACCGCATCCCAGCCGCTGTCGTTGCGGCGTTCGGTGATGGCGTTGAAGCGGGCGTCGAACTTCTCGTCCGGCGTCAGGGCGATCACCAGCGCCTCGATGAATCCGGCAACCACGGGCACCATCAGAACGAAGAACGCCGGCGTCTGGTACCAGTTGCGCACGCCGATGAGCAGCGGCAGCGACAATGCGGTCACCGACAGCGGCAGCCACCACCAGGGCCGACCCAGATAGATGCGATGGGCGCCGAAGGCGCCGAGCAGGAAGGCGAGCAGGGCGGCGAGCGACTTGCGGCGGAAGGTCACTTCGGTGAGCGGACCGGTCCTGAGAAACAATCAATATTAGTCGGGCGGGCGCTGGCTGCCCCGGCTCGGCACGCCGAGGGCGGGCACGCCGTTGGGCCCGTTTGCCCGCAGCGGGCGCCTCGGCTAGAATCACCGGCTTTTCCAGAACGCAAGCATCGGATTTTATAGAGGAAGATTGCACATGGTCGTCATCCGACTGGCCCGCGGAGGCGCCAAGAAGCGTCCGTTCTTCAATATCGTTGCGACCGACTCGCGCAATCCGCGCGACGGCCGCTTCATCGAGCGCGTTGGTTTCTACAACCCGGTCGCGGCTGAAGGGGAGACCCGCTTCCGCGTCGCCGCCGATCGCCTGACCTACTGGCAAGGCGTCGGTGCGCAGTTGTCACCGACTGTCGCGCGTCTGGTCAGGGAGTTTGGCAAGCCTGTCGCCTGAGCCAGGCACGTCGCCGTCGGTGCCGCCGGCCGACCTGGTCGAACTGGGCGTACTTAGTGGTGCCTATGGCGTGAAGGGTTGGCTGCGGGTGCGGCCGCATTCAGCGCAGGCCTCCGTGCTTACGGCGTGCCGGCGCTGGTGGCTTCTCGGGCTCGGCGAGCCGGCCCGTCCTGTGCACGTGACGGGCGTGCGCCGCCACGGCGCCATCGTGGTGGCGAAGCTGCAGGGTTGCGAGACGCCGGAGCAGGCCGATCAGCTGCGCGGCGTACGGGTCGGAGTTTCGAGGGACGAGTTTCCGCCGCCCGCTGACGGCGAGGTCTACTGGATCGACCTGATCGGTGCCCGCGTCGTCAATCGCAGCGGGGTAGAACTGGGCACGGTGAGCGATGTGCTGAGCAGCGGTGCGCAGGAGCTGCTGGAAGTGCGGCACGGCGAGAAGGTGTTGCTGGTGCCGATGGTCGAGCGGCATGTGGACGAAGTCGATCTGGCGCAGCGGCTGGTGCGGGTGGACTGGGAAGCGGACTGGTAGGTTGCAGGCAAGGCAGATGCGGTTCGACGTTGTCACGCTGTTTCCGGAGATGTTTGCCGCGGTCACCGACCACGGCATCACCCGGCGCGCGCACGAAGTCGGGCTTTGGCAGCTTGCGACGTGGAATCCGCGCGACTTCACCAGTGACCGGCACCGTACCGTCGACGACCGCCCCTTCGGCGGCGGCCCCGGCATGGTGCTGATGGCCGAACCGCTGGCCGCGGCCGTCGATGCCGCGCACGCCGCGCAGCGCGCCGCCGGTTATATGGCTGGCAGGGTGGTGGCCCTGTCGGCTGGCGGCCACCCGCTGACCGATGCGCGCGTGCGCGCCTGGGCGCAGCAGGGTGGCGCGACCGTGCTGGTCTGCGGCCGCTATGAGGGCATCGATCAACGCTTCCTTGACGCCTGTGTCGACGAGGAAGTGTCGATCGGTGACTTCGTCCTCTCGGGGGGCGAGGTCCCCGCCATGGCAGTGATCGACTCCGTGGTGCGCCATCTTCCCGGCGCGCTGAAGATCGAGTCGGCGGCCGACGAGTCGTTCGCCACCGGGCTGCTCGATGCGCCACACTTCACGCGGCCGGAAGTCTGGCGCGGATGCGGTGTGCCGGCGGCGCTGCTTTCGGGACATCATGCGCAGATCGAGCGCTGGCGGCGCGAGCAGGCGCTGGCAAGAACCGCTCGCGAACGCCCGGACCTGATTGCCGCAGCGCGCGCGGGCGGCCAACTCGACGAATGCGATGAAAAGTTTCTGCGCGAGATCGCGCAGGGTGTCGGCGGAGCGAAACCGCCGGCGGTTTCGAACCCATCCTCTGCAACGGCAACAACCGCGGCTCATGCCGCCTAGAACAGGCCGCAGCACGATGGTTTTTGGAGAAGAGCGATGAACGTCATTGAGCAGCTTGAAAAGGAAGAGATCGCCCGCCTGACCGAAGGCAAGGCGATTCCCGACTTCGGCCCCGGCGACACGGTGGTGGTCAACGTCAACGTCGTCGAGGGCACGCGCAAGCGTACGCAGGCCTACGAGGGCGTGGTGATCGCGCGCCGCAACCGCGGGCTGAACTCGTCATTCATCGTGCGCAAGATCTCCAGCGGCGAAGGTGTGGAGCGGACGTTCCAACTGTATTCGCCGACCATCGCCTCGATCGAGGTCAAGCGCAAAGGCGATGTCCGCCGCGCCAAGCTTTACTACCTGCGCGAGCGCTCCGGCAAATCGGCGCGCATCAAGGAGAAGCTGGCGCACAAGCGCGGCAGCAGCAACCAGGGCGCCTGATCGCACTGGCGCAGGCCGTTTGCACCTCGTGCGGCAATGACTGACCGCACCACGCCTGCGCCTCGGGCAGGGCGGCGGCCGAGCTTCGACCCGGAAATGGTCGGCCACGATCCGGCCTTCGCGCCGCTGCGCTTGCGCGGAGAGCCGGTGGCCGCCGAGCGGATGACTGCCGACGCGCTGCGGCGGCGCTTCATCTCGCCGCCTTCCTGGCAGCCAGAGATCACCGCAGACGCCCGCCTCGCGCAGGCGCATGAGCCCCTTCGCGAGGCTGCGGTCCTGATTCCGCTGGTGATGCACGAAGCCGGGCCGACGGTGCTGCTCACGCGTCGCACCGCGCATCTGCACGACCACGCCGGCCAGATCAGCTTCCCCGGCGGCGGCATCGAACGGCATGACGAGACCCCGGTTGCTGCCGCGCTGCGCGAGACCGAGGAAGAGGTGGGGCTGCGCGCCGAGGCGGTCGAAGTGCTCGGCAGCCTGCCGCCCTACGCGACCGCGACCGGTTACGTGGTCACGCCGGTGGTCGGGCTGGTGACGCCCGGCTTTGCGCTGGAGATCGACACGTTCGAGGTCGAGGAAGTGTTCGAGCCGCCGCTTGCCTTCCTGATGAACCCGGCGCATCACGAGCGCCGGCTGGTCGACTTCGATGGCATGCGTCGCACGTTTTACGCGATGCCGTACGAGGCCGGGAGGCGCTATTTCATCTGGGGCGCAACGGCGGCAATGCTGCGCAACTTCTACCACCTCCTGCGAGCATGAGATCCTCTGCCTCATGTTTCTCTCGTAGGCAAGGTTGACGGCCGTGGGCTGGATCGCGCTCGTCCTGACGCTGCTTCTCGAGCAGTTGCGGCCGCTGCCGCTGCGCAACCCGGTCTATGTGCTGGCCGGCACGATGGCCGACGCGACGCACGATGGCATGAACGCCGGCCGACGACGGCATGGCATGTATGCCTGGTTGCTGCTGGTCGGCGGCGCGATCGTCATTGCAGGCGCGGCCTACGCGTTCGCGCTGAGCATATCGTGGTGGCTGGCGCTGCTGGTCAACGTCATCGTGCTGTATTTCACGATGGGTTTCCGCCAGTTCAGCCACCGCCTGACGGAAATCCAGATCGCGCTGTCCAATTCCGATCTGCCGGCGGCGCGCAGCGAACTCGCGCAGTGGAAAGCGGGACTCGAAGATGCGCCGTCGACCGCGGAGATCGACGCCGACGAGATCGTCAGGCAGTCGTGCGAGCACGGGCTGCAACTGGCGCACAAGCATGTCTTCGGTGTCTTCTTCTGGTTCGTTCTCCTGCCGGGGCCATCAGGGCCGATCCTGTTTCGCCTGGCCGAGTATCTGTCGCGGCGCTGGAACCGGCCGCCGACGGGTGCGCTGCCGGCTGACCGGTTCGGCGAGTTTGCCCGGCGGGCATTCGCCTGGATCGACTGGCTGCCGGCGCGGCTCACGGCGCTGGGCTTTGCCATCGTCGGCGACTTCGAAGGCGCCATTTACTGCTGGCGCAAGGTCACCGCCCCACCGGCGGCCGTTGACGGAATGCCGCAGCCCGATTCGCGCACGGTCATTCTTGCCGCAGCCGGCGGTGCGCTCGGCAGCCGCGTGCTGAGCAGCGCCGAGTCGGCGCGCTACTTCGATGAGGCGGGGCTCGAAGGCGGTGGTCTGTCGGAACCGGGCCCCGGCATGCTGAACGCGGCCATCGGTCTCGTCTGGCGCGCACTGCTGCTGTGGCTGGCCTTGCTGCTGCTGATCTCGCTGGCCAGCTGGCTGGCCTGACAGCCAAGTCAACGCAGCGCGCCGCAGTTCCAGCATTGCGCGAATTGCGGCTCCAGGACCTCGCCGCACTGCCTGCAGGTCCACGGGTCGCCGGACACCGGAGTGCGCAGCTGCTCGATCAGTTCGCGCGCCCGCGCCTCGTCGAGTGCATAGCGGATCCAGATCTGCGGCGCGCACTCCGGGAAGGGGATCTCGCCAAGCGCGCCGGACAGCACGGTGTTGCGCACCTCGCACTCGATGCCGGCGGCGCGCAGCGCGCCGGCGTAGTGGGCGGCGGCAATCGCGTGGTCGCAGCGCATCAGCAGCTTCATGGCAAGGTCGGGTCGCGCTTGCGCAGGGCATCCATCTCCGCGGCGAGCTCGACGTAGAACGAGTGGCGGGCGGGATCGATCTGGCCCACCGCAATCGCCGCCCGTATCGCACAGTCGGGCTCGGCGAGATGTCGGCAGTCGTTGAAACGGCAGCGCCCGAGCAGTGGTGCGAACTCCGGCATTGCCGCGGCCAGTTGCTGCAGGTCGAGATGGGCGAGTCCGAAGGCCTGGAATCCCGGCGTATCGATGATGTCACCGCCGCCTTCGAGCGGGAACAGCCGCGAGGCGGTCGTAGTCTGCCGGCCCAGGTTCAAGCGCGTCGAATATTCCTGCGTGCGCGCGTTGGCCTGCGGCACCAGCAGGTTGATGAGCGTCGACTTGCCCATCCCCGACTGCCCGACCACCAGGTTCGACGCTGAGCCCAGCGTCGCGCGCAGCGCCGCGCGCGTCCGCTCCGGCGCCGTCTTCGCTGACACGGCCATCGTTGGGTAGCCGATCTTCGCCAGCCTTGCCAGGGCCCGCATGCCTGCGCCGTCTTGATCGAGGTCGGTCTTGTTGAGCACGATCAGTGGCACGATGCCAGCCGCCTCGGCCGCCAGCAGTGCGCGCCAGACGAAGCGCTCGTTGAAGGCCGGCCGCGGCGCGAACACCACCACCACGCGATCGACGTTGGCCGCCAGTGCCTTGCTGCGGGCGCCATCGGCGCGCATCAGCAGGCTGGTCCGCGGCAGGACCGACTCGATCGCTGCCTGCGCGGCGGCCGCACGCTGGCAGTGGACGCGGTCGCCGACCACGACGTCGCCGCGCTTGCCGCGCCGCTGCGCCTCGTAGAGAAGACCTGCGCCGTCCTCGACCAGGAAGTGCCGGCCATAGCCGGCGACCACGCGCGCCTCGAACAGGATCCGCGCGCGGGCGGTTTCGCTCATGCAGCCGCGCTGCCGTAATGCTGGGCGAAGATCGCGTCGGCCTTCGCGGCACAGATGAAGTCGTTGTCCGAGATGCCGCCGACCGAGTGGGTGTTGAAGCGCACCTCGCAGCCGTTGTAGCCGACGACCAGGTCCGGATGGTGGTCCTCGCGGTGAACGATCCAGGCCAGCGCGTTGACGAAGGCGATCGTCTCGAAATAGTTGGCGAAACGGTAGCGGCGGCTGATCGCGCCGTCGACAAGCTGCCACTGCGGAAGCGTCGCAAGCTGCGCTATGACCTTCTCGCTGCTCATCGCTGCGTTGCCCTCGAGCGGGCGGCAATGCGCGGCGAGCAGTTCGGCAGCCGTGCGCATCGATGCTTACTCAGGCTGCCGCCGCCTGCAGGCGGGCGATGCGGATCGCCGCCGGCGGATGCGAGTCGTAGAAGGAGGAGTGCACCGGGTCGGGCGTCAGCGTGGCGGCGTTGTCCTCGTACAGCTTGACCAGTGCGCTGGCCAGGTCGTCGCCGCTGGTGTGCGCCACTGCGAAGGCGTCGGCCTCGAACTCGTGCTTGCGCGAGATTCGGCTGGCGATCGGCGCCAGCACGAACGTGAACACCGGAACGACGAGCATGAACAGCACCAGCGCCACGCCGTTGTGCGTGCCGTCGAGCGCAGGTGTGACGCCAAGCCCCTGGTAGAACCAGCTCGTCCCGGCGAGCCAGCCGAGCGCGGCAAGAAAGACCAGGCTGGAGAAGAACGAGAAAGCCAGCCGCTTGGCGATGTGGCGCCTCTTGAAGTGGCCGAGTTCGTGCGCCAGCACCGCCTCGATCTCCGACGGCTGCAGCCGCTGCAGCAGCGTGTCGAAGAAGACAATCCGCTTGGCGCGGCCGAGTCCGGTGAAATAGGCGTTGCCGTGCGCCGAGCGGCGTGAACCGTCCATTACGAAGACGCCGCGACTGGAAAAGCCGGTGCGGCTGAGCAAGGCGCCGATGCGCGCGACGAGATCGCCGTCGGCGAGCGGTTCGAACCTGTTGAACAGCGGCGCGATGACCGTCGGGTAGAGCACCAGCACCAGCGCGTTGAAGCCGACCCACACGGCCCAGGCGTAGAGCCACCAGTAGGCGCCGGCCGCATCCATCAGCCACAGCACCAGGGCCAGAAGCGGCAGGCCGAGCGCGGCGGCGACCAGGACGGACTTCAGCATGTCGACGAGGAACAGCTTCGGCGTCATCCTGTTGAAGCCGAACTTCTCCTCGATGCGGAACTGCCGGTACCACTCGAAGGGCAGGTCGACCGCGCCGAGGATCACCGCCACGCCGGCGACGATCGCCACCTGCGCCGCCAGCCCACTGCCCATCCACACGGTGACCGTCGTCGCGAGTGCCTGCACGCCGCCGAGCAGTGTCAGCGTGACCAGCAGCGCCACGCCCACGGCAGCTTCGAGCATCGCCAGTCGCTGGCGGGCGATGGTATAGGCGGCCGCCTTGCGATGCGCGTCGAGGCTTACCCGGCTGGCGAACTGCGCTGGCACAGCCCCGGCATGACGCGCGACGTGGATGATCTGCCGCGTCGCGAGCCAGAACTTGAGCCCGATCATCAGCAGCAGGAAGAAAACGAACAGGACGGTGAATGCGGTGGCCATCGTGCAGCTGGCTGCGCAGCGTCTGCGCCCTCGTGGTCGCGGGAGTGCGAGGTGAGCGTGCGAGAATCCGCCGCCGAAAATGTGGAAAAATTATGGCACAGCCCCCAGAGACAGCGGCTCGCCATGCGCGCTTCGACGAGAACAATCTCGTCTGGGTCGACATGGAGATGAGCGGCCTGAACCCGGACACCGATCGCGTGCTGGAAATCGCGGTGGTCGTCACCGATGCGCAGCTCGAGATGCTGGCCGAGGGCCCGGTTCTCGTCGTGCACCAGAGCGAACGCGTGCTGACAGGCATGGACTCATGGAATACCGCCACGCACGGCCGCTCGGGCCTGACTGAACGGGTGCGGGCGAGCCTGCTCGACGAAGGGCAGGCGCAGCAGCGGATGATCGACTTCCTGCAGACGCTGGTGCCGGCCGGCAAGTCGCCGATGTGCGGCAACTCCATCTGCCAGGACCGCCGCTTCATGGCGCGCTGGCTGCCGCAGCTCGAGGCGTTCTTTCACTACCGCAATCTGGACGTAAGCACGCTGAAGGAACTGGCGCGACGCTGGAAGCCCGACGTGTACCGGTCGTTCGAGAAGAAGAGCCGGCACGAGGCGCTCGCCGACATCTACGAGTCGATCGACGAGATGCGGCATTACCGACAGTACTTCATACAGCCGTAGGTCTTGTCGCAGGACTCTCATCGCGCCCCTCGCGCCTGCAAGCGCTCGGGCGCTTGCGCGCAGGACGCACGCAGTTGGCGTCACGGCTTCGGTCGGCTCGCGGCCTTGCGGCCGCGCCCCTCGCGCTTGCAGGCGCTCGGGCGCTTTCGCGCAAGACGCACGCAGGTGCGTCTTGCTATCGCGAAAGCGTCCCCCCGCCGGGAATCGAACCCAGATCTGGCGCTTAGGAGGCGCCTGTTCTATCCGTTGAACTACGGGGAGTGCGCGCGAGTATAAGTTCGCGCGTGGTCGGCTCCAGGCCCTGCTTTAGAATCGCGCCCTTCGTCGTCCGGCCCACCTGATGTCCTCCTCCGTCCAGCGCAGCGCCACAGTCGTCCTCACGGCCGCGATCGTCGTGCTGCTGATTGCCATGGGCGTGCGGGCGACGTTCGGTCTGCTGATGCAGCCGATGGGCCTCGACAAGGGCTTCTCGCGCGAGACGTTCTCGCTCGCCTTCGCGATCCAGAACCTGGTCTGGGGTCTCGGCGCGCCGCTGTTCGG
>CAZSYX010000047.1:0-27165 GCA_964610575.1 uncultured Burkholderiaceae bacterium
GCGATCTCGACCGCGATGCGGTCGTGCGGCAGCCCGCCGCCGGAGAAGATCGGCAGCTTCTGCCCGCGCACCAGGCTGTTGAGCAGGTCGATCGAGGTGATGCCGGTCTCGATGAAGGCGCGCGGGGTGGCCCGCGCCAGCGGATTCAGTGGCAGGCCGTCGACGCGCAGCCGCTCGCGCACGGCCAGCGGCGGGCCGCCGTCGATGACCTGGCCGACGCCGTCGAACACCCGGCCGAGCAGGCCGGGGCCGACGCCGAACTCGATCGGCGTGCCGAGGAAACGGACCACGGTGTCGGCCAGCGCCAGCCCGGCGCCGGACTCGAGCAGTTCGACGGTGACGAACTTCTCGTCGAGCGCGGCGATGCGGCCGAGCCGGCGTTTGCCGTCGCTGCCTTCAACTTCGACCGCCTCGCCGAGGCCGACGTCGAGCGTGCGGCGCAGGAACAGCAGCGGCCCGTCGAGCTTGACGGCCGCTTCATGAACGGTGACACGGGGTTGCATCGTCTATTGGGCCGGCGTTGTTGCCCTCACCCCCGGCCCCTCTCCCGCTGATGCGGGCGAGGGGAGAACACCCCTCTCCCCTTGCGGGAGAGGGGCGGGGGAGAGGGGTGCAATCAATTCGTCGAAAGCTGCTTCGAGCTGCGCTTCAAGCTGCGCGAATCGGCTGCGCATCGATGCAGCGTCGCGTTCGTCGATCTCCTCGCCCATGCGCGCTAGCCTGCGCAGCAGCGACATGGCGGCGATCGCCTCCGGCGTCGCGCCCTCGGCGAGTGCGCGTTCGGTGCGCTCGATGAAGCGCGCCAGCAGGCGCAGCATGCAGGCCTGCCGCTCCGGTCCGCAGTAACGGTCGGCCTCGGAGAACGCCGACTGGCGCAGGAACGCCTCGTTGACCAGTTCGGCATTGGCCAGCGTCAGCCGCTGCCGCGCCGGCAGCGCGTCCTTGCCGATGATGCGCGCCATGCGCTCGAGGCGCGCCTGCTCGTCGAGCAGCGTCAGCACGCGGCGGCGCAGCTCGAGCCACTCGTTCTCGCCGGAGGCGGCGCGCGTGCGGGCCGTGGTCGTCTCCGCGTAGACGTGGGCCCACCACAGCGCGCAGTCGAGCGAGTCCTCGGAGTAGCTCTGCAGCGGGTTGACCGCCGGGTAGAAGCGCGCCTGCGCGCGCTTGGCGTCGAGCGCCCAGAAGCTGCGCACGTAGCGCTTTGTATGGCTGGTCACCGGCTCGGAAAAGTCGCCCGACGGCGGCGAGATCGAGCCGAGCAGCGTCACCGAGCCGGTCTCGCCGGCGAGCGTGGTGACCTTGGCCGCCCGCTCGTAGAAGTCGGCGATGCGGCTCGACAGGTAGTTCGGGTAGCCGCCTTCGCCCGGCAGTTCGCCGAAGCGCCCGGAGACCTCGCGCAGCGCCTCGGCCCAGCGGCTGGTCGAGTCCGCCATCAGCGCCACGTGCAGGCCCTGGTCTCGGAAGTACTCGGCCACCGTCACCGCCGAGTAGATGCTGGCCTCGCGCGCCGCCACCGGCATGTTCGAGGTGTTGGCGATCACCACGGTGCGCTCCATCAGCGGCCGACCGGATCTAGGGTCTTCCAGCTGCGGGAACTCCTCAAGCACGCCGGCCAGTTCGTTGCCTCGCTCGCCGCAGCCGAGGTAGACGATCACGTCGGCGCTGCAGCCCTTGGCCAGCGCCTCGAGCAGGATCGTCTTGCCGGTGCCGAAGCCGCCGGGAATCGCGCCCTTGCCGCCGAGCGCCACCGGGAACAGCGAGTCGAGGATGCGCTGGCCGGTGACGAGCGGCTCGTCCGACGGCAAGCGCGCAGCGACCGGTCGCGGCGTGCGCACCGGCCAGTGATGCGAGGCGGCGACTTCTCGCGTCTTGCCGGACACATCGCGCAAGGTGAGCAACGGCGCATCGAGCGCGTATTCGCCTTCCTCGGCAATCGATGTGACCTCGCCGGCGCAATCCGGCGGCACGCGGGCGATCCACACTCGCTCCAGCCGCGTGCCGCTGGCGGCCCGTTCCGCTGCCACAGGATCGGCTGGTCTTAGGCGACCGAACTCGGCCGCCGCAGCCAGTGTTTGGCCGCGCTTCGCCGTCGGCACGAAGCGCAGGGGCAACTCGACCGGCGCGGCCGCGCCAGGAGCGATGTGCCGTACCGGCTCGCCGCCGGTACGCGCCAGCGGTCGCAGCAGACCGTCGAAGATGCCGCCGAGCAAGTGCGGCCCGAGCAGGATGCTGAGCAGCGAACCGGTGCCTTCGACCACCACGCCCGGCCGCAGGCCGGTCGTGTCCTCGTAGACCTGGGCAACGATCTCGCCTTCCTGCACGCGGATCACCTCGCCGAGAAGACCGGCCTCGCCGACGCGGATCGACTCGCGCAGCCGGAACGGTCCCTCGGTGGCCGCACGCAGCACCGGGCCGCTGATCCAGGTGATACGGCCTCGGCTCATCCGGCCCCCTTCCCGCGATGCGCCGGCAATTCGCCGATGGAGCGGCGCGGCGGACTCATCGGAGCTCCCTCCTGCAGCAGGTCGAGCAGGCGGCCTTCGAGCGCGGCACGGTCGCCCAGCAGGCCATCGATCGTTGCATCGACGACGTTGCTGCCGGCGCGGATGCGCAAGCCGCCGTCGATGTCCTCGCACGAGCGCCACGATGCGCCGGCCACGCCGGCGGCGGGAATGCGCGCCGCGAACGCCTCGCGCTCGGCCTCCGACCAGCCGGAGCCGAACTCCACCTGCCACTGCTCGCGCGGCAGTGCCACGAGCGCGCGCGCCAGGTGCGCATCGAGCCACTGGCTGCGGGCGTCCGCATCGCGCCAGCGCGCGCGCAATGCCTCGCGCAGCGCCGACCACGCTTCCTGCAGCACCAGCACCGCATGGCGCTGCTCCGCCAGCCGTCGCTCGGTGGCCAGCCGCGCCTGCGCGGCGCCCACCTCGTTGGCCAGCCGCTGCCGCGCTTCACCGATCGTCGTGTGCACGCGCTGCCGCCCCTCGGCGCGGGCGTTGCGCAGCAGGGTGCGCGCCTGCTCCTGCGCCGGCTCGAGCAATTCGGCGCACCTTCGCGCGCGATACTCCTCGACCAGTTGGAGCAGTGCCGTGGTGCGTTGTTCGAGCGTCAGGCGCATCGCTGCCTCATCCGCTTCTCATCTCTCGAGGCCCAGTTGCGCGCGCACGCGCTCGGCCGGATCGAGCGGCGAGATCTCGCCGCCTTCCGGCACGATTGCCACCAGCGGTTGCAGCGCCGCCAGCGCCGTCTCGAGTTCGCTGCGCGGCAGCGCTGCCGCGACCTCGCGCGACAACAGCACCACCTGCGCCGCGCCGCGCGCCTGTCCCAGCGCGGCGGTCTCCTCGCCTGCTGCCGGCGAGAACACGCGCGCGCCGGCCAGGCGAAAGCCCGCCGCGTCGACGGCGTCGCCGACGTAGGCAAGCGCGATGCGGGCCGTCATGTCAGTGGCGTTCAGGCGAGCCGGTTGAGGATCAGGATCGAGATGATCACGCCGTAGATCGCGATCCCCTCGGCAAGGCCGACGAAGATCAGCAGGCGGCCGAAGAGATCCGGTTTCTCCGCCAACGCGCCGACCGCGGCGGTGCCGAGCTTGGCTACCGCATACCCGGCGGCCAGTGACGACAGGCCAGTGGCCAGCGCTGCCGACAGCAGTCCCCAGGTCCAGACCTCCGGCGGCAGGCGGCTGGCGGCGGCGCCTTGCGCGAGCGCGGGCGGGGCCAACAGCGCGAGCGCCGTTGCGCCACCGGCCGCGACTAGCGCCAGCACGGTCAGGGCCAGCGGCAACGCCAGCGGCGACTTGCGGTTCGTTTCGGACATGGCTTCAGATCTCCTTGATGGTGACCGGGGGCGGAGCGAGCGGTCGGAACGCCCGTCCTTCCGGTTTGAAGAAGCGGGTGAAGAACTCGAACAGCACCAGGCGCGTGGTCTGGATCGACACGATCAGGCCCTCGATGGCGAGGATCAGCAGGTTGCCCAGCACCAGGATCAGCCAGAAGCCGATGCCGTGGCCGGCGGCCTCGGCCAGCGCCACCACCGCCGAGGCCAGCCCCGAGTGCGCCAGCGCGAAGGCGCCCACACGCGCGAAAGACAGCGTGTTGATCAGCACCTGCAGCGTCTTCTCGACCAGTTCGCCGAGGCCGGCCAGCCCCGCGCGCAACCGCGCGCCGAGAGCCGTGCCCGGCCGCGTCACGCCCGCTGCGCCGCCGGCGATGGCCCAAAGCGCGCCGGCGACGACCGCCAGCCAGCTCGCCCGATGCAGCAGCGCACCGAGCACGCCGAGGTACACGAGCAGCGCCGGCGCGTCGTCGCGCGCCCAGTGGCCGAGCCGCTGCTGCCACCACGCTTCGAGCAGCTCGATCAGCAGGCCGATGATGAGCAGCACGGCGCCCGCGATCAGCGGCACCACCAGCACCGGCAGCGGCGCCTGCAACGGCAGCAGCCACAGCGGATGGATCACCGTCTCCAGGCAGAACACGCTGCCGAAGACGAAGCCGAAGCCGCTCGCGGCGATGCCGCCCGGCACCAGCAAGCGCAGCGTCGGCACGCGGTTGCGCAAGGCCCAGCCGAGAGCCGCCAGCACCAGGCCCTGGCCGACGTCGCCGAACATGTAGCCGAACATCAGCGGCACCGCGAAGGCGAGCAGAACGCTGGGGTCGGCGCCGGCCGCTCCCGGCATGCCGACCAGCCGCGGGAACAGTTCGAACGGCCGCGCCCACCACGGGTTGCGCAGCACCAGCGGCGGTCGCACGCCCTTCGGCCATTCGGCCGGTGGCGGCAGCCGCAGTAGCGCCCGCGCGCCACTGCCCTCGACCGCCTCGACGAGCCGCTGCGGCTCGGCGGTCCAGCCGGTGATACGGGCGAACACGTCGCCCGGCGAGGCGCCTTCGGCCTGCGCAAAGTGGATCGCGCCACCGTGTTCGAAGCACCAGGTGGCGCGCGCCACGTCGGCGAGCAGCGCATCGACGCGATAGGTCTCGATGACCTGGTGCAGCTTGGCCCGCTGCACCGCCAGTTCCGCCTGCAGCTTGTGCTTCTGCTCGGCCACCAGTTCGAGGTTGGCCTTGGCGCTCGGCGCCAGCCAGTCCGGAAAGCGCGCGCGCCGGCCGTTGGCTTCCGTGACCGCCCGGCCCATCGTCTCGATCGACTCGGCCGGCCCGACCGCCAGCAGGAGGCGCTCATTGACCAGGTCGACGGTGCGCACCAGCAGGTCCTCGGGCACCGGCACGTCGACGCCGCGCGGCAGCGCGAACAGCGCCGCCGACACGCCGTTGCGCGCCTGGCCCAGCAGCGAGAAATCGATGTTGCTGCCGGCTAGTTCGGCCAGCGCACTTTCCGCCAGGCCGAGCTCGGCCTGCTGCGCCTCGGCGACCTGGACGGCGGCGACCAGCGGCTCGGCCGCCTGCGCCCACTTGGCAAGGCCGTCGACCGCGGCCGCCAGCGCATCGGCCGGCGCCTTGCTCTCCGCCTCGCGGTGCGTGGCCGGCGGTGGCCAGTACGGCCGGTAGCGCTGGGCCAGCGCCGCGTAGCGCTTGAGCAGTTCCTCGGGCCGCCCCGTCTGCGCGACGATCGAGTCGCGCGTGTGCCATTCGATCTCGGCCGTGCCGGCGCCGGCCAGCGCTTCCAGCGCGATGAAGGCGTCGTCGCGCGCGACCACGACCTCGAACCAGCGGCATGGCTGCGGGCGGATCATGCCGCTGCCTGCGCTTCGACGAACTGCCGGTTGGCGGCGCGCAGCACGAACTCGCCGCGCAGGCGTTCGAGATCGAGCGCCACCAGCAGCAGATAGGCGAACAGGGCGGCCGGCTGCGCCGCGGCATCGTGCAGCTGGCGCCGCACGCGTTCGGCGAGCCGCTCGCGGGCCGGCGCGGCGGCCTCCAAGGGCAGCGTGCCGAAGGCGGCCAGGTGTGCCCGCACGGTGCGCGTCAGTCGCAGCAGCGCTTCGCGTTCCTCGTCGCTGCAAGCCGGCCAGCGCTGCTGCCACTGCGCCTGCCAGGCCTGCAGCAGCGAATGGATCCGGTCGCCACTGCGACCGGCGGCACTCGAACGGCGAGGTGCGTGTGGCGTTGCGTGGGCGGCGACGAGCGGCGCCAGCGGCCCCTGCGTGAGCCGGGCGCGGCGTGTGATCCGATCGGGCGCCGCATATCCGCCCAGGTGGGGGTCGTCGCGAAACCACTGCGGCAGCGGCGCATCGGCGAGCAGATGCTGCAGGGCCGGCAGGTCGATCAGCAGTTCGGTCCAGCGCAGCGCCGCGTGCCACGCCTGCGGCGCCCAGCCCGCGACCTCGCGAATGCGCGTGCGCAGGTGCTGGCGAAAGGCCAGTTCGACGCTGTCGATCGTGCCGCGCATGGCCACGCCGGCGACGTAGGGCGCGGCGGCGCTGCCGCGCACCGCATCGATCGCCGCCTGCAGGCTGCGTGCGGAGCGCAGCTGTCGCCACAGTCGCTCGTCGGGTCGGCCCGAGAGCCGCGCCGACAGGCGCGCGTAGCCGTACTCGAGGGCGGGGTCCGCGGTCATCGCACGGCGGTCCTGCAGCGTCGCAGCGGCTCGTGACGCCAATCGGGCGGCGCACTCATCGCCCGGCTCCGGTCAACTGGGCGGCCAGTGCTTCGACGGCAACGCGCAACTGGTCCGGGGCATCGGCCTGCGCCGCGTGCCGCGCGCTCTGCGCCTGGCGCTCGGCAAGCGCATCGAGCCGCTGCTGCAGCGTGGCAGCCGACCAGCGCTGAACGCGCACGCTGCGGTTGGCGGCCCGGCGGGCGATCTCGCGCGCCCGCTCCTGCGCCTGCTCGGCCATCGCCTCGGCGGCGAGCGCGCAGCGTTGCACGTCCTCGCGGGCATCCCGCTCGGCCTGCAATACCTGCGCGATCGCGGCATCGACACTGCCCGCGTCAATGCCAGATCCGCCGTCACCCTGCGGCATGCGAGGCTCCGGGCCTCGCCGGGGCGGCAGGCCCTCCTCCTTCAAACGGAAATGTTGCGCGTGCGCCGCATTGCCGCGGTTGACCGCGGTCAACCGCAGGACGGCGCTGCGCCACACGGCGACTCCACGGAGGGGAACGCGCCCGCCAGCGTGCCTTGGCTCTCGCCGCGGGCGCGCCGTCGCTGCTGCGGCCTCTGCGGCCCAGTGGCGCGACGTGTGCCAATCCATGTAACACAAGTAGGTACACAGCCGGCGCTTTTTTTTTGCGCACCGCTTGCCGAGTCTTTGTTTTTTGTCAAGACTAGTGCACCCGGATCGGCCCACGCTCTCGAAAACGAAATCCAAGGCGGACAAGCGCGTCTGCGCGCCGGTTGTGCCGGTGCTGCGCCGATTCGCGATGCCGCCAGCGTGAAGTGCAATCTAGGTTTGTCGTGAAAGTAAGGGCTGTCGTGGGTGCGGAACAGGCGCCGCGATGGCAGGGGCAGTTTGGTCAGTGAGGAGGAAAGTATGAGAAGGCCGTTGATAGGTTTGATGCTGGCCGCCATGCTGGGTCTTGGCTTGGCGGGCTGTAGCGGCGACGATGGTGCGCAGGGTCCGCCGGGAGCGCAGGGGCCAGCGGGTCCTCAGGGGCCTCCAGGAACCAACGCAGGGGACACGGTCGTACTAGCGCAGTTGACCCCCGAGCAGTGGGCGGGCCTCCAAATGAAGGCCGAGGTCACCGGTGTTGCGATCAGCAGTCCCCCGGTCGTCAAGTTCAAGGTCACGGACCAGAACGGCAGGCCGGTTGTCGGCCTCGAGAACAACACGACGAAGAGCAGCACGGCGACGCTGACAAGCAACGCCAACGTGCGGTTCGAACTGGCCAAGCTGATCCCTGGCAAGGACGGCGGCAATTCGGAATGGATCAGCTACCTCGTGACCACGGTGCCTGTCACCACCGCGACCGCGTCAACGGGGTGCCCCGCAAACACGTCGTGCGCCTGGCGTCCGGACACCGACCAGACAGGCACCTTGGTCGGCGCGGGTGACGGCACCTACACCTACACGTTCTGGCGCGACGTCACCAAGATCAAAGCCGACGTCGCCGCGTGGGCCGCAGCCCAGACTCCGCCAAAGGACATCTCCGCGCTCGGCGATCTGACCTTCGACCCGTCCCTGCAACACCGTCTGATCATCCAGATCAGCGGTGCGGCGCGCGGCACCGGGAGCAACACGGCCAACGCCCAGACCGTGACGCCGGCCGTAAACCTCGAGAACGTCGTCAACGCGGTCTTCGACTTCATCCCGGCGACCGGGGCCAAGATCCCCCCGGCGGATTTGTTGAAGGACGTCGTCGACATCTCCAGCTGCAATGCCTGCCACCAGAAGCTTGCCTTCCACGGCGGTGGCCGTACCGACGTCGCGTACTGCACGACGTGCCACACGTCGCAGCGCGCGTACGGTTGGTCAAACACTGCATCGACCGACGGCAGGTTCCCGAATCTGACCGAGACCAAGACCACCAACGCCGTCACCGGCATCGTCAGCTACTCATACGCGCCGGACATGGGCATTGCCGACGGCGAGGTAGTGGGCAGCTTCACGACCCTGATCCACAAGATCCACCAGGGCGGGTCGCTTTCGAAGGTGAACTACGAGTACGCCAACGTCGCCTTCAACCTCAAGAACTTCTCGATGCTGAACGGCGGCCAGCGGATGTGCACGGTCTGCCACGATCCGGCAGTCGCGACGAAGGCTGCGCTTGCCTACCAGCAGCCCACCCGCAAGGCGTGCGGTGCGTGCCACGACAACGTCAATTGGACGACCGGCGAGAACCACGTCGGCCGTGCCCAGGCTGACGACAAGGCATGCGTGCTGTGCCACAGCGAAAACCAGACGAAGATCGACCACCGGATGCCGTACCTGACGCCGAACAACCCGGTGATCGCGGATGGCCTCGTGTCGTTCACGTATGAGATCAAGGAAGCGAAGGTCAATGCGTCGAATGACCTGACGATCGAGTTCCGCATCCTGCAGCAGACGTCGCCGAGCGCGACCAAGACGCCGATTACGCTCAAGGCCGCCGCCAATTGCGTGGCGGATCCGCTCGCGGGCTTTACCGGTGGTCCGAGCTTCCTGCTGGCGTATGCGATGTCCCAGGACGGCGTCACCACGCCGGCCGACTACAACAACCTGGGGCGCTCGCAGGCGCAGCCTCGGTCCATCTCGCTCGCCAACCTGTTGACGACAGGCGCGACGGTGGTGGCGCCGTGCACCGGAACCACTCCGCCCAATCCGGGCGGTGTGAACGGCACCCTGGCCGCGTCGTCAACCGCCGGCTACTACATTGCAACGATCCCGGCGAGCGGCGCATGGGAATTCCCGTCAGCCGCGAAGATGCGTGCGGTGGCGCTGCAGGGCTATTTCACACAAACTGGTGTCGATGCAGCCTTGGCTGGCCGTCATACGGTCTCCGTGATCAAGCCCGTCATCGGCTCGGATGGAAGGACGGACACAGTGCGTCGCACAGTGGCCGACTCCGCCAAGTGCGCGAAGTGCCACGAGTACTTCGAGGGACACGGTGGCAACCGGGTCTACGAGGTACAAGTCTGCGTGACGTGCCACGTTCCGGGACTGGCCACCAGTGGACGCGGCATTGCGGATGCCACGCTGCAAGCCTGGCCGTTCACCTCAGCCGAGAAGAAGCTCCTGGGAGAATGGGGCATGATGACCACTTCTGGGTGTGGCATCCTTGGGTGCACCACGGGGTCGTTTATCGACACGACGGAAACCGCGCTGAACTTCCCGGTCACGTCCAACAACATGAAGGACATGATCCACGGGATCCACTCGGGTCGCGAGCGGGCCAAGCCGTTCCAGGATGCGCGTGACCGTACGCCGGGTGCCATCAATCTGCTCGACTTCCGTCGCATGGACTTCCCGGGTCTGCGGAACAACTGCGAAGGCTGCCACGTGACGGCGACGGCTGCGACGACGACCTACAACAGCCTCCCCGTGGGCGTGCTGGCGTCGACGTATGAGTCAATCGACGCCGCTTATGCCGCCGCAATCGCCGCAGGCACGGCGACGACGGCCCTGGCCAAGACCGCTCTGGCTACGGCGAACAACGACGACGCGATCGTGACGCCGTTCGCAGCGTCCTGCTCGAGCTGCCACGACGGAGCCGTCGCCAAGTCGCACATGGACATCAACGGCGCGAAGATCGGTGTGAAGCGCCTGAACTGGGCGAGCGGAGAGGTCGAGTCCTGCGCGGTCTGCCACGGTCCGGGCTCGGAGTTCGATGCAGCCAGGATGCACAGGTAGTCGACTGATCCGGAAGGAGGGGCTTGCCTCTCCTTCCGGCCCAACTACATGCAACCCGGAGGTGACCCCTCCGGGTTTTTTATGGGTCGTCCCCTTATGACCAGCCGATTGATCATTCCTACGCTCACGGCGGCTCTCCTGGTCGCCCACGGTTCGGCGCTTGCAGCAGGAGAGGCAAAGACCGCGCCGTCTCAGCCGCCGGCCAGCTCGACGAAGGCAAGTCCTCAGGCGAAAAAGCCCAAGCTCGTCGACGTCAACACCGCCACCGCAGCCCAGCTGAAAACGATTCCGGGCATCGGCAACGCCGAGGCCGAGAAGATAATCAAGAACCGCCCCTACCTGACCCGATCGCACCTCGTGACCAAGGAAGTCCTGAGCTACGACGCCTACATGGCGATCAAGGACAAGATCACCGCCATACCGCCGAAGGGCGAGCCGAAACCGCAGAAGTGAAAGGAATGCCTCTGTGGCGAACCTCGACCTGAGAGAACCCTTGCGTTCCGTCAATCCCGCTTCGCGCGGCCATGCGAGCCTCGCCCGGCGGCAAAGTAGCTGCAAGAGTGAGGCTTTTTGTCGTCTGCGTCACACGCGACACCGGAGCCGCCACGCAAGTGGCAGAAATGCAGCACCTCGGCCGGGAGCAGCCCCGACCGGGGTGCTTTCGTTTTGCGGGTCGGGCAGTATTCGGGCGACGCGCGGTCGTGATGAGCACATCCGGCAGTTGTGATTAGCCGCAACGGTCGAATGGTTTGCTTGTCGGAGACGTATCTGGGGAGTGGCAGATGACGTGTTCTAGGAAGTGGTGGTGGGCGGCAGCCCTTGCCTATGTGTTTCTGGCCGGTTGCGGTAGCGATGACTCGTCAGCACCCCCGGCTCTGCCCCCCACGAGCGGGACGCCTTTGGGGCAGGCCATCGCCAATGCGGCCGCTGTCCCGGCCAACGACACGTCCTCGAACTCGTCGTCCGCCTTCAAGGTTCTGCAGGACAACGGCGTGACGGCCATCACGGTGACTGGCGCGCCGGTCGTGAATTTCACGGTGTTCTCGGACGGCGCCGTCAAGCAGGGACTGACGCTGAGCAACGTCAGCTTTGCGATCGCGAAGCTCGTTCCGGGCACCAACGGCGAAATCGACCAGTGGCAGAGCTACGTCTACCGGACGGAATCCACGGCAAACGCGCCGAATAACGTCGGCTCCGGACCGAACGGCACGCCGGTTCTGGCCTCGGCCGTCCAGGCGACGACAGACCCCAAGCCGGCCGGCCAGGCAGGCCAGCTCGTATACAACGCCGAAGGTTATTACACCTACACCTTCAGCACGAACATCACCGATCCTGGCAAGACCAATGGAATCGTGTTCGAGCCGAACCGCACGCACCGCATCGCAATCCAACTGAGCTACAAGAATGCAGCCGGTGAAACCGTGCTGGTCAACCCGTACTTCGATGTGACGTTCGACGCGAACGGCAAGTCGGTACCGGTAACCGATCCGAGCAAGACCCGCGTCATGGCCGACGTGTCGTCGTGCAACGGCTGCCACGAAAGGCTGGCGCTGCATGGCGGCGGGCGCGTCGACGTGCAGTACTGCGTGATGTGCCATAACCCCGGCACGACGGATGCCAACAGCGGCAATGTGCTGACAATGCAGACGATGGTGCACAAGATCCACGCCGGTCGCCTGCTTGCAAGTCAGGCCGCCACCGGGGGCGGCGAGAACTACGTGATCTGGGGCTACCAGAGCGTCAAGCACGACTATTCGGAGGTCGGATTCCCGCAGGACCTGCGCAACTGCAGCGTCTGCCACAGCGGGGCGAACCCGAAGACGCCGCAGGGCGACAATTGGAAGACGCGGGCGAGCAAGGAGTCGTGCCTCACCTGCCACGCGAGCGGCACTGGCTCTGCGTGGGTGAGCTCCCACCAGTTGTTCGCGGATCTCTGGGGTGGTGCTGGCACGCCAGCGAAGAACCTGCCGAACTCCGAGTGCGTGCGCTGCCACGAAACGCCGAGCTTCTCGCCCGCGCGCGTTCACTTCAACCAGAACGAGGAAAACGCCGCCAAGTACAAGGTGAACATTGAAAGCGCGACCTATGACGCGGGCGCCCGCAAGGTGACCGTGAAATACCTGGTGACCGATCCGACGAACGGCAATGTGGCCTATAACCTCGTGACGCCGGACTGCACCGGCTCGGGCGCGGCCGTTTCGTGCAGCAGCGACACGCAGTTTGGCAACCTGAGCCTGTATCTCGCTTATCAGAGCTTGGTGGGTCAGCCGTTGACGGTCACGGAGTTCACCTCCTACAACAATGGCGGTAGAACCGCGAACGCGTACATGTACCAGGGCACGAACGACGGCGCCAACCGGTACACCATCGCCATCACCCTGCCGCCCGACACCGCGACGGCCGTAGCGGCGGGAACGGCGCGTGTGGTCAGTATCGGGCAAATCAGGGAGCCTTTGCTCGACGTCAAGTCCGAGCAGGAGCCGCGGCCACCGGTGAAACCGACGACTCTCATCAATGTCGTGGCACAGCACACCTACCGGGACGTCGTGATCAGCGGCGACCTGAATCCGCGCCGCCAGGTAGTTTCCAACGAGAAGTGCAACGTCTGCCACGGCGCGCTGGGCACGACGTCGGGCTCGAACACGGTCGCCAACGCATTTCACCGCGGCGCGCGCAATACGGTCGAGTCCTGCGCGCTGTGCCACGACGCGTTGCGCTCCTCATCGACGGTGATGACCAACGGGCAGAACCTGCAGGAGTCGTATCAGTTCAAGCGGATGATCCACGGCATCCACGGCAGCTCGAAACGGATCCACCCGTTCACGTACGGCAACGCGGCGGTCGGTGCGTTCTGCAACCCGCGCAACCCGGCCAGCGTCGCGCCGCTGTGCGACCCCAACCTGACGCTCGCTGCCGACGTGCTGAACTACGCCGCCGAGGTGGCCTATCCGGATCTCGGCCTGAACTGCGACAACTGCCACGTGAACCGGTCGTACATGAGCGACCCGGGTGGGGTCGGCGCGGTGGTGTCGCCGCGTGTGGCCGGCGCCGATCCGCTCGGCTTTGGCGTGATCTCGCCGATGGCCGCCACCTGCACGAGCTGCCACGACTCGCCGCGGGCGATCCAGCACGTGACGCAGGCGGGCAACTCGGCGTTCGGCACGCGCACGCTGGGGCAGGACCGGCTGGTGAAGGAGGTCTGCGCCGACTGCCACGCGCCGGGCGGCTTCCAGGCGGTCGATTTCGTCCACGGCCTGAAGTAGCCGTCGACGTGCCGACACGCCGGCGCCTCACTCATGCGATTGCCTTGCCTGACTGACGGTTTCCGGGCAGGGCGACTTCGCGTCGTTGAACAGTAGGGGGATTCGAATGCGATTCAGGACCTTGCTGGCGGTGGCCGGCCTTTGCATGTCCGCGCTGCTCGGAACGGCCCATGCCGCCAAGGATGCCGAGGCGTCGTCGGTCTGCCAGGCTTGCCACGAAGAGCACCAGCAGCAGATGGCGGGGCACAAGCATTCCGTCTCTGCCGATCCGCGCACGCCGACCTGTGTCAGCTGCCATGGTGCCAGCGAGAAGCACGCCGGCGACCCCTCCGAGGCCAAGCCGGACAAGCGCTTCAAGGGCAAGGATGCGCTGCGCGGCAACGACGCGAGCGGGATCTGTCTCGCCTGCCATGAGAAGGACGCCAGGCAGACCCTGTGGGCGACCAGCGCGCACCCGTCGGCCGACGTGGCATGCGGTTCCTGCCACAAGTCGCACGTCAGCCAGGACAAGGTGCTGGCCAAGTCGAGCCAGCCCGCCGTCTGCTACACGTGTCATCAGGGTCCCCGCACGCAGGTCAACCTCGCCTCGCGCCACCCGATCGCCGAAGGCAAGATGACCTGCTCCGACTGCCATTCGGTGCACGGCTCGGCCGGCCCGAAGCTCGCCAGGAAGGACAGCACCAACGACACCTGCTACCTGTGCCATGCCGAGAAGCGCGGCCCGTTCGTGCACCAGCACCCGGCAGCGGTCGAGGACTGCGCCAACTGCCACAACCCGCACGGCAGCTCGATCGCCGGCATGCTGAAGGCGCGCGCGCCGATCCTCTGCCAGCAGTGCCACACGCCGCACGTTGCAGGCGGCGTCGGCGCGCTCGGCGGCCAGCCCGGCGTGTTTCCGCCGGCGGTTCCCGGCCAGGCCCAGTCGGAGGTCAATGCGACCTCCGGCGGCAAGAACGTCGTCAACATGTGGCAGGCGCGCAGCTGCATGAACTGCCACACGCAGGTGCACGGTTCGAACAATCCCGCGTCCGGCGCGCTGCTCGGCAACCCGACGCCGCAGTACATGTTCCGCTAGAGGGATGGGAGCGCAACGATGAGAACCCCTGTCCGCCATTGCCGCCTGCGGCCGACCGCCATCGCCATCACCCTGCTGGCCGCCTTCGGCCCGGTGCATGCGCAGACCTCCGAAGCCAAGCCGGCCGACGCGAAGCCTGCCGAGGCGGCACCCGCCGAGGCGACGACCAAGTCAGCGCAGGCCTCCGTCACCGTGGGCGGCGCCTGGGCCAGCGGCGATGCCGCCGATCGCGCCTTCTTCGGCCAGTACAACGGCATGCGCGACCAGAGCGTCTTCGGCCTGCTCGACTTCGACTACCGCCGCAGCGACTCCGCTGACGGCACGTCGACCGGCCTGATCGGCACCAACCTCGGCCTGCAGACGCGCGAACTGCTCTTCTATTGGCAGAAGCAGGGCGACTGGAAATTCACCGCCGACTACGGCGAACTGCTGCGCCGCGAGCCGTACACGGTCAACACCGGCCTGCTCGGCGCCGGCTCGCAGACGCCGCAGGTGGTGCACCTCGGCAACGGGCCGGGCAGCGGCGCGCAATACGATCCGTCCACCAAGCGCAAGGGCCTCGGGCTGGGCTTCTCCAAGTGGTTCGGCCCGGCGGTCGAGATGGTGGCGAGCCTGAAGAGCGAGAACAAGGGCGGCTCGCGGATCTTCGGCGTCGGCATGAACTGCCCGTCGACGGTGGCGTTCAGCTGCGGCGCGACCACGCTCACGCAGACCGGCTCGGCCATCCTGCTGCTGCCCGAGCCGATCGACTCGAACCACACCCAGGCCGAGCTGCGGCTGAACTATGCCGGCGAACGGCTGCGCCTGACCGGCGGCTACTACGGCTCCTTCTACAACAACGCGAACGCCACCATGGCGGCGGGCATCCCCAGCAGCCTGAACAACCAGCTCGGCACGTTGCTGCCGCTCGCTCCCGGGCTGCAGGGCATCCTCGGCAACCCGGTGGCGCTGCCGCCGGACAACCAGTCGCAGGCGCTCGACCTGGCCGGCAACTACACCTTCACGCCGACCACGCGGGCCAACTTCAAGGTCGCCTACTCGCAGGCGAAGCAGGACCAGGGATTCGCCGGCACCGGGCTGGCGGGCACCGCGCCGGCCGGCGTCTCGAGCCTCGACGGCGAGGTGAACACGACGCTGGCGCAGGTCGGCCTGGTATCGCGGCCGATCGCCAGGCTGACGCTGCAGGCCGAGGGCCGTTACGAGGACCGCAACGACAAGACGCCGATCGCCGCCTACAACGCCGCAGGCTCCTCGACCTGGACCAACCGCAACTATTCGCTGGAAAGGCTCCGCGGCAAACTGCAGGCGAGCTACCAGTTCAGCGGCGCCTACGTCGGCATCGCCGGGGTCGACTACGAGTCGATCGAGCGCGCGCCCTTCACGCCGACCAGCGCGGTGGCCGGCGTCAGCGCGCTGCGCCAGGACACCGACGAGACGACGTGGCGCATCGAGCTGAAGCGGCGCATGACCGAGAACTTCAGCGGCGAGATCCGCTACTCCAGCAGCGACCGCAGCGGTTCGAACTGGCTGCGGCCGACCAGCGGCGGCGGCGTGACCGAGGTCACCGACCCGTCGACCTTCGCGAGCACCGCGATCTTCGCGCCGACGCTGGCCGATCGACGGCGCGACCAGCTAAAGGTGCAGGCGAACTGGCAGCCAAGCGATTCGCTGCTGCTGGTGGTGAGCGCGGCGGGCGGCAAGGACGACTACTCGATGCCGAGCCAGTACGCGCTGCGCGACAGCAAGGTGCAGCTGTACACCATCGACGCCAATTACGCCGTTTCCGACGCCTGGAACGTCAACGGCTTCGCCTCCTACGGCACCCAGAAGCTGAACCAGGCCCGCCCGGCAGGCGCGATCCTCGCCTTCGACAACACCAACACGACGATCGGCATCGGCACCACGGGCCGGATCAGCGAGCAGATCGAGGTGGGCGGCTCGCTCGCCTACATCAGCGACAGCAACGCCTACGCGCAGACGCTCGATCCGCTGGCCAATCCGTCGAGCGGCGCGCTGCTGGCGGCCACCGGCGGCCTGCCGGACATCAAGTTCCAGCAGACCGAGCTGCGGCTTTTCGGCAAGTACGCGCTGGCCAAGAACCAGGCATTGCGGCTCGACGCGATCTACCAGCAGACGAAGTACAACGACTGGGCCTACGAGTACGGAACCGTGCCGTACACCTACAGCGACAACACGACGGTGGCACTCGACCAGAACCAGAGCGTCGTCTACATCGGCGTCAGCTACGTGTACTCGTGGCGCTGATGAGTGCGCCCGATTCGCGCCACTGAACGCCTGGCGGCGCAAGGAAGCCGCGAACACCTGACGATTTGCAAAGGAAGGCAGCAAGCCGCGGCAGCGATGCCCGCGGCTCTCTTTATGTGCCCCGCGGCCCTGCTACCCTTGCGCGCCGCTCGGCAAAGCGGCGGCCTGCACCGCGCCTGCCCGAAGCCGACTTCCCACGCCGAATGCTCGCAACCATCGACCTCGAATGCACCCGCGGCGAACGGCTGCTGTTCGCCGGGCTGGCGTTCAGCGTCGAGGCGGGCCACTGCCTGCACGTGGCCGGTGAGAACGGCGCCGGCAAGACCAGCCTGCTGCGCATCCTGTGCGGGCTGCTGGCGCCCACGCACGGCGAGGTGCGCTGGGGCGGGGCCGACATCCGCAAGCTGCGCGAGGACTACTGGCAGACGCTCGCCTACGTCGGCCACCTGAACGGCGTCAAGGACGACCTCACCGCGCTGGAGAACGTGCGCTTCGCCGCTGCGCTGGCCGGTCACCCGGCCGGCGAGGACGTCGCCCGCCATGCACTGGACGCCGTCGGGCTGGCCGGCTTCGAGACTTCGCAGGCGCGCTTCCTGTCGCAGGGCCAGCGCCGCCGCATCGCCTTGGCGCGGCTGTTCCTGGCGCGCGAAGCGAAGCTGTGGATCCTCGACGAGCCCTTCACCGCGCTCGACGTGCGCGGCGTGGCGGCGCTGTCCACCCTGATCGGCGAGCAGCTCGAACGCGGCGGCATCGTCGTGCTGACCACGCACCAGGAAGTGCCGATGCCCGGGCGGGTTCGGCGGCTCGAACTGCGCGCGCAGGCGGTGCATTGATGACAAACACATTCAATGCCGTCGTGCGCCGTGACCTGCTGCTGGCAGCTCGGCAGCGTGCGGACGTGGCCAACACGCTGCTTTTCTTCCTCGTCGTGGTGACGATGGTGCCGCTGGGCGTCGGGCCGGAGATCAACACGCTGCGCACGATCGCGCCGGGCGTGGTCTGGGTGGCGGCGCTGCTGGCGGCGATCCTGTCGCTGAACCGGCTGTTTGCCGCCGACTTTGCCGACGGCACGCTGGAGCAGATGGTGCTTTCCGGCGAGCCGTTGCCGGTGGTGGTGCTGGCCAAGGCGCTGGCGCACTGGCTGACCACCGGATTGCCGATCACCGTGATGGCGGTGCTGCTCGGTGTGATGTTCGACCTGCCGCGCGATGCCATCGGCGTGCTGGTCGCCTCCCTGGTGCTCGGCACGCCGGCGCTGTCGCTGATCGGCGCGGTCGGCGCGGCGCTGACCCTTGGGCTGCGCGGCGGCGGGGTGCTGATCACGCTGCTGGTGCTGCCGCTGTACGTGCCGGTGCTGATTTTCGGCGCCGGGGCGGTGGAGGCGGTGGCCGGCGGGCTGGTGCCGCGCGGGCAGTTGCTGCTGCTCGGCGCGCTGTCGATCGGTGCGACCGTATTGGCGCCGTGGGCAATCGCCGCGGCGCTGCGGATTTCTTTGGAATAATCGCGGTCTTACCCTCGGTTGCGGGTCCTCAAGACCCCAGCGCAGTGGGGTTTATCCGGGCTTCGGTCCTTGCGGCAGCGCAAATCCTGCCTGACTTTCATTCATACACTGCCGCCGGTCATGTCTTCGGTCACCACCAGCCCCGGGTTCAGCCTGTTCCGCTACGCGGCGCCCAACGTCTTCTATCCGATCGCCGGCAAGATGGTGCCGTTTTTCGCCGTCCTGGCGGCGGTGCTGGCGGTGATCGGCCTGTATATCGGCTTCTTCATGGCGCCGACCGACGCGCAGCAGGGCGATTCGTACCGGATCATCTACATCCACGTGCCGTCGGCCTGGATGGCGATGTTCCTGTACGTGACGATGGCCTTCTGGGCCGGTGTCGGCCTGGTGTTCAACACCCGTCTGTCGTCGATGATGGCGCAGGCGATCGCGCCCACCGGTGCGCTGATGGCCTTCATCTCGCTGTGGACCGGCGCGCTGTGGGGCCGGCCAACCTGGGGCACCTACTGGGCGTGGGATGCGCGGCTGACGTCGACCCTGATCCTGCTGTTCCTGTACCTTGGCTTCATCGCGCTGCAGGCGGCGATCGACGACAAGCGGCGGGCCGACAAGGCCGGCGCGGTGCTGGCGCTGGTCGGCGTGGTCAACGTGCCGATCATCTATTTCTCGGTCAAGTGGTGGAACACGCTGCACCAGGGGGCGTCGGTCAAGCCCGGCTCCTCGGCGATGGCCGACATCATGCTGAGCGGCATGCTGGTGATGGTGTTCGCCTTCTGGATGTATGCGATCGCGGCGGTGCTGGTGCGGCTGCGCGCGATCATCCTGGAGCGCGAGCGGCGGGCGCAGTGGGTGCTCGACGCGCGCGATCAGGGCACGCTTTGAGTCGTTGAGGTAAATGCGATGCAGTGGGGATCGTTGGAGAACTTCCTGGCGATGGGGGGCTACGGCTTCTACGTCTGGGGGTCGTATGTGGTGTGCGCGGCGGTGATCGCCGCCGAGATCTGGGCGTTGCGGCATCGTCGCCGGGTCGCGCTCGGTGAAGTGAGGCGCGGGTTGCCCGCGGCGGGGAGGTCGGCATGAAATCGCGGCACAAGCGGCTGGCACTGATCGTCGGCGGCCTGGCGGCGCTCGGCGTCGCCTCGGCGCTGATCCTCTCCGCCTTCCAGGAGAACCTGGTGTTCTTCTTCTCGCCCTCCGACGTGGTGGCGCAGAAGGCGCCGCGCGACCGGGCCTTCCGCGTCGGTGGCCTCGTCGAGGAAGGCAGCGTCAAGCGCGAAGGCGTGATGGTGAGCTTCAAGGTCACCGACACCGCGCAGACGATTCCGGTCGTCTACCAGGGCATCCTTCCTGACCTCTTCCGCGAGGGCAAGGGCGTGGTGGCACAGGGCAAGCTCGGCGCCGACGGCGTGTTCCGCGCCAGCGAGGTGCTGGCCAAGCACGACGAGAACTACATGCCGCCCGAGGCGGCGCACGCGGTCGAGCAGGCGCACAAGGCCGGCAAGACGCTGCAGGTGCCGGGCAAGCCCGGCAGTTCGCCGGGCGGCTCGACCGACGCCGGCTACAAGTAGACGCAGCGGGTGATTCTGCGCACAGAGTCGTTTCTGCGCCGCGCGCGGCTGTGTCGGCGGCGGCCGTTCCACTGAGCAATCACTTCGAGAGGCAGCCCCATGGTCCCTGAACTCGGTCACTTCGCGCTGATCCTGGCCCTGCTGCTGGCGCTGGCGCAGGGCACGCTGCCGATCATCGGCGCGCACAAGGGCGTGGCCGAGTGGATGGCGCTGGCCCGTCCGGCGGCCCAGGCGCAGTTCGCGTTCGTGCTGTTCGCATGGTTCTGCCTGGTCGCGTCTTTCGTCGCCGACGACTTCTCGGTGGTCAACGTGGCGCAGAACGGCAATACGCTGCTGCCGGTGGCCTACAAGGTCGCCGCGTCCTGGGGCTCGCACGAGGGTTCGCTGCTGCTGTGGGTGCTGATGCTGTCGGGCTGGGGCGTGGCGGTGGCGACGTTCTCGCGCCACCTGCCGCAGGAGATGGTGGCGCGCGTGCTCGGCGTGATGGGCCTGGTGGCGGTCGGCTTCATCCTGTTCATGCTGGCCACGTCCGACCCGTTCGACCGCATGTTTCCGCCGGCGGCCGAGGGGCGCGACCTCAATCCGCTGCTGCAGGACCCGGGCATGGTGTTCCACCCGCCGCTGCTGTACATGGGCTACGTCGGCTTCTCCGTCGCGTTTTCGTTCTCGATCGCCGCGCTGCTCGGCGGCAAGCTCGATGCGGCCTGGGCGCGCTGGTCGCGACCTTGGACCACCGTGGCGTGGTGCTTCCTGACGCTGGGGATCATGCTCGGGTCGTGGTGGGCCTACTACGAACTCGGCTGGGGCGGCTGGTGGTTCTGGGATCCGGTGGAGAACGCCTCCTTCATGCCGTGGCTGGTCGGCACCGCACTGGTCCATTCGCTGGCGGTCACCGAGAAGCGCGGCACGTTCAAGGCCTGGACCGTGCTGCTGGCGATCTTCGCCTTCTCGCTGTCGCTGCTCGGCACCTTCCTCGTGCGCTCGGGCGTGCTGACCTCGGTGCACGCCTTCGCCACCGATCCGGCGCGCGGCGTGTTCATCCTCGCCTTCCTGGTGGTGGTGATCGGAGCGTCGCTCGCCCTGTTCGCCTGGCGCGCGCCGCGCGTGGGCCTGGGCGGCAGCTTCGAGGCGGTGTCGCGCGAGTCGATGCTGCTGGGCAACAACGTGCTGCTGGCGGCGGCCTGCGGCACCGTGCTGCTCGGCACCCTGTACCCGCTGTTCCTCGACGCGCTGGGGCTCGGCAAGATCTCCGTCGGCCCGCCGTACTTCGACCGGGTGTTCGTGCCGGTGATGGCACCGCTGGTGTTCCTGATGGGCATCGGCCCGATCGCGCGCTGGAAGTCGGCCTCGCTGCCCGACCTGTGGACCCGGCTGAAATGGGCGCTGATGATCTCGCTGGTGCTGGGCCTGCTGCTTCCCTTCGTCGGCAACATCGAGGACGGCATTGCCTGGTCGCCGATGGCGGCGTTCGGCTACTGGATGGCGGCGTGGATCGTGCTCACCTCGGTCGTGCAGATCCGCGCCCAGATCCGCAACAGCTCGGGCAGCGTTCTGGCGCGGCTGGCCGCGCAGCCGCGCGGCTGGTGGGGCATGACGCTCGCCCACCTGGGCGTGGCGGTGTTCATCATCGGCGTCACTTCGGTGAGGGGCTACGAAGTCGAGCGCGACGTGAAGATGTCGCCTGGCGACACCGTCAGCGTGCACGGCTACACGTTCCGCTTCGACAGCGTGGGCGAGCGGCGCGGCCCGAACTTCAATGCCGCGCGCGGCACCGTGACCCTGCTGAAGAACGGCAAGGAGATCGACGTCCTTCATCCGGAGAAGCGGATCTACTTCGCGCAGTCGCAGATGCCGATGACCGAGGCGTCGATCCGCACCGGCATCACCGGTGACGTCTACGTCTCGCTCGGCGAACCGGTCGAGCCGGCCGGCAGCTGGACCGTGCGCGTGTACTACAAGCCGTTCGTGACCTGGATCTGGGGAGGCTGCGTGCTGATGGCCATCGGCGGCTTCATGGCTGCTTCCGACCGCCGCTATCGCGCGCTGGCGCGCCGCGAACAGACGGTGGCCACCGGCCGCCGCCAGCCGGCCGCGGCATGAGGACCGCCGGTGGCTGAAGGGATCCGATGAAACGCGTTGTCTTCTTCCTCGTTCCGCTGGTCGGCTTCCTGGTGCTGGCGGCATTCCTGCTGCGCGGCCTGTGGCTGAACCCGCGCGAGGTGCCCTCGCCGCTGATCGGCAAGCCGGCGCCGGTGTTCGAGAAGGCCAAGCTCGCACAGCCTTCCGAGATGTTCTCGAGCAAGGACATGGCCGGGCAGGTCTGGATCCTGAACGTCTGGGCCTCCTGGTGCACGCCGTGCCGCGTCGAGCATCCGCTGATGAACGAACTGGCGGCGAAGCGGCTCGTGCCGATCATCGGCATGAACTACAAGGACACGCCCGAGGCGGGCCGCAAGTGGCTGGCCGAACTGGGCGATCCGTACACGACCACGTTCATCGACTACGACGGCAAGCTCGGCATCGATTTCGGCGTCTACGGCGTGCCGGAGACCTTCGTGATCGACAAGCAGGGGGTCATCCGCTACAAGCACATCGGTCCGGTGACGCCCGAGGCGATGGCGAAGAAGATCGTGCCGCTGGTGCAGGAGTTGCAGAAGTCATGAGAGGTTTCCTGATCGCCTGCGGCGTGGCCTTCGCCGTGCTCGCCATGCCGGCTGCCGCCGACGAGGCGGTGCCGACGCTGAACGACCCGGTGGCCGCCAAGCGCGAGGTCGAGCTGGCCAAGCAGCTGCGCTGCCTGGTGTGCCAGAACGAGACCATCGCCGACTCGCGCGCCGGCCTGGCCGTGGACCTGCGCAACAAGCTGCGCGAGCAGATGGCCGCCGGCAAGACCGACGAGGAGATCATCGCCTTCATGACCGAGCGCTACGGCGACTTCGTGCTGTACCGGCCGCCGCTGAAGGCCACCACGGTGCTGCTGTGGGTCGGGCCGTTCCTGCTGCTGGCGATCGGCCTGCTGATCGGCTGGCGCGTCGTTCGTGCGCGCACCAAGGCCGCGCGGCCCGAGCCGCTGTCGGCGGCCGACCGCGAGCGCGCCGAGCGCCTGCTGAGCGGCGAAGGGGACGTGCGATGAGCAGTTTCATCGTCGCCGCGGTGATCATGGTCGTCATCGGGGTGGCCTGGGTGATGCCGCCGCTGCTGCGCGGCGGCGCGCGCGCCAGGGTCGATCGCACCGCAGTCAACCTCGGCATCCTCAAGGACCAGCTGGCCGAACTGGACGCCGAGCACGCGCGCGGCGCGATCGCCGACGCCCAGTACGCCGCCACCAAGGCCGACCTGCAGCAGCGTGTGCTCGACGAAACGCAGGCCGAGCCGGCCACCGAGGCGCCGCGGGCGAGCCAGCTGGGCAAGCTGACGGCGGCAGTGGTCGTGCTCGTCGTGCCGATCGCCTCGGCAATGCTCTACTCACGCTTCGGCGACCTGTCGGCCTTCAATCCGCTGGCGCGCCAGGGCGCGGACGCGGCGCACCAGTTCAGCAAGGACGACGTGGCCAAGATGACGGAGCGCCTGGCCGAGCGGCTGAAGAAGGAGCCGGAAAACGCCAACGGCTGGGCGACGCTGGCGCGCACCTACTACCAGATGGGTCGCTTCGCCGAGGCCTCCGCCGCCTTCGAGAAGCTGGTCGGGCTGATGCCGGAGGATGCTTCGCTGCTGGCCGACTACGCCGACGCGCTGGCGATGGCGCAGGGGCGCAAGATCGCCGGCAAGCCGCTGGAACTGATCAACCGCGCGCTGAAGATCGATCCGCTGCAGTGGAAGGCGCTGGCGATGGCGGGCACCGAGGCGTTCGACCGCCAGGACTACAAGGGCGCCGTCGAGCTGTGGGAAAAGCTGCATGCGTCCCTGCCGGCCGATGCGCCGATGAAACAGCAGTTGGCTGGCAGCATCAACGAAGCGCGTCAGCGCGCGGGCATGCCGCAAGTAGCCGCGGCTTCGCCCCCGCCGGTTGCCGCCAAGCCCGCCGCGCCGGTCGCGGATGCGGCAGCAAAGGCCGCTGCAAAGCAGGCCGCGCCGCAGGTCGCCGGTGCGACCAGGGCCCATGTTGCCGGCACCGTATCGCTCAGCGCGCAGTTGCGCGCCAAGGTCGCGCCCGAGGACAGCGTGATCATCTTCGCCCGCCCTTCCGAAGGTTCGCGCATGCCGCTGGCACTGGTGCGTGTGCAGGCGAAGGACCTACCGAAGACCTTCGCGCTCGACGACACGATGGCTATATCGCCTGACGCCAAGCTGTCGAACTTCGCGGAGGTCATCGTCGGCGCGCGGGTGTCGAAGTCCGGCAGCCCGATGCCGCAGAAGGGCGACCTCGAAGGACTGTCCAAGCCGGTCAAGCTTGGCCGCAGCGACATCGCCATCACCATCGACACCGAACTGCGCTGAAGCGCCAACGCGACGTTGCGCCTCGCGCGCGTAACGGTCGCCGTAACCGAAGCTCTACCCCCAAAGAGGTAGGCGGAAGAGCGCTTGATTCCGGTCAAGCGCGAGGCGGCCCCGTCTTCGAAACTGCGGGCATGTTGCGCTGCCGCGCCAGGCGCGGCGGTGCCTCGCATCTGCAAGAAGACGAAAGAGGGGAGTCACACGATGTTGCGCTTTACCGATCTGATCCTGCGTGCGTCCGCTGCGCTGGCGGCGGCGGTTTTCCTGAGCATGGCCGCGGCACCGGCCTCGGCACAGGCGCCAGCGGCGCCGGCGAAGAAGGCGCCGGTTGCGGCCAAGTTCGACGCCACCCCGTGCCTGGGCTGCCATGCGCCGATCAAGGACTTTCACGACCAGGGCAAGCACAAGGGCGTGGCCTGCACCAGCTGCCACCAGGGCGTGGACAAGCACCTGAACGATGCGAAGGCACGCCCGCTGACCGTCACCGACCCGGCGGCCTGCGGCGCCTGCCACCAGCTGCAGTTCCAGTCGATGTACACGATGAACTGGGAGAAGACCGCACGCAAGGAGAAGTCCCTTGCCACCGGCCCGTCGCCCAATCCGGCCTTCGACAAGCTGATGATGCCGCACGGCTTCACGCGCGAGCACAACGAACCGCGCTCGCACGCCTTTGCGCTGTACGACCAGGTGGTGATCGACCGCGCCTTCGGCGGCCGCTTCCAGAACAAGGAGGGCTGGCAGTTCCTGACGCAGCCCGGCGGCAACTTCAAGATCTGGAGCCACCTCGAAGACCAGTTCCCGGGCGAGGACCACAAGGCGTTCAAGCCGGGCACGGCGGCAGCGGCCAACCCGGTGTGCATGTCGTGCAAGACGCAGGACCACATCCTCGACTGGGCCTACCTGGGCGATCCGGTGCCGGGCGCCAAATGGAGCCGCACCTCGAAGGTCACCGAGTTCGTCAAGGACGTCAATCATTCGCTGAACTGCTTCTTCTGCCACGACCCGCACTCGGCCAAGCCGCGCGTGGTGCGTGACGGCCTGATCCAGGCGCTGACGAGGCCGGAGAAGGACACGCTGTGGCACCGTGACGAGCGTGCCGCCAAGATCGACGTCAAGGACCTCGGCGTGCGCGGCTACACGCGCAAGATCGCCACGCTGTCGCGCTACGACATGAACCTGCAGTGCGGCCAGTGCCACGTCGAGTACAACTGCAACCCGGGCACGGATCCCACCACCGGCAAGCCGATCGGCATGGCCGATTCGCGCACCAACCACTTCCCGTTCAGGCCGGTCGACGAGATCGGCAAGCACTACAGCGACCTGAAATTCGGCGACTTCCGGCACGGCATCACCGGTGCGCTGCTGTGGAAGGGCCAGCATCCGGACGTCGAGGTCTTCTACAACTCGAAGCACCAGAAGGCCGGCGTCGAATGCTCGTCTTGCCACATGCCGAAGGTGAAGGACAAGAAGACCGGCAAGACCTACACCTCGCACTGGCAGACCAGTCCGAAGCACTACATCCAGGAGACCTGCCTGACCTGCCACAGCGCGTGGAGCAAGCAGCAGGCGACCTATGCGATCGACTCGCTGAAGAACCGCTTCGAGGGCAAGAAGCGCAAGGCCGAGTTCTGGCTGACGCGGCTGGTCGACAAGTTCGAGGAAGCGAAGAACATCAGTGTCGACGAAGCCGTGCTCAACCAGGCGCGCGCCAAGCACGCCGACGCGCACATCAACTGGGAATGGTGGACGGCGGCCAATGGCGCCGGCTTCCACAATCCCGAGCAGGCCACCGCGTCGCTGAACAAATCGATGATGATCTCGCAGGAAGGCATCAAGATCCTCGACGATGCCATGGCTGCCAGGCGGAAGGCCATGACGACCGCGGCAGCGGCCCCTGCAGCCGCTCCGGCAGCGCCCGCGGCGCCGCCACCGGTGGAGAAGAAGTAGCGCAGCGGCAGCGCGGTCGCGGCGCGTAGGACGCGGGCACGATGACGGCATTCGTCGCCGCTGCGATTGCTTTGACGCTGCTGGCCGTCGGCGCGGTCCTATTCGGGCCGCGCCTGCTGCGGCCGGCAGGGCGCGAGGTCTCGCGGGCGCACACCAACGCGGCGGTGCTGCGCCAGCAGCTTGCCGAGCTAGAGGGCGAGCGGCTGCGCGGCCTGCTCGACGAGGCCGAATTCTCGCGCCTGCGTGACGAACTGCAGTGCCGCCTGCTGAGCGAGGCTGCGCCTGCGGCCGGTGTCTCGCCAAACAGCGCGCAGCCACGCCGTGCTCTGCTCGCCTACGCAGCAGCGCTGCCGGTGGCGGCGGTCCTGCTTTACCTGCAGTTCGGCCATCCACAGCTGATCGGCGCGCCTGCGGCGCCGCAGCCGCTGACGGCGTCCGATGCCGCGGGCAAGGACACCGACACCCTGCTGATGCAACTCGAGACCCACGTGGCCGCGTCGCCGGACGACGCGCGCGCCTGGGTGATGCTCGCGCGGCTGCGCATGCAGCGCGACCAGTTCGAGCCGGCAGCGGTGGCCTACGGGCGTGCCCTCGAGGCGTCGGCCAAGGTCGCCCGCGACCCGCTGATCTGGTGCGAGTACGCCGATGCCCTCGGCATGGCGCAGGGCGGGCGTCTGGCCGGCAAGCCGCGCGAGATGATCGACAAGGCCTTGGCCCTGGATGCGGCCCATCCGCGCGCGCTGGAGATGGCCGGCAGCGCCGCCTACGAGGCCGGCGACTTCCGCGGCGCAGCCCGCTACTGGCAGCAGCTGCTGACGCTGCTTCCCGCCGATTCGCTTGAACGCGCCGAGCTCGCCGCCGCCATCGCGCGCGCCGAGCAGCGGGCGAAG
>CAZSYX010000048.1:0-27118 GCA_964610575.1 uncultured Burkholderiaceae bacterium
TGTGGAACGTCGCCGCCAGCTACGGCAAGACGGCCACCTTCATGCCGAAGCCCGTCGTCGGCGACAACGGCTCGGGCATGCACGTGCACCAGTCGATCTGGAAGGACGGCCAGAACCTCTTCGCCGGCAACGGCTACGCCGGCCTGTCGGAGGTCGCGCTGTACTACATCGGCGGCGTGATCAAGCACGCCAAGGCGCTCAATGCGATCACCAACCCGGGCACCAACAGCTACAAGCGCCTGGTGCCGGGCTTCGAGGCGCCGATCAACCTGGCGTACTCGGCGCGCAACCGCTCGGCGTCATGCCGCATTCCGTACGTGTCGAACCCGAAGGGCCGCCGCGTCGAGGTGCGTTTCCCCGATCCGACCGCCAATCCCTACCTGGCCTTCGCCGCGCTGATGATGGCCGGCCTGGACGGCGTGCAGAACAAGATCCATCCGGGCGAGCCGATGGACAAGAACCTGTACGACCTCGAGCCGGAAGAGGCGGCCAAGATCCCGCATCCCTGCGCGTCGCTCGACGAGGCGCTGGAAAGCCTCGACAAGGACCGCGAGTTCCTCACCCGCGGCGGCGTGTTCAGCAACGACATGATCGATGCCTACATCGCGCTGAAGATGGAGGAAGTGACTCGCTTCCGGATGACCACCCATCCGATCGAGTTCGACATGTATTACGGGCTGTAACAGCCGCCGTCGACCGAGTCAGGAAAGGGGCGGGCGACCGCCCCTTTCCCTGTCGAATAACAGGCGCTCGTGTTCACTCAAGTCGCTGAAAACATTTGCAACATTTCCGGCAGCCGGCTGAACGGTTCAGCCCTATTGCCGATGCTGAGCTGCGCCTCGTTCCCGTACACTGGCGCGCATGAGTTCATTGATTCCAAGGCCCTTGGCGGCAGTGCTGGCAGCGCTGGCGCTGGCTGCCTCGCCGCTGGGGGCGCTGGCAAGCTCCGACATCTTCGTTTGCCAGGACGCCGACGGCCGCAAGACCTACCAGAACACCAGCGCGGGCAAGGGTTGCACGCGCCTCGACATACAGCCGACGGTGTCGGTGCCGGCGCCGCGCCAGCAGGCCGCGCGGGCCTCGACCGACGTGCGTCCGATCTCGCCGGCCAGTTTCCCGCGGGTGGACAGCCAGACGCAGAAGGCGCGCGACGGCGACCGCCGGCGGATACTCGAGGACGAACTGGGGGCCGAAGAGGCCAAGCTGCAGGCGCTGCGTGCCGAGTACAAGGATGGTGCGCCGGAGCGGCTGGCCGGCGAGCGCGGCAATGCCAGCTACCAGGAGCGGGTGGCGAAAATTCATGCCGACCTGCAGCGCACCGAGAACAACGTCGCATCGCTGAAGCGCGAACTGGCGCTGCTGTCGCGCCAGTAGCGCGACCTCCCTCTCAAGGCAAGCAGGCGCCGCGGCGCCGGGCGGCGCAATGAGCGCGGCGCCGGACTTCGGTTGCCTGGCGCAGCCCGCGCACGACTACGCCGGCCTCGACCTGCTCGCTACCGGCGTGCTGATGGTCGGGGCCGACGGCACCGTCACCTACGCCAACCAGGCCGCCGAAGTCCTGCTCGACACCTCGCGCCGGCACCTGGTCGGCCAGCCGGCATCGCGGCTGTTCACCGACGAACACCAGCTCGAGCGGCTGCAGCAGTCAGCCGCCGCCGGCGACCTCGGCCAGTTGCCCCATGTCGTCGAGCTGCGCCGGCCGCTGCGCGAACCTGTGGTCGTGCAGGTGATGGCATCGGCGCTTGACGACGAGGGGCGACGGCTGCTGCTGGAGATGACCGAGATCGAGCAGCAGCTGCGACACAGCCGCGAAGATCGTCAGGTCGGCTTGTCGGAGGCGAATCGACAGCTGCTGCGCAACCTGGCGCACGAGATTCGCAACCCGCTTGGCGGCATCCGCGGCGCCGCGCAGCTGCTCGAGCGCGAACTGCCGCTCGGCGAGCAGCGCGAATTCACCCGCGTGATCATCGCCGAGGCCGACCGGCTGCAGGCGCTGGTCGATCGCCTGCTGGCGCCGCACCGCGTTCCGCGCGTGGTCGCCGAGTACAGCGTGCACGAGATCTGCGAGCGCGTGCGTGCGGTGATCCTGGCCGAGTTTCCGCGCGGCCTCGAGATCCAGCGCGACTACGACGCCTCGATGCCCACCGGGCGCGGTGACAAGGAGCAGCTGATCCAGGCGGTGCTGAACATCGTGCGCAACGCGGCGCAGGCGCTGGCCGGACGCATCGTCGATGGCGACGCGCAGATCATCCTGCGCACGCGGGTTGCCCGCCACGTCACCATCGCGCGCCGGCACGTGCGGCTGGCGGCCGAACTGACGGTGATCGACAACGGTCCCGGGGTCCCCGAGGAACTCAAGGACCGCATCTTCTTTCCGCTCGTCTCGGGGCGCGAGGACGGCACGGGGCTGGGCCTGACCCTGGCCCAGGCCTTCGTCCTCGCCAACGACGGCAGCATCGAATTCGACTCCAAGCCGGGGCGCACGGCGTTCCGCATCCTGTTGCCCCTCGTATGAAACCGATCTGGATAGTCGACGACGACCGCTCGATCCGCTGGGTGCTGGAAAAGGCGCTCTCGCGGCAGAACATGCCATGCCGCGCCTTCGGCTCGGCCAAGGAAGTGCTGAGCGAACTGGAACGCGACCAGCCGCAGGTGCTGGTATCCGACGTGCGCATGGCCGGGCTCGACGGCATCGAACTGCTGCGCACGGTCAAGCGCAAGCATCCTGCGCTGCCGGTGATCATCATGACCGCGTATGCGGACCTCGACAGCGCCGTGTCCGCCTTCCAGAGCGGCGCCTTCGAGTACCTGCCCAAACCGTTCGATGTGGATCGCGCGGTCGAACTGATCCAGCGGGCGGTCGACGAGAGCGTGCGCGAATCGGGCGAGGAAGAAGCCGCCACGCTGACGCCGGAGATTCTCGGCCAGGCGCCGGCAATGCAGGAAGTGTTCCGCGCCATTGGCCGCCTGTCCCAGTCGACCGTCACCGTGCTGATCACCGGCGAGTCCGGCAGCGGCAAGGAAGTGGTCGCGCGCGCGCTGCACAAGCACAGCGCGCGGGCAGCGAAGCCCTTCATCGCGCTGAACATGGCGGCGATTCCGCGCGACCTGCTCGAAAGCGAGTTGTTCGGCCACGAGCGCGGTGCTTTCACCGGTGCGCAGGCAATGAGGCGCGGCCGCTTCGAGCAGGCCGAGGGCGGCACGCTTTTCCTCGACGAGATCGGCGACATGCCGGCGGAACTGCAGACGCGGCTGCTGCGCGTGCTGTCCGACGGCTTCTATTACCGCGTCGGCGGCCAGCAGCCGATCAAGGCCGACGCGCGGGTGATCGCGGCGACCCATCAGAACCTCGAGGAGCGGGTCCGGCAGGGGTTGTTCCGCGAGGACCTTTATCACCGCCTGAACGTCATCCGCCTGCGCCTGCCGCCGCTGCGCGAGCGGCGTGACGACATCGCGCTGCTGGCGCGGCACTTCCTCGCCAAGAGCGCACGCGAACTCGGCGTCGAACCGAAGCGACTTTCGCCGGAAGCGCTGCGCTTCATCGAGCAGATGCCGCTACCCGGCAACGTGCGGCAACTGGAGAACCTTTGCCACTGGCTAACCGTGCTCGCCCCGGCCCAGGTGGTGAAGGTCGAGGACCTGCCGCTGGAGTTGCGCGAGCCGGCGCCGACGCCGGCACCGGCTGCGGTCGCCGCCGAAGCGGCCGAATCGACCCGCAGCGCGGCGTCCGCGTTCGCTGCGGCCACACCGGCACCCGGTAGCGACTGGGCGGGCCTGCTCGGGCAGGAAGTCGAACGGCGGCTGCGCAGCGGCGAGCAGGATCTGATGGATGCGATCACTCGTCGTTTCGAGGCGACGGTGATCGGTACCGCGTTGCGACTGACCCACGGCCGGCGCATCGAGGCGGCGACCAAGCTCGGCCTGGGACGAAACACCATCACCCGCAAGATCCAGGAACTGCGCCTCGAGGAAGACTGACCCCGCCGGCCCGATCTGGGCCGGTTGACAGAGCTTCCGCAGGGCCCTGCGCGCGCGCCGGTTGTCGCAACCGAAGGACCTCGTGCGACGCCGATCGTTGTCGGATAACCGTGTTTCTGTAAGCTCGGTTCCCGGCATTTGGCGAGGCAGCGGGTCGATGCCTGCCTTCATCCGGCTGCTCAAGAGCCACTAACGATCGCGATGAACACGGACTCACTGCGCTCGAACGACGACCCGGCCCGGCCCGACGTCGTTCTGGCGCGTCGACGGTCCGCCAGCGAGGGGGCCGGGTGGCGCTGGCCGGTGCTCGGCCGGCTCGAGCGAATCGGCATCGCGGCGATCGCCGTCGTCCTGCTGCTCACGGTGGCGGCGGAACTCACCGAGTGGCTGTTGCCCGGCTCGCTCGGCCGCCTGCTCGGCGGGGCGGAGGCCAATCTGCATCGCGCGCTGCGTTTCGTCCAGGCCGCCGCCGCCGTGACCCTGCTGGTTGGCGTAGCGCTTTGGCTGTTGCACAGCGGACCCGACGCTGCGGAGGCAATCGAGAGGGCCTCGGCCATCGAGGGCGCGATCGAGTCGATGAGCGCCGGGCTGGCGATCTATGACCGCGACGATCGCCTGGTCGAGTGCAACGAGGCTTATCGCCGCCTGTATCCGGAAGTGGGTCACCTGCTGCAGCCTGGCGTGACGCACGAGGAACTGCTGCGCGCCTACTACCCGACCGCGCCGGCGACCCTGATCGAGGGGCGCTCGCTCGAGCAGTTCATCGGCGAGCGGCTGCGGCGCCGGCAGCTTGACGTCCCGTTCACCGACCGCGTGCGGTTCCTGCATGGGCAGTGGGTGATGATGAGCGACTGCCGCACGGCCGATGGCGGCATGATCAGCCTGCGCAGCGTGCTGTCGGAGGAAGAACTGCACGCGATGGCGATCAGCCGCCAGCGGCGTGCGATGGAAGACCTGGCCGACCTCACGCACGACGGGTTCTGGCGAACGGACTCAAAGGGCCGCATCGTCGAGCTGTCGCCGGTGACGGCGGCGATGGCCGGCCGGCAACGCGGGGAAATGCTGGGTCGCCCCATGCGGCAGCTGGACGGCTACTGGTCCGACAGCCAGCAGCAGAGCGAACTGGACGCGCGGGTGCGCCGGCGCGAACCGTTCCCGTGGTTCCGCTTCCGGGTCGTGCGCGCCGACGGCAAGACCACCTGGATCGCCGCCTGCGGCAAGCCGGTGGTACGCGCGGACGGCAGCTTCGGCGGCTACTACGGCGCCGCGCGCGACATCAGCGAGGCGGAGAGCACGATCCATGCGCTGCGCCGGGACGAAGAGCGCTTCCGCGCGCTGGCGAGGCTGGTCACCGAGTGGTATTGGGAGACCGATGCCAGCCTGCGCTACACCCTGGTCAGGGGCAGTTCCGAGTTCGATGAGACCCTGATCGAGGGCATGACCGGCAAGCTGTTCGGTCAGTCGGCTATCGGCGAGGTCGACGAGGCCGATCGCCGGTCAGCGATGGCTGCCATGCAACGCCGCGAGCCGCTGCAGCAATTACCCATGCGTGTGCGCTACCCGGACCGGCCCGACCGGGTGTTCGAGATCTCGGCCGAGCCGATGTTCCGCGGCGATGTGTTCGTCGGCTATCGAGGCCTGTCGCTCGACGTGACCGAGCGCACGGCGCTGATCGATGGCCTGGTGGCGAGCGAGGCGCGCTTCCGTGCGTTGACCGAGTTGTCCTCCGACTGGTATTGGGAGATGGACAGCGACTTCCGTTTCACGCGCATCGAATACGGGGCGACGGGACCCCGCTCTGGGCTGATGCCGTCCGAGGAACTGATCGGGCGGCAGCGCTGGGAACTGGAAGTCGCGCTGGTCCAGCCGGCCTCCTGGGACGAGCATCGCGCGGTGCTGCTGGCGCGGCGGCCGTATCGCGACTTGCTGACGCGCAACCTCGGCCGGGACGGCAATGTCCACTACGTCGCCTCCAGCGGCGATCCGGTGTTCGACGCGCATGGCACCTTTCTCGGCTACCGCGGCGTGTCCAAGGATGTCACCGAACAGGTGCGCGCCAAGGAAAGCATCGAGCGGCTGGCGAGGATCGACTCGCTGACCCAGCTCGCCAACCGCCATGCCTTCGACGAACAGGCGCGGACTGAACTGGCGCAGGCGCACGCGCAGGGCCGGCGCTGTGCGCTGCTGTTCATCGATCTGGACAACTTCAGGCTGCTGAACAACGGCTACGGCCATCGCACCGGCGACGAAGTGCTGCGCACGGTCGCCGCGCGCTTGCAGCAGGAGATCCCGGAGCCGCGCCTGCTCGGCCGGCGCGGCGGCGACGAACTGGTCGCGCTGGTTGGCGACGTGAAGGAACCGGAGTCGACGATCGAACTGGCCCGGCGGCTGATCGGTGCGATCAGCGCGCCGATGCGCGTGCTCGGGCTGGACCTTGTCGTGACGCCATCGATCGGCATCAGCTTCTTCCCGCACGATGGGCTCGACCTCGAGGCGCTGGTCAATGCAGCCGACGCGGCGATGTACGAGGCCAAGGAAAGCGGGCGTGCGACGTTCGCGCTGTACACGCCGGCGGTGGCGCGCCGTGTCGACCTGCGGCTGCGCCTCGAGCAGCGCCTGCGTAAGGCGATCGAGTCGCGCGAGTTCATGCTGTACTTTCAGCCGACCGTATCGCTGGCCGACGGCCGCATCGTCAGTGCCGAGGTGCTGGTGCGCTGGACCGATGCCGAGGTCGGCGAGGTGTCGCCGGCGGAGTTCATCCCGATCGCCGAGGAGAGCGGCCTGGTCATCGGACTCGGCGAGTGGGTGCTGCGCGAGGCCTGCAAGGCGCGGCAGGCCTGGCGGAAGATGGGCCTGCAGATACCGACGCTGGCGGTGAACATCGCCGGCGTGCACCTGCGCCAGCCGGGATATGTCGAGACCCTGCTCGCCACGCTGGATGAACACGACGTGGCGCCGGGCGAGGTGGAGATCGAGGTGACCGAGACGGGACTGCTCGACACCTCGGCGACGGTGCGCGAAAACCTGGCGCGGCTGCGCGATGCCGGCGTGCGGCTGGCGCTCGACGATTTTGGCGTCGGCTTCTCCAGCCTGGCGCACCTGCGCGACCTGCCGATCCACCGCCTGAAGATCGACCGCAGCTTCACCGTCGAATGCATGCGCGACGCGCGCACGCTGACCATCGTCAAGGCCGTCATCGAGATGGCACGCGCGCTCGGCATCAAGATCACGGCCGAAGGAGTGGAAACGCAGGCCCAGCAGGACTGGATGCAGCAGCTCGGCTGCGATTCGGCGCAGGGCTACCTGTTCTCGCGGCCGCTGACGCCCGAGGAGTTCATGCAGATCTACGTCGAGCAACGCGACACGGGGCGCAGAAGGTCGCTCACGCACTAGCGTGCACGCCGCCGATGCACGTGCGATGGCGGCGTGGCGCGCTGCTTGCCGGCAGCGCAGCACGCGGAGTCGGTGCCGGAGGGCACGGCGTGCCGCCCTTAGAATCGCGTCTCTTTGACTCCGCATCCGCCGCGCGTTCGCACGGCTTCGTCGATGCTCGAACAGCAGACTCTCTTTCCGACCAATGAAGGCGGCGAAACGCTGACGCTGGCCGCTTTTGCGCAGCGCGCCTACCTCGACTACGCGGTGTCGGTGGTCAAGGGGCGCGCGCTGCCCGACGTCGCCGACGGGCTGAAGCCCGTGCAGCGGCGCATCCTGTACGCGATGGACCAGATGGGCCTGGCGGCGAACGCCCGGCCGGTGAAGAGCGCGCGCGTGGTCGGCGACGTGCTCGGCAAGTTCCATCCGCACGGTGACACGGCGGCATACGACGCGATGGTGCGGATGGCGCAGGACTTCTCGCTGCGTTATCCGCTGATCGACGGGCAGGGCAACTTCGGCTCGCGCGACGGCGATGGCGCGGCGGCGATGCGCTACACGGAAGCACGGCTGACGCCGATTGCCCGCCTGCTGCTCGATGAACTGGACGAGGGCACAGTCGAGTTCGGTCCCAACTACGACGGCAGCCAGCAGGAACCGAAGTGGCTGCCGGCGCGGCTGCCGGTCGTGCTGCTCAACGGCGCTTCCGGCATCGCGGTGGGGATGGCGACCGAGATCCCGTCGCACAACCTCATCGAGATCGTCGGCGCGCTGCAACTGGTGCTCAAGGATCCGAAGGTTTCGCTCGACGAGCTGCTCGCCGTGCTGCCCGGGCCGGATTTCCCCGGCGGCGGGCAGATCATCTCCGCCGCCGACGACATCCGCGAGATCTATGCAAGCGGACGCGGCGGCCTGAAGGCGCGCGCGCGCTTTCGCTTCGAGGAACTGGCGCGCGGCCAGTGGCAGCTGGTGGTCGACGAACTGCCGCCGGGAACTTCGGCGCAGAAGGTGCTCGAGGAAATCGAGGAACTGACCAACCCCAAGGTAAAGCCCGGCAAGAAGTCGCTGACCGCCGAGCAGCAGCAGCTGAAGCAGATCGTGCTGGCGCAGCTCGACACGGTCCGCGACGAATCCGGCAAGGATGCGGCGGTCCGCCTGGTGTTCGAGCCGCGCACCTCGAAGATCGACCGCGACGCGTTCGTCACCATGCTGCTGGCGCACACCAGCCTCGAGACCGGCGTGCCGATCAACCTGGTGATGATCGGCCGCGACGGGCGGCCGCGCTGCAAGCCGCTCGCCGAGATCCTGACCGAGTGGATCAACTTCCGGGTCGACACCGTGCGCCGGCGAAGCACGCACCGGCTGGCGACGGTGGAGGACCGCGTCCACATCCTCGAGGGCCGGCAGGCGGTCCTGCTCGCCATCGACAAGGTGATCCGGCTGATCCGCAGCTCCGACGAGCCGAAGCCGGAACTGATGCGCACGTTCAACCTGAGCGAACGGCAGGCCGAGGACATCCTCGAGATCCGCCTGCGCCAGCTGGCCCGGCTCGAAGGCATCCGCATCGAGCAGGAACTGGCGCAGCTGCGCAAGGACCAGGCTGCGTTGCAGAAGTTGCTGGGCGCCGAGGCCGCCCTGCGGCGCCAGGTCGGCAAGGAGTTCGACGAGGACGCGAAGAAATTCGGCGATGCCCGCCGGACGCTGATCGAGACTGCCCAGCGGGCCGTCGCGGAGACGAAGGTGCTCGACGAGCCGGTCACCGTGATTGTCTCCGAGAAGGGCTTCGCCCGTGCGCGCACGGGCCATGGCCAGGATGTCTCGCAGCTGACCTTCAAGGCCGGCGACGCGCTCTACGGGACCTACGAATGCCGCACCGTCGATCAGCTGATCGCGGTCGGCAGCAGCGGGCGCGTGTACTCGGTGCCTGTCGCGGCGCTGCCGTCGGCGCGCGGCGACGGCTTGCCGGTCACTTCGCTGATCGACCTCGAACCCGGCACGCGCCTGGTGGGTTTCATTGCAGGCGCGGCGGCGCAGCCGCTGCTGCTCGCCACGACTGCCGGCACCGGCTTCGCCTGTTCGATCGGCGACATGGTTTCGCGGGTCAAGGGCGGCAAGCAGTTCATCAGCGTCGACGAGGGCGCGGTGCCGCTGCGGCCGGCGCTGGCCGAGCCGGCCGACGAGCGCATCGCCTGCGTGTCGGAAAAGGGGCGCCTGCTGGTGTTCGCGGCAGGCGAGATCAAGGCTCTGTCCGGTGGCGGGCGCGGCGTGATCCTGATGGGTCTCGATGCCGGCGAGAAGCTGGCTGGCGCCACCCCCTGTGGCGAAGCTGGCGTGATCGTCGAAGGGCAGGGCCGCGGCGGCAAGTCGGTGCAGATCCACGTGCGCGGCCGCGACCTGCAGTCGCACCTGGGTCACCGCGCGCGCAAGGGCATCCTGGTCACGCCGCGCGTCAAGCCGGTCGCGCTGAAGAAGCCGGCACCGCTGCCGCCGAGCGCGGGATGAAGCGACGCGTCCGGCGGCTGCTGGCGATCGTTGTGCTGGTGCTGCTCGGCGGTGGCGCACTGCTAACGGGATTTTCGACGGTGAACCCGTACTACGACCCAGCCAAGCCGCACCATCGCCCCGATGGCTTCCAGAACATCGACCCGGCGGCATGGATGCCGCGCTCGTTCGGCGAGTTCTTCCGCTGGCAGCGCGAGCGCAGTTCGCTGGAAATCCCGGCGCCGAAGATGGACCTGGCGGCGCTGGTGCCGGACCTCGGCTTTATCCGCAGCCGGACCAACCACTTCTCGGTCACCTGGATCGGCCACGCCACCGCGCTGGTGCAGATCGGCCACACCAACGTGCTCACCGATCCGCACTTCTCCGAGCGCGCCTCGCCGGTGCAGTGGGCGGGGCCGAAGCGCTGGCAGCCGCCGGCCGTGCGCATCGAGGAACTGCCGCACATCGACGTTGTGCTTGTCTCGCACAACCACTACGACCATCTCGACGAGGACTCGGTGCGGGCGCTCAATGCGCAGGCAGGGGGCCCGCCGCTGTTCATCGTGCCGCTGGGCATCGAGCGCTGGCTGGAAGGCGTCGGCGTCACCAGCACACGCGCGCTCGACTGGTGGGGCAGCGTGCAGGTCAAGGACGTGACCGTGCACATGACACCGGTGCAGCACTGGAGTCGGCGCACGCTGGCCGATACCAATGCGACGCTGTGGGGCGGATTTGTCGTCGAGGGCGAAAGCCGCGGCAGGGCACGGCGCGTGTTCTTCAGCGGCGACACCGGCTACTCGAAGCAGCACTTCACGGAGATCGGCAGCCGCTTTGGTGGCTTCGACCTGGCGCTGCTCCCGATCGGCGCCTATGAGCCGCGCTGGTTCATGAGCAGCCAGCACGTCAACCCGCAGGAGGCGGTGCAGATCCACCGCGACATCGGCGCCCGGCTTTCGGTGGGCATCCACTGGGGCACGTTCCAGCTCACCGACGAGCCGCTCGACCAGGCGGCGACCGACCTGGCCGCCGCGCGCGAGAAGCTCGGCGTCGCCGGCCGCGAGTTCGTCACGCTGCGCCACGGCCAGACGCTGCGCCTCGACCCGTTCGAGAAGCCCTGAAGCGGCGCGCTAGGCCACAGTGCTTGTCCGCTGCGGCGCCGGTGTGAAGGCGCTGCGCACTTCTTCGGCAATGATCCGCCAGGCGCGCGGGTCCTCGATCAGCGCCAGGTGGCCGACACCATCGATCTCGACCTGTCTTGCCCCAGGCAGCAGCGGACTCGATCGCGGCACCACGAGGTTGTCGTCACGCGTGGCCACCGTGGTGAAGCGGGTCCAGCGGCCCCTGTCGTGTGCCGCGACCTGCTGGATGAAGCGCGAACCCCTGGCCATCTGCCGTGCATTGCGGCTGTGACCCAGTCGGCCAAAGATCGTGCCGTGATGCGGGCTGGCCAGCGTGACGATGCGCGCTACCTGCGCATCGCCTTGCTTGCGCAGGTACACGCGCGCGGCCAGTCCGCCCATGCTGTGGCCGACCAGCACCACGCGCGCGGCGCCGGTCGCAGCGCACAACGTCTCCACTGCCCGGTGCACCACCTCGGCGTAGGCATCGATGTCGCCGAAGATCGGCTGCAGGTTGACCGTGGCGACGTTGAACTCGGCGAGCACGCCGGAGTCGAGCAGCGGCCGCCAGGCGGCGCGGTTGCACATGAAGCCGGCGATCAGCAGCAACGCCGGCCGCCGCGGGTCGCGCGTCAATGCCGGCTCAGGAAAGCCAGAACGCCATGGCTGGCGCCACATGAAAAGGCGCAAGGAGACCGACGCCTCGCGCAGCCACATGCGCAGCACGCGCAGCCCAGAGCTGCGCGGCGAGCGCGGGTCCACCGCGGCAGCGACGGTGAACTCGATGGCCAGCAGTCCGGCCACGACGGCCACGGGCGCGAGCGCGGCGGCAGCCGCCAAGATCCAGGGATCGACCGGCTCGGGCAGCCACCACCACGCCAGTGCAGCGCCGGCCAGCGGCACGCCGACCGACCACAGCCGCTGCAGGGTGACGATCGTCACTTGTTCGCCTGCGCCTGTGCCTGCGGCAGCGGGTCGATGTCGATGAACTTCCAGAAGATGTTCGGCGAGGTCGGGTGGCGCTGGTAGCCGTAGACCCACGGATGCCACAACGTGGTGCCGACGCGGTGCACCCAGGGCCGCAACGGCGCGTAGGCGGCGGCGATGCGGTTCAGCCGGTCGTACAGCGCGTCGCGCTCCGGGCCGTGCGGCAGCACGTCGGCGCGGGCGAACACCTCGTTGAACTCCGGGTGGTCGAAGCGCGAGTGGTTCGACTGGCCTTTGTTCGGCCCATACAGGATCTGGTAGAAGGTGTCGGCGTCCGGCGAGCCGGCGCTCCAGCCGAGCCCCCACATCATCAGCTTGCCGGCCCGCGACTCGCGCAGCAGTTCCGGCCACTTCGCCTTCCTGAACTCGATGCGCAGGCCGATGGCGTCCATCGAGCGGCGCCAGATCTCGTCGGTGACCTTCGAGTTGCCGTCGGGCGTGGAGCCGAGCTCGAGCACGAGCTTCGAGCCATCCGGGTTCTCGCGGTAGCCGTCGCCGTCGCGGTCGACGTAGCCGTAGGTGTCGAGCAGCGCCTTGGCCTTGGCCGGGTTGTACTCGGCCAGCGGCCCGGCGAACTTCGGATCGCCGCCGAACGAGTGCGGCGGCGCGGTGCTCTGCGCACGGATGGCCTGCCCACGGTAGACCTGAAGGATCGCGGCGTCGATGTCGAAGCCGAGCGCGATCGCGCGGCGCAGCGCCACCTTCTCCGGCGTGTAGCCGCCGACGACCGGATGCTCCATGCCGAAATAGGAAAAGGCGAGGTCGAACTCCGGGCTGCGGTCGATGCCGATGCCGCGCGCGGCCAGACCGGGCGCCAGCTTGCCGTTGGGGATCGTCGTGTTGATGAAATCCGCCGGCACGCCGGTGATGATGTCGTGCTGGCCGTTGAGGAACGACAGGAAGCGCGGCTGGTTCTCCTCGATCACGTAGACCTCGACGCGGTCGATTATCGGCAGCCTGCGGCCGCGCAGTTTCGCGGCGATCTCCTGCTTGACGGCGTCGCCCTCTGGCGGCTGCTCGTCGTAGAAGTGGTCGCGATAGTTGGGGTTGCGCTCCAGCACCATCCGCGAGGAGCGCCGCCAGTCGACGAGGCGAAAGGCATTGGTGCCGACCGGATGCGCCATGATCTTGTCGCCGTACGCTTCGACCACCTCGCGCGCCACCGCGCAGGACAGCGGACAGCCGGTCAGGTCGTACAGGAAGCGCGGATTGGGCTCGGTGAACCTGACCTGGTAGGTGTAGCGGTCGAGCACGCGCAGGCCCTCGACCTCGCGGTCGTAGTCGAACCTGCCGGTCTTCTCCGCCTGCGCGCGCAGCGCTTCCATGCCGGGCACTTTCTTGTCGACCAGGTACAGCTGCTGCGACTTGTTCTTCGGGTCCCAGTGCCGCTTCAGCGCGTACACGTGGTCGGCGGCGGTCAGCTCGCGCTTGCGGCCGTTGAAGGCCGGGTCGTCGGCGAAGAAGATGCCGGGCTTGATGCGTATGGTCCACGTCCGGTAGTCGGGCGAGACCTCCGGCATGCCGTCGGCGGTATTCGGCACCACCCGGGCCGGCCGCGAGAGAAAGTCGTAGCGCAGCGGCGAGTCGAAGATGTGCGTCACGATGATGCTGGAGTACAGGTCGTTGATCTGCGCCGGGTCGAAGCCAGTCTCGGCGACCGGGAAGGCGAAGCGCAGCACCTTGTCCTGCGCGAGCGCGGGCGCGGCGGCGAGCAGGGCGAGGAGCGCGGCAAGCAGTCGGAGGATCATCGGGGGCAGCGTCGAAGCGAGACAGCCGCGCAATTTACTATTGATGCGCGGCCTGTGCCGCGGCGTCGACGTCGATGAACTTCCACCAGCCGCGCAGGAACGGGTGCCGCACGTAGCCGGTCAGCCACGGCTGGAACATGCCGATGGCGATCTGGTGCACGCGCACCTTAATCGGCGCATAGGCCACCAGCAGCCGCACCTGCTCGCGCAGCAGCGCGTTGCGTTCCGGCCCGTCGGGCAAGCCGCTCTGCCGCTCGTGCAGTTCGTTGAACGCCGGCAGGTCGAAGCGGGAGAAGTTGCCGTAGCCCTTGTTCGGTCCGTAGACGAGGTCGAGGAACTCGCCGCCGTCGGGGCTGCTCGCCGAGTTGCCCAGCTGCCACATCATCATCTTGCCGGCGCGCGCCTGGCGCAGCAGCTCCGGCCACTGCCCGTAGCGGAACGCCATGCGGATGCCGATGGCGTCCATGTTGCGCTTCCACAGCTGCTGTCCCTCGCGGCCGCGCTTGTCGGGCGCGCTGGCCAGTTCCAGTGCCAGCGGCGAGCCGTCCGGCCGCTCGCGATAGCCGTCGCCGTTGCGGTCGACGAAGCCGTAGGTGTCGAGCAGTGCCTTCGCGCGCGGCCGGTCGAACGCGTTCATGCCGCTGACCCAGCCGGGGTCGTAGCCGCTGGTGAGCGGCGGCATCGGCCCCTGCGCGACCACCGCCTGGCCATGCCACTGCAGCCGGATCTCCTCGTCGACGTCCCAGGCCAGGCTGAGCGCGCGGCGCAGCGCGACCTGCCGCGGCTGGTAGCCGCCGACCGTGGGGTCGTCCATGTTGAAGTAGGTGAAGGCGATCGACGAGACCACCTGGCGGTCGATGCGCAGTCCGCGCCGCGCCAGTCCGGGGGCAAGCACGCCGTTGGGCGCCGCGGTGCTGACGAACTCCTGCGGCACGCTGCCGATGAGATCGTGCTCGCCATTGAGGAAGGCAAGCCACAGCGGCTGCGACTCCTCGACGATGTAGATCTCGACCCGGTCGACCATCGGCAGCCGCCGGCCACGGAGCCTGGCGGCGATCTCCTGCGCCACCCGATCGCCAGCGGCGGGCTGCTCGTCGTAGAAGTCGGGGCGATAGTCGGCGTTGCGCTCCAGCACCAGGCGCGACGAGCGTCGCCACTGCGCCAGCCGGAACGGACCGGTGCCGACCGGGTGCTGCATGATCCCGTCGCCGTAGAACTCGACCACCTCGCGCGCGACGGCGCCAGTCAGCGCGTGGTCGGCCAGCAGGTGGACGAAGCGCGGCTTCGGCTTTTCGAGCCGGACCTGCAGGGTGTAGCGGTCGAGCGCCCGCAGTCCCTCGACCTCGCGGTCGTAGTCGAAGCGGCCGGTTTTCGCTGCCTCGGCGCGCAACTGCGCCATGCCGACCATGCCGGCGCGCTCGAAGGTGTTGTAAAGCGGGCTCTTCGTGCGCGGATCGAAGAACCGCTTGAGCGAGTAGACATGGTCGGCCGCGGTCAGCTCGCGGCGGTGGCCCCCGAAAGCCGGGTCGTCGGCGAAGAAGATGCCGGGCCGGATGCGGATGGTGAAGACGCGGAAGTCGTCGGCAACCTCGGGCAGCGACGCCGCCGTGCACGGCTTCAGCACCACCGGGCGGGCCAGGTAGTCGTACGTGTACAGCGCCTCGAAGACGTTGGCGACGATGGTGCGCGAGTACAGGTCGTTGATCTGCGCCGGGTCGAAACCGGTCTCGGCCACCGGAAAACCGTAGCGCAGCGTCTTGACATCTTGCGCGCGCGCGGCGGCCGGCACGCCGGCGACCGACAGGCTGCCGAGCAGGAGGAGGGTGCGCCGGTCCATCGTCTTAGCCGCGCCCGCCGCAGCGCCGTCAGCGCCCGCCTGACGCGGCGTCGTCGACGTCGACGTACTTCCAGAACTCGCGCAGCACCGGGTGCTTGCGGAAGCCGACCACGTTGGCGTGCATCAGCGCCGTCTCGATCGGCGTGACGCTCGGCCGCAGCGGCGCATAGGCGAAGTGCAGCCGGTTCATCTCGCGGTAGAGCCGCTCGCGCTCGGGCCCGTCCGGCAGCTGTGCCGCCTGCGCGAACAGCTTGTTGAACTCCGGCAGGTTGAATCGAGAGGTGTTCGACTGGCCGGCGTTTGGGCCGTACAGGATGCCCATGAAGTACTCGCCGTCGGGCATCGGGCCTGACCAGCCGCCGCTGAACATCATCAGCTTGCCCGCCCGCGAGTCGCGGATCAGCTCCTGGAACTTGCCCTTGCGGAAGTCGATGCGGATGCCCACCGCGTTCATGCTCTTCTTCCACAGCTCGTCGGCGTTGCGGGCCAGCTGCGTCGACGGCGAGGCCATCACCAGCAGCAGGGGCTGGCCGTCGGGCTGGTCGCGCCAGCCGTCGCCGTCGCGGTCGACGTAGCCAAAGGTGTCGAGCAGCGCCTTGGCCTTGGCCGGGCTGTACTCGGCCAGCGGGCTCTTCAACGTCGGGTCGAAGCCGATCGCCCCCGGCGGCAGCACCGTCTGGGCGGCAATCGCCTGGCCGCGGGCGTTGATGCGGATCGCCGCGTCGATGTTGTACGCCAGCGAGATCGCCCGCCGCAGCGCGATGCGCTCCGGCGTATAGCCGCCGAGCACCGGGTCGTTCATGCCGAAGTAGGTGAAGGCGACCGACATCGCCGGCACGCGGTGGACCTGCACGCCGCGGCGGGCGAGGTTGCCGGACAACTCGCCGTTGGGCGCCGCGGTCAGCACGAACTCGGCAGGCACCACCTCGATCAGGTCGTGCTCGGCGTTCAGGAAGGCCAGCCAGCGCGGCTGTGCCTCTTCGACGATCGAGACCTCGACTCGGTCGACAATCGGCAGCCGGCGGCCCGTGAGTTGCGCGGCGACCTTCTGCGCACCGGCGTCATCGCCGGGCGCCTGCGCGTCGTAGCGCTGCTCGCGGAAGTTGGGGTTGCGCTCGAACACCATCTTCGACGAGCGGGCGTACTGGGTCAGGCGAAACGCGTTGGTGCCGACCGGGTGCTCGGCAATCCTGTCGCCGTAGGCCTCGGCCACCTCGCGCGCCACCGCACAGGCGAGCGGGCAAAGGGTCAGGAAGTAGGTGAAGTTCGGCGCCGGTTCAGTCAGCTCGATGCGCAGCGTGTAGCGGTCGATGGCGCGCAGTCCCTCCACCTCGCGGTCGTAGTCGAAGCGGCCCGTCTTCTCGGCTTCGGTGCGCAGCGCCGCCATGCCCTTGATGCGCGTGGCGACCAGATACAGGTTGGGCGACTTGATCTTCGGATCCCAATGCCGCTTCATCGAGTAGACATAGTCGGCGGCGGTCAGTTCGCGCTTCGCCCCCTTGAACGCCGGGTCGTCGGCGAAGTAGATGCCCGGCCGGATGCGCAAGGTCAGCGTGCGGCCCTCGTCGCCGATCTCGGGCAACCCCTCGGCGGTATTCGGCCTCAGCTTTCCCGGACGGGCGAGGTAGTCGTAGGTGTAGGGCGCGTCGAAGATGTTGGCCAGCATCGACACCGTGGGGACGTCGCCGGCGGCGGCCGGATCGAGCGTCGACACCGGCGTGCCCAGCGCATAGCGCAGCACCTTCTGTCCCTGCGCGGCAGCCATACCGGCGGCGGCAAGCAGGAGCAGGGCGGCGGCAACACGGATCGTGGCGGTCACGGTCGACTTCGGCGGCAGGCGGCGCGGCGATGATACGGATGTCCGGGTCGGTCCGCGGCTGTCGCTTCTATCGACTTGCCCGCGGCGGCGGCCGCCCGTACAGTCGCGCCCCAGCATGCTTTCATACGTCATCCGCAGGATCTGGCAGATGGTGCCGACGCTGGCCGGCGTCGTCCTGCTCATCTTCTTCCTGTTCAAGTTCTTCGGCGGAGATCCGGCCGAGATCCTCGCCGGCCAGGTGGCCACGCAGGAGCAGATCGAGTCGATCCGCCGCCAGCTCGGGCTCGACCAGCCGTGGTGGGTCCAGTTGTGGATCTTCGTCAAGCAGATCGTCTCGTTCGATTTCGGCAAGAGCTGGATGACCAACGAGCAGGTGTCGAACATCTTCGCCTCGCGGCTGCCGGCGTCGCTGACCGTCATGGTGCCGATCCTGGTCCTCGAGGTGTGCCTGGCCATCCCGCTGGCGATGACGGTGGCCTACTACCGCGGTACGCTGATCGATCGCACGATCGTCATCATCTGCGTGCTGGCGATGTCGGTCTCCTTCCTCGTCTACGTCATCGTCGGCCAATACATCTTTGCCTTCCGGCTCGGCTGGTTCCCGGTCCAGGGCTGGAGCGACAGTTTCTGGAAGAACCTGACGACCTACGCGCCGCTGCCGATCATCCTGGCCACGATGGTGAGCCTGGCGCCGCAGACGCGGCTTTATCGCACCTTCTTCCTCGACGAGATCGGCCACGACTACGTGCGCACGGCGCGCGCCAAGGGACTCGACGAGCGGCGCATCATGTTCACGCACGTGCTGCGCAATGCGTTGATCCCGATCCTGACCTACGTCGCGCTGCTGCTGCCGGGCATCTTCGCCGGCGCCTTCCTGATCGAGATCTTCTTCTCCATCCCCGGCCTAGGCCGCGAGATCTACCTCGCCGTGAACCGCAGCGACTACCCGGTGATCCAGGCAGTCACCGTCTACCTGGCGGCGCTGACCATGGTCATCAATCTGGTGACCGACGTGCTCTACAAGTTCGTCGATCCGCGCGTGGTGCTGCGCTAGATGGCTGCCGTGGCACAGACCGTTGCCGTGGAGCCAGCCGAGCGCTCGCAGGGCGTCTGGGCAGCGGCGTGGACGCGGCTCAAGCAGGATCGCATCGGTGTCGTCTGCCTGGGGGTGGTCACCGCCTTCATGGTGCTGATCCTGCTGTCTGCGGTCGGGCTGGTTGCCGGCGGCTGGCAGCTCGAGAAGGGCGTGCCCTACGCCAACCCATCGTTCCTCGGTGATCAGCCGAACATCGAGTCGCAGGCGGTCGACCTCGCTGCACCCAAGGGACCGCCGGTCGACATCAGCGACATCGACCCGCTGGCGCCAAGGTACGGCGAGTGGAACAAACGCGCCGCCGAGATCCAGGTCAGCTCGCCGCCGCGCGCCGACACGTTGCCTTTCGGCGGCGACCGCTGGGGCCGCGACGTGCTGGCCAAGGCAGTGAAGGGGGCGCAGATCTCGATCTTCGTCGGCGTGTTCGCTGCGCTGCTTGCCACCCTGATCGGTACGGTGCTCGGTGCGACCGCCGGCTACTTCGGCGGCCGCGCCGGCGATTTCCTCGAATGGGTCTACAACGTCTTCACCGCCATCCCGGGCATCCTGCTGATCTTCGCCTTCGCCGCGGTGGTCGGGCGCGGCATCGACACGGTGATCCTCATCCTCGGGCTCACCGGCTGGACCGGCATCTACCGACTGGTCCGCGCCGAATACATTAAGCACACGTCGCGCGAGTACGTGCGCGCTGCGCAGGCGATCGGCGCGTCGCACGCGTCGCGGATGTTCGTGCACATCCTTCCCAACGTCGGCCACGTGGTGCTGGTGCAGCTGTCGCTGCTGGTGGTGAGCTTCATCAAGTCGGAGGTGATCCTGTCGTTCCTCGGCCTTGGCGTGCCGATCGAGATGGTGTCCTGGGGCACCATGCTCGCCGAGGCGCAGACCGAACTGGTGATCGGCAAGTGGTGGCAGCTGACGGCGGCGACGCTGTTCATGGCGGTGTTTCTCACCGCCTTCTCGCTGCTGACCGACGCGCTGCGCGACGCACTGGATCCGAAGCTGCGGTAGTCACATGGGCAACCTCGTTTCCGTCCGCGACCTGCGCGTGAGCTTCCGGCTCGGCAAGAGCCGCATCGTCGAGGCGGTGCGCGGTGTGAGCTTCGAGGTACCGGAGAACGCCACCGTGGCGCTGGTCGGCGAGTCGGGCTCCGGCAAGAGCGTTTCGGCGATGTCGATCGTGCGGCTGCTGCCCGACAACGCGATCGTCGGTCCGGCCGGGCGCGTCGAGTTCGGCGGCGCCAACCTGCTCACCGCGCCGATCGAGAACCTGCGGCGCATCCGCGGCAAGGACATCACGGTGGTGTTCCAGGAGCCGATGAGCTCGCTGAACCCGGTGTTCACCGTCGGCACGCAGATCAGCGAGGTGCTGCGGCTGCACCTGAATCTCTCGGCCAAGCAGGCGCAGAGCCGGGTGATCGAACTGCTGACCGAGGTCGGCATCCCGGAGCCGAAGGCGCGCCTCGACAGCTACCCGCACGAACTGTCCGGCGGGCAGCAGCAGCGGGTGATGATCGCCATGGCCATCGCCTGCGAGCCGAAGCTGCTGATCGCCGACGAACCGACCACCGCGCTCGACGTCACCGTGCAGCGACAGATCCTCGAGCTGATCGCGCGGCTGCAGGACAAGCACAGGATGAGCGTGCTGTTCATCAGCCACGATCTCGGCGTGGTCGGCGAGATCGCCGACCGCGTGGTAGTGATGCGCGACGGCACGGTGCGCGAGAGCGGCGCCGTCGAGGCGATCTTCAGCGATCCGCGCGACACCTACACGAAGGCGCTGCTCGCCTGCCGGCCGCGCCTGGATGTCAAGCCGAAGCGGCTGCCGGTGATCGACGACTTCATGGCCGGCGGCGGCCGGCCGATCGCAGTGACCGAGTACCGGGTCGCCCGGCCGCACGAGGAAAGGCCGCTGATCGAGGCCAAGGGCCTGTCCAAGATCTACCGGCTGAAGACCGGGCTGTTTGCGCGCAAGTCGATCCCGGCCGTTCAGGAGGCGAGCTTTTCTCTGTGGCGCGGGCGCACGCTCGGCGTGGTCGGCGAGTCCGGCTCGGGCAAGACCACGATCGGCATGCTGCTGATGCGCCTGGTCGAGGCGAGCACCGGCGAGGTGAACTTCGACGGCACCGACCTGCTGCGCCTGACCGATGCGCAGATGATGGCCTATCGGCGGCGCATCCAGATCATCTTCCAGAACCCGTATGCCAGCCTGAACCCGCGCTTCACCGTCGGCCAGATCCTCACCGAGCCGATGAAGATCCACGGCATCGGCGCCAGCGACGGCGAGCGCTTCGAACGGGCTGCTGCGCTGGCGAAACGCGTCGGCCTGGCCGCCGACAGCATCCACAAGTACCCGCACGAATTCTCCGGCGGCCAGCGGCAGCGCATCGCAATCGCGCGCTGCCTGTCGATGCAGCCCGAGGTGCTGATCTGCGACGAGTCGGTCTCCGCGCTCGACGTGTCGGTGCAGGCCACCGTGCTCAACCTGCTGCTCGACCTGCAGGACGAGTTCGGCATGAGCTATCTGTTCATCAGCCACGACCTGGCGGTGGTCAAGTACATGGCCGACGACATGCTCGTCATGCACAACGGGGCGATCGTCGAGCGCGGCTCGGCGGAGGCGATCTACGAGTCGCCGCAGCACGAGTACACGAGAAAGCTGCTGCTCTCGATCCCGACGGGTTATCGGGCGGCGCAGGCCTGAGGTTTCGCAGATGGGCAGTTCCACGCAGCCCGGTCCCAAGGAACGGCTCGCATCCGGCCTGGCGCGGGTGATCGAAATACGCCGCGCGTTGCACGCCGATGCGGCGGTCAACGAGCGCTGGCTGGCGGTGAAGCACTGGCAGGCGGCGCGGCTGGCGCGGACCTATCCGGACCTGCTTGCGTCGGCGCGCTACCGGCCGGCGAGCGAGTTCTTCCTCGAGGAACTGTACGGCGCCAAGGACTTCGAGGCGCGCGACAACGAGGCGCTGCGCGTCGTGCCGAAGCTGGCGCGCATGCTGCCCGAGCGCGCGGTCGAGACGATGGCGCTGGCGGTCGAACTCGACGAGACTTCGGAGTCGCTCGACGCCCGCCTGGCCAAGGCGATCAGGCTGCCGATCGACGTCGCCGGCTATGCGCGCGCCTACCGGGAGACCGGGACGCTGGCCGAGCGGCAGATGCAGATCGAGACCGTCGATCGCATCGGCCAGACGCTGGAGAAGCTGGCGCGCATCCCGCTGCTGTCGGGCATGCTGCACATGATGCGGGCGCCGGCGGAGGCGGCAGGCTTCGGACATCTGCACCACTTCCTGCAGAGCGGCTTCGATGCTTTCCGGGAGATGGGGTCGGCCGGCGAGTTCCTGCGCACAGTCCGCAGCCGCGAAACGGCGCTGATGCACGCCCTGTTCGCCGGCTGCACCGAGGAACTGGAAAGACCCGAGTTGCTCAGTCGCGGATGACGCGCGAGCCGAGGATGCGGTCGTGCAGCAGCTGGCGGCGCGGATCGAAGCGCGCCACGGCCAGCATCAGCAGCAGGCTCGCGAGAAGCACGAGCAGGCTCGACAGGCCGCCGATGCCGGCGAACGCGATGATGAGCAGCCCCGGCACAAAGAGACTCCACGCCAGCACGTAGCGCAGCACCGCTCGCGCCGGGCTGAGCAGGCTGCCGTCGCGGTCGACCACACGCAGCCGCCACGACTTCATCGGCAGCGTCTGCCCGGCCCGCACCCAGCTGTAGACGAAGTAGATCCCGATAGCCACGAACAGCGCCGCCTGCAGCACCCAGCGCTGACCGGGCTTCAGTGGATAGCTCCAGCCGGCCAGCGCCAGCAGTGCAAAGCCCGTCACGAAGACGACGCCAAAAAGCAGCACCGCCTCGTAGGTCATCACGGCCAGCCGCAGCAGCATGCCCGGCGGCGGACCGTCGACCGCGGCGCGTGTGTTCGGCTTGGCGAGGTTCGGAGCGGGGATGGGGTTGGCCAAAGAGAAAATCAGCACGCCCGCGCACCGGCGCAGGATCGGGTGTCCCGGCGGTTCACTTCTTCTGCGCCTCCTTGGCGGCGTCCTTGCGCTGGCTGCGCTCGGTCAACTCCTTCTTCTTGTCGTCCGGCAGCAGCCGGTACTGCTCAACCGCCGACTCGCGGCTTTCGCGCGGCAATTCATAGGCGCGCTGGAAGTTCTCGCGCGCGGTGCGCCGCTGCTCAGGGGTCAGCCGGGCGAATTCGGCCATTCGCGCCTGCAGCCGCGTCTTGCCCTCGGGGGAAAGCTGGGGGTACTTGTCGGCGATGTCGAGCCACTTGCGCTTGTTTTCGGACGGGATCGTCGTCCACTGTCCCGCCAGCGGTGCCAGCGCCTCGCGCTGCTGCGGCGAAAGCTGGCTCCATGCCGGGCCACCTGCCGGCGCCGTGTTCTGGGACTGCGCCGGCCGGGCTAGAAGCAAGGCCGGCGCAAAGACCGCTGCGGCGAGTAGCAGCCGGCGCGCCGCAGCGCGCCGCTTCCCGCCGTCGATCATCGTTGCCCGGCTCAACGGTCTGCCCGCTGTTCGGCCTGCAGCAGGACGCCGAACCCCTGGTCGGCATAGGCCTCCAGCGGCCCTTCGTCGAGCAGCACCGCGAAATCGAGCGCCGCCAGGCGCTGGATCTCGAGTTCCTCCTGCCAGTGGCTGATGGCCACGAAGCCGACCGCCAGCGCAAGCAGCGGCGCGACGAGTCCGGCGCCGCGCAGCCAGCCCCAGGCGCCGCCGCCGCTGTCGATGGGCGGCGCACCGGCCGTGGCCAGTTGCAGCGCCGGCAGGCGCACGGTGGCCGGACCGGCCCGGCGTTGCCGGCCAAGTGCTTGCCTGCGGGCCTGCTCCAGGCGGAGCACGGTCCGGTAGTCGAGCCGCTCGGCCCCGTCGTTGAGGGCCTGGCGGACCCGAAATCCGAATTCGTCCTGGTTCATAGCGTTATGCCGCGCTCCCGGAGGGCTTTCGCCAGCGCGTGCGTCGCGCGCGAGCAGTGAGTCTTGACGCTTCCCTCGGAGCAGCCCATCGCCGCGGCCGCCTCGGCCGTGTCGAAGTCTTCCCAGTAACGAAGCAGGAAGGCCTCTCGTTGACGGGCCGGAAGCTTGGCCACCTCTTCCTCGATGATCGCCACGATCTGCTCCCGCTCGTAGCTGGTTTCGGTGCTTTCGGTACGGGTATCGCCGCTCGCCTCCAGGGTTTCGAGGGGGTCGGCGTCGGGTTCGGCGTCCGGGTTCAGCGCCGAGAACAGCGTCACCCAGGTCGAGCGTACCTTGCTGCGGCGGAAGAAGTCGTGGGTCGCGTTCTGCAGGATCCGGGTGAACAGCAGCGGCAGTTCCGCCGCAGGCCGATCGCCGTAGTGCTCGGCGATCTTCATCATCGCGTCCTGGACGATGTCGAGCGCGTGCGATTCGTCCCGCACTGCGAAAACCGCCTGCTTGAACGCGCGCCGCTCGACGCCGGCCAGAAACTCTGACAGTTCTTCTCGGGTGGCCATCGACCGCGACCGCCAGCGTTTCGGTGCCGGGTAGCCTGCCGTCAGTTGGGGGGTGCGCTCGATGCTAGCAGAGGGGCCGAATGGGTCTGCTCCGCTCAGTGGCGTTTGCCCATTCTGATGCGCTGCAGTATCGTCCGCGGTCTTGCACCACAAGAAGCCCTTAGCCCGGAGCAGCCCACCACGTTGCATCGAACACGCTAAACGCGCTCGCCGCACCACCGGCCACAAGCCGGTTCCGGAACGGCATCCAATCAATCTCCCGTGGATCTTGAGAGGAGTCGCAGCATGCAGTCCGTCAGCGCGGAAACCGTCGCCGCCAGCCGGCCGGAAACGCAAACTGAACAGATTACGGGCGCCGAGATCGTCGTGCGGTGCCTGGAAGAAGAGGGGGTCGAACACGTCTTCGGGTATCCCGGCGGCGCGGTCCTCTACATCTACGACGCGATCTTCAAGCAGGACAAGTTCCAGCACATCCTGGTGCGGCACGAGCAGGCAGCCGTGCACGCGGCGGATGCCTATTCGCGCTCGAGCCACAAGACCGGCGTCGCGCTGGTGACCAGCGGGCCGGGCGTGACCAACGCGGTCACCGGCATCGCCACCGCCTACATGGACTCGATCCCGCTGGTGATCATCACCGGCCAGGTGCCCACGCACGCGATCGGCCAGGACGCCTTCCAGGAGTGCGACACGGTCGGCATCACGCGGCCCTGCGTCAAGCACAACTTCCTGGTCAAGGACGTGCGCGATCTCGCTTCGACCATCGCCAAGGCCTTCTTCATCGCCCGCAGCGGCCGGCCCGGCCCGGTGCTGGTCGACATCCCCAAGGACGTCACCATTGCCCGCTGCAGGTTCGAGTATCCGCGGCAGCTGTCGATGCGCTCGTACAACCCGGTGCTCAAGGGGCACCAGGGGCAGATCAAGAAGGCGGTGCAACTGCTCGCCGCGGCCGAGCGGCCGATGATCTACACGGGCGGCGGGGTGATCCTGTCCGACTCCGACGATCTGCTGAACCGGCTGGTCAACCTGCTCGGCTACCCTTGCACCAACACGCTGATGGGGTTGGGCGGCGTGAAGGCCTCGGACCCGAAGTTCCTCGGCATGCTGGGCATGCACGGCACTTACGAGGCCAACATGGCGATGCAGGACTGCGACGTCCTGCTGGCCATCGGCGCACGCTTCGACGACCGTGTGATCGGCAACCCGAAGCACTTCGCGCAGAACCAGCGCAAGATCATCCACATCGACGTTGACCCGTCGTCGATCTCCAAGCGGGTCAAGGTGGACGTGCCCATCGTCGGCGACGTCAAGGAGGTGCTGACGGAGCTGCTGGCGCAGCTCGAGGCGGCGCCGCCGCGCACCAACAGCGCGGCCCTGACGACCTGGTGGGAGCGCATCAACGAGTGGCGCAAGCGCGACTGCCTGAAGTACGACCGGGCAAGCCCCCTCATCAAGCCGCAGTACGTCGTCGAGACGCTGTGGAAGGTCACCGGCGGCGACGCCTTCATCACCTCCGACGTCGGCCAGCACCAGATGTGGGCGGCGCAGTACTACCGCTTCGACAAGCCGCGCCGCTGGATCAACTCCGGCGGGCTGGGCACGATGGGCGTCGGTCTGCCCTATGCGATGGGCGTGCAGATGGCCAACCCGGGCGCGCAGGTGGCGGTCATCACCGGCGAGGCGTCGATCCAGATGTGCATCCAGGAGCTGTCGACCTGCAAGCAGTACGGCCTGACGCCGAAGATCGTCAATCTGAACAACCGCTACCTCGGCATGGTCCGGCAGTGGCAGCAGATCGACTACGGCAGCCGCTATTCGAGCTCGTACATGGACGCGCTGCCGGACTTCGTCAAGCTGGCCGAGAGCTACGGCCACGTCGGCATGCGGATCGAGAAGCCGGCCGACGTCGAGCCGGCGCTGCGCGAAGCGTTCACCACGCAGAAGGACCGGCTGGTGTTCCTCGACTTCATCACCGACCAGGCCGAGAACGTCTGGCCGATGGTCAGGGCGGGCAAGGGCCTGACCGAGATGCTGCTCGGCTCGGAGGACCTGTGATGCGCCACATCATTGCGGTCCTGCTGGAAAACGAACCCGGCGCGCTGTCGCGTGTCGTCGGGCTCTTTTCCGCGCGCGGCTACAACATCGAGACGCTGACCGTGGCGCCGACCGAGGATCCGTCGCTGTCGCGGATGACGATCGTCACCACCGGCTCGGACGACATCATCGAGCAGATCACCAAGCACCTGAACCGGCTGATCGAGGTGGTCAAGGTGGTCGACCTGTCCGAGGCCGACTACACCGAGCGCGAGTTGATGCTCATCAAGCTGCGCGCGGTCGGCAAGGAGCGCGAGGAGATGAAGCGGATGGCCGACATCTTCCGCGGCCGCATCATCGACGTCACCGAGCGCACCTACACGATCGAGCTGACCGGCAACACCAGCAAGCTAGACGCGTTCATCCGGGCCGTCGACCGCACCGCCATCCTCGAGACCGTGCGCACGGGAAGCTCGGGCATCGGCCGCGGCGAGCGGATTCTCAGGGTTTGACTTCACGTTTTCACTTTCCACTGATTACACGGGGACACAGATGAAGGTCTATTACGACAAGGACGCCGATCTGTCGCTGGTCAAGGGCAAGCACGTGGCCATCGTCGGCTACGGCTCGCAGGGCCACGCGCACGCGATGAACCTCAAGGACTCGGGCGTCAAGGTGACGGTGGCGCTGCGGCAGAGCGGTGCCTCGTGGAAGAAGGCCGAGAACGCCGGCTTCACGGTCAAGGAGGTCGCCGATGCGGTCAAGGACGCCGACATCGTGATGATCCTGCTGCCCGACGAGAACCACGCCGAGGTCTACAACCAGTCGATCCACGCCAACATCAAGAAGGGCGCGGCGCTGGCGTTCGCGCACGGCTTCAACATCCACTACGGCCAGGTGCAGCCGCGCGCCGATCTGGACGTGATTATGGTGGCGCCGAAGGCGCCGGGCCACACGGTGCGCTCGACATACGCCGGCGGCGGCGGCGTGCCGATGCTGATCGCCGTGCACCGCGACGCCTCGGGGCGCGCGCGTGACGTGGCGCTGTCGTACGCGGCGGCGATCGGCGGCGGCAAGGCCGGCATCATCGAGACCAACTTCCGCGAGGAGACCGAGACCGACCTCTTCGGCGAGCAGGCGGTGCTGTGCGGCGGCTGCGTCGAGCTGGTCAAGGCCGGCT